>CAZGOY010000003.1:0-135516 GCA_964527565.1 uncultured Sulfuricella sp. | reverse complement strand
CGTGTGGCTCAGCAAGGCGACTCCTCCGCGTAGCGGCTTCGTCCAACCCTGCATTTGATAGGGACTGGCCGATAAGTGTTCTTTTACGGCCTGCGGTTTTTTGATCTTCTGGGGCTCCGGTCAAGTTTCGTGGTGGCCAGCCCCTCAATTTGGACGTTGAGGCTGTAGAATAACCGGGGTTTTCTACAGCCTCGTTATCCAGATTTGGCGGGATGTTCCTGGACTCAAACCGCGAACAGCACCGACACCTGACCCGTGGGGTGGGCGGCGTCCCGTGGGCGGATGACGATTTCGACATCGCGGTCGAGTTGGGTCATGAAATGCAGCAGCCGTTCGGAGGAGAAGCGGTTTAGCTTGAAGTGTTTGAGTTCCGAGACATGGGGCTGGGGGATGCCGAACAGCGCAGCCGCAGCGGCTTGGGTCAGGCGCTTGCCCTTGATGATCTCGTTGACGCGCATGGCAAGCTGCACGCGCAGTTTGCGCTCCCCTGCATCGGCATAGCCCAGATCGCGGAATACATCGCCGCTGCCAACGTCTACCGTTTCAATCGTCTTTGCCATAGCGCGCCTCATAATCCATTTGCGCCGTTTTCAGGCGCTCACGTATCAAATCCACATCGTTCTTGGCCGTGCGTATGCCGGACGGCGATTTCTTCTGAAAACAGTGCAGTACATAAACCGCTTTTGCAAACCTTACGGTGTAGGCCACGCGGTAAGTATCGCCGCGATGATCCTCTACAATCTCGAATACGCCCGGCCCTTCTCCCTTCCAGGGCTTGGCTGATGGCGGTATGCCGCCCAACTGCACCACGCCCAGTGCATAACCGAAGTCGTCCACCGCCTCGCCGGGAAAAGCCAGCAAATCCTTCTTGGCCGATCCGACCCAATGGAGCGGTTTATCCTGGGAGATGAAGGGTTTCATTGGAGTGATTATATACCGCTAACGGTATATTGTTGGATGTTGTGAGCACGACTTGGAACGCTGCAACCTCTCGGCGCAGGCGGTCGCGCTGATCTACAACTGGTGGAGTTGGCACCCACACCTGCGGGAGTCGCGGACTTTTGACCTGAAAGTACCGCACGGTGACATTTGTGCGCTGCGGTACAGGGTGCCGTTCCGTCACACCGCAGTTATACTCCGGCACATGAGCGCCAGTGATCGCCCTGTCTTTGATCTGCCTGAATTCACAGCCCTCCAGGTCAGACTGGCGGTGGCGCTGGTATTGTCGTTTACCGTTCACCTGAGCCTGATTTACCTGCTGCCAGTCCGGCCGCCTTCCCATGCGCCAGCGGCGCCCGTCCTGCAAGTGACGCTCGAAGAGGGACGCCTCACCGCCACCCGGCAGGTGACGGATGTGCCGCCGGTGCTGGCGGCGGCGCGGGAAGCTTCTGCCGCCACTGTTCCCAGGCCGCGCCAGCAGGCCGCATCGACGCTGCCCGACGTCGATCTCGCCAAGCCCGCTGCCCCCCCCGATGTTGCCGAAACCCTGCCTGTGCCAGCCGATGCGCCAGCTTTGGCGCTGGAACTTCCCCTGGCGGAAGACCCGGTCTATTACACGGCCCGCGAACTGGACCGCCATCCGGCGGCGGCCCGGCCGATACTGCCGGACTATCCTGAGGAAGCGGTACGGGAAGGGGTGGAAGGCAGCGTGACGCTACGCTTGCTGATCGACGAAAAGGGGGCGCTGCGCGAGGTCGTCGTGGTTGATGCCGATCCGCCCGGCATGTTCGAGGAGGTGGCGCTGGCGGCTTTTCGCGCCGGGAATTTCCTGCCGGGCGAGCGCGCCGGGCGCGCGGTGAAAAGCCGCATTCTCATCAAGGTGCGCTGGGAACAGGGGCAGGCGCGCAAATAAAGGCGCAACCCCGCTGCTATACTGCGGGTTTTTCCATCCTTGCGAGAGATTTCATGCGCACCCTGATTTGCGGCTCCATCGCCTACGACACCATCATGGTGTTCCACGACCAGTTCAAGAACCACATCCTGCCGGAGCAGATTCACATCCTCAACATCGCCTTCCTGGTGCCCGACATGCGCCGCGAGTTCGGCGGCTGCGCCGGGAACATTGCTTACAATCTGCAAATGCTCGGCGGCGAACCGCTGATCATGGCCACGGTGGGTGACGATTTTCACGCCTACGCCCAGCGCCTGGAACAACTCGGGCTGGCGCAGACGCACGTGCGCCCGGTGGCGGGCGCTTACACCGCGCAGGCCTTTATCACCACCGACCTGGACGACAACCAGATTACCGCCTTTCATCCCGGCGCCATGAATTTTTCCCACCACAACCGTGTCGGCGACGCGGCAGACATCGGTCTGGGCATCGTCGCCCCGGATGGGCGCGACGGCATGTTGCAGCACGCACGCGAATTTCACGAGGCGGGCGTTCCCTTCATCTTCGATCCCGGCCAGGGGCTGCCGATGTTCAATGGCGAGGAGTTGCTGCAATTCGTCGATCTGGCCGATTACGTGGCCATGAACGATTACGAGGCGCAACTCATGCAGGAGCGCACCGGTCTAAGCCTGGAGAAACTGGCCGAACGGGTGAAGGCGCTGGTGGTGACCCTGGGGGCGCGCGGCTCGCAGATTTATAGCGGCGGACAACGCATCGACATCCCTTGCGTTGAAGCGGAAGCGCTGCTCGACCCGACGGGGTGCGGCGACGCCTACCGCGCCGGTCTTCTGTACGGCATCGGCAAGGGCATGGACTGGACGCAAACCGGACAACTGGCGGCCCTCATGGGCGCGCTCAAGATCGCCAGCCGCGGCGGCCAGAACCACCGCCTGACGCGGGACGAAATCTTCACGCGCTACCGCGAGCAATTTGGCACCACCCTGGAATAGGAGAAACGAGATGAACGTCACGATCAACAAATGGCGCAGCGCAGCGCTGGCACTGGCGGTCGTGATGACGCTGGGCGGCTGTGCCTCCAGCATGTCTGGAAGCGCCTACTCGCGCGGGCAGGCCCGCCAGGCTGCGGAAGTCTGGTTCGGCGTGGTGGAGAGCGTGCGCCAGGTGCAACTGGAAGGCACGCAAACCGGCACCGGTTCGCTGGGCGGCGCGGTGGTCGGCGGCGTGGCGGGCAGCACGCTGGGCGGCGGCAGGGGGGCGATCATCGCCGCCGTGCTGGGCGCAGTGGCGGGCAGCGTGGCCGGCGCGGCCATCGAGGACAGTGCCACGCGCAAACCGGGGCTGGAAATCACCGTCAAGCTGGATAACGGACGCATGCTGGCGATCACGCAGGAAGCGGACGAACCTTTCCGTCCCGGAGAGCGCGTGCGCGTGCTCAACAGCCGTGGCGTGACGCGCGTCACGCATTGAGCGGCAGGTTCCGAAAATGGCCCGAAAGACTCTGAGCACGCGGCAAAAGAGGGTGTTTCGCCTGCCTGCCTGCCAGCCGTCCGCCTCCTATGCCATCCTCGCCGGGAAACGCCGGGCGGGCGCGCAAACGCACGGCGCGCGGCAAGACGTAACCCGGCGCTTCGCGCGTTTTTTCAGAAACTGTGCACGGCGGCGGGGAAGGTGCCGTCTTTCACGGCGCGGACATAACTCTCCAACGCCGCGCGCGCCGAGGTTGCGCCGCTGAGGAAATCCTTGGCGAATTTCGGCGCCTTGCCGGGGTAGACCCCCAGCAGATCATAGAGCACCAGTACTTGGCCGGCGCAATCGGCACCGGCGCCGATGCCGATGGTGGGAATCGCCAGCCGTTGCGTGACCTGCCTGGCCAGCGCGGCGGGAATCGCTTCCAGCACCAGCATGCCGACACCTGCCTGTTGCAGGGCGAGGGCGTCTTCCAGCAGTCGTTTCGCGGCATGCTCGCTCTTGCCCTGCACGCGGTAACCGCCCAACTGGTGCACCGATTGCGGCGTAAGGCCAATGTGGCCGCACACCGGGATGCCGCGCGCGACCAAAAAGGCGCTGGTTTCGACCATCGCCGCGCCGCCCTCCAGCTTGACCATGTGCGCGCCCGCCGCCATCAGCCGCGCCGCGCTGGCAAAAGCCTGCTGGGGATTGAGCTGGTAGCTGCCGAAGGGCAGGTCGGCCATGATGAAGGCCTTTTTTGCGCCGTGCGCCACGCAACGGGTGTGATAGACCATGTCGTCCAGCGTCACCGGCAGGGTAGTTTTTTCGCCCTGCACCACCATGCCGAGCGAATCGCCCACCAGCAGGATTTCCACCCCGGCTTCGTCGAGCAGCGTGGCAAAACTGGCGTCGTAACAGGTCAGCGCCGCGATTTTCTCGCCGGCGGCGGTCAATTCGTGCAGGTCGTGCAGCGTGGTCATGCGTGTGCCCTCCGGGGTTCGGCGGATTCAGCGGAAAAGGTCATTTTTTCCACTGCCTGATCCGCGCAGCCCGCCAGCCACTCCGCCGCCAGGCCGCGACCGGGAATCACGCATTGCGGTGCGACTTCCAGCAGGGGGCGCAGCACGAAGGCGCGCTCGTGCATGCGCGGGTGCGGCAGGGTCAGGCCGTGCTCGTGGCAGATCAGGCCGTCCCACAGCAGCAGATCGAGGTCGAGGATGCGCGGCGCGTTGCGGAAAGTGCGTTCGCGCCCGTGGCGGTGTTCCAGTTCGAAAAGCGCGTGCAGCAATTGCAGCGCGGAGAGGCGGGTGTCGAGCAGCGCCACGGCGTTGACGAAATCCGGCTGTTCGGCATAGCCCACCGGGGCGCTGCGATACAGCGAGGAACAGGCGGCCAGGCGGGTGTGCGGCAGGCGCGCCAGTTCGTCGAAGGCAGTCAGTATCTGGTTTTCCGGTTCGGCGAGGTTGCTGCCCAGGCCGATGGCGGCGCGTTGCGGCTGCGCGCTCATGACGCCGCTTCCGCTGCGGGAGCGGCTGCGCCGCCGCCGGGCTTGCGCTTGCGGCGGCGCTTTTTCGGCGCCTCGTCGGCCAGCAGCATGCGCTTGCGCTGCTCGTCGGAAGCCGTCTGGAAATCCGTCCACCAGCGCCCCAGTTCGGCCTCCACCTCGCCGCTTTCGGCGCGCATCAGCAGGAAATCGAACCCGGCACGGAAGCGCGGATGCTCCAGCAGGCGATACGGGCGCTGGCCGCCGCGTTGCGTGAAGCGCGGCTGCAAGCTCCAGATTTCCTTCATGGTGACATCGTAGCGGCGCGGAATCGCCAGGGTTTCGCGCTGCGTGTCGAGCGCTTGCTCCATCGCCTGGTGCAGGGCGGGAATCGGACGCTCGCCGCCGGCCTGGTATTTCTCCCAGGCGGCCAGCACCTCGTGCCACAGCAGGGCGGCGAAAAGATAAGCCGGCGTGATGGATTTGCCCTGGGCGATGCGCTCGTCGGTTTTGGCCAGCGCCAGCATGACGAAACGCTCGCCCATGGGCTGTTCCAGGATCACGTCGAGCAGCGGCAGCAGGCCGTGATGCAGGTTTTCGCGGCGCAATTCCTCGACGCTCTGCACTGCATGGCCGGAGAGCAGCAGCTTTTCCATTTCCACCAGGATGCGCGCCGGAGGCACCTCCTGCAAACGTTCGGCGAGCGCGTGGATAGGCTTGCGCGCCGCCGGGTCGAGCTTGAGGCCCAGCTTGGCCGCCAGCCGCACCGCGCGCAGCATGCGCACCGGGTCTTCGCGGTAGCGCCGCGCCGGATCGCCGATCACGCGCAGCACCCCGGCCTTGAGGTCGGCCACACCGTGGCAGTAATCCCAGATTTCCTGCTTGTGCGGCTCGTAATAGAGGGCGTTGACGGTGAAATCGCGGCGCAGGGCGTCCTCCGCCTGGCTGCCGAACACGTTGTCGCTGAGGATGCGCCCGCTTTCCTCGTCGGTATGCTGGCCGCCGTTGTCCGCGCCGTCTTCCCCCTCGGCTTTCTGCATGGCGCGGAAAGTGGAAACCTCAATGGTTTCCTGGCCGCACATCACATGCACGATGCGAAAGCGCCGCCCGATAATGCGCGAGCGGCGGAACAGCTTGCGCACTTCCTCCGGCTCGGCGTCGGTCGCCACGTCGAAATCCTTGGGCTGGCGCCCGATTAGCAGATCGCGCACCGCGCCGCCCACCACGAAAGCCTTGAAGCCGGCGTGGCGCAGCCCTTCAGTGACCTTGAAGGCGCACGGGCAAATCTGTTCAGGGGTAATGCCATGTTGCTTGAGCGGGATGATGCGCGGCGCCTTGCCCTCTACGTGGGCAAGAGCGGGCCTCTTGAAGATGCGGTGCAGTAATTTACGAATCATAATCCGCGTGAATTATACTCTAGGGGATCAACGCTGTCCGATTGAACAAGGGGCCGCCAGGACAATCGAACTGTGTATCGAGCAGGATCATTTCACTCACCCCGGCAACACCTTCCCGGCCAGTTCCCTCAACGCGGCCTCCTCCATCGCCCCCTTGGTCGCCACCACCCACAAGTCCAACCCTCTGGCCCTGCGCTTGCCCGCGCTGCTGGCAAACCCGGCAGAATGCAACGCCTGCGTCAACGTCTTCAGCGTAAAGCCGCACTTGTGCGCCATGTAGGGATGGCCTTCCGCGAGTGCCGCGCCGTGGCCGTAGAGAATGTCCAGCGGCGTAATCGCTCCGGCTTGTGCCGTGTAGGCCGTCTCGGTGAGCTTGTCCTCGGCGACCAGTTGGCACACCGCCTGCAAATCCGGGCAGGTGACCACCAGAAAACCCTCGGGCTTGAGCACGCGCAGGAATTCCTTGAGCGCCAGCGGCACCTCATGAGCGTAGACGTACTCGATGTTGTGCGCGGAGTAGAGGGCGTCCACGCTTTCGTCCTTGACGGTCGCCATGTCCAGCATCGAACCGACGATGTCCGGTTCGTTGCTCGGGTCGATGTCGAGACGGATTTCCCGCCACTCACGGTTCTGGAAGGGGGCGGGCAGTTTGGCGCCGTTGTTGCGGTGGCCGGGGCCAACATGAAGAATGGTCTTGGGGGTCATGAGCATCGCGTCCTTGTCGTCGGCGATCTTGCGGTAAAGAGCAATCAGGGTTTCTTCCAGGTTCCGGGTAAAGCCCGCCACATCGCACAGGGGCGAAGCCTGCATGCGTCGGCGCAAGGTGCCGCGCAGATGCAGCAGCCGTTCCCGGTCGTGTGCCAGCTTGACGGCGATGCGCACGTAGTCATCGGCATCCTTCGCCGCCAGTTCCGGCAGGCCGATGGTGCTGAGGAAAGCATAGGTCTGCCGACTCACCACCCGGCTTTGCGGCCAAGTGATCACCGGCACGCCCATCCACAACGCTTCGCAACTGGTCAGGCCGCCGGAGAAGGGGAAAGGGTCGAGGGCAATGTCGATGTCGCCGTATTCCTTGAGTAGATCGACATGGAAGCTGGGGCCGCGCAGTTCGATGCGCCCGGCGGCGATGCCACGCTCGATGAAAGTTTGGGTGACCTTTTGCCGGAAGGCTTCATCGTTGAAGGTGCGCCATTTGAGGATGAGGCGGGAATTCGGAACCGACTGGAGTATCCGTGCCCAGAGGTCGAATACCTGCGGGTTGTATTTGGCGGTGTTGTTAAAGCTGCCGAAGGTGATGACGCCCTTCGCAATAGACGGCGCAGCCTCTTCGGGCCGCTTCCGGCCTGACGGCCTCCCTGCCGGCGAGACGGCAGGAGCAAAGGGCGCCGGAGTGTAGCACAGCCGTTGCGGCAGGCGGATGACCGGCTCGACAAACTGATCTGCGGTGCCCAGCGGCAAGTGCCACTTATCGAGCAGCACGGCGTCGAGATACGGCAATCCCATGGTGGCAAAGTAACCCAGCCAACTGACCATCACCGGTGCCGGGCGATAGGCGAAGACGGTAAGGCGCGAGCCGGCGGTGTGGCCGGAAAGGTCGATCAGCAGATCAATCTTATCGGCACGAATCTGTTCTGCAAGGGCGCTGTCGTCGAGCCTGGCGACATCGCGGTATTGGGTGTTGGCTTTGATTTCGTCGGTGACCCAGTCCTTCACGGTTCCGGCGCTGTAGGCAAACACCTGCACCCGGCTGGGGTCGTGCGCCTTGAGCACATCCTTTACAAACAAGCCGACGGTGTGCTGGCAAAGGTCGGCGGAGACATGGCCGATGCGCAGAGGGCGATTATCCAATGAGGTCAGCGGCGGGCGCGCTTGTTCGCCGCCGACACGGGCGATGGCCCACTCGCCCCATGCCCTGGCGTGATCCAGCCGTTCGTCATCGGTGACCTCGGGGTCGTATTCGAGGCTGGTGAGGGCGTTCCTGCGGACGACCGGGTGCTCGGGTAGGCGCGTCAGCAGTTCGGCGTAAAGATCACGGGATGCCTTGTGCTCGCCACTGTCACGGGCGAGGTTGGCGAGGTTGATTACGGGGCGCAGGTCGACCGGATCGAGGGCTTGGGCACGGGTGTAGCAGGTGCGGGCCTCGGTAAGGAAGCCGAAGCTTGAAAGCAAGGCGCCAACGTCGAGCAGGCTGCTGACATCCGCATTGGGGTCGTCAAGGACAGGCTGGCACGCCGCCAGCATCTCGGGGAAGCGACCGGATTGAGCGTGGGTTTGGGCTTGCGCGAGTGCGGTGATCACAAAATCAGAAAGTCGGCGTTGGCAGGACGGAGTACCTAGCGGCAAAGACTGCTACGCTACTGCATCAACCATTACTCCTCGGGTAGTTTTTCCATTCTACACAAAAACGCAATGACCTCCCCTTTCACCAAACACTAAAGGACAGTCACTTTGTTGCAAGCGCCAAGGATGGTATCGAAGCGTCCATCAGCCCTTCAGTTTTTCCTGCAAGGCTTGATCCTTGGCGATGATCTGGGCGGTGTTGGCGGCGCGCTCGTCCTTGAGCTTCTGCGCGAGCGCCGGGCAGGTGGTGTGGGCGGCCACCGCGCCCGCCAGAACGAAAGGTGGTGTCATGTCAATTCCTCAAAAAGTGCCAAATCAATTTATTTCCATCAATACCGTGTGCCCGCGCAAGCTTATAGCGTTTCAAGCGTCGCGGTGGGGATGGCGTCGGTATTCGTAATCACGGAACGCTGCGGCAGGTAATTAAGCAGCAGATCCGTTTCCTTCTTGACCACGCTATAGCACTCGCAACTCAGCGTTTCAAGTTTCGGCCGGTCAAGCACCTTGATCAACCCACGTGAATATGAAATCACGCCGAGTTGCTGCAATTTTAACGCGGCTTGGGTAACGCCTTCGCGGCGAACGCCGAGCATGTTGCTGATGAATTCCTGTGTCATGGTCAAGTGGTTGTGTGACAGGCGATCCATGGAAAGCAGGAGCCAGCGGCAGAGCTGCTGGTCGATGGAATGGTGCCGGTTGCAAACCGCGGTCTGAGAGACTTGCGTGATCAGGGCCTGCGTGTAGCGCAGCATCAGCAACAGCAGCTGGCCGTGGCGGTTAAACTCCTCTTTCACCCGCAGCCTGGGGAGTCGATAGGCGTAACCGGCGCTCTGCACCAGCGACCGACTCGGCGTGCTCTCGCCGCCCAGAAACAAAGTGATGCCAAGCAACCCCTCGTTGCCGACAACCGAGATCGCGGTCGATGTCCCGTTTTCCATCACGTACTGCAGCGAGATGATGGAGTCGGTGGGAAAGTAAACGTGACGCATGGGGCGCCGGGATTCATACAGGAGCGCGCGCAACGGCAGCGGCACCAGCTCCATGTAAGGAAACAAACGGCCTTGAACTTCTGGCGACAAGGCTGCCAGAAGATGATTCTGTTGCGGCTGGGGTTTGGCGGACATTTCGGCGCTTTTGGAACTGAGTAGTTAGCAGGATGTTGAAATTCTAATTAGGATGGTAATAAATAGCTAACAGCATCCGGAAGCGTTGCGGGAATTGGCTGCATAAACCATCGGTTTCCCCTGTCAACGCTTCGCTCAACCGAAGCATCGCAATTTTCAGAACACAGGTAGTTCCATTTCCCCGTCGAACACCGCCACTGCCGGGCCGCTCATCAGCACGGGCCGGTCTTCTCCCGCCCAGGCGATGGACAGCTCGCCGCCGCGGGTGGCGACGCGCACCGGACTGTCGAGCAGGCCGCGCGCGATGCCCGCCACCGCCGCCGCGCAGGCGCCGGTGCCGCAGGCCAGGGTTTCCCCCGCGCCGCGCTCGAAAACGCGCAGTTTGATGGCGTGACGATCCCGCACCTGCATGAAACCGGCGTTGACGCGCGCCGGAAAGCGCGGGTGCCGCTCGATCTGCGGGCCATCCGTTTCAACCGGCCAGGCGTCCACGTCATCGACCAGCAACACCGCATGCGGGTTCCCCATCGATACGGCGCTGATTTCCAGCGTCTTGCCGGAAAGTTCCAGCGCATAGGTGAGGGCGCGCTGTTCGGCGAGGAAGGGGATCTGCGCCGGTTCGAAGCGCGGTGCGCCCATATCGACGGTGACGTCGCCGTTTTCCTCCAGGCGCGGCACGATGATCCCGCCGGCGGTTTCCACGCGGATTTCGCGTTTGGCGGTCAGCCCCTTGTCGTGCACGAAGCGCACAAAACAGCGCGCTCCATTGCCGCATTGCTCGACTTCGCCGCCGTCCGCGTTGAAGATGCGGTAACGGAAATCGGCGTCGCCGCGCGTCGCGGCTTCCACCAGCAGAATCTGGTCGCAACCGATCCCGAAATGGCGGTCGGCGATGAAGCGCAACTGGCCGGGCGTGAGTGCCAGGGGCTGGGAAATCGCGTCGAACACCACGAAATCGTTGCCGAGGCCGTGCATTTTGGTGAATTTCAGCCGCATAGCGCCATGTAGTCCTTGTAGATGCAACGATCCATCACCACCGTCATGCCCGCGTCGCGCGCGCGCTGCGCCGCCGCTTCGTTGACGATGCCTTCCTGTATCCAGATGGCGGGAATGCCCAACGCGAGACAGTCGTCGACCAGGGCGTCGAGATGTTCGGCGGCACGAAAAACATCGACCAGGTCGATGGGCGGCGGCACGTCGCGAAGCACCGCGTAGGCTTTCTCGCCCAGCACTTCGGCGCTGGCCGGACGCACCGGGACGATGCGGTAGCCGAAGCCTTGCAAGGCTTTGGCGACGCCATGGCTGGGGCGCTCGGGCTTGGGCGAGAGGCCGACCACGGCAATGGTCTTGACGCGACCGAGCAGGGCGCGGATTTCCTCGGCGGGTGGATTGGCAAAGCTCATGGGCAGGTTCCCCAGATCAACAGATGGCGGTCGCTGACCGCCGCCACGCTGAAGCCGCCCAGCCCGGCGGCATCCAGTTGCGCGCGCACTTCCTGCGGGCGATAGGCGGCCAGCAGGGAATGATGAAAATCGTGGCGCAGCACTTCCGGCGCGTCGGCGGCATAAAGCGCGGTCAAGGCCCGCGCTTCGTCGAGCGAGGCGGGCCGCATCAGGTCCATGATCGCCACCGGGGCGCCGGGGCGGGCGGCGTGGCGGATGGTCTGCCACAGCACGGCGGGATCATTGAGATGGTGCAGCAGGCTGTTGCTGACCACGGCGTCGAAAGCGGCACGGGGCAGCGCGGCATCGGGGAGATAGCGTCTTTCCAGCGTCACGCGCTGCGCCAGGCCGAGCCGGGTCATGGCGGCGCGCCCGAGTTCCAGCATGGCGTCGGCGCCGTCCACCCCGGTCAGGCGCGCATCCGGCAAGGCGCGGGCAAAGCGCAGGGTGACATCCGCCGGACCGCAGCCCAGGTCGAGCAGGTGCCCGCTGGAAAAGCCCGGAAACAGGCGCCGGAAATGCGCGACGAAAGCGTCGTGCGGCGCGCTGAAATCGGCGTCGGCGTAAGCCTGCGCCTGTTGCGCGCCATTCATCAGGTCGGGTTCGGGGGTGCGGGATAACATGGTGCAAACTATAACTGAATTGTCCGTAACGGAATTATCCATTGTTGCCTGTTCAGAAACGCTCGTCCTCGCGCAGGTAACGCCACTGTCCTTCCGGCAGGTCGCCGAGCATTACCTGGCCGATACGCACCCGTTTCAGCCCCAGCACCTTGAGACCGACCAGTTCGCACATGCGGCGGATCTGACGTTTTTTGCCTTCCTTGAGAATGAAGCGCAACTGGTCGCGGTTTTGCCATGTCACCCTGGCCGGCTTCAGACGCGCGCCGTCGAGGGAGAGGCCGTGGTTGAGCAGCGCCAGGCCCTTTTCATCCAGGCTGCCCGCCACCCGCACCAGGTATTCCTTCTCGACTTCCGAATCGGCGCCGATCAGGCGTTTGGCCACGCGGCCATCCTGGGTGAAGACCAGCAGGCCCTGCGAATCGATATCGAGCCGTCCGGCGGGCGCCAGCCCGCGCAGCTGGCCGGGGTGAAAGTGTTGCGCGGCGCGGTCGCCGGGAAAACGGTTTTCGCGCGTCACCAGCACCACCGCCGCCTGGTAGCCCTTTTCCGGCTGGCCGGAAACGTAGCCGACCGGCTTGTTGAGCAGAATGGTGACCTGGCGCGTCTGGTCGTCGCGCGCCGCCTTGTCGAGGGTGATGGTTTGCGCCGGGTCGGCCTTCGCCCCCAGCACGTCGATCACCACGCCATCCACCTTCACCCAGCCGCGTTCGATATACACGTCCGCCTCGCGGCGCGAGCACAGGCCGCGCTCGGACATCAGCTTGGAAAGGCGGACGGGTTCAGCCACGGCAGAGCCTGTGAAGAAATCGTAGCGAGCGGCCCGAGTGCAAGGCGCCCGGCGCGCAGCGACGAGACATATCGGATGGATAGGCGAGGAGCGAGCACCGGGCAACGCCGCAATCGGGACGCGCAGTAGATTTATTCACAGGCTCTCAGAGGATTTCCAGCAGTTCGACTTCAAACACCAGCGTGGCATTCGGCGGAATCACCCCGCCCGCGCCGCGCGAACCATAGCCCAGTTCGGCGGGAATGGTGAGCTTGCGCACGCCGCCCACCTTCATGCCCGCAACACCCTCGTCCCAGCCGCGGATTACGCGCCCGCCGCCCAGGGGAAAGTCGAACGGGTCATTACGATCCTTGCTCGAATCGAACTTGGTGCCGTTGGTCAGCCAGCCGGTGTAGTGCACCGAAACGCGTTGTCCTGCGGCAGCAACGGCGCCTTCGCCCTCGCGGATGTCTTCGTAAAGCAGACCGCTGGATGTGGTGATTTCCGCCATGAGGCTCTCCTTGAAAAAAGCGCCCATTGTGCCAGAAGGCGGGCCAGCGAATAAGGGCTACCAGCCGGGGTGTTCGAAATAAGTGCCGTAACCTTGCAAGCCGCGCGTGATCCGCTCCATGGCTTCGCGCCGCGCCAGCGGGCGCTCGCGCAGGATTTCCGCGCCGGCGATCAGGTCGGCCAGCACCAGGTGCAGCATGGCGTCGGTTTCCTTGTCCAGCTTGCAATTTTGCACCAGCATGGCGATCTCGCCATCGATCCGCTTTGCCAGTTCCGCCGGGGCAAACTGCGCCTCCTGTCCGGCGGCGTCGCGGATGCGGCCCATGCCCGCGCGCAGGGCGTCATCGGTCGGCCATTTTTTCCCGTTGTTCAAAGCCAGTTGCGCCGGGGCATCGCCGCCGTGCTCATGGTCGTGATCGTGCGCCGGGGCCATGCCCGCCGCCAGGTACAGCGAAATGCCGCACAACCATGCGGCCAGTTTCATCGTCATATCGGGTTCCTTCTTCATGGGGTACACCAGAATATTATATAGTCAAAACGACATGTTGGGGTGCCTGCTTTTCGTTGGGCCTGTAATTCAATTGCGGATCAGCCGTTATGGAATGCTTCCGCCAGCATTGACAGTGATAAAGTTGACAAGTTCGTCAACTTGGACGGACGGATTGACGTTGGTGGCAACTTTGTAAGAACAATAATCCAAATAATGGAGATATGACCATGCAGTGTGCGAGCTGCGGCATCGAGAATCTGGATGGCGCCAGGTTTTGCCGGGGGTGCGGCGGCGCCTTGGCGGGTTCCGTTGCCGCCGGGTCGGAGGAAGGGAGAGCGGCTTGCCCGGCTTGCGGCAATCCCTGCAAGCCGGAGGGGCGTTTTTGCAACAAGTGCGGCCATGCCTTGCAGGGGGCGGAGCCGGCGCCCGTGTCCACCGGGACGCAGCCGGATGCGCGACAGTCCGGGCAGCCTGCCGTCGCGGAAAATTCACCGGGCGATGCTGCCGATGAAGCCGCGCCTGCGGAAAGCGGCGGAAAATCGGAATATGCCGTTCCGGCGGCAAGCGAGGGGCAAACCCGCAGCAACGCCCTGATCGTCGGTGCCGTCGTGGCGGGCTTGGTGACCATTGCCGCCGGGGCGTTTTACCTGAAAAACAAGGTGATAAAAGACCTTCCCGCCGAAATCCCCACGGCGCAGGCGCCTGCCCCGGTTCCTTCCGGCCAGGGTGCCGCCCTGCCGGAAAAACCCAAGGCGCCGGATAAGCCTTTGCCCAAGGTGGAAGCGGAACAGGCAAGCCCCGCCGTGAAACCGGAGCCGCCCGCCGCCGCCCTCGCCGAGGTCAAAAAGAGCGCGCCCCAAAATGAGCCGCCACCCCCGCAACGCGAATTCCGGTTTAATGCGCCGCCGCCCGGAAACAAGGCGCCTGCACCGCAAAATCAGGCGGGAGCGCTGTCCTTGCCCGCCTTCGTCATCAGGCAGGAGGAAAGCCACCGGCCAGCCAGGCGGGAGAAACCGTCCGCCGATGAAAACCGGCGGCATCTGGAAGACCTGGACCGCAAGCTCAGGGGCGAGTAACCGTTCAAGCGGAAAAACATCCAAACAAGAAGAGGAAGAAGGGAAAACATGTCTGCCATTACAGAACAGTTCAACAAATCGGGGACCTTGCTGAAGGCCCTGGAAGCCGCCTCCAACGGGTCGGCGCTGACCATGCTCGGCGCCACCTTTGCCGGTGCGACGGTCATCGCGGTATTGGGCGTCATGACCGGCTCGTCCGCCATGATGGGAATCACGGGGCTGCTGTCATTCCTGGCGATCATCACGGGAACCTCGGCCACCGGATACCTGCTCATGGACCATGCCAAGGGGATACCCATGCGCTCCCTGGCGGCTGCCCTGCTCAGCGCGATTTACTCGCTGCACAAGTTGCTGGGGGTATTCGTGCTGGTCATGCTGGCTTATTTCACCTATGTCGTCGCCTTGCTCATCGTGCTGGCGGTGTGCAAGATTCCCGGCCTCGGACCGCTTTTGTATGCCGTCATCTTCCCGGTTGCCGCCCTGGTCAGCGGTTTTGCCCTGATTGCCCTGTTTTACGTGGCCTTTTCCATGCTGGCGCCCGCGATTTGGGATGGCAACGGCGTTCTGGCCTCGGTGGCGCGCTTGTGGATGATCCTCAAGCAACGCTTGCTGGTGGTGGTGGTCAATATGCTGCTGCTGGCCTTGCTGCTGTTCGTCGTCACTTCGCTGGTCGGGGTGGTGGTGGGGTTCGGTGCGGGCTTGACGCTTTCCTTGTCCGCCAACCTGATCCCCGAGCTTGAGGCTTCCTTTGTCGGCGTGTTCATGTCCCTGTTCGGCGGGATGGGGGGGATGGGGGGGATGGGCGGCATGGGTGTCGAAGGCGGCGGGTATCTGAAGGCGTTGATGTTTGGCGCGGCCATCCTGATTTTTACCGCGACCGCCATCCCGATGCTGGTCGCCCTCAAGGGAATCTGCCAGATTTACCTGAACGCTTGCGACGGTCTGGATTTCAGCGCTACGGAAAAGGAGTTGGAAGCCAAGGTGGCCGCCGCCAGGCAACGCGCCGAAGAAGCCCGCCGGAAGGCGCAGGCATCCATGGAGGCCGCCAGGCAGCACGCTCAGGAATCCATGCAGCGCGCGGCGGAGCAGAAGGCCAGGGATGAAGCGGCCAAGGCGCAACCAGCGCGCGAAGATGCCGCCAAGCCCGGCGCCGAACCCCAGGCCGGGCAATCCGCCAGCGCGCGGCCCACGGCGCTATTCTGCCCGCAATGCGGTTCTTCCGTGGGGAGCGAAGATCTGTTTTGCCAGAATTGCGGGAAAAAACTCAAATAATCCCGGAGATGTCTTGCGGCAAGACCGGGCGGCGTTGTGCCGCTGCGGTTCCCGCTCTTGCTAAAACAAAGAAAACAAAGTTGCGGTTGATTATAGAGCGCGCCGGGTTAAATACGGCTTACTCCACCGTCACCGATTTCGCCAGGTTGCGCGGTTTGTCGACGTCCGTGCCTTTTTGCAGGGCGGCGTGGTAGGCCAGCATCTGTAGCGGGATGACGTGCAGGATGGGGCTGAGCGGCCCGGTGTGCGCGGGCAGGCGCAGGATGTGGACGTTTTCCTGGGGGGCGAAATGGCCGTCCTCGTCGGTGAAAACGTAGAGTTCGCCGCCGCGCGCGCGCACTTCCTGCAGGTTGGACTTGAGTTTTTCCAGCAGTGCGTTGTTGGGCGCCACCGCCACCACCGGCATGTCGCTATCGACCAGCGCCAGCGGGCCGTGCTTGAGTTCCCCGGCGGGGTAGGCTTCGGCGTGGATGTAGGAAATTTCCTTGAGCTTGAGCGCGCCTTCCAGGGCAATCGGGTAATGCAGGCCGCGCCCGAGGAACAGGGCGTGCTGCTTGAAGGCGATGCGTTCCGCCCATTGCGCGACCAGGGGTTCGAGCGCCAGCACCTGGTTGACGGCGGCGGGCAGGCGGCGCAATTCGTCGAGGCAGAATTGTTCCGCCTGGGCGTCGAGGCGCCCGCGCAGCTTGGCCAGCACCAGCGTCAGCGCGAACAGCGCGGCAAGCTGGGTGGTGAAGGCCTTGGTCGAGGCCACGCCGATCTCCGGCCCGGCGCAGGTCAGAAAACTCATGCGCGACAGGCGGATCAGCGCGCTTTCCGGCACGTTGCAGATGGTCAGGCTGTGCGGCTGTCCGAGGGAGCGCGCATGGTTGAGCGCCGCCACGGTATCGGCGGTTTCGCCCGACTGCGAAATGGTGACCACCAGCGCCCTGGGGTTGGGTACGCTGTCGCGGTAGCGGTATTCGCTGGCGACTTCGGCGCTGCATGGGATGCCGGCGATGTCTTCCAGCCAGTAGCGCGCCACCAGCCCGGCGTGGAAGCTGGTGCCGCAGGCGAGGATCACCACGCTGTCCACCGACTTCAATATCGCTTCGGCATCCGGGCCGAAGATGCGCGCATCCAGGCCGCCGTGGGAGAGCAGCCCTTCCAGCGTGTCGTTGAGGGCGCGCGGCTGCTCATGGATTTCCTTCTGCATGTAGTGCCGGTAGTTGCCCAGTTCGGCGTGTTCCGCCGACAGTTCGCTGGTTTGCGCCGCGCGGTCCGCGGGGCTGCCCTGCGCGTCCACCACCGCGAAGCCGAGCAGGCCGATGCTGGCGACATCGCCTTCTTCCAGGTACACCACCTTTTGCGTGACCGGCAGCAGGGCGGAAATGTCCGAGGCGATGAAGTGTTCCTCGATGCCCACGCCGATCAGCAGGGGGCTGCCCTCGCGCGCACACACCAGTTGCTGCGGCGCTTCCGCGCAGATCACGCCGATGGCGTAGGCGCCGCGCAATTCGCGCACCGTTTGCTGCACGGCGCGGAACAGGTCCTTGTGCTGGCGGTAGTGATAATGCACCAGGTGGGCGATGACCTCGCTGTCGGTTTCCGAGGCGAAGGCATAGCCCAGGTCGATCAGGCGCAGGCGCAGGCTTTCGTAGTTTTCGATGATGCCGTTGTGTACCACGGCGATGCCGTGGCTGGTATGCGGATGGGCGTTGCGCTCGGTGGGGGCGCCGTGCGTCGCCCAGCGCGTGTGGGCGATGCCGAGATGGCCGTGGGTCTTGTGTTCGCGCGTCGCGGCTTCCAGCTCGGCGACGCGCCCGCTGCGCCGCAGGGTGACGAGTTCGCCGTTGACCACCGACAGTCCGGCGGAATCGTAGCCGCGATATTCCAGGCGTTTCAGCCCCTCGATGAGGATGGGCACCACGTTGCGCTGGGCAACGGCTCCGACGATACCGCACATGCTTATTTGCCCCCCTGGGCGCCGGTCTTGACCGGGCGTTTCCAGCCGCTGATGCTGGTCTGTTTGGCGCGCGACAGCGTCAACTGCTGCTGCGGCGCATCCTTGGTGATGGTCGAGCCGGCGCCGATGGTGGCGTTCTCGCCCACCGTCACCGGCGCCACCAGTTGCGTGCCGGAGCCAATGAAGGCGCCGTCGCCGATCACCGTGCGGTGCTTGTGCGCGCCGTCGTAGTTGCAGGTGATGGTGCCGGCGCCGACGTTGACCTTGCCGCCCACCGTGCTGTCACCGACATAGGAAAGGTGGTTGATCTTGCTGCCCGCGCCCACCTGGCTATTCTTGATCTCGACAAAATTGCCGACGTGCGCGTCGCGCGCCAGTTGCGTGCCGGGGCGGATGCGCGCAAAGGGGCCGATGCGGCAATCGGCGCCCACTTCGGCCTGCTCGATCAGGCTGAAAGGCGCGATGCGCGTGCCCGCCGCCACCGTCACGTCGCGCAGGATGCAGTGCGCGCCCACGCTTACGGCGTCGCCCAGAGTCACGCTGCCCTCGAAAATGCAGTCGATGTCGATTTCCACGTCGCGCCCGCACACCAGCGTGCCGCGCACGTCGAAACGCTTGGGGTCGGCCAGGCGCACGCCCTGTTCGAGCAGCTCATGCGCCTGTTCGTGCTGGTACAGCCGTTCCAGATGCACCAGTTGCGCCGGGCTGTTCACGCCCAGCACCTCCCAGTGGTGGCGCGGCTGGCAAGTGTTCACCGTCATGCCTTCCGCCACGGCGAAGGCGATCACATCGGTCAGGTAATACTCGCCCTGGGCATTGTCGTTCGACAGGCGTTGCAGCCAGGATTTGAGGCGCACCGTGGGCAGCGCCATGACTCCAGTGTTGATTTCGCGGATGGCGCGCTGCGCTTCATCCGCGTCCTTGTGTTCGATGATGGCAATGACCCTGCCCTGCGCATCGCGCACGATGCGCCCGTAGCCCGCCGGGTCGGGCAGTTCCACGGTGAGCAGCGCGGCGCCGTCTTGCCCCGCCGCGTCGATCAGGGCTTGCAGGGTGGCGGGCCGGATCAGCGGCACATCGCCGTAGAGGATCAGCGTGAGTCCGCCGTCGTCGAGTTGCGGCGCGGCCTGCTGTACCGCATGGCCGGTGCCGAGCTGCGGCTCCTGCCTGACCCACAGGATGCCGGGGGCCGGGATGGCCTGTGGCACGCTGGCCTGAACGGCCTGTGGCACGCTGTCGCCGCCATGCCCGTACACCACGCTGATTTTATGGGGCGCGAGCCGGCAGGCGCTGTCCAGAACATGCTGCAAAAGGGGCTGGCCAGCCAAGCGGTGCAGCACCTTGGGCAGGCTGGAGAGCATGCGCGAGCCTTTACCGGCGGCGAGGATGACGACATCGAGGGGGGAATTCATCAGGGGGATTATACAGAACAGCACCAAAAAGCGGGTCGGCGCGGCTCCGGCATGCAAGTGCTCTTGAAGCACTTGCACTGCTATCACATTAAAGCATGCGTTAATTCTACTTTGTCAGATTGCCTTGTAACATTTTTAGCTCCCTCCCCCAACGGGGGAGGGTTGGGGTGGGGGCGTTAAATCAAGCGGTTGAATGATTTTCTCGCCCCCATCCTAGCCTTCCCCCGTGGGGGGAAGGGACGTTCTAACACCACTTGCCTTGAAATCTGACAAAGTAGAATTAATGTGATAGCAGCAAATTCAAGGACGCTTTTCTTGGGATTGCCGGATTCATTTTAGTCTTGTGATGATTTCAGTATGCAAAAACATCCATCGCCACCGATCTGGCTCGCTGGTGCCGTTCGTGCAGCATTTTGCGGATGCCTTCAGCTGTTTCGGCATTGAAGGTCTTTTCACCGCACTGCATGCAGATAGTTGCTGGAATATGCTCGACCAGCGCGTAGTGCCCGTTGATGTGGAAAACCTCTTCCACCTCCTCGTGGCGGAACTCAGTGCCGCCGCAGACTTCGCATTTCGACATGATTATTTTCTCCTTTCGATGTAATTGACCCATTCTGCCGGATCGGCTTCGTACAGGGTGATGATTTTCAACCTAGTTTGCCCCGCGCGTCGGGTAACCTGGATATGCAAAGGACGATTCGCAATGCTGAAGCCAAGCAGCAAGCAACTGGGGCCGTATTTGTCGGCGGGATAATCCTCGATGATGACAGCGTGTGCGCCAGCCTCCCGAATCTCATGGTTGGCGATATTGCGTTCCACCACGCGCTTCAAGGCATGCTGCGTGAACTCGAATTCCCCAGCGGCAAGCTGGGTGCGCAAAATAGAAAGCAGCGTCATTCTTCCTCCTCCGCTCCGCCCACGCGCTCGGCAACCTTGAGGGTTTCATGAAGCACCGGCAGTCGTGTTTTTTCTATGTTGTCGAAGATTTTTGGCATTGCGACTCTCCTGCGCTTTGATTATCCGCTTTTTCCCAGTAGGCGCGATGCGCCGCTAGGCTGGCTTGGCGATCCACAACCACTTCCAGCAGGTGGACGCCGGGGCTTTCCAGTTGCTGCGCGAAGGCGGCGGCGAATTCCGCCGGATTTCCCGCGCGCCGGTAGCCCAGCCCGTAGAGCTTGGCCGCTTGCGCAAAATCCAGCCCGGCGGGGGTCAGCCACAGGCGCTCGAAACTTTCCAGCCCGGCCTGCGGCAGGTAGCCGAAAATCCCGCCGCCGCCGTTGTTCAACACCACCAGCACGGCGTCCAGCCCGCGCGCCGCCAGCAGCCCGCCGATGTCGTGGCAGCAAGCCAGGTCGCCGAGCAGCGCGGCCACCTTGCCGCGTTGTGCCGCCGCCATGCCCAGCACCGTGGAAATATTGCCGTCGATGCCGCTGACGCCGCGGTTGGCGACGACGCGCAGGGGTTTTTCGCCGCTGCCGGAAAAGCTGTCGAGATCGCGGATCGGCATGGAGTTGCCGCAAAACAGCGTCGATTGCGGCGGCAGCAAGGCCAGCATGGCGCGGATCACTTCCGCCTCAATGGGCAGCGGGGCGCCGCAGGCGGCAAGGGATGCTTCGCGCGCGGCGAATGCCGCCATCCAGCCGGGCGGCGCGGCTTCCAGCGGTTGCGCCGTCAGCGCGGCGCACAGCGTTTCCGCATCGGCGTGCAGCAGGGTGCTGAGATGCAGCGGGTCGAGATGGCGCCCGTGCGGATCGACGAGGACGTGGCAGGTGCCGTCCAGATTGTCTTGCATGGGCGTAACCAGATAGTGTTGCAGGGCTTTCGATACCGGTATGGCGCCGAAGCGCAGCACCCAGGCGGGACGCTGTGTTTCGACGAATCGCGGGTCCCGCAGGAAGGTGTCGTAATGCGTCAGGACGCGGCTGCGGTCATGCCCGCCGAAGCGCAGATTGGCAAGCGGGTCGGCCAGCAGCGGGCAGTCCAGGCGGGCGGCGAGCGCCGTCACGGCGGCGGCGTAGCCGGGCGGCTGATCGGCCGCGCCGCACACGATCAAACCCGGTTGCCCCGAAATCGCGGCGGCCAGCCGGGCGACTTCCGCTGCTGCGGGCTGCACGGCGGGAAGCGCGGCGGCGCTGCCCGCGGCGCTGAAGGCGAAATCCACCGGCGCGGCGGGCACCAGCGGTTCGCGCAGCGGCACGTTGAGATGCACCGGCCCCGGCAGCGGCCAGCGGCTCGCTTCCACCGCCTGGCGCGCGCGCGCGGCAAGCTGGCGCAACACGGCGGGCGTTTCCTCGGGCACGCCGAGGTCGAAGGCAAAGCGCACCTGCGCGCCGAACATCCCGGCCTGCTCGATGGTCTGGTTGGCGCCGCAGGCGCGCAGTTCCGGCGGCCGGTCGGCGGACAGCAGAATCAGCGGCACCAGGCCGTGATTGGCCTCGACCAGCGCCGGAAACCAGTTGGCCGGGGCGCTGCCGGAAGTGGCGATCAGCGCTGCCGGGCGGCTTTCCGCGCGCGCCAGCCCCAGCGCGAAAAATGCCGCGCTGCGCTCGTCGAGCACGACATGCACGCGCATGCCGGGATGCTGCTCGCAGGCCAGCGCCAGGGGCGTGGAACGCGAGCCTGGCGAAATCACCGCTTGGCCGACGCCCGCCGCGACCAGGCCGTCGATCAGCGTCAGCGCCCAGCGCAAGTTGACGGCGGCGGTGTCTTGGCGGCTCATGTGCGCCTGTCCGCGCTGGCGCCATGCCAGCCCTTGAATACTCTTGTCAGCATGTCGTTTTTCATTTTGCCAAGCGGGTGTGCAGGATATACCCAGCCCAGCGGCATTTCAACGCGGATGCCCGCCATGCCGTAACGCCCCTCGCAAGCCGCAAGCCATTGACGGCAGGAAGAATAGACTCTCCCGGCGGGCGATAGTGGCAAGGAAATAAAATACTTGATTGAATTTGTCGGATATTGTGCCACAATGGGCTTAACACGATGTTTTATCGATTACGCCGGATTTTCCGGCGCCAATGTTCCAGGAGGTCAAAATGAAACAAGCTCACATCAACTACACCGGCATGAACCTCGACTACAAGACGGCCAGCGGCTTGGCGCTTTCGTTCGCGGACAGCGACCGGGAAATCATCGACCCGGTGATGGTCGCCTGGCGCGACCGCAAGGCGGCGCGGATGTCTCCGGTGATCGCGGACTGCAACGTCGAAACCGGCTGGCACGATTACGGCGTGAGCCATGGCGGCAAGCTGGAAATCGACGTCAACGGCGAATACGAATTCATTTTCGGCGATTCCAGCGCCTTCGAGCCTTACGGCCCGAGTCCCTTCATCAACCTTCACGACGCCAAGGGCAATGAATATCTGTGCCAGATCAACGCGCTGCGCGACATGCGCAATCCCAGCAAGGAAGCCTGCGTGGTGCTCGACGAATGGACCAGCAAGCTCACTTGAGTGTTTTACGGCTGCGCGCAATGAAACGCATCTTCGCCATGTATCCGGCCCATTTCAGCGGGCGCATTCTGGCCTGTTCAGAGGAGGATTCGTGCGAGCCCTTGAGCTGCGAGCTGTGCCGCAAGGAAATCCCCGGCAGCGCGCGCCTGACCTTCGAGGGCGCGGACTATACCCGTCATTTCTGCGGGAACGATTGCCTGGATAACTGGAAATCCGGCTTGCCCGGCGCGCTGCCCGTGCCATGATGCCAAGCGCTGCGCGTTAACGGCGGCGCCGCCTGACTACTCCCATGCGCCGCGCAGCAGGGCGATGCCATGCGCCCCGGCGCGCCGCGCATCGGCCAGGTCGGCGTGCGTCAGCCCGCCCAGGGCGTACACCGGCAGGGGCAACCCCGCCGCCATTTCGGCGAAGCCTTCCCAGCCCAGCACCGGGGCGCCGGGGTGGCTCAGGGTGGGCCGGACCGGCGAGAGCAGCGCGAAATCCAGCTCCAGAGCGGCGGCGTGACGCAGTTCCGCAACGTTGTGGGCGGAGGCCGCACACCAGTCCATGTCCGGGCGCGCCTCCAGCGCCATCAGGCGCTGCGCGCTCAAGTGGATGCCGTCGGCGTTTACCGCTCGCGCCGTCTCGACATCGCCGTTGAGCAAAACGCGCGCGCCGCAGGCGTGGGCGCGGCGCGTCACTTCCGTGGCGAAGGCGCGCAATTCGTCCGGCGGCAGGGATTTTTCGCGAATCTGGATCAGCTTCAGTCCCTGCGCCAGGGCCTGTTCCAGCCTGACGAAAAAATGCTCCCGGCCCAGCGCTTCAGCATGGGTGATGGCATACAGTGCGGGCAGGCCGAGCGCGCGCAGGATGGGGCCGTTGGCGGGCAGCAGCGGCGCGACCGTCACCGCGTCGGGCGCCTGCCAGGAGAGGCGCTGGTTTTCCTTGCCGTGCGCTTCCCCTTGCCAGCCGGTGACGCGGAAAAAATTGAGGCGCACGCTGGCATGGGGATAAGTGTAGAGGCGCGTCAGCCAGGGGCTGGCTTCCGTAACGTCTATGCCCAGTTCCTCGTGCAGTTCGCGCGTGAGCGCCTGATGCGGGGTTTCGCCGGTTTCCACCTTGCCGCCGGGAAACTCCCAGTAACCAGCGTAAACCTTGCCGGCGGGGCGCTCGGCCAGCAGAAAATCACCATCCGGCCTGACGATGACGGCGGCAACGACTTCCAGTGGTGGGGGGGTCATTTGTCCAGCCACACTTCCATCCCCTGGGCATTCAGGTCGAAATCGGCGGCCAGCAGCGCCGTGATTTCCGCGCGGCTCAGGCGGCAGCCGTGGGCGGCGAGTTCCTTGACAAAATAATCTTCCAGTTTCGCCATCAGTTCGCGGTGGCGCGCCTCTCCCGTGCCGGACACCTGGCGCGCCAGGGCGACGAAATTGTCGAGGCGGCGGTGCAGGTCGGCGGCCAGCCGCTCCAGGTCGTCGACGCGCGTGAAGTGAGTGAGGTAGGCGGCCTGCGGCTTTAGCGCCATCAGGCGGTCGAAGGAGGCGTGCAACCCCTCCGGTTCGAATTGCACCGGCGTGGTGGTGGGAAAGATGAATGCCCGCCCGTCCACGTCGAATTCGCGATAGGAAATGCCGAAGGTGTCGCCGGTGAAGATGCTGCGGCTTTGCTCGTCCCAGATGCCGAAATGGTGGCGCGCGTGGCCGGGGGTGTCGAGAAAGCGCAAGACGCGCCCGTTGAGATCGAGCGCGGCGCCCTCGCCCGCCTCGATCACGCGCGCGGCATCCACCGGCACGATGTCGCCGTAGATGGCGCGCGTGGTTTCCGCGCCGTACACGCCGACGGTGCCGGCCACCAGCTTGGCCGGGTCGATCATGTGACGCGCGCCGCGCGGATGCACCACCAGCCGGGCATTGGGAAAACGACGCATGGCTTCGCCCGCCCCACCCGCGTGGTCGAGGTGGACGTGGGTGACGATGACGTAGTCCATCTGCTCCGGCGCGATGCCCCATTGCGGCAGGGCTTGCAGCAACAGGGGAATGGAATGGTTGGTGCCGGTGTCGATGATGGCGGCGCGGCCGCCTTCCACCACCACGTGGATGGCGCTGTGGCTGTGACGCCCGTCGTACCAGGCATCCACGGCGTGAATGCCGTGGTCGAAATCGTGGGTGACCAGTTTGCTCATGAAGATTCTCTCGGGTTCGCTGCCGTAGCGGCGCTGACAAAGCTTACCCCATGCCGCCGGATCAAGGCCAGCCCGCTGCCCGGCGGATGCAAATGCCCGCTTGCGCCCGCCGCCAGCACTCCCGCAGCTTCTTCCAGTAAAAACTCCTTGAATGCCTGCGCCGTTGCCGACAGGCGTTTGCCCTTGCGGTGCGCCACGTACCAGTAGCGCGTCAGCGGAAAGGCGGCCACGTCGAGCACCGCCAGACGCCGGGTTTCCAATTCCAGGGCGATGGTGTGCAGCGAGACCAGCGCCAGCCCCATGCCGGCCTGAACGGCCTGCTTGATGGCCTCGGTGGTGCTCATCTCCATGCCGGTGTGCAGGACCATGCGGTGTTCGGCAAAAAAACGCTCCATGGCGCCGCGGGTGCCGGAGCCCGGCTCGCGCACGATGAAGGTTTCGTTGGCCAGCCGCGCTGGGGCGATGTGATGTTCTCCCGCCAGCGGGTGTGCGGGGGAGGCGATAACCACCAGCGGGTTTTCCAGAAACGGCGCGGCTTCAATATCCGAATCCTGCGGCGGCTGGCCCATGATGGCCATGTCCATCTCGTTGTCGGCGAGCTGGGCGAGCAGCATTTCGCGGTTGGCGACGTTAAGGCTCAGGGTGACGCTTTCGTGGCGGCGGCAAAATACCGCCAGCAGTTGCGGCGCGAAATAGTTGGCGGTGCTGACCACCGAGATGTTCAGCTTGCCGCGTTTCAAGCCCTTCAGTTCGGTCAGCACCGCTTCGGCTTCAGCCAGTTGCTGGGCGATGGCGCGAGCGTAATGGAACAATTCGCGCCCCGCTTCGGTGAGAAAAACCTTCTTGCCCAACTGTTCGAAGAGCGGCAGCCCGGCGTTTTCTTCCAGCTGTTTGATCTGCATCGACACCGCCGGTTGGGTGAGGTGTAGCTCCTCCGCCGCGCGCGAATAGCTGAGGTTGCGCGCCACCGCCTCGAATACGCGCAATTGCCGGAAGGTAACGTGCAGCATGGTCAGGAAGCCTTCCCGGTAATCCATTTCACTGCGCGAGGGGGAGTCATGATGCGATTTTTTTCAGGCATTTTCTTTTGCACCAAAGGGATATTTTACAAATCGGATAATTGTTTCTAAAATCACCCGCTAACGTCAACAAATCCCGGACACTTCCCATGCCGCTCAATCTTTCCGTTCCCGCTACGGGCAACCGGCAGAATATACCCGTCGAGACACGGGTCGATCAAGTCAGCGCCTGGCTGGAGCAGATTTCCAGCGGTTACGTGGCGGAGGCGGCGCAAGCGGTAGGCAACGGTCTGGCGGCGCTCAACCGTCACCCGCTGAAAACCGGCGAGCGCCTGGCATTGCTGGAAACCTACCGCGCCGCCATCGACAACCTGCTGCCGGCGATGAAGGCGCAGTTCGTCATCGTGCCCCTGCCGTTGCCGGAAAAAAACCGGCGTGTCGCCGAACTGAACCGCCAGCTTTACGTCGAGCTGGCCTACGGCTACAAGACCGTGGTGCTGGAAGAGGCCGACAAACCGTCGGCGCTGGCCGTCCAGCGCGCCATCGCCAGCCTGGGGCAGGTCCTCGCCATCAGCTACGAAACCTATACGCCGGTGCCTGCGGGGATGTGGTCGGAAATCCACCAGCTTTACCAGCACGCTTCCAGACACGCTTTGCTGGATGAATCCGTGGAAGATGGGGCGATCCCCTCCAGCCCCAGTCTCGCCTACATGCAGACCCTTTTGCTGGCGGTTACCGACCCCTACCATCTGATGCAGGGCGAGGTGATTCGCATCCTGGATTACGTTGGACGCTTCGCCCACCTCACCGCCCTGCTGACCGAGGTGCCTCTCGACGATGCCGGCGGGCTGTTTCTGGTCAGGCTGGATAGCGACGGCCCGCCCAAGTCGTTGCCCAAGACCCTCAACCGGGTGGATGGGGAAACCGCCATCCTGTTCAGCACCCTCGGGCTGGCGACGCAATTGTCGCAGCAACTGGGCGGACTGGAAGCGGGCATTTTCCCGATCGATCTGCTGTTGCCGGATGCCGCCCGCGAACAGACCTACCGCAACCTGATGCGGCGCCTGCTGAAACACTGGGGAAGCACGGCCAAGCGCCACTTCAACCGTCGCCGCCAGCAGGCCGTGGTAGACCTTTGCGTGGGGGTGCGCGGCATCCATTATTTCCTCAACGGCGAGCAGGTTTACGGCGCGGTGGCGGCCTCCGCCTATTTCAGCGAAGGCGAACTGGATTTTGCCGGGAACGGTAAAAGTACGGGCTTTTCTCCCAGCCGCTGGAGCATCGTCAATGAAAGTGCGGGCGGCATGGCATTGACGCAACTGTCCGAGATTTCTTCCCAGGTGCGCGCCGGGGAAATCATTGGGCTGCGGGCGGAAGGTAGCCAGCAGTGGCATATCGCGGTGGTGCGCTGGGTGAAAAGCGATGAGAGCAACCGGCTCGACCTCGGCATCCAGATGGTCGCCCCCTACGCCAGCGCCGTGGCGGTGAAGCTCTCCGGCGCATCGGCGCAATTTCAACCGGCGCTGTTGTTGCCGGAAATTCCCCTGCTCAAGCAGGCGCCGCGCATTCTGGCCGCGCGCGGCTGTCTTCAGCCGCAACGCGAGTTCATGCTGGAACAGGATGGGCAAGCCTCGCTCCACGCGCTTGGCGAACAACTGGATGCTACCGTGGCCTTCGAGCAGTTCGCCTTCGCGCCGGCCTGATTTTCCGGGCTGCGCATATCCGCCCCTTATGAAGCCTTGTCCGCTTTTTTGACCGGCGTATCGGTCAAACTCTCCAATTCCATGAGCGCGATTCCCGGATGGGCGCTGATCGAGGCGAACACCGGGCGCCCCTGGTAACGGTAGGTCGGGTAATCCAGCATTTCCAGGATGCGGAAGCCGTGGCTTTCCAACGCTCTGGTCGAAGCCAGATTGGTGGTGATGGCGAACGAGGAACGGTAGCCCCGGTTTTTGGCGTTTTGCAGCACTTCCCTGAACAGCGTCTTGCCGAGGCCGTTTCCGGTCATCCCGGAGCGCACCCCGATCATGAACAGGTAGAGGCACGAGCCCGGCTGAATGTCGCGGTTGCGGAGGTAGCCGTCGTGGAAATGGCGGGCGATGTCGCTGATAGGTGCGAATTTTTCGCTGACCCGGCCCTGGCCGTCCACGGGTTCCGCCAGGGCATCCATCGCCAGCATGGCGCCGACGAGGCGGCCCGAGGCGGTTTCGCGCGCCACCACGCACAAACCGTTGCGCACCAGCGGAACCAGTTCGAGTTCGAGCATGACGCGAAATTCAGCGGGGGTGATGTGCAGCGCGATTTCGACGGGGTCGTGCCGGCAAAATTCTTCCGTCAGGAGTTCGGCGGTCTCATCAAAATCCGGGGCGCCAAGGATGGAATAGACAATATCCGCAGGCAATGTTGCTTTACCGGTTCTGCTCTTCGCGCAGGCTCTTCACCTGATTGATCTGGTTGCGGGTAAACAGCGACACGTGATTGTCGGGGTTGAGGATGGAGCCGTCGGCAGCGGTACGCGCCTGGAGCGCCGTGGCCGCCCGCCGCGCCGGCGCCGCCATGCGCGGGCGCGTCACCAGCGCGGCGATTTCCGGCTCCATGGTGAAATCCTGCACCACGTTGACCGACGAGACGAATTCCATTTTTACGCCGCCGATGTCGAAGAACATCGTGTAATTGTATTTACCCGAGACGTTGGCATCGACCGACGCCCCCCACCACAGCCCCAGGTTGCCATCCAGGGCGGGTGAATCGAACAGCAGGGGCACCATGACCTGTTTTTCGACGGCTTCCCCGCCGATGCTTTCCAGCACGGGGAAAGGCTGCTGCCCGGAAAGGTCGATGCCGCTGGCAAGCCAGTTCACAATCTGGTTGCCGACCACCTGGGTGGTCAACTGCCCGCTTCCCTGTCCTGACGAACCATTGACCCGGTTGTTGTCGACCAGGTAGGTATTCCCTTGCAGGC
Organism: uncultured Sulfuricella sp.; assembly: GCA_964527565.1. Lineage (GTDB taxonomy): Bacteria > Pseudomonadota > Gammaproteobacteria > Burkholderiales > Sulfuricellaceae > JAGXQV01. The sequence continues at coordinate 106,741 of CAZGOY010000003.1, read as the reverse complement.
TGCCGGACCGCAGCGCGGCTTCTACGTCGATCATCACGACAATGGCGAGTTGGTTGTTCATGTGGGTTCCTGACGGGTTCGCGGAAGAGATTGGCGGGCGCCGCTTGGTCAATAAGCGGCGTTGATGTTGATGGTGGCGTAGTTTTCCATGGTCATGATGCGGTTTCCCATGTTGAACTCGATCAGATACTGGTAGATGCCGCCTTCGATCAGGCTCTGATAATTGACCACCCCCGCCCAGTACTGGCCGGATGGAGCGCCGTATTTTTGCAGTCGCGCGCAAGGCGTGTTGGGCGTGGCAATCGGGCTGCCGTTCCTGTAGAAAGTGATTTTTTTGATCTGGATGTCGGTCTGGAAATCGACCGGCATCACGTGCCAGTTGAGAACCTGTGTGTAGGTGACGTCCGACGACAGGGTTCCCGTGCCCAGCCCGGTAGTGCGGCTGCCGCGGCGGTTGTCCATCATGTACAGATTGTTGGTCAGGGTGCCGCCCGAGAGGGCGCCGATGACATCGACCACCGTCAGGATATTGATTTGCGGAATCATTTGTTCAATCCCCGGAATTGAAATTAAAGCACATCGAGCGAGAGCGGGGTGGACAGGGCCAGCACGCGGCTTTCCACCTTGAGCGCGACATCGTATTGATAGAGGCCGCTGGCGGTAGCGGCGACCCGGCCAATCCAGAAAGTGATGCCCAGGGCGATGGGCGTGGGCACCGGGTTGGCAATCTGCGCCGCCGCGCCGCTAATGCGCGCGATATTCACTTCCGTTTCGACTTGCAAACCGGAAACCACCCACTGAACCAGTTCGCCCCTTCTGATGGCGGTCCGCAGGTGGCTGGTGCCCTGGTAAAGGGAACCCAATGAGGTATTGTTGTCGGTCCAGTAAAGGTTGTTGTCCAGCGAATTGTCGGCCAGCGCTTGGGCCACGTCGACGAGGCCGATAATGGAAGTGGTGCGCGGCACGGCGGCAGATTCGGAATTGGACTCCGAGCACCCTTGCAGCAACAGCGCCCCAGCGGCGCCCGCAGCGGCCATTTTCAGAAATTCACGGCGTTCAAACATCTTCTCGGCATCCACGTTCATCACCCGTTTTTTGGAAAATCAATCCTGAATAACGATAACCCTAACATGCTTTCGCGTCAGCGCAAATAGGGCTGAAGCCAGGCGTTGGACGAAGCCACTACGCGGAGGCGTCGCCTTGCTGGGACAGCGGTGTCAGGCCTTGGCTGGGACACCGAATTGACCGTGCGCACGAGCAATGTCGCCCAAGGCTGCGGTCAGTAAGGATGCGTCGTTATCTTCCAGAATAACGGTCAGATATTCAGCAATCGCCTGTTCGCTATCGAGATACTCGACAGCGTCGAAATCAGGCAGATCAGCAATGCGGAATTTTTTGGTCATGGTTTACTCCTCATTCGTCGCCGCAAGTTTCACGGCCTTGGCGCAGACGCAAGGCGCCGGGGCTGAAATTATCATTTTTTTGATGCCCCGGCATTTGTGATATTGCTGATAATTCAAGACTTGGCCCCGAATTGCACAAAACCAGATTCCAGCTCTGCTTCCCTTCGATCCGCTTCTCGCTCCTGAACCGCCCCGGACTCACTCGACATCACGAATCCATGTGCCGCGCCAAATCCATGCTGTCGTGCAGGATGCGCAGCACCTCAATGGCGGACATTTTTTCATGGGCGCGAAAAACAATGAGGTGCCGCGCCTTACACCCCTGGCGTGCCACATGGAGGCTGGCGACATCAGCCCCCAAATCTGGCCTCACCAGACAACCCAAGGCATTGGGACCAAATGCGAGCGCCTTCAGTGCATTGCGCAGCGTCGTTTCATAAACCCGCGCCTGACGCTTGCCAAACTGTTCGGTCGTCCAGTGCAAAATGTTGAAGAAATCTCGTTCAGCACCTTCTGCCAGCCATACACGCCAGCTTCGTCTCATGCGGCATTGATCGCCCTGTCAGCGATTTCAGCCAAGTATGCATCCAGCGAAGCCGCATCGTTAAACTCGGTATAACGCCCGGCCTCGATGTCGGCGATGCCCACAGCCACGGCCTCGCGCATGGCGGCAAGCTTGGCGGCCTGCTCGGCTTCTCGCGCCTGCACAAGGCGCAAGCCCTCGCGCAGCACCTCGCTGGCATTCTGGTAGTGGCCACTGACCACCATCTGCTCGACGAACTTTGCCTGACTGTCGGTCAGTACGACATTGCGGGTAGGCATTCCATTTTCCTTCACTTGGTTGTGGCACATTCTGCTCAGAAAAGATTATAAGAACAGAAAATAAATTTTGGGGAATATTGTCGTCAGTATTCGCCAATCACCTTGTCTATGGCCGGTTTGATCTTTGCCCTGTCCTGCGTGGACAGGGAAGCAACCGGGTGTTTCAGGCGCGGCGTGTCTATGGTAAAAATCTCGGCGGCGGACAGGACAAGAGTCCCATGGCCGGGAACCTCCACCAACGGTGCCAGGACGGGCACCGGTTCCATGTTGGTGCGCAATGGAATAACCACGGACGCGCCCGTGTGGTTGGATATGTGATCGTTTTGCACGACAACAAGAAAGGGAATGTGAACCCTTTGACTGCCGGGATTCGGGTATATGTCGTGCTGCGGCAAGGCTAAATCCTGTCAAATTCCGCGCCGGCCAGGCCGGTGGCGGCAATGGCCTGACCATACTTGGCAAGCGCGGCGGCATTGCGTTTTGCCCAATCGCGATTTTCCAATTGATCGAGGAGACACTCGATCATCTGTTCGGCCTGTGCCGAGAGATTGATATCCCGCTTGTAAGGCTCAAGGCGGTTGAGAATCCCTTGGTCGATCGAGAGGGACAGCCTACCTTTTTTGGACGACATGACCATGTTGGTCGGCATCGCGGCTCCTTAAATGCGCAAGATGATGCGCGTGAGCATCCGGACAAGTCAATTTACGAAGACGCCGGGGTCAGGTCTTAAATCATCATTTTTTTGATGCCCCGGCATTTGTGATATTGCTGATAACTCAAGACCTGACCCCGAATTTCTTAGCTACTTTGTTATTTATAATCGTCCGGCATCATCACAAATTGCTTTAAAGCGTCGGCGTCTCGACACCCGTAAGAAAACAACGAATTGTCGTCACAAGTATCAGGTGTCTGTACTTCATCGTGCCGCACTTTGTTAGTGTTTTTATCAATGTCGCCCGGTTGCATCAGATAACCAATTAAAGGGAACAGTACCTGAACAACAATAACAGACATTACCGCAAATACTAACGCATGCACTTCATACCCAAAAATAACAATATTCATGATTTTCTCCCGCGTCCTTATTTGTCGTCCAACCGCCGGTGTCAGGTCTTGAATTATCATCACCCGTTTTTATTGGAAAAACAATTCTGAATAACGACAACCCTAACATGGTTTCGCCTCAGCGCAAATGGGGCTGGAGCTTGCCGAAATCGAAATCCAGCGTGGTGCCGCCCGCCTCGAAATGCTCGATAAACATCTGCCCGGTATAGCGGGTCAGGGCGGCGGCGGCGGCGGAAGAGGCGGCGGCGCCGATCAGCCAGGCACCGGGAACGATGCGGGTCAGGAGGTGGGTGGCGAGGTTGCCCAGTCCCGGCGCGGCGATGCCGCCGACCAGCGCGGCGACGGCGGCCTTGACGCGGTCATCCGCGAAGGGCGCGCGGTAATGTTCCGCCAGCGCGCGCGCCATGTTGAAAACGATCAGGCTGACGCTGAGGGTATCGACGATCACCAGGGGGATGCCGCCACCCAGGGCGGAATAGGTCGTGTAGCGCTCGACGATATTGTCGGCCTGGGCGCGCCGCAGCCGGGAGGCGGCTTGCCGCAGCGGAGCTGGTGCTGGTGCGGGCAAGGGCGGTGCGCTCGTGCGGCTTTCCGCAACGCCGAGGGGAGCACCGGAAGCGGCGGCGGTTTCCCGCTGGATGTCGTCCAGCGTACTCAAGGTGCTCTTGGGCAGGTGTTTGCTCATGGCGTGGTCTCCAGCAAGGTTTCGATTTCGGCGGCCAGGGCGGCGATATCCACGGCGGCCGGGCCGCGCGGGTCGAGCAGCGAGGGGGTGGCGCCGGACAGGGCGGCTTCGCCGTAGCCGACGCGGTTGATCAGCTCGCATTCGAGCAGCGGAAAACCGGCTTCCGTCAGTTCGTTGCGGATGTGGCGGGCGATGACGCTGTCGCGCGTGGTTTGCGTCAGCAGGCAATAGAAGCGCGGCACCTTGCCTTCCGCCGTGTGGAACAGCACGCGCGCGGTATCCAGCATGACGTCGACGTCGAGTGGCGAGGGCTTCACCGGCACCAGCACCAGGTTGGCGGCGGCCAGCGCGGCGAAGGTGGAGGGCGCGCGGAAACCGGCGGTGTCGAGGATCACCGGGCTGTGTGCGGCGCCCAGGCGGCGGGCGAGCGCGGCGATGTCCTCGCCGCTTTCGCTCGCCTCGTGCACCGGCACGCCGCCCAGGGCGCGTTCGCGCTTGCCCAGGCGCGCCAGTGAGCGTTGCGGGTCGGCGTCGATCAGGGCCGGGTTGAAACCGGCCAGACGCCAGTGGACGGCCAGGCAACCGGCGACGGTGCTTTTGCCGCTGCCGCCCTTGAGGGTGGCGACGGCGAGAACGATGTGCTTATCCTTCATGGTGTTCCCCCATTATGCTGCCTGCGGAACCGCTTCGGAGACGACAGGACGCGGACAAACCCCGGCGATGACCAGGCAGGACGACATGACGTTGAAAAGCGTGCGCGGGATTTCGCACACGCGGTCGACGGCGACAAACAGAATGAAGGCGGCATCGAAGGGCAGGCCGACGTAGGCGCAGGCCAGGGCGCCGAAGCCGAGAGTGACGATGCCGGAACTGCCGGCCGAGGCCAGGCCGCCGACGAAGGCGCCGAGCGTGAGCAGCAGCCAGTGCTCGATTTCGAACGGGCGTTCGTAGAGCTGCGCGATGAACACCGCCGCCAGCGCGTAGTAGAGCGCCGGGCCGGTGCGCAGCAGCGCCGCCCCCATCGGGGTCAGGAGTTCGACGATGGCGCGGTTGAAGCGCAGTTTCCCGGCCATGGCCTCGATGGTGTTGGGAATGCAGGCAGTGTTGCTGCCGGTGGCGATGGCGAGCAGGATGGTCTCGCGGAAGGCGCCGAGGAATTCGCCCGCCCCGACCCCGGCGCGCGCCATGACCAGACCGGCGCAAATCAGCGCCAGCAGGCCGGAAACCGCGCAGAAGGCGATGACGAACTTGGTCATGGCGATCAGGGGTTCGAGCCCGGTGTCGGCGATCTGCGAGGCGAGCATGGCGACCAGGACCGGCGGCAGGAACAAATTGAACCATTTGATCAGCACCTGGCAGGCGCGGTAGACCGATTCAAGGGTGAAAGAAAGCGAATCGGCGATGCGGTTGGGGGCGAAGCCGAAAGCGATGCCGAAGAGAATGGCGAAAAAGAGGATCTTGATGCTGTCGCCCTGGGACAGGGCGGCAAAGATGTTGTCCGGGATGATCTGCTGCACCACCTGCCGCGGCGCATTATCCGCCACCTCCGCCTCCGGCGCGGAGAGGGGCAACGCGTAGTCGGTCGCGGTGCCCGTGGATTTTTCCACCATCTTGCCGAAGACAATCAGCGTTTCGGGTTCGAGGCCGCGGCCCGGTCCGGCAAGGCCGCCGGTAGCGGCGCCGATGACCGCCGACAGGGCGATGGCGGCAAGAAAATAAAACGCCACCTTGCCGATGTTGCGCTCGAAACCTTCCATCTGGAACAGTTGGCGCATGCTGAAAATGATGGCGGAGACCATGAACGGCAACACCACCATTTTCAGCAGGTTGATGTATACCGCGCCGATGAAGCCGATGCCCGATGAAAACACCGGCGCCCAGATGCCGAGCATGACGCCGCCGATGATGGCGGCGGCGATCGTCGCCGGATGGGTGGCCAGCTTCTTCAGCATGGGCGGTTCCAGCCTTGGGCAATGGCGTGGGCGACGGCGGCGCGCGCCAGTTCCAGGTTGCTGTCGATGGCGGCGAAAGGCGGTGACGGCAGGCGCGCGGCGGCCAGCGGAATTTCGGTGCAAGCCATGATGGCCGCGCAGATGCCGTCGGCGGCAAAATCCTGCCATAACTGCGCCAGCAGGTCGGCGGCGCGCGCGGGCTCGCCCTGCTTGATGCCGTCGATGACGGCATCCACCTTTTCCTGAGCGTCTCCGGCGGCGGGCAGGCGCCAGGCTCTTCCCGCCGCGCGCAGTTTGCGCTGGTAAAAGCCCGAGGCCAGAGCTCCGCGGGTGGCCATGACGAGCACCGGGCCGTCGCCGGGCGGCAGGGCGCGGATGGCGGCATCGGCGATGTGCAGGATCGGCACGCCGGCGGCGGCTTGCAGCTCATCGTGCCAGTGGTGGCTGGCGTTGCAGGGGATGACGATGGCCTTGGCGCCGCCATCCACCAGGCGGCGCAGTCCGTCCATCAGGCCCGGCAGGGCGGAAGGCCCGTAGCCGAGGATGGCCGCCGAACGGTCGGGGGTCTGCGGCAGGCAGGTGAGCATCAGCGGAATATGTTCCTGGTCGCATTTCGCCGGCGTCAGCGCGACCAGCTTGCCGAAGAAATCGGCGCTGGCTGCCGGGCCCATGCCACCCAGTATCCCGAGCATACCGCCCTCCCTATGCCGGTGGCGACATCCGCCGGCAGGCGAGCGCCGCAAAGGCGTTGTTGCTGGCGACCAGCACCAGCGTGCGCAACATGTCGCAAATCGGGTCGATGGCCAGGAACAGCGCCAGCGCCGCTTCGAAAGGCAGATGAATGTATGAGCAGACGATGCCGGTCAGCGAAATGCTGATGAAGCCGGACATGCCGGAAGAGGCGAAACCGGCCAGCATGGCGCCGATCACCACCACGGCGATTTCCACCGGCTGAAGTTCGCGGCCATACATCTGGGCGATGAAAAAAGTGGCAATCACGTAGTAGAGCACCGGCCCCAGGCGCAGCAGCGACACGCCCAGCGGCACCAGCAGTTCAATGCGCGCGCGCGGGAAGTGCAAGTGGTTGACCAGGCTTTCGATCATCGACGGCATGCAGGCCGGGCTGCTGCGCGTGGCGATGGCCATGGTCAGCGGTTCGCGCTGGCTGCGCAGGACTTCGCGCCACGAGAGTCGGCTGGCCCAGCGCAGCAGCCACAGCGACAGGACGATGATGGTCAGCGAACCGGCGCCCAGCGTCAGAATGAACTTGAGCATGGCGCGCATCGGCTCCAGCCCGGTTTTGGCGACCTGGCTCGCCACCATGGAGAACAGCACCAGCGGGAGCGTGGTGTTGAACCACTGGGTGAGCTTCTGGCAGGCATGGTAGATGGTTTCCAGCGTCTGCGTCAGCGATTCGGTAGACTTGGCCGGCGCATGGCCGATGGCCAGCCCGAAAAGCAGGGAGAAGACCAGCGCCTTCAGCATGTCGCCCTGGGTGAGCGCGGCAAAGATGTTGTTGGGGATGATGCTGAGCAGCATGTCGCCGAAGCCCAGGGGCTTCTTCGCCTGTTCCGGGTTGCCGAACAGCGCCATGTCGGTGTGGCCGCTGCTGTCGATGTCTTCACCGACCAGCTTGCCCAGGGTTTGCAGGGTGTCGTGCGAGAGGTTGCTGCCGGGCGCGATGGTGACGGAAACCAGCAGCCCGGTGAGTGCCGTCGCCGCCATCGCGGTGATGAAGATGACCACCACCCGTCCCAGCATTTGCGAGGCGCCGCCTTCACTGATGAGCTGGCGCAGGCTGAAGATCACCGCCGAGACCATGAAGGGCAGGATGATCATTTTCAGCAGATCGACATAGATGTCGCCGACGATGCCGATATTGAGGGACATTCCCGGTGCCAGCAGGCCGGCGGCGATCCCGGCAAGCAGGCTGGCGACGATCACCGAAGGGCGGTTCGCCATGTTGCGCCAGGTATTGGCCGTTTCCGCCATGGGCTTCAGCGGCTCTCGACCCGCTTGAGGAGATGGTCCACGTTCAGCTTTTCCGTGCGCTGCGCCAGATAGAGGTTGATCAGGCCGAGCAGTTGATGGCTGTCGTGCGCCACGGCGATGCCCAGCGAGTCCTGGGTATCGGTCAGCGTCACCGTGCGCAGGTGCAGGGAGGTGCGCGGATCGGTCTTCAGCAGGCGCTTGATCTCGAATTCGTCACGATAGGCGGCGATCACCTCGCCGCGTTTCAGGGCCTCGACGACTGTGTCCCAATCCGGGTATTCGACGATTTTTGCCAGCGGGAAATTATGCTGCGCGAAATCGGCATAGGAAGATTTGGCGATGACCCCCACCGAGCCTTCGAAACGGCGGATCACCGCGGGCAGGTCGCGCCCCTTGGCGAGTTCGGCGAAGCGCACGCGGTTGAGGGCCAGCACGTGGCGCAGGGTGAGATAGGGTTCGGAATAGCGCACCGTCCTGGCGCGGTTGAGGGTGCGCGACAGCTTGCAGATGGCCGCATCGGCTTCGCCGCGCGCGACCACGTCGACCACCTCGTTGAAACTCGCCGCGCTGCGCTCGAAACGCAATTTCACCTTGAGCTCCTGCGCCAGTCCGCGTGCCAGCTCGGCGTCGATGCCCTGCATCTCGCCGTCCTTCATGTAGAAGAAAGGCGGCGTGTCGGTACGCGGCATGGCGACCACCAGTTCGCCGCGTGCGACGATGCGCCGGATGTCCGGCGCCAGCGGTACGGTCGCCGCATCGGTCTGGGCGGTCTGCGCCTGTGCGGCAAACGGCAGGAGCAGCAGCCAGGCGAGGAGGGCCAGCGCCGCCAACAGTCCGCGCGCCAGGTTTGATCCGTGCTTCAGGTTTGAATGGATTGAAAAAACGGGGAGGCGCATGAGGCGGAATTTATCACGGATGGGTGACGGGAGGACACCCTCAGTAATCGTCGCCCACCATCGGTTCCGGTTCGCGCTCCTCGGTCAGCAGCATCTCGGCCTTGAAAGCATCGTCGGCGAAAACCACCTTGACGGTGTATTTGTCGCCGGACTGCATGTCCGCGCGGTGGCGCTTGGCGAAATCGCTGGCTTCGCGGAATTTTTCGAAGGCCTGGAGCTGTTCGAGCTGCTTGAAGGGGGGAATGATCTTATAGACGAAATAGGGCATGGTTTCCTCAATGAATTGAAAAATGGAATCCTGTCATCGGTAAATTTCACGGCGGTGCCCGATACGGACAACCAGCACGACCAGCTTGTGATCCTGCACTTCATACACCACGCGATAATTGCCGATCCGGATGCGGCGCAGCCCGGAAAATTCGCCCTTGAGCGCGCCGCCCGCCGTGGGATTGGTTTTCAGCTGGTCGATTGCGGAGATGATGCGCAGCCGGTCTTCGCGCGTCAACTTTTCCAGTGCCTTGGCCGCGCTCTGCTTAATGCTGATGGAGTAGGTCATGCTTGACGGCTTCCCAGTCCAGCACCGGGTCGGCTGGATCGCGCAATACTTCTATGGCGCGGGAGACATCCTCGTAATCGTCCAGGTAATATTCCACAGCTTGCCGGACCATCTCGGCGCGTGTCCGGCGCAAGCGCGAAGCCGCCTCATCCAGCGAGGCGACCAATTCATCCGGCAGTCTAGCGGTAATCTGGCTCATGGTTTCTTCAGGTGTGGATTAATGTCAGTCAATGTCGCTGAATGTCAGGTTACGCCTGGCCGTGAATTTGTCAAATCCGACCCCGGCTTTTCTCTTGTTTGGCGCTAACTACTAGTCCTCGATCTGCTCAACCGTAAGTTTCATCGCATCCGCGAGCTTTTTGAGTGTGGACTTGCGCGGTTTTCCTTCTCCACGCTCAAGGCGGGCAAGAGCGGACTGCTTCATGTTGGCACGTTGAGCGACTGCTTCTTGCGTCATACCAAGGTGCTCCCGCCAGGCGCGGATAAGCGGTACGTCATGCAGAACATTGGCTTCTACGACATCGTGAGGGATGGCGTTTTGAATGGCGGCATAATCCAGAAGCGGCTTGACTCGCTGAAACTCAGCGAATGGCACCAGCACGAAAGCGGGCATCCCATCGTGCATGATGGTCTGATATTCAGTAGGTATTCTCATCGCGTTTCATGACCTCTTCAATGCTGACGACCTCAATGTCGTCGAACACGTTGAACAAAACCCGGTAATCACCAACGCGCAGCCGGTATTCATGCAGGTGATTGGATAGATGCTTGACGTTGGCAACCTCCGGGAACTTCGCCAGTTCAGCAGTAGCGACGAGGATGCGGGCTTGAACCGGCTTGTTGCCCAACTTCTTGAGCTGCTTTCTCGCCTTGGGTTGCCAAACTATTTCCATAGGCCGATTATAACAAAATATAACAATAAACCAAGAAAGTTAAGGGGAGGTGTATAACAATGCCAAAACTTGAAGCTGCCGAATGTCTAAACGAAGCGGGTGTCTTTTCGTTTCACGTTGCGCACAATGGACCTTACGTTAAACAAAGTGGGGGTCCTTTTGTTTTTTTCGTACGCCAACGCTCAGCGGCAGCCAGCCGACGGATTCGGCTTCGATGGCGGCGAGTTCAGCTTTCAGGTCGTCGGGGTCGATCATCCCGGCAGTAACTGCCCGGCCAGTTTTGCACTCGCCAAGCGATTAAGACTTACCCTTTGCTCAGCCGCCATCAGCGCAAGCTGACGGTGCAGTTCGGGCGGAATACGCACTCGAAACTCACCGCTGTAGTGCTTCTCTGACAGAGGTTGCGGGACCAATTCGCCATTCGCCTCAAGATCGGCAACCACCTCAGCAACCACCTTGCGCACACCCGCCAGCGCCTCTTCGGGCGTTTCTGCCAGCCAGCTCAGCGAGGGAAATTCGATGCACAATCCAACGTGCTCACCATCCTCGGGAGACCAAGTGACGCGATAAGTGTAATGATCGAGACTCATTGCCTACCCTCCAGTTTGTCTATTGCTTGCAGTACCTGCCGCACTTGATAAGGCTTGGCCTTACCACCGGCGTCCTGAATATTGACTCGCGGATCGCCTTGCCATGGCATTTTGAAAATCAGGTGGCTCGTGCCGTTTTGGCGTGGCTCACCAAAAAACGCTTCGCAGACTTTGCGCAAATCAGCAAAGCGGACATTCGTCGGCTCTCGACGTAACTGTTCCAGAGTTTTCTTGACTGAACTCATGTGCAAATGGTGCCACTATTGGAACCGCTTGTCAAATGGGATGCAACCCGCGTGGATGCGCACAATTGGGCGTTACGTTAAACAAAGTGGGGGTCCTTTTGTTTTCATTTGTGATGTTGCTGATAATTCAAGACCTGACCCCGGATTTTTCGCCTGGCCATGAATTTGTCAAATCCTCTCTTCGGCAAGCTCCGCTGCCGGTAAGGTTTCCACGCGCGGCACCCGGCTGCGTTGCCAGTTTTCCCGCGCCCAGCGCCGCAAGTCTTCGAGGTCGGCATCCGCCGCCCCGGCGGGGAGCGCCTGGCCGAGAAAATCGAGCGCCGCGCGCCATACTAGCACGGGGTGCGCCGTGGAAACAGCCGGGGCGCGCGTCTGCTTGCTGAGCTTTTCGTGGCGCGCGTTGACCGCGACGGGAAGGTGGGCGTAGTGCGGGGTGGGCAGGTTCAGCAACTGTTGCAGGACCATCTGGCGTGGCGTCGAATACAACAGGTCGCTGCCGCGCACCACGTGGGTGATGCCCTGCGCGGCGTCATCGACCACCGTCGCCAACTGGTAGGCGAACAGCCCGTCGGCGCGGCGGATCACGAAATCGCCGCATTCCCGCGCCAGGTTCTGATGGATGATGCCTTGCACGCCGTCGCTGAATTCCAGCGTTTGTTCGTCCACGCGCAGGCGCATGGTGCGCGCCTGGCGGCCCGGCGGCAGCCCGGCGCGGCAGGTACCGGGATACACTGCTGCGCCGTCGCGGCTGAGGGCCGAATCGGCGATTTCCTTGCGCGTGCAAGCGCACGGATAGGCCACGCCGAGCCGCTCCAGCTCGGCCAGCGCCGCGCGATAACGCTCGCTCCTGTGGCTCTGGTGGAGGATTTCGCCGTCCCATTCCAGTCCCAGCGCCTCCAGCGTGCGCAGGATGTCGTCCGCCGCGCCCGGCACCACGCGCGGCGTATCCAGATCGTCCATGCGCACCAGCCACTCGCCGCCGTTGGCGCGGGCGTCGAGATAGCTGCCCAGCGCCGCCACCAGCGAGCCGAAATGCAGCGGGCCGCTGGGCGAGGGCGCGAAGCGTCCGCGATACATTTCCCCGTCCTTCACGCTTCGCCCTTCATATGCCAGGCCACCAGGCCCCATGCCGCCAGCGCGCACAGCGCCGCCAGGGTGAAGGTCAGCGGTGCGCCCAGCGATTCCCACGCCAGGCCGCTGTAGAGGCTGCCCAGCGTGCCGCCGGCGCCGAAGGAAAAGCCGTTGTAGAGCGCCTGGCCGCGCGCCTGGTGCTTGCCGCGAAACAGGCGGTGCACCATTTCCACCGCCGCCGCGTGGTAGACGCCGAAGGTGACGGCATGCATCAGTTGCGCCAGCAGCACCAGCGCCACCCAGGCCACGCCCCAGCCGATCAGCAGAAAGCGCAGCACCGCGCAGGCGAAGCTCGCCAGCAGCATGCGGCGCAGGCCGAATCGCTGCGTCAGGCGCGGCATCAGCAGGAAGATGCCGATTTCCGCCAGCACGCCGAGCGACCACAGCAAGCCTACGCTGGTCTTGGTGTAGCCCTGATCGACCAGGTAAATCGAATAGAAGGTGTAATACGGCCCGTGCGCCGCCGCCATCAGGAAGCCGCCGAGAAAGAAGGCCAGCACCGCCGGGCGGCGCAGGATGTGCCACAGCGGCAGGTGGTCGCTGTCGTGCGGCATGACTTCCGCTTCCGGGATGTGGCGGGAGAACAGCACCAGCCCGATCATCATGCCGAGAATGGCCCACAGCAGGGCGCGAATCGGGGTGTAATCCAGCAGGTAGCCCAGCCCGATCACCGAAAGGATGAAGCCGATGGAACCCCACAAGCGGATGCGTCCGTAGCGGTCGGTTTTTTCGCCGAGGTGGCTCAGCGTGGTGGCTTCCACCAGCGGCAGCGAGGCGCTCCAGAAAATGCTGATCAGCGACATCACCAGAAACAGCGGCCAGAAATCCGTGACCAGAAACATGCCGAGAAAGCTCAGGAGGCTCAGCGAAGCGCAAATCTGCACGATCAGCACGCGCCGCCCGAGATAATCGGCGAGCCAGCCCCAGGCGCTGGGCGCGAAAATGCGCATCACCTGGAACAGCGACATCAGCACGCCGATCTGGAAGGCGCTGAATGCCAGCGACTGGAGATACAGCCCCCAGAAAGGCGCCATCGCGCCGACGAAGGCGAAATAGAAAAAATAGAAACCGGACAGGCGCCAGTAGGGCAGATTGTGCATTGCGGCTATTTTACCTGAGCAGCACATTAATCCAGGTTTGATTGGTATACGTCAGAGGAGTATATTTTGGCTATGCTTACGTTCATCGAATTGGCGCCTTTTGCGGCTGTCCGCGAGAAATATCTGGATGATGCGGAATTTGCCGTCTTGCAAGGATTCCTGGCAGAACATCCCGAGGCAGGAGAGGTGATCCCCGGTTCCGGTGGGTGCCGCAAACTGCGCTACGCATTGGAAGGGCGCGGCAAGCGAGGCGGAGCGCGGGTGATCTATTTTTTGCAACTCGCCAGCGGCTGGATCGTGCTGGTAACGATGTATGCCAAGAACGTGCGGGAAAACATTGACCCCGCCTTGCTGAAACGATTAAAGGAGAAATTTGAAAATGAGTAAGTTGTCCGGCAAGGAATTGGCTGCATGGGAAAAGGAACGCGACCTCAATGCGGAGCTGCTGGAAGCTGTTAGCCAGATGAAACAGGGCACCTGGGCACGCAAAACCGAATTTTTCCCCCAGCCAGACGGCACCATGCGCCGCGTGGTGACACGCAACGATGGGACGGTGGAAAAGGAAGAAATCATTCCGGAGAATCTGGCTTTCGCACGTGCCGCACGCGCGGCAACGGGCTTGTCCCAAGCCGAATTTGCCCGGCTCCTGGGCGTCTCGGTGCGTACGCTTCAGGAATGGGAACAAGGCCGGAAACAGCCCTCCGGCGCGGCGGCGACCCTGCTGAAAATGGCGCGACGCCACCCGCAGGCGTTATTGGAACTGGCGGGGTGACGCAGAGGGGACTGTGCGCCCTCAGTGTTGGTACAATCACGCGGTTACCGGACAAAATACATCATTCCGCCATGAGCCACCCCCACAGACTTAACCGCAAACTGGAGTTGCCTGAATTGCTCGACTGGCTGGTGGACGACGGCCTGGTTGAGCGCGGCGATGCCGACAAGCTGAAGCAGACGCGCCGCGCGGTGGGCAAGAGCGAGCTGCACCCGCTCGTCATCATCGCCACCCAGAAGTGGAAGAGCCGGGTGGCGCCGCACCCGCTGCTGGACCAGGAGGTGCTGGCGGAGTGGCTGGCGAAGCATGTCGGCCTTTCCTACTATCACATCGACCCGCTCAAGATTGACGTGGTGACGGTGACCGCCGCCATGTCGCACGCTTATGCCGAGCGTTTCAAGATTTTGCCGGTGGAATTCAGCGCGCGCGAGGTGGTGGTCGCTACCTCCGAGCCCTACGTGCTCGAATGGCAGAAAGAGCTGGAACAGGCGCTGCACGTCAGCGTCAGGACGGTGATAGCCAACCCCTCCGACATCATCCGTTATCTCGCTGAATTCTATAATCTGGCGCGCTCGGTGAAGCGGGCCATGCAGTCGCACAGCCTCAACGTGCCCTCTGGGATTACCAACTTCGAGCAATTGGTCGAGTTGGGCAAAAGCGGCAAGCTGGATGCCAACGACCAGCACGTGGTACAGATCGTTGACTGGCTGTTGCAATACGCCTTCGAGCAGCGCGCCAGCGACATCCACGTCGAGCCGCGCCGCGAATACGGCGACGTGCGTTTCCGCATCGACGGCGTGTTGCACGCGGTTTACCAGATTCCCATCTCGGTGGTGAGTGCGGTGACCAGCCGCGTCAAGGCGCTCGGGCGCATGGACGTGATCGAGAAGCGCCGTCCGCAGGACGGGCGCATCAAGACCCGCGCGCCCGGCGGCGAGGAAGTTGAATTGCGCCTTTCCACCATGCCTACCGCCTTCGGCGAAAAGCTGGTGATGCGCATCTTCAACCCCGACGTGCTGGTGCAGGATTTCAAGGAGCTGGGTTTCGGCGAGGAAGAACTCGCCAACTGGAACCGCCTGATCTCCCAGCCGCACGGCATCATCCTGGTCACCGGCCCGACCGGCTCGGGCAAGACTACCACCCTGTATTCGACACTCAGGCAGCTCGCCACCCCGGAAGTCAACGTGTGTACGGTGGAAGACCCGATCGAAATGGTGGTGACGAGCTTTAACCAAATGCAGGTGCAGCACAACATCGGGCTGGACTTCGCCAGCGGCGTGCGCACCCTGTTGCGGCAGGACCCGGACATCATCATGGTGGGCGAAATCCGCGACGCGGAAACCGCCGACATGGCCATCCAGGCGGCGCTCACCGGCCACCTGGTGCTGTCCACCCTGCACACCAACGACGCGCCCTCTGCCGTCACGCGCCTGCTCGACATCGGCGTGCCGCCCTACCTCATCAATTCAACCGTACTCGGGGTGCTCGGTCAGCGTCTGGTGCGCACCCTGTGTCCGCACTGCAAGGCGCGCGGCACGCTTGACGAGGATTTGTGGAAGGCGCTGGTGGCGCCGTGGAAATCCGCCCTGCCCGCCGCAG
This sequence comes from uncultured Sulfuricella sp., assembly GCA_964527565.1. Taxonomy (GTDB): domain Bacteria; phylum Pseudomonadota; class Gammaproteobacteria; order Burkholderiales; family Sulfuricellaceae; genus JAGXQV01. The sequence goes on along the minus strand of CAZGOY010000003.1, from coordinate 91,040 downwards.
TCAATCAGCCGGTAGGATGCCTGGAATGCCGCATGACCGGCTATATGGGGCGCATGGGCATTTATGAAATGCTGGTGATGTCCCCCGCCTTGCGCCGCCTCGTCAACGCCAGTTGCGACCTCAACGCCTTGCGCGAACAGGCCTACAAGGAAGGCATGAAACCGCTGCGCATCGCCGGCGCGCAAAAAGTGGCCGCCGGCTTTACGACCATCGAGGAAGTGCTGAAGGCGGCTCCACCTTCACAAAACGGGTAAATCCCGGCAATCGGGGTAAGGGCTGCGGAGTTACTTCATGTCCCGAGCGTGTAAGCCACCGCGATCATCGTGGTGACCAGCACCAGGTAGCCCCCCATGATGGCGCGCCACATCAGGCCGGCCTTGCGCAGCCCCATGAAGTAGCTGGCAATCAACTGGCTCTTGATGAAGGTGAGCGCCAACACGAACATCATGATGTTCGTGCCGCCCAGACCGGCGTCGCCGATGGCGTAGGTGACGCCGGTTAGCGCGATCAGCGCCAGCCAGATGCGGGTACAGGGGCGCACGAAATGGGGCTTGTGCGGAATGTTGCTCATGTCGGTCTCCTCAGTCAGCGTATGACGTAAACCAGCGGGAACAGGATGATCCATACCAGATCGACCATGTGCCAGTAGGAAGCCCCGGTTTCCACGCCGGTATGCTCTTGCGGCGTGTAGCCGCCGCGTCGCGCCTTCAGCATTACCGCCGCCAGGATCACCATGCCGAGAATGACGTGCATGAAGTGAAACATCGTCAGCGACAGGTAGAACATGTAGAAGGTGTTGGTGTGCAGCGAAATGCCGGCGGAAAATTTTTCCTGGAATTCGAAAACCTTGATGACCACGAAAATCAGGCCGAAGCCGATGGCGGCCCCCAGCCAGCGGGCGCACAGGCGATTGTAGCCTTCCTTGATGGCGGCGACGGCGCGCACCACGAAGTAGCTGCTGGTGATCAGCACCAGGGCGTTAATGGCGCCGGTTTCGCGGTTGAGCAGCTTTTGCGATTCGTTGAAGAGTTCGACGTTATTGGCGCGGGCAAAGGCATAGGAAAGAAAGAACACGCCAAAAGCCAGCAATTCCGCAAAGATGAAGAACCAGATTGCCAAATCGCCGGGGGGGTAATTAACGCCACGAGGGGCGTCATCAGGCACTGCAATGTAATCTGCACGCATATTAGCATATCCGAATATTTTTAACCGACTAGCGTTGTCAACTATACGCCTGAAAAAAAGAGGGGGCAAGATGCCCCCTCTTTCAGCTAACAGCGGTAATTATGCTGCTGTTTCTTCTTTGGTTTCTCCACCGACGAAGAAGCTCCAGATGTAAACCACCAGACCGATCAGGAACACCACACCGGTGATCTCACGCAGCCAGTAGAACAGCATGGACTGATCCTGTGCGGCCATGAAGCTCAGCGGCGTGGTGCTCACGCGTTGCAGCCACACTTGCAGGATGCCTGCGGCGGTGAGGAACAGCGTGATGAACACGATGGACACGGTCATCAGCCAGAACGCCCACATTTCCATGACTTGCGACTTGCCGCTGTTGGCGACACGGCCGCGCATCAACGGCATGGAGTAGGAGATCATGGTCAGCACCAGCATCACGTAGGCGCCATAGAACGCCATGTGGCCGTGGGCAGCGGTGATCTGCGTGCCGTGCGTGTAGTAGTTGACCGGTGCCAGGGTGTGCAGGAAGCCCCACACGCCGGCGCCCAGGAAGGCCATCGTGCCGGTACCCAGCGCCCACAGCGTGGCAACCTTGTTGGGGTGCTCGCGACGGCGACGGTTCACCATGTTGAAGGCGAAGATGGTCATCATGAAGAACGGGATCGGCTCCAGAGCGGAGAACACCGAACCGAACCACTGCCAGTATTCCGGCGTACCGATCCAGAAATAGTGGTGACCCATACCGACGATACCGGTGATGAGCGTCATGGCGATAATCAGATACAGCCATTTTTCGATGATTTCGCGGTCGACGCCGGTTACCTTGATCAGCACGAAAGCCAGCACGGCACCCAGGATCAGTTCCCACACGCCTTCCACCCAGAGATGCACGGTCCACCACCAGAAGTACTTGTCGAGCACCAGGTTGGACGGGTTGTAGAAGGAGAACAGGAAGAATATCGCCAGACCCCACAAGCCCATCAACAGCACCAGCGCGATGGAGGTCTTGCGGCCCTTGAGCACGGTCATGCTGATGTTGAAGAGGAAGGCCAGCGCGACGACAACGATACCCAGCTTAGTGGGCAGCGGCTGTTCGAGGAACTCGCGTCCCATGGTCGGCCACAGGTGGTTGAGCGTCATGTCGGCCAGCGTGGAGTAAGGCACCAGCAGGTAACCGAGAACCGTCAGCGCGCCTGCCACCAGGAAGACCCAGAACAGGATCAGCGCCAGTTTCGGGCTGTACAGTTCGGTTTCGGCTTCTTCTGGAATCAGGTAATACGCTGCCCCCATGAAGCCGAACAGCAGCCACACGATCAGCAGGTTGGTATGCACCATACGGGCGACGTTGAACGGGATGACGGGGAACAGGAAGTCCCCGATCACGTACTGCAGGCCCATGATCAGACCGAACAGAATCTGTCCGACGAACAGGCCGATGGCAGCGATGAAGTACGGCATCGCCACCTTTTGGGATTGAAATTGCATAGTTTCCTCCTAAGTCTCAAGAAATGGGTGTAATGGCGATGACTTAGCCTTCAATGTTCGGCGGCCACTTGGCGGTATCGATTTCGCCCGTCCACTTCAGGAAGGCGACCATGTCGTCCAGCTCTTGCTCGCTCAGGTTGAACTGCGGCATCTGGCGGCGGCCCGGAGAGTTGGTGGGTTGCGCCTTGATCCAGGCTTTGATGAATTCCGGGCCGCGGCGGGCGTACACATTGCCCAGTTCAGGTGCGAAATAGGCACCTTCGCCAAGAATGCTATGGCAGCCCACGCAGTTGTTCTTTTCCCAGATTTCCTTGCCGTTTGCGACGGAAGGCGTGATGTTTTCGCGGTGATCCCGCTTTGGCAGGACCTGCATGGTGTCGAAAGTCAAGGCGACGAGCAACAGGAAAAAGAATGTTGTCCCCCCGAAAAAGATATTTCGCGCCATTGACTTGGTAAAAGCTTGGCTCATGTACTTCCCTCCTTAAAGTTGAATTCCAAGAAAGATCGTTCTTGAATGCTTGCTAGATAATGCGTGTTGCTAAATATATGCGGAGCATACACATTTATGCATAGGCTACCTCCCACATTGCTCGTCGAACGCTGGCCGCAGCCCGCCCCCTTATGGCAGGGTGCAATGTATTGCAATGCATCCGCGCCATCCTTGACGTAGGTCAAGGATATTGAAATGCCGTTCCTCAAGAATGGGCGGCATCTTTAGAAACCTCGTGCCGAACAGGCGCGCAAACGGATATTAAGCAATGGAAACCATCAGCGATTACATGTCCTCCGATCACCACCGTTGCGACGAGCTATTCGCGCTCGCCGAAGAAGCGGGCGGCGGGAAGGACTGGGAAAACATCTCTGCAAGCCTCGGGACCTTTCTCGAAGCCATGCGCCACCATTTCGCCATGGAAGAGGACGCCCTGTTTCCCGCTTTTGAAGAGCGTACCGGCATGTCCATGGGGCCGACCCAGGTGATGCGCATGGAGCATCAGCAGATGCGCTCCCTCTTCGAAGCCATGACGCAGGCTGTGGAAAAGCATGACAGCGACGACTTCCTCGGGCAGGCGGAAACCCTGCTGGTGTTGATGCAGCAGCACAACCTCAAGGAAGAACAGATACTCTACCGCATGGCCGACCAGATGTTGGCCGACGAGGTGCCGCAGGTACTGGAACGCCTGCGCGCCGTAAACTGAACGGCGGCGCCGATGGCAGAAGACCGGGTCATTGACGTGCGCGGCCTGGAACCGCCGTTGCCGCTGGAAAACGTCCTCGAAGAAGCCGCGCGCCTGGAAGCGGGGCAGCGCCTGCATGTCATCCACACGCGCGAACCGTGCCTGCTCTACCCCCTGCTCGCCAAACGCGGTTTTGAGCACGCCACCCACGCCAGCGGCGACGAGTTGTTCGAGTTTCTGGTGTGGCGCAAAAGCCAGGAACAGGACAACGTCAAGAACCATTCCTGAACCGGCGCCAAGCTTTCAAATCGTGAAATCATGACACCCCAAGCCGGCCTGTCCTTCGAGCAGGCACCGCCGATATTGGTGCCGCTACGCTTTTTTCTCGCCGCGCCGCTGTTTGCTTTCTCAGCTGCATTGCTGATGTTGTGGCACGGCCCCTCCCTGTTCGACAGCCGCTGGCTGCCGCCGGCGCTGGCGCTCACTCACCTGATGACGCTGGGTTTCCTCGGCTTCGCCATGCTGGGCGCCCTGTTCCAGATGTTGCCGGTGGTAGCGGGGGCGCCTGTGGCACGGCCACAAGAAGTTTCCCTCGGCGTGCTGGCCTTGCTGGTTCCCGGCGTCCTGGCGCTGGCAGGCGGTTTTCTGCTGGGCGCTGGCCAACTGATGCAGGCAGCCACATTTCTGCTGGGGGGAGGGTTCGTCCTGTTTATCAGCGCGGCGGCGTACAGCCTGACGCGCGCCACGAGCAACCCCACCTCGCGCGGCATGCGCCTGGCCTTGCTGGCGCTGACCATCGCAGCAACACTGGGGGTGATGCTGGCCAGCAACCATGGCTGGGGCTGGTGGATCGTCAACCGCGTGCAGTTCACCACCTTTCATCTCGCCTGGGGCTTGCTGGGCTGGGTCGGCCTGCTGGTGGTCAGCGTTTCCTATCAGGTAGTGCCGATGTTCCAACTGACTCCCGCCTACCCCAAGCCGCTCACTGGCTGGTTGACCAGCGGCCTGTTCGGGTTATTGCTGGGCTGGACGCTGGCGCTACTGGCCGGGGCGGCAATCCATGTCGTGTTGGGCGGATTCCTGGCGCTGGGCTTCGCGCTGTACGCGGTCGCCACCCTGCGCCTGCAGAGACTGCGGCGGCGCAAAGTGTCGGACGTCACCCTGCTGTTCTGGCGCTACGGCATGGTTTCGCTGCCATTGGCGCTGGCGCTGTGGATGGCCGGGCAGATCGTGCCGGAGCTGGATGTCTGGCCGGGCTATCCCTTTCTCCTGGGCACCCTGTTCATCGGCGGTTTCGCCGTTTCCGTGGTCAACGGCATGTTATACAAAATTGTCCCCTTCCTGATCTGGTTCCACCTGCAAAGCCAGCTGACCGGCATCGCCAAGGTGCCGAACATGAAGGAAATCCTGCCGGAAAAGCCCATGCGCCGCCAGATGTGGTTGCACTTTTGCGCCATGCCCGTGCTGGCGCTGTCCAGCCTGCAACCCTGGTTGATCTGGCCGGCGGCGGCAGTTTTCGCGGCCTCCATGCTGCTGCTGGAAGCGAATCTATTATTTGCCTTTCGCATTTACAGGAGAAATATCAAGCTGGTAAGCTGACGGGACAATTCACAAGAAAACCTGACTGGGAGGTCACATGAAAGCCATGCCGCCGTTGCTGTTTTCCCTGTTTTGCTGTATTGCGCCATCGCTTCACGCCGCCCCGTTTTCCGGGCAGGAGCTTAGCCGCCACATGCCACACGCGGGCAGCAACAATTATCAGGGCGGCCTGTATGAGGGGTTCGTCATGGGGGTATCGGATGGCTTGGCCGGCACCTCGCTTTACTATTATTGTCCGCCGGTCAACGTGCGCAAGGAGCAGTTGCTCAATGCCGTGGGCGGCTACCTGAAAAGCCATCCCAATGACCTGCACGTCCCGGCCGGCGCCCTGGTCACCGCAGCGCTGGTGGAGACCTTCCCGTGCCGGAGAAAAACCCCGGAGAAAGACTGAAGCAATGAACGCCGCCTCCCCATTTTCTCTCGCCAATGACGCTGCCTACCAGCGCTGGCGCGAACGCAAGCTGAATGATTACCCGACCGCTATCGGCGGCATCGTGGTGGAAATCGACGACCCGCGCCGTTTGAAGGAAAGCGAATTCCGCGCCTTGGTGGCGGCTTGCCGCAAGACCAACATGGCAGTATATGCCGGAAAGACCGGCAATGACTCGGACAAGGCCATCCCGCGCCTGCTCGGCGCGCGTTTCGGCCTTACCCGTCTGGACTGCAACCTGCTGGCCGACGGCGACGGCCTGACCTCGCTCACCGTGCAGGCGGATGAAGCGCACCAGCACTACATTCCCTACACCAACCGTCCGATCAAGTGGCACACTGACGGCTACTACAATAGCGCGGAGCGGCAAATCTGGGGCTTGCAATTGCATTGTGTGCAAAGCGCGGCGGATGGCGGTGAAAATGCCTTGCTGGACCACGAAATCGCCTATTTGCTGATGCGCGACGAAAACCCGGAATTCATCCGCGCCTTCATGCAACCCGACGCCATGACCATCCCCGCGCGCCTCGAAGAAGGGGGCGTGGCGCGTCCTGACGAAAGCGGCCCGGTGTTTTCACTGCATCCGCAAAGCGGCGACCTGCACATGCGTTACACCGCGCGCACCCGTAGCATCGTGTGGAAGCAGGATGCGCTTACCCTGGCGGCGGTGGCTTTCCTGGAAAAACTACTGGGGAGCGATCTCCCCTGGATTTACCGTGCCAAGCTGGATCCCGGCATGGGATTGATCTGCAACAACGTCCTGCACGACCGCGCCGGTTTCAACGACAGCGCCGGTCGCAAGCGCCTGCTTTACCGGGCGCGCTATTACGACCGCATTGCCGGAACGGGCGTGGCGGAAGTCTACCCGTAGGCTGCCAGTCCGAACATTTCATGAATTTCCACAAATACTGTAGGAGCGGGCTTGCCCGCGAGATTTTGACTTTTCCTCTGCTGAAACCAAGAGCTCGCGGGCAAGCCCGCTCCTACAGGGCTTGGTGGCTTTTTATGAAATATTCGGGTTAACCTATTCCTCCTGCGCCAGCGCTTCGATGCCCGGCTTGCCGTGCCAATAGCCATCCACCGCTTCGCCGGGCATGAGTTTCTTCATCTGTTGCAGGGCGGCGGCGGGCGGCATGTTTCCTTCCAGGCACTCGCGGAACAGCTTGACGATGCGCGGCGTGTGGAACGCCTGCGGGCTGATGCGCGCCACGTCCACCCCCATGCCGCGCATGGCGTCCAGTTCGGCGATCAGATTGTAGACCCCGGCGGATTGCGTCTGAATGCCGTTGAGCACCAGGAAATCCTGACCTTCGCGAGTGGTCAGGCGCAGGCCGTCGGGATAATCCATGCAGCGGAACTGGCAATCGTCCTTGGGCAGGTTGTAGTGGCGGGCGGTAAAGCAGCGCGCCGAAAACGCCAGCGGCAGGCGTCCGTAAGAGAAGACTTCCGTTTCCATACCGGCGGGTTTTTCCGCCAGCAGGTGGCTTAGCGCGGCGCGCGACATTTCCACCGGCATCACCCAGCGCATGGCGCCGAGATCGGCCAGCATCGCCAGGCTCTGCGCGTTATAGGTATTGACGTGGGGGCCTGCGATGAACGGGATTTTCGCCGTCGAGAGCAGGCGCACCGCGCCCATGTCGTTGGCCTCCACGCGAAAGCGGCCGTTGTCGACCAGGCGGCGCAGGGTTTTCAGGTCGGATTCCGATTCCATCAGCGCCTGGCTGGAAAACACCACTTCCTTGCCGGCATCGGCCAGCTTGCCGGCGATGTCGAACCAGTCCTCGGTGCGCACGGTATGGCGGCGCGAGCACACGGTTTCGCCGAGATAGACGATATCGAGCGGCGCCGCCGCGATGTCCTCGTAAAATTTGAAGACGGTTTCCTGTTCCCAGTAGTACAGCAGGGGGCCGAGAGAGAGTTTCATAGCATTCGGATTCGTTATTTCCACGGACGGTTGTAGGCGCCCAGGGTGTGCTGCTGGCCTTCGGCGACCTTGTTGAGTTGCGTCATCCAGGCGGGCATCACTTGATAGCCCTGCGGCGCGCGTTTGGCGGCGTCGATGGCCGCCCGCCACACCTTGGTGACTTGCTCGACGTAAGCCGGGCTGCGCTGGCGACCTTCGATCTTGATGGCGGCAATGCCGATGCGCAGCATTTCCGGCAGCATTTCCAGGGTGTTGAGGCTGGCCGGTTCCTCGATGGCGTAATAGGTTTCACCGTTGACCTCGAAACGCCCCTTGCACAGCGTCGGGTAACCGGCGTTCTCGCCTTCGTCGTAGCGATCCATCAGTACGCCGTTCAAGCGGGATTCCAGCCCCTTGTCGGTCTGCTGCCAGCGCACCGCCTTGGCCGGCGAACACACGCCGACGGTGTTGGGGGATTCGCCGGTGACATAGGAAGACAGCGCGCAGCGTCCTTCGACCATCACGCACAGCCCGCCGAAACCGAACAGCTCGATTTCCACCGGGGTGTTCCTCACCACCTGCTCGACTTGCGGCAGCGACAGCACGCGCGGCAGCACGGCGCGCTGCACGCCGAAATGCTCGCGGTAGAAATTGATCGCTTCGTAATTGGTGGCCGAGCCTTGCACCGAAAGGTGCAGGCGCAGCTTGGGATGATGGCGCGCCGCGTAGCGCATCAGGCCGATGTCGGCGAGGATCACCGCGTCCATGCCCAGAAGTGCCGCCTTGTCGACGGCGCCGGTCCAGCGCTCCCAACTGTCCGACTGGGGAAAGGTATTGAGCGCCAGCAGGGCTTTTACCCCCTTGTTGCGGGCATAGCGTATGCCTTCGCGCGCTGCGTTGTCATCGAAATTGAGACCGGCGAAATTGCGCGCGTTGGTGTTGTCGCGAAAGCCCATGTACACGCAATCCGCGCCGTTATCCACGGCGGCCTTGAGGGCAGGCAGATTGCCCGCCGGACAAACCAGTTCAAGCGACATGTTTGAGCTCCTCGATGGTGAATTTGGGAAAAACCCGCGGCGGGCGTATTTCCACTTGTTGTACGACAGGCAGCGCCAACGCAGTTCCGGCGGGTGCTGCGGCACCCTGCCCCTGATGGCGGTTACGGCGCCGCAATTCGGCCTCGATACCGTTGAGCACGTTCCATTTTTCCGCGCACCATGCCGGTGCCAGCAGAATCGCACGCGAGCAGGTGCCGGTGATGCGGTGGTAAGGGATATGCGCCGGGGTGCGCTCGATCAGGTCGGCGGCGATGCGCACATAGTCCGCGCGCGTCATCGGCTGATATTCGCCCTTGCGCCACTGGTGCGCCAGAATGGTATTTTTGACGACGTGCAGCGGATGCAGTTTCATGCCGTCGGTGCCCAGTTCCAATACCGTATCCAGGCTGGCATGGTAGTGCGCCTCGCCCTCGCCGGGCAACCCGATAATCAGGTGGGTGCACACCGGGATGCCGCGGCTGCGGGCGGCCAGCACCGTATCGCGGTATTCCGCCAGCCCGTGGCCGCGATTGACGCGGCGCAGGGTGTCGTCAAAGGCCGATTGCAAACCCAGTTCCAGGCAGATTTCCAGCCCCTGATCCTGGTAGCGCGCCAGCAGGTCCAATACCTCCGCCGAAACGCAGTCGGGGCGGGTGCCGACGGAAAGGCCGATAATATCCGCCTCCTGCAACGCTTCGCGGTAGAGCATTTCCAGGTGCTCCACCTTGGCATAGGTGTTGGTGTAGGCCTGGAAATAGGCGATGAACTTGCGCGCCCGCGTGCGCTTGCCGATAGCGCGCCGACCGGACGCCAACTGTTCCGCGACAGTGGGCGGCGTGCGGCCGTTGGGGCTGAACGACTCGTTGTTGCAGAAAGTGCAGCCGCCGATTCCCTTGGCGCCGTCGCGGTTCGGGCAGGTAAACCCCGCGTCGAGCGCGATCTTGTGCACGCGCTCGCCGTATTTCTTCAGCAGAAACTGGCCGTAGGTATGGATGCGTTCGGATAAAACCATGCGAATCAGCGGGGAAAGCCTGGGTGGAGCGGCGATTTGGTCATGGTCTAAAGTAACATGCCCCCGCCGTGCCATCAAGCTACCCGGATGGGGAGAAGCGCACTGGCGGCAAGTGGCAATTTCCGGTTTATCAAGGCTATACTAGCCGGGTCGCAGCGCCATCAGGAGTCATTGGAAATGAATCTTCCCGCCCGTAAACATCAAGTTTCCGTCGAAGAGTACCTCGACGGTGAGCAGAAAAGCGAAATCCGCTACGAGTACATTGCCGGCGAGGTATTCGCCATGGCCGACGCGGGGGAAAAACATAACCGGATCGCCGGAAACTTTTTCTTCCATCTGCGTGCCGCCGCGCGCGGCAAACCCTGCGGCGTATTCATCAGCGACATGAAGGTGCGGGTGACGCAGCGCGAAGCCTTTTACTACCCGGACGTGATGGTCGCCTGCGACCCGCAGGATGCCGCGCCGCTTTACAAGGAAGCGCCCTGCCTGGTCGTCGAGGTGCTCTCCCCCGCCACCGAAACCACCGACCGCCGCGAGAAGCTGTTCGCCTATCGCACGCTGGATTCGCTGCGCTACTATCTGCTGGTGGCGCAGGACACCCGGCGCATCGAGATTTACCAGCGCAACGACCATGACCAATGGCTTTATCAGGTCGTGGAGGATGCGGGCGGCATCGAAATCGCCTGCGACGGTTTTCAGGCTGCTTTTTCGCTGGACGAGGTTTATGAAGATGTGCGGATGTCAAACGGGTAATTAGCCCTCATGTTTCATAAAAACCGCAGCCTTGCCGGTAGGAGGGGCCTTGGCCCCGAGCTTTTCCGTTCAGTCGCGAGAAGATAAAAATCTCGGGGCCAAGGCCCCTCCTACCAGGTTTGTCGAAATTTATGAAACATTCGGGTTAGGGCGGATAATTTATGAGCACATTTGTTGTTTGCATTACGAATGAGGGGTATGACGCATCGTTGGAGCGCCGCAAACTCTATGAGCTTATCGGCGATGAGCATGCAAATGCGCATGGAATGGTGCGCGTGGTGGATGAAAGCGGTGAGGACTATCTTTATCCCGCCGCAATGTTTGACGTTATCCACGTACCTGCCGAAGTCGAAAAACACCTGTTGCGCGCTGCGTGAAGCGGGCGAGGAGTAGGGTGCATGAAAACATGTAAATATGAGGTGCGCGGTTTCTCGCTGGTCGAAATGGCCATCGTGCTGGTCATCATCGGCCTGCTGCTGGGCGGCATGCTGATGCCGCTTTCGGCGCAGATGGAACAGCGCCGCGTGGCAGAAACGCAAAAAGCTCTGGATGAGATCAATCAGGCGCTGATCGGGTTTGCCATTACCCAAGGCAATTTACCCTGTCCGGCGGATCCATTGTTGGCAAGTGGCGCTGCTGGAGCCGGATTGGCGAGGCCGCGCATTGCGGCACCAGCCGGTTGCACTGGCGGAAATAGCGGGGTTTTACCTTGGGCAACACTAGGTGTTAATGAGACAGATTCCTGGGGAAATCGCTACACATATCGCGTGACCGCAACGTTTGCCGATACTGACGACGGCACCGGCTGTGGAATTGCCAGGGCGGGTGTTTCCTTTGAACTCTGTTCGGCGGGCGATGCGACGGTACGTGTTGCAACCGGTGGCGCCGTATTGGCCACGTTGCTCCCCGCCATCGTTGTTTCCCATGGCAGGAATGGGTTCGGCGCCTTCAATACGGCAGGAACGCAAATCGTCGTCAGCGCCGACGCCGATGAAGCAGAAAACAGCGATGCAGATGACGAGTTTGTCAGCCGGACTCCCCGCGAAACTTTCGACGACCTCGTCGCCTGGGTTTCCCCCAACATCCTGTTCAACCGCATGGTGACGGCGGGGCGTTTGCCTTGATGGCTGCTCTGAATCATCCAGGTTCAATAAAGGAAAACACCGTGGGAGCCTTTTTCGCGGGCCATTATCCTGGCGCGAGTCGGGTTCAGGTCCACATAGGCCACCGCCGTCAGATTCACCCTCAATGGTCGTTGAAGACCTCCGCCAGCGTTTTGGCATCCAGAATGCGCTCTGCCCAAGTCTCTAGCTGGTCCGTCGTGGCGGCTCTGAGGCGGGTATGGGTTTGGTCGGTGAGGGGGCCGAAGCGCTTGGTGATCTGGCGCTCAAGCAGCATGGATTCGCCTTCGAGCTTGCCTTCGAGCTTGCCTTCGAGCTTGCCGAGCAGAATCCCCTCAGCCACCCCTTCAGCCACGGCCTTGGCCTGTATTCTAGCCATATTCGTTTCGATCATTTCAGTTCCTTTCAGTATGTCATCCACGTCCGGCAGATGCAGTTCGGACAACGTGTTGTCCATCCGGTAGTGCAGCCACTGCATCACGGCTTTGTCTATCGTCTGCTTGAACGGCGATCGGGCGACCGCCTGGCCCACATAGCGGATGGCGCGCTTGACTTCATCCGTGTCGCGCGCGTGCTCCACCAGGTCGGCATGCGCGAAGAGGTATTTGTAGCCGGTGTCGTGAAGGTGAGCCATGGCGTCGATTGTAGTGTCTGAGCAGGGGGCGCGCAATTCGCAGGCCCGATTCGAGCATGGCGCCGAAGATTTAAACCAGGCGCACCGGCCCGGGATACCTCGCCACCAAGGTATCCGACGTCAACAGGGCAATGCCTTCGACGGTCGCCTGCGCGACCAGAATGCGGTCGAACGGATCTTTATGAATGAGCGGCAAGCTATCGACAGAAACGGTATGTTCGCTGGTGACCGCCAATTCCCGGTAGCCGTTGTCCAACAAGCCGCGGCGCAGCACGCGCGCATCCACTTGAAAATCAGAACGGCCAAGGCCGCGTTTGATGGTGATTTCCCAAAGGCTGGCGGCGCTGAAAACCAGTTCGTTATGCGGGTTGTCGAGTAGCTGGCGCGCCGTGGCCGACAACCGTTCCGGTGAACCCGCCGCCCACAGCAACAGGTGGGTGTCCAGCAGCAGCTTCATTCTTCGCCACCAAAGAGCGTTTCGATCTCTCCGCTGCCCATGCTGTCGAAATCATCTGGCACGGCAATCTGTCCCGCCATGAAACCCAAGCGGCTGACGTGTTCTGCTGAAGGTGCGTCCAGCCGGATTACCTTCACCAGGGGCTTTCCCGCCTTGGCGATAATAAACGGCTCACCCTTTACCGCCTGCTCTACCAGACGTGAGAGTTGGGTTTTGGCTTCGTGGATATTGACTGTCAACATGACCATTTCCTTTATTGAACTAAGTTTGATTGGTTTAGTCTACCATGCCGTAGGGTATGCGTGGGGAGTTGCGCAGGGGTTTTATTTTGCAGGAAATTTTAGAACATCGTCATAGCTTGCTGAAAGATATGTCAATTCTCTTGCCGTCGAGAATGCGCCCCCCTATAATCCCCAGCCGGAACCACGCATTTTTCACAAGGTTTTTCCCTATCTGCCGATATAGGGTCTTGACCTGCACGAATGCACACAAATTTTATCAACCTGAAATTGGGAGACAACGAATCATGAAATCGAAACAGTCTGGTTTTACCCTGATTGAAATCGCCATCGTACTGGTGATCATCGGCCTGCTGCTGGGCGGAGTGATGAAGGGGCAGGAACTGATTGAAAGCAGTCGCGCCAAAAGTGCGGCCAATGACATGAACGGCATTGTTGCGGCTTATAACGGCTATATTGACCGCTATCGCCGTCTGCCCGGCGACGATGGCGACCTTGCCGCACTCATCGCGCGTGGCGGGAACTGGGCGACAGTGACGTTGGCGGGTAACATCAACGGTGCCATTGCCGCCGCCAACGCGGATACTTTCGCGGCCACTGGCGAAACGGCGACTTTTTTCGCTCACCTGCGTGCTGCCGGATTTCTCACGGGTGACCACAGGCTCGGCGCCGTTGTCGATGCATTGCCGACCAATGCCTTTGGCGGACGCACCAGCATTAACAATGCCGCTTCACAAGGGCGCCCCGCCGCCCGCCTGTCGGTGTGCATGAGCAATGTTCCCGGCAAGGCCGCACGGGCGCTCGATGTTCAGCTTGACGATAGCGCATCGAACGGTGGGACCCTGCGTGCCAACCTAGGGGGTGGGGCAACCGCACCGGCAGCGGCAGCAGCCGCAGCTTACGATGAGGCGCAAACTTACACCATCTGCCGCGACATGCTGTAATTCAAGGCTTAACGGAATTAAAAACCCGCCGCGGGCAACTGCGGCGGGTTTTTTATCGCCGATTGTACGGGCTATGAGTGTCTTTTTTATTTCAAAAATTACAAGTTTGTACTAACATCGAAGCATGATTAAATTTGTCTGGGACGAGAAGAAGGCCGAACGCAACTTGGCCAAGCACCGCGTTAGTTTCGAGACTGCCGCCCGCGCCTTCGCCGATCCGTTCCAGTTGGTGGAGCAAGACCGTATCGAAAACGGGGAGCACCGCTGGCAGACCATTGGAATGGTGGACGGGCGTTTGCTGCTGCTTGTGGCGCATACCGTTGGCGAGGATTAAAGCGGTGCCGAGATCATCCGCATTATTTCGGCGCGACGTGCCGACCCGAAAGAGAGAAAACGCTATGAGCAAAACCATTGAATACAAGATCGACCCGGCCAACCTGCCGCCGTTGACGGAAAAACAGAAGGCCGAATTAGCCGCGTTGGCTGCAATGCCGGATGACCAGATCGACTACAGCGACATTCCGCCGCTTACCGATGAATTCTGGAAGAACGCGGTACGCAACCCCTTCTACAAACCGACGAAGGCGGCCACCACGGTGCGCGTGGACGCCGACGTGCTAATGTGGCTCAAATCCAAAGGGAAGGGTTACCAAACCCGCTTAAACTCGATTTTGCGGGAAGCAATGCTAAGAGAAATTGGGCGCTAATCCAGAATCCAGATGCCTTTCGTTCTGTCTGACCAGAGGGCAATGCGCTACGCTTATGGCACCCTACGGGCTATGCCAATACCAACTCGATATCCGTCAGCATTCCGGCGCGGCTAACCAGCCCGCGCCGGACGGGTGCGTTAGGCTTTACAGCTGTTGGCCGGTTCGCTCCGCATAGCCGGCTTCTCGCTGGCTGCGCACGGCAAGAACAAAAACCGTATCGACTTCGGCAACGTAACGGTACAAGGCCACGTAACCGTGCGAGCGGCGCCCGATCACCAGCTCGTGCTTGTCGTTGTTCACGGGGCGCCCAATCAGCGGGTTGTGCTCCAGCACGTTAAACGCCTCGATGATTTCCCTAATGCGCAACCCGGGATTCTCAACCTGATAGTTGGTAAGGTGATCGAGTATGCGCTCGAAATCATCCGCGACCTCGGGCGCAAGTTCGATGTGCGACACGCTCAGCGCGCCAACTTGTGCGCCAATGGGCGTTTGACGGCTTTGCCGGCGATACGGGCTTCCAGATAGCCGCGCATTTCCTGCCACGGAATCGTCTTGCCTGAGGCAACGATGCGGGCATAGCGATCCTCCGCCACCCCGTCGAAATCAGCACGACGCTCCTCCTGCGCCGCCTTTTCCGCAATAGCCTCCAGAATGAAGCCGTGCGGAGTTGTGTCGGCACGTCTAGCCGCCGCCGCGACGCGGGCTTTCAGGTCTTCCGGCATGCGTATGGTTGTCGTGGGCATGACTGTCTCCCAGAGTTGAAATCCGCGCTAACTGTAGCACGTCTGTGCTACATCATGCCATATACCCTTGGCCGCCCGCGCAATCCCGCAGGGCATTGCGCCGCATGTTCTGGTACAAAGCACAAAAGCTTATTGCACGGGCTACGCCAATACCAACTCGATATCCGTCAGTATTCCAGCGCGGCTAACCAGCTTTTTATCGAAGGTGGCGAATCTCCCCGCGCACCGGCTGCCTGCAAGATGCAGCGCATCGGCGAAGTCCAGCCCCTGTTCCAGCCCATCAAGCGCGGCGGCGATTTCATCTTGCCGCTCCACATGGACATTCGGCAGACCGACAACATTACGCAAGGCCAGCAGGATGATGTTGCGCGACAATTCATACGAGAAGCGCAATACCCACTCGGTTTCAAGCAGCACGGTCTTGGAGATGAAAATCTGTTCGCCGGAAAACAGCGCTGCGGCGCGCCGGGCTTGATCTGCGTCATCACGGGTGAGCAGCCTGACGATGAGATTGGTGTCAACCGCGAGCATGGCGTTCCTTGACCCCCAGGGCAATGGCTTCTTCCATTTCTTCCAGCGTTTTTGCCGGGCCCTTGTAGCCGGTGCAGCCAATCACGTCTTCCAGGCGTGTCGGCTTGAAGGATTTTGCGGGGCGGAGCAGCACCCCGTCAGGGGTGTCCTCAATGACAAATTCAGTACCTGGAACCCAGTGATGGGAATCCCGCACGAATTTGGGAAGAATGACCTGCCCCTTGCTGGATAGTCGGGTTGTTTCCATTTTTCGCCCGCGTGTAAGATTGGGTAAGAACTGACTATACACCTAGCAGGACCATCGCGCTACACGCGCCCCTCAGCGGAAAATCACCATCGTATTGATGTTCAGCGCCCTGCGGATTTCCGCAGCGCTGTGGCTGGCTTGCGCCTGGTCGGCATAAGGGCCGACGCGCACCTTGAAAAGGCCGTCCGCCGTGACCACTTGCAGCTTGTCGGCAAACTGCGTCAGCGCCATCCTGAGCTTGTCGCGGAACTGTTCGGCGTTTTCCACCATGCCGAAGGCGCCAAGCTGCACGTAGATGCCGCCGCTGTCCGCCGCCGCCACCATTGCCGCCTGGAGGGGCGCGGCGGCTACGGGCGGCTGCGGTCTGGCCGACGGCTGGGCAGCGGCCAGTGGGGCGCGCGGGTCGAGGCTTTCCACTTCCACCCGCCCGCTGCCGCCTTGCAGGATGCCGAGCTTATAAGCGGCCGTGTAGGAAAGGTCAATCACGCGGTCGCTGTGAAAGGGGCCGCGGTCATTGACGCGCACCACCACGGAACGCTGGTTCGCCGGGTTGGTGACGCGCACATAGCTGGGGATCGGCAGGGTGCGGTGTGCGGCACTCATGCCGTACATGTCGTAAGGCTCGCCGCTGGAGGTGCGCTTGCCGTGATAACGCCGCCCGTACCAGCTGGCTACTCCGGCTTCGCGCCAGGGGCGCAGTTCGGTGGCGGGGGTGTGGGATTGCCCGAGCACGGTATAGGGGCGGTTGGCAAAACGGTGCAGCGGTTCCATGCGCGGCACGGCGTCCGGGATGGCGTCGAGGTTGGGTGGCGGATTGTCGCCGGGACCATCGTCCTTGTAATAGCCGCCGCCCGCTTGGGGGACGGCGCGTTCGGCGACCGCGGCCTGCGGCGCGGGAGCTGCCGCCTGCCGCTCCGCCACCGGTGACGGGGTGGGGACACTGGAACACGCCGTCAGCCCGAGAATCGCCAATACAGCCAAGCATTTTTTTAATCCAAAATTTTCATGAATGCCACACGATTCTGTAGGAGGGGCCTTGGCCCCGAGATTTTGATTTTTTCGCGATTGAAAGAAAAAGCTCGGGGGCATACCCTGAAGGGCACAAGAGCCCCCTCCTACCGGAAAGGCAACATTTTCATGAAATGTTCGGGTTAAGTATTTTTTCATGTCTGCACCAGCTTTCTGTGAGTATTGATGCTCATCAGTATGCCGAAACCGAGCATCAGGGTGACGATGGATGTGCCGCCATAGCTTACCAGCGGCAGGGGGACGCCGACTACCGGCAGGATGCCGCTGACCATGCCCATGTTGACGAAGGCGTAGGTAAAGAAGGTCAGGGTGATGCTGCCCGCCAGCAGACGGCTGAACAGCGTCGGCGCATTCATGGCGATCACCATGCCGCGCCCGATCACCAGCAGGTACAGCGCCAGCAGCAGCAGGACGCCCAGCAGGCCGAATTCTTCGCCATACACGGCGAAGATGAAGTCGGTGGTGCGTTCCGGCAGGAAATCGAGATGCGCCTGCGTTCCCCTGACCCAGCCCTTGCCGAAAGCGCCCCCGGAACCCAGGGCGATGGTCGACTGGATGATGTGGTAGCCGCTGCCGAGCGGGTCCTGAGTGGGGTCAAGCAGCGTCAGGATGCGTTGGCGCTGGTAATCGTGCAGGGCCGACCACAACAGCGGAGCGCTGACCAGCGCGGTCCCCAGCAGGGTGAACATGACGCGCCAGGAAAGGCCGGCGAGAAACAGCACGTAAAAACCCGATGCCAGAATCAGGGTGGCGGTGCCGAGATCCGGCTGCTTGAGGATCAACCCGACCGGCAGCAGGAGCAACACGGCGGCGGTGGTGAAATCCTTGAAATTGAGGGTTTTCTCGCGCTGCGCCAGGAACCACGCCAGCATCAGCGGAACGGCGAGTTTCATCAATTCGGAGGGTTGGATGCGCGTCACGCCGACGTGCAGCCAGCGACGCGCGCCGTGGCTGATCTCGCCGAACAGCGCCACGCCGACCAGCAGCAGCAGGCCGCCCACGTACAGGGGGATGGCGATGCGCGCCAGATGCGGCGGCGGAATGTTGGCCACCAGCCACATCAGCGCCAGGGCGATGGCCATGTTCACCATCTGTTTGCCCGCCAGCGCAAACTCCTGGTTGTTGGCACTGTAAATTGAAATCAGGCCGACCAGCAGCAGCGGCAGCAGCATGAAAAACAGCGGCGCGTCGATATGCAGCACGAAGCGCGCCCACAGGCGTCTAATCATGTTCTTCATCCTCCGGTGTCGCGGCTTCCGCCGATGCGGCGGCATCTTCCGGCAGTTTGCCGAGCAGGAAGAAATCCAGTATCTGGCGCGCTATCGGCCCTGCCGTTGAACCGCCGTGGCCGCCGTTTTCGACGACGATGGCCAGTGCGATTTTCGGGTTGTCGGCCGGAGCGTAGGCCATGAACAGGGCATGGTCGCGGTGGTGCTCGGCGACGCGGCTTTCCACGTATTTTTCGTTCTGCTTGATGCCGATGACCTGCGCCGTGCCGGTCTTGCCCGCCACCGGATAGGGCGCGCCGACCCCCACGCGCGTGGCGGTGCCGCCGGGCAGGGTAACGTCGATCATCGCCAGGCGGATGCGTTCCAGGTGGTCTTCCTTGAAAGGCTGTCCGGCGTTGATGCGAAACGGCAGGCTGGAAATTTTCCCGCTCTTGTTGTCGAGGATGCTGCGCACCAGGTGCGGTTGCGCCGCCACGCCCTTGTTCGCCAGGATGGCGGTGGCGTAGGCCAGTTGCAGCGGGGTGGAAAGCCAATAGCCCTGGCCGATGCCGACGCTGATGGTGTCGCCCGCATACCATTTCTGTTTGTGGCGCTTCATTTTCCACTCGCGCGAGGGCATCAGGCCGAACGCCTCCCCCTCGATGTCGATGCCGGTTTTTTTGCCGAAGCCGAAACGGCTCATGAAATTGAAAATAGCGTCAGGGCCTAGGTCGTTGGCCAGCCCATAGTAGTAAGTGTCACACGAAATCACGATGGATTTGTGCAAATCCACCGAGCCATGTCCGCCCACTTTCCAGTCGCGGTATCGGTGGCTGCTGCCCGGCAGGGTGAAAAAACCGGGGTCGGCAATGGTGTAGGATGGCGTGCGCTTACCCAGTTCCAGACCGGCCAGCGCCATGAAGGGCTTGATGGTCGAGCCGGGTGGATACTGGCCGCGCAGGGCGCGATTGTTGAGCGGCCGGTCGGGAGAGTTGTTGAGCGCGTCCCAATTCACCGGGTCGATGCCGTCGATGAACAGGTTGGGGTCGAACCCCGGCTTGCTGACGAAGGCCAGCACTTCGCCGCTTTGCGGTTCGATGGCCACCATCGCACCGCGAAACTGGCCGAAGGCTTTTTCCGCCACTTCCTGCAAGCGGCTGTCCAGCGTCAGGTAAAGGTTGTTGCCGGAAACTGGGGCGCGCTGGCTCAACACCCGCACGGCGCGTCCGCCGGCATCCGTTTCGATCTGCTGAAAGCCGGTTTCGCCGTGCAGGTGTTTTTCGTATTTCTGTTCCAGCCCGAGTTTGCCGACATGGCTGCCGCCCTTGTAATTCGCCAGTTCGCCGCTTTCCTCCAGGTCCTTGAGGTCGGTCTCGTTGATGCGCCCGATGTGGCCGATGGCATGGGAGGCCAGTTCCCCCTTGGGATAATGGCGGAACAGGCGCGCCTTGATTTCCACGCCGGGAAAGCGGAAACGGTTGGCGGCGAATTTCGCCACCTC
Organism: uncultured Sulfuricella sp.; assembly: GCA_964527565.1. GTDB lineage: Bacteria > Pseudomonadota > Gammaproteobacteria > Burkholderiales > Sulfuricellaceae > JAGXQV01. The sequence goes on along the minus strand of CAZGOY010000003.1, from coordinate 71,100 downwards.
GACATCGTTGAGACGCGAGCGAATCGGCAGCGTCTCAAAATTGCGGCTTTCTTCCAGCAACTTCCTGAAGCGTTTGCGGTCGCGCGGCGTGATGTCGACGATTTCCGCCAGGCTGTTGACGGTCCGTTCCAGGTTGCCCGCCTTGCTGGGGGTGATTTCCAGCGTGTAAGCGGAATAATTGTGCGCCAATATCACCCCGTTGCGGTCGAGGATCAGGCCGCGATTGGGCACCACCGGGATGATCGAGATACGGTTGTTTTCGGCCAACGTCTGGTAGTGTTCGTAGGCGAAGATCTGCAACCACAGCAGGCGCGCCGCCAGCACGCCGAACAGTGTCAGCACGAATAGGCCGCCCAGCAGCAGGCGAATCCTGAAATCGTGCAGTTCCCGCTGGTGATTTTTCAGCTCGGTGCGCGACATTATCCCGGATCGCGATTGGGTTCAGCCTGCTGCGGCCACTGCAATAACGCCGTCAACGGCGGCCACAGCAGCGCCCCGCTCAGGCTGGAGGCGAAATAAAGCGACCCGATGTAGGGCGCGCCGGTGGCAAGGCGGATCAGCAGGGTCATGGTTTGCAAGAGCAGGAGCAGCAGAAAAATGTAGAACGTCTGCTGCCACACGGTAAACATGCGGATGCGCCGGTGCAACAGCAAGGCGATGAACACCGCCAGCGCGTAGGCCAGCGCATTCTGGCCGAACAGCACGCCATCGGCGATGTCGATGGCCAGCCCCAGCAGCCAGGCAACGCCGATGCCCATGCGCAGGGGTTCGCGGATGCTCCAGAACAATAAGGTGAGGGCGAGAAAATCCGGGCGCAGCAGCAAGCCGGTGCCGCTCCACGGCAACAGGTTGAACATCAGCGCGGCAAACAGGCTGAAGGCCATGAAGCGCGCGCTCGCCGGTTTGAGCAGTTCCTGCCGGTTCTGGTGGCCGTTGGCGGTCATGCTTATTCTCCCTTCCGCACTTTGGCGGCAGCGTTGTCCGCCTCGCCCGGCTGGGGCGCCTGGCGTTCCCGCGTGTCGAAAGCCTTGTCCGGCGGGCTGGTGACCACCAGCACCTGCTTGTTGCGCCCGATCCCGGCGCTGGGCGTGCAGATGATGTGCGCAAAAGCCAGGGCGCTATCACGCTCTATCCGTGACACCACCGCCACCGGCAGGCCGGGGGGGTAGGTGCCGTCTATGCCGGACGTCACGACGGCATCGCCGGTCTGCACGTCTGCGTTGATTGGCATGAAAGCCAGGCTCAGCGTGCCGTCCTGCCCTTGCCCGAAGGCGATGGCGCGCATGCCGTTACGCACGATTTCGACGGGGATGGCCTGATCCTTGTCGGTGAGCAGGGTGATTTCGCTGCTGAATGGATAGGCGCGCGTCACCTGACCGATGACGCCGATGTCATCGACCACCGGCTGACCGGCAGCGAGGTCATGCACGGTTCCCTTGTCGATGACGATCTTGTGCAGGAAGGGGTCGCGCCCGGTGTAGAGAATTTCCGCCATCACCAGGGTTTGCGCGGCGCGCTGGCGGGCGCCAAGCAGCTTGCGCAGGTGCGCGTTTTCCGCCTGCATGGCCTGAAATCCCTGCAACTGGGCGGCGTGCTGCTGGGCCAGCTGCTGGAGACGGGCGTTTTCCTGTTGCAGTTGCGCCTGAGACAGGAAGAAATCGCTGGCGCGTCTGCTCAGATCCGCAGGCGCATTGGCCAGGCGCTGCAAGGGGGTGACCACCACGGCGACGGCCTGACGCAAAACCAGGAGGTGGTTCTGGTGCGCATCGCTGACCATCAGAATGATCGAGAGTACGGCAAAAAAGGAAAAGCGGGCCAGCGGGCTGGGGCCGCGCTTGAAGAATGGGGGGGTCTGGTGGTCCATTCGTTAGCTCGCCCGCATCCGGCATCTCCTGCCGGATATTGAATCAATCGTTAGTAAAAACCGTACCCAGCTTGTCCATTTCTTCCAAAGCCCGCCCGGAGCCGCGCACCACGCAAGTCAAGGGTTCGTCGGCGACGATCACCGGCAGCCCGGTTTCTTCCATCAGCAGGCGGTCGACATCGCGCAACAGCGCACCGCCGCCGGTCAGCACCATGCCCTTTTCGGCAATATCCGCACCCAGCTCCGGCGGGGTCTGCTCCAACGCCGACTTGACGGCGCTGACGATGGAATTCAGGGGTTCGGTAAGCGCTTCGAGGATTTCATTGCTGGAAATGGTAAAGCTGCGCGGAATGCCCTCGGCCAGGTTGCGGCCTTTTACTTCCATCTCGCGCACTTCGGAGCCGGGGAAGGCCGAGCCGATTTCCTTCTTGATGTTCTCGGCGGTGGCATCGCCGATCAGCATGCCGTAATTGCGGCGGATGTAGTTGATGATGGCCTCGTCGAACTTGTCGCCGCCGACGCGCACCGAGTTGGCGTAGACCACGCCGCCCAGCGAGATCACCCCGACTTCGGTGGTGCCGCCGCCGATGTCCACGACCATCGAACCGGTCGCCTCGGCCACCGGCAAGTCGGCGCCGATGGCCGCGGCCATCGGTTCCTCGATCAGATACACCTGGCGCGCCCCGGCGCCGATCGCCGATTCGCGGATGGCGCGACGCTCCACCTGGGTTGAGCCGCAGGGTACGCAAATGATGATGCGCGGCGCGGGGGTGAGCAGGCGCGACTCGTGGATTTTCTTGATGAAATACTTGAGCATCTGCTCGGTGATGGTGAAGTCGGCGATCACGCCGTCCTTCATCGGGCGGATGGCGGTGATCGAGCCGGGGGTGCGACCGATCATGTCCTTGGCTTCCTTGCCGACCGCCTGGATGGTCTTTTTGGAGGCCGGGCCGCCTTCCTGGCGGATGGCGACGACGGAAGGTTCGTCGAGGACGATGCCCTTGCCGCGCACGTAAATCAGGGTGTTGGCGGTGCCGAGGTCAATGGCGAGATCAGTGGAAAAATAACCGCGAAGAAATCCAAACATGCTTTCAGAACCTGTCAACAAGCTGCGTCAAATAAAGGAATTATGATACCATCCCGACGGTGTTTTTTAACAGTAATTACAGGTTTTTTATGTCATTGACCCTTGCCGAGGTAAAACGTATCGCCCACCTGGCGCGCATCGAAGTCAGCGATGCCGAGGCGGAAAGTTATCTGCACCAGCTTTCCGGCATTTTCGAACTGGTCGAACAAATGCAGTCGGTCGACACCACCGGCATCGAACCGATGGCGCATGCCCAGGATGTGACGCTGCGCCTGCGTTGCGACCGCGTGACGGAAGGCGACCGGCGTGCCGATTACCAGGCCGTTGCTCCGCAAACCGAAGCCGGCTTGTACCTGGTGCCCAAGGTCATCGAATAGCCGGGCGCCTGCTGCGCCTCTCGCACCCCCTTTTAGCCTTTAGTCACTAAAATGCTCAACGCCACCCTCAAAGAACTTTCCGTCGCGCTGGCGGCCAAAAAGATTTCCAGCGTCGAATTGACCGGTCTGTTCCTCGACCGCATCGAACGCCTCAATCCGGAACTGAACGCCTTCATCAGTCTGGATCGCGAAAAGTCACTGGCCCAGGCCCGTGGCGCCGATGCGCTGCTCGCTGCGGGCCATGCCGGGCCGCTCGCCGGCATCCCCATCGCCCAGAAGGACATCTTCTGCGCGCAGGGCTGGCCCACCACCTGCGGCTCGAAGATGCTCGCCAATTTCGTCGCCCCCTACGATGCGCACGTCATCGAACAATGCCATGCCGCCGGCCTAGTCAACCTGGGCAAGACCAACATGGACGAGTTCGCCATGGGGTCATCCAACGAAACCTCTTATTTCGGCAAGGTGAAGAATCCCTGGGACGCCAACGCCGTGCCCGGCGGCAGTTCCGGCGGTTCGGCGGCGGCGGTGGCGGCGCGCCTCGCTCCCGCAGCCACCGGCACCGATACCGGCGGTTCGATCCGCCAGCCGGCGGCCCTGTGCGGCATCACCGGCATCAAGCCGACTTACGGCACGGTGTCGCGCTACGGCATGATCGCCTTCGCTTCCTCGCTCGACCAGGGCGGGCCGATGGCCAAAAGCGCGGAGGATTGCGCCTGGCTGCTCAACGTCATGAGCGGTTTCGACGCGCGCGATTCGACCAGCCTAGCGCGCGAAAAGGAAGATTATGCGCGCGATCTCGACCAGCCGCTGGCGGGTCTGAGAATCGGCCTGCCCAGGGAATATTTCGCGGAAGGCCTTTCCGCCGACGTGGCACAGGCTGTGGAAAGCGCCCTCGCCGAATACCGCAAGCTGGGTGCCGAAACCGTCGAGGTCTCGCTGCCCAATTCGCAGTTGGCGATTCCCGTCTATTACGTGCTTGCCCCGGCGGAAGCCTCCAGCAACCTGTCGCGCTACGATGGTGTGCGCTACGGCTACCGCGCCCCGGAATACGGCGACCTGGTGGACATGTACCAGAAAACCCGCGCCCAGGGCTTCGGCAGCGAAGTGAAGCGGCGCATCATGATCGGCACCTACGTGCTGTCCGCAGGCTATTACGACGCCTATTACCTCAAGGCGCAGAAGCTGCGCCGCCTGATTGCCCAAGATTTCGCCGACGCCTTCCAGCAGTGCGACGTCATCATGGGACCGACTGCACCGACCACCGCCTTCAACCTCGGCGAGAAAAGTGACGACCCGGTCTCCATGTACCTCTCGGACATCTACACCATCGCCGTCAACCTCGCCGGCCTGCCCGGCATGTCGATCCCCTGCGGTTTCGGCAGCAACGGCCGTCCGGTCGGCTTGCAGATCGTCGGCGATTATTTCAACGAAGCGAAAATGCTCAACGTCGCGCACCGCTACCAGTTGGCGACGGACTGGCACACCCGCATGCCGCAACTTGCCTAGGCGCCTGCCAAGGAGAAAGCCATCATGGGACTCGCATTGAAAACACCTACGCTTTACACGGTGGAAGACTACATGGGTTGGACGGACGATACCTTCCGTTGCGAGTTGATCGACGGCGTGGTCTACGACATGTCGGCGGCGCCGGTGGTGAAACACCAGGAAACGGTTTCCAGCCTGCATTTCGAGCTCATGTCGTTCCTGCGCGAACGCCATAAACAGGGTGGAGGCGGCGAGCCGCCTTGTCTGGTGCTGGAGTCGCCGGTGGACGTGGTGTTGACCCGCAATACCGTGGTGCAGCCCGATCTGGTGGTGCTGTGCAACCGCGCTAAAATCGCCAATGGCAAGAACATCCAGGGCGCGCCCGACCTGGTGGTGGAAATACTCTCTCCCAGCACCGCCGCCAAGGACAAGCGCGAAAAATACCGCGCCTACGAACGCGCCGGGGTTCCCCAATATCTGGTCATCGACCCCCACGAACAGTACGCCGAGCTTTACGCGCTGGGTGCGGATGGCCGCTATGCGCCGCCCGCCATCCTGGCGGCGGAAGATGTGCTGGAACTGGCCGTCGCGCCGGGAATGGGCATGACCCTGTCAGAAATTTTCGGCTGGCCGCTGCCCAGCAAAACACGACCGGAATTGAACGAGGCGAACTGAAATCATGCAATGGGAAATCGTTATCGGCCTGGAAACCCACGCCCAACTCAGCACGCAATCCAAGATTTTCTCCGGGGCGTCCATCGCCTACGGCGCCGAACCCAATACCCAGGCATGCGCGGTGGACATCGCCCTGCCCGGCGTGCTGCCGGTGTTCAACCAGGCGGCGGCGGAAATCGCGGTGAAATTCGGCTTGGCGGTCGGCGCGCGCATCAACCGCAAATCGGTTTTCGAACGCAAGAACTACTTCTACCCCGACCTGCCCAAGGGCTACCAGATCAGTCAACTGGAACTGCCGATCGTCGCCGAGGGCGGCACCCTGCATATCCAACTGAACGATTATGAAAAGGATGTGCGCATCACCCGCGCCCACCTCGAAGAAGACGCCGGAAAGTCACTGCATGAAGACTTCCACGGCATGACCGGTATCGACCTCAACCGCGCGGGCACGCCGCTGCTGGAAATCGTCACCGAGCCGGACATGCGCAGCAGCGCGGAGGCGGTGGCCTATGCCAAAAACCTGCATTCCCTGGTGCGCTGGATCGGCATCTGCGACGGCAACATGCAGGAAGGTTCGTTCCGCTGCGATGCCAACGTCTCGGTACGGCCAAAGGGGACGGACAAGCTCGGCACGCGTTGCGAGATCAAGAACCTCAATTCCTTCAAATTCCTCGAAAAGGCCATCGACCACGAAGTGCAGCGCCAGATCGACATCCTGGAGAGCGGTGGCCGCATCATCCAGGAAACGCGCCTTTACGACCCCGACCGCGACGAGACGCGCTCCATGCGCTCCAAGGAAGAAGCCAACGATTACCGCTACTTCCCCGATCCCGACCTGCTGCCGCTGGTGATCGATGAGGCCTTCATCGAGGCGGCGCGCGCCACCCTGCCCGAATTGCCGCAGGCCAAGCGCGAACGCTTCATGAGGGAATACGGCTTGCCCCTTTACGATGCCGCCATTCTCACCGCCGCGCGCGACGTGAGTGCTTATTTCGAGGATACGGTCAAAGTCTTGGGCGGCGAAGCCAAACTGGTCGCCAACTGGGTGATGGGCGATCTTTCCGCCACCCTCAACCGGGACGGCAAGGACATCGCCGATTGCCCGCTCTCCAGCGGGCGATTTGCCGGACTGCTGAAACGCATCCAGGACGGCACCATCTCCGGCAAGGCCGCCAAGGAAGTGTTCTCCGCCATGTGGGCGGGCGCAGGCGACGCCGACACCATCATCGAAGCCAAGGGTTTGAAGCAGGTTTCCGACAGCGGTGCGATCGAGAAGATCGTCGATGAAGTGCTCGCCGCCAATCCGCAGATGGTCGCCGAGTTCAAGTCCGGCAAGGAAAAGGCCTTCAACGCACTGGTCGGCCAGACCATGAAGGCCAGCAAGGGCAAGGCCAACCCCGCGCAGGTCAACGAGGTGTTAAAACACAAACTGGCCGACTGAAGGGAGCGGACGCCCCGCTCAGCAGTAAATCTTCAACATCACCAGCCCGAAGATGCCGAGAAACAGTGCTATGCCGAGGGAAGTCATCAGCCAGCCTTTCTTGACCGGGAAGCCGCGCTTCTTGTTGTCGAAATAGGTGAAGCCTTCCCCCATGGCCACCAGCCCGCCGAACACGAAGATGATGAGGGTGTTGAACATCAGGTAGGCGGGCAGGTCGCCCATGGTGTTGCAACTCATGCGCCCTACGTCGAAGTTGATGAGCATCATGATGCCGCCCACCAAAATACCGAGCAGCGCCAGACCGATGCCGGTCAGCACCCAGAAGTCGCGGCTGGTGAGCAGTTGCCAGATTTCGTTCAGATTTTCGTCGTCGTCTCTGCGTGACATGATGATTTCCTCGCGGTTTTCCTATTTTCTTTCAAAACGCCGGTACTGAATCGCTTCCGCGATATGCGCCCCGCTCACTGCGCCGTCGGCGGACAGGTCGGCGATAGTGCGCGCTACCTTGAGGATGCGGTGGTAAGCGCGTGCGGAGAGATTCAGCCTGGTGATGGCCTGTTTCAGCAATTGTGCGCCATCCGTGTCGGGCTGACAGTGGCATTCGATTTCGCGCGTACCCAGCGCGCTGTTGGCCTTGCCCTGGCGCGCCAGTTGCCGCTGGTAGGCGGCTTCCACGCGGGCGCGGATGGTGGCGCTGCTTTCGCCGGCGGCCTTGCCGGTGAGGTCGGACTCCGGCAGGGCCGGCACCTCGATTTGCAGGTCGATGCGGTCGAGTAGCGGCCCGGAAATGCGCCCGCGATAGCGTGCCACCTGATCTGCAGTGCAGCGGCATTTGCCGTTGGCGTGCCCCAGGTAGCCGCAGGGGCAGGGATTCATCGCCGCGACTAGCTGGAAACGGGCCGGGAACTCCGCCTGGCGCGCCGCGCGCGAGATGGTGATGCGCCCGGATTCGAGCGGTTCGCGCAGCACTTCCAGCACCTTGCGGTCGAATTCGGGAAATTCGTCGAGAAACAACACGCCGTGATGCGCCAGGGAAACCTCGCCGGGGCGCGGATTTCCACCGCCGCCAACCAGTGCCACGCCGGAAGAAGTGTGGTGCGGACTGCGAAAATTACGCATTTTCCAATTGGCTACGCGAAAGCCCCCGCTGTTGAGCGACTGCACCGCAGCGGATTCCAATGCCTGTTCGTCGGTCATCATCGGCAGGATGCCGGGCAGGCGCGAGGCCAGCATGGTCTTGCCGGTACCGGGCGGGCCGGACATAAGGATGCTGTGCCCCCCGGCGGCGGCAACTTCCAGTGCGCGCTTGGCGTGCGCCTGGCCTTTGACGTCGAGGAAATCAGGGTAATCTTCGCCGGGGGCGGCTTCAGGCATACCTGTGTGCTGCGCCAGCCTTTCCTGTCCGGAAAGATGAGCGCAGACTTCCAGCAGTGAGCGCGCTGCATAAACCCGCGCCTCGCGTACCAGGGCGGCCTCGTCGCCGTTGTCGTGCGGCAGCACGAATCCGCGCCCGTCCTTGCAGGCCTTGTAAGTCATCGCCAGCGCGCCGCGGATCGGGCGCAGTTCGCCGGTCAGTGCCAGTTCTCCGGCGAATTCGTATTCCGCGAGCTGGTCCGCAGCGATTTGTCTGGAAGCAGCGAGGATGCCCAGAGCGATGGGCAGGTCGAAGCGCCCACTCTCCTTGGGCAGGTCGGCCGGAGCGAGGTTGACGGTAATGCGGCGGCGCGGAAATTCGTAGCGGGAATTGAGCAGGGCGGAACGCACGCGATCCTTGCTTTCCTTGACCTCCGCCTCGGGCAGGCCGACGATGGTGAAATTGGGCAGTCCGTTGGACAGGTGTACCTCCACGACCACGGAAGGCGCTTCCATACCGGCAAGGGCGCGACTGTAGAGGACGGCCAAGGACATGGCGGAATCAGGCCGGTGGCGGCAAGGATTTTTCCAGCGCGGCGACGCGCGCTTCCAGCGCTTCCACCATCTCGCGGGTCTTCAGCAGGATGGCCTGCTGCACCTCGAATTCTTCGCGCGGCACCAGGTCGAGCCTGGTGGCGACGCTTTGCGCCACCGCGCCCAGGTTTTTCTTGATGTCCCGCGCCGGGCTGTCCGCGAGCATCTCGTTGATTTTGGAGGCGATTTCTTCCAGCGGAGTGGCTTTCATGGCTAACGTCATCGAGCAGGTAAAGCCGCAGTGTATCAAAAAATACTCTTGTCATAACGCGCAATAGGCGCACCATTCCGGTGCGCACGCTCAAACCATCGCTTCAAATTGGCGCCACAATAGCAGCATGATTCCGAGTACGCATATTAACATATTGATTATTAATATTTAGTTATTATGGCACGGCAAATGCTAAGAGTTCAACGCATGGCATTTTCCATAATCTTGATGAAAGGATACGAAATCATGAACAAATTTATCCGCTCCCTCCCCTCATTGACCTTGGCCGGGCTGCTTGGTTTGGCTATGGCACCGGCTCTCGCCGCCGACGCTCCCGCCCCCGAGCACACGCTGACCGGCAATGTCGGCCTGTTCAGCCAGTATATCTATCGCGGCCTGGCGCAGACCAACCGCAAGCCGGCCTTGCAGGGCGGTTTCGACTATGCGCACGCCAGCGGCCTGTATGCCGGCGTTTGGGGTTCCAACGTGAGCTGGATCAGCGATCCCGGTAACGGCGTAAGCGCCAGCCTGGAAGTGGATACCTATTTCGGCTTCAAGAACAGCTTTGCCGGTGATTTCACCTACGACGTGGGCTTCCTGCGCTACAACTATCCGGGCAGCTATCCCGCCGGATTCGTCAAGCCGGATACCAACGAGATTTACGGCGCGCTGGGCTACAAGTGGTTCACCGTCAAGTATTCGCACGCCCTGGGCGACACTTTCGGCATCGACAACGCCAGCGGCACCAGCTACCTGGATCTTTCCGCCAGCTTCGAAGTGGCCGACAAGCTGGTGCTGGGGCTGCATGCCGGCAAGCAGACCTTCCGTGGCGATGTCGGCGGCGTGAGCAACGACGCTCTGTTCAGCTACACCGACTACAAAGTGTCGCTGACCAAGGACCTCAACGGCTACCTGGTGGGCGTGGCCTATACCGACACCAACGCCAAGAACGCGGGCTACTTCATTCCCGCCACCGGTCGCAACGTCGGCGACAGCCAGTTCATCGTGTCGGTGTCGAAATCATTCTGAGTCCGTGACTTCAATTTAAGGAGCGAACATGAAACAAGTTACCGCAATCATTAAGCCGTTCAAGCTCGACGAGGTGCGCGAGGCGCTTTCCGCCATCGGCGTGCAGGGCATCACCGTCACCGAGGTCAAAGGCTTCGGGCGCCAGAAAGGGCACACCGAGTTGTACCGGGGCGCCGAATACGTGGTGGATTTCCTGCCCAAGGTGAAAATCGAGGCGGCCGTGCAAGCCGATCTGGTTGATCAGGTGATCGAAGCCATTGAAAAATCAGCCAAGACCGGCAAGATCGGCGACGGCAAGATTTTCGTCTACGACCTGGAGCAGGTAGTGCGCATCCGCACCGGAGAAACCGGACCGGAAGCACTCTAAGCGAACCGCCCGTTCCCCCTGAAATACGGCGAAAACCGCCGCGAGCATGGCCGGGATTTCCCAGACAGGGCTTGCTCGCGCCGGAATGACTCCGTAATTTCTAAATAGAAACTTGATTCTCAAGGAGAAAGTGATGAAACGTTTGTGCAGTCTGCTCCTCTTGCTGGGAGCTTTAAGCCTGAGCGGAATGACGCTGGCGGACGAGGCGGCCAAGGCTTCGGAAACCGCGTCCCCGGTCGCCGCATCCATGGCGCCAGCCGCCGAGACACCCGCACCGGCCGCAGTGGAGAAAAAACTGGATTCGGGCAACACCGCCTGGATGCTGACCTCCACCGCCCTGGTGCTATTCATGACCATTCCCGGCTTGGCACTGTTCTACGGCGGCATGGTGCGCAAGAAAAACGTGCTGGCCGTCCTCATGCAGAGTTTCACCATTACTGCGCTGATCAGCGTGGTCTGGATGGTGGTGGGCTACAGTTTGGCGCTACGCCCAGGCGGCGCCTGGGTGGGCGGTCTCGACCGGCTGTTCCTCGGCGGCATGGGTGTGAATGAAATGGCCGGCACGGACGGTGCGAACATCCCGGAATCGGTGTTCATGATGTTCCAGATGACCTTCGCCATCATCACCCCCGCGCTGATTGCAGGCGCCTTTGCCGACCGTATGAAGTTTTCCGCCATGCTGTGGTTCATGACCGCCTGGTCGCTGCTGGTGTATGCGCCGGTAGCCCACTGGGTCTGGGAACCGGGCGGCTGGCTGTTCGCCGAGGGCGTGCTGGACTATGCCGGCGGCACCGTGGTGCACATCAATGCCGGTATCGCCGGGCTGGTGGCCGCCATCATGCTGGGCAAGCGCATCGGCTACGGCAAGGAACCGATGGCGCCGCACAACCTAGTGCTGACCGTCGTCGGTGCAGCCATGCTGTGGGTCGGCTGGTTCGGCTTCAACGCCGGTTCCGCCGTGGCTGCCGATGGCCGCGCCGGCATGGCGATGGCGGTGACGCAAATTGCCGCTGCCGCTGCCGCGTTGTCGTGGATGTTCGCCGAATGGATGGGCAAGGGCAAACCTTCCGTGCTGGGTATCGCTTCCGGCGCGGTGGCGGGGCTGGTCGCCATCACCCCGGCATCCGGCTTCGTCGCCCCGATGGGTGCGCTGATTATCGGCCTGGCGGCGGGAATCGTCTGTTTCTGGGGCGCCACCTCACTGAAGAAAATGCTCGGCTATGACGACTCGCTCGACGCCTTCGGTGTGCATGGCGTGGGCGGCATCGTCGGCGCCATCCTCACCGGCGTGTTCGCCGTCGAGGCAGTGGGCGGCACCGCCGGTCTGCTGGAAGGTAACGGCGGCCAGGTAGTCACTCAGATCATGGGGGTTGCGGCCACGGTCGCCTATGGCCTGGTGGTGACCTGGCTGATCCTCAAGGTCATCGACATGCTGGTCGGCTTGCGGGTTTCCGAAGAAGACGAACGCGAAGGGCTGGACGTCAGCCTGCACGGAGAACGCGTCGAATAACCGTTTCCCTCCTCCGATGTGGAAATTTCGGGCGCCCTCGGGCGCCCTTTTTTTGCGCCAGAGAGCGCCCGCACTTTGTATTCGATGCGTATCTTGATTTGCCGCCAACATATGGGAAATGAGGCTGTTACCCAGCTTGAACCGCATTGATGACGGTATTTTCCCCGCTGCTTCCGTAAGTCCTGCCCAGCCACAAAACTCCGTGCTTGATAGCCATCAAGTAAACTGGTGCCTCAAAGGAGTATTCTTGTAAGCAGAATTATTGATTCCAATTTGAGGCCACCGACATCATGCAAGACATCCCCTTTTATAAACCGCACGGCAACGAAATCGAACTTTTCGAGCACGCCTGGCGCAACCAGTTGCCGCTGCTCATCAAGGGGCCGACCGGGTGCGGCAAGACGCGCTTCGTGGCACACATGGCGGCGAAGCTGGGCAGGCCGCTGTATACGGTGGCCTGCCATGACGACCTGACCGCCGCCGACCTGGTGGGGCGCCACCTGATCGGCGACGGCGTGACCTACTGGAATGACGGCCCGCTCACCCGCGCGGTGCGCGAGGGCGGCATCTGCTATCTGGACGAGGTGGTGGAGGCGCGCAAGGACACCACGGTGGTGCTGCATCCGCTGTCCGACGACCGGCGCATCCTGCCCATCGAGCGCACCGGCGAAACCCTGGAGGCGCCGCCCGAATTCATGCTGGTAGTGTCCTACAACCCCGGCTACCAGAACTTTCTCAAGGGCATGAAGCCCAGCACGCGCCAGCGTTTCGCCTCGCTGCGCTTCGACTTTCCGGAAAGCGCGCTGGAACAGGAAATCGTGCGCGGTGAAACCGGCGTCGATGAAATGCTGTCCAAGCGTCTAGTCAACCTCGCCAACAATTTGCGCGCCCTCAAGGAACACGATCTGGAAGAAGCCGCCAGCACCCGGCTGGTGGTGTATGCCGCCACGCTCATCAAGAGCGGCTTCGACCCGGTCGAATCCTGCCGCGCCGCCATGGTGGAAACCTTGACCGACGACGAGGAAACCGCAGAAGCGCTGATGGAGATCATTTATGCCGCATTCGGACGCTAGGGGCAGCCCCATAGGCCCGCCCTTGGAAAACCCGCCCGGACAGACGCTGGCGGTGTGGGCGGAAGCCCTGTACCTGTGCAACCTGCTGCTGTTGCCGGGCATCGCCTTTGCCGTGCTGCTGCATCTATATTTCAAGCACCGCGCCAGCGCACCGTCACTGGCCGTGTGCCACTTGCGCCAGACCATCGCCGGCAGCATCTGGGCCGGCATGCTGCTGGGGGTAGTGACGGTCGCGGTGCTGCTGACCAGCGATATCAGTTCGGAAGCCACCTGGGTGATCGTCATCATTTATCTCACCTGCTTTCACACCACGCTGGTGATGATCGGCATCATCGCGCTCGCCAAGGCGATGGCCGGCCAGCCCTACGTCTATCCCCTGATCGGCAAACCCTGTGCCTGACATTCACCGCTGGCGCCTGCTCGCGCAGGCCGGTTTTTTCATTCTCTTCGTGCTGGCGCCGGTATTCGACCTGTTCCGGCTCGACCTCAACCTCGGCCACTTTTTCTTTCTCGGCATGCACTGGACGCTGGGCTTCGAGGATTTTCTCGCCAAGCGCATCAGCGGCACCGAATTCGGCATCAACATCATGGTGCGCGCCGGGCTGCCGATTCTTTCGGTGATCGCTGCCGGTATCTGGATTTCCTGGAAATACGGGCGCCTGTATTGCGGCTGGCTGTGCCCGCATTTCTCGGTGGTGGAGACCATCAACGGCGTGATGCGCCGCGCCAGCGGCAAGCACAGCATCTGGGACAGGCATCCCGCGCCCGAATACCGCACCGACGGCAGCGTCGTCACGCCCGATCCGCGCTACTGGCTGCTGGTGGTGCCGCTGGCGCTGGCCTTCGCCTTCCTGTGGGCGGTGGCGTTGCTCACCTACCTGCTGCCGCCCGCTGAAATCTGGGGCAACCTATGGCACGCCACGCTGACGCGCAACCAGATGATCTTCCTGAGTGCTGCGACGACCATTCTGTCCATCGAGTTCCTGTTCGCACGCCACCTGTTCTGCCGCTACGGCTGTGCCGTCGGCTATTTCCAGAGCCTGGCCTGGATGGGCAACCGCCGGGCGCTGATCGTCGGTTTCGACCGCCGCCGCGCGCAGACCTGCGCCAGTTGCGACACCGCCTGCGAACACGCCTGCCCGATGCGCCTCAAGCCGCGCACTATCAAGCGCCACATGTTCACCTGCACCCAGTGCCACCAGTGCGTTGACGCCTGCGTTCGCGTGCAGGCCGCCAACCCGCAGGGTACGCTGCTGAAATGGTCGCAGCACGAATGCGCCCTGGACAAGTCGGCACGCGATTTCGGCCACCACATCGACATACCGGAACACTGTTTCAAGCAGGAGAAACAAGGCGAAATCCGTAAGCACACGCTTACTTCGGAGAAATAAAATTGGAAGAAGACATAGGCGCCCGCGCCTATAGCAGATAGGCGCGGATTTATAAACCAACCGCTATTCATGCAGCGCGGAATACGTTAACCTGACACTACGCAATTATTTGGCATGAGGCGACCGACATGGGAAACATGAGCGAGTTGATGGCGCAGGTACGCCACCGCGTGACCGTTGCTGACTACTACAAGATGGCCGAGGCAGGGATTCTGGGCGAAGACAGCCGGGTGGAACTCGTTGAGGGGGAGATTGTAGATATGGCACCGATCGGCAGCAAACATGCTTTTGTCGTCAGCCGTTTGGCCCAGTTCTTCACCATTGCCGCACGCGACCAATATTTGGTAAGCGTACAAAACCCCCTCCGGCTCGACGATCAATCGGAGCCGCAACCCGATATCATCCTCCTCAAGCCGGGCAATTACATGGACAACCTGCCCGGTGCAGGTGATGTCCTGCTGATTGTCGAAGTCGCCCACTCGTCCATCAACTATGATCGTGGCGTGAAACTGGACCTCTATGCCCGCCACGCCATCCCTGAAGTCTGGCTGCTCGACTTGATGGGAGGTGAATTGCTTGTCTGCCGCAAACCTGCCGACGGGCAGTATCGAACCCTGCAAAAACCACTTCCTGATGAAAGCGTATCGCCGCTGCTTGTGAAAGAAGTGGTGTGGACTTTGGAGAGTGGAAAATCCTGGTCTGTCCCTTTTTAATCCAGATATTTCATGAATGCTACTCAACCGTTTGGAAGCCTTGGCCCCGGGGTTTTGACTTTGTAGGGCGCGGAAGATATTTACGGGGGGGCTGCCCCCTTTTTCGCTCCGTCATGTACTCGGCTTTGAGTGCGTGAGAGGCGACAATTTGGTGCCTTACGTTGAAGAAGCCGATTACTTCTTCCTGAAGACCGTGATTCCCAGCAGAAAGGCGCCCCGAGACTACTTGCTGAGGAATTATCCCGATGAAAAAACTTGATCCCTACGAAGGGGATATCCTGACCGTTTATGAAAAGGGGGAGCTTAAGTCCACATCCCCTTCAAAAGCTGATCTGACGAAGTTCAAGGCAGCGGCTACCGCGACCTTTAGCAAGGATCGGCGCATCCACATCCGGCTGTCTTCCCCCGACCTGATGGATATTCAGGCACGCGCATTGGAGGAAGGCATTCCATATCAGACATTTATCGCCAGCGTTTTGCACAAATACGCCTCTGGCCGCTTGGTTGAAAAAGCATCCAGCCTGACCTCGCGCTCCACAGGGCGCGCCGACAGGCGGCGCAACGGTTAGCGGGCAACCAGCCGGAAAATGGAGATGCGCTCCACTCGAAAAAAATCGAACCGAGTTGCTTCAAGGGGAGCAGAATCGGGGGTTTCTACAGTTTCGTTAGCGACCATGGAGTCTGCGTGACTAAGAAGAAGAGCTTCTATGCGTCGGACCAGTTCGCCAAGGTGCTGGCCGAGGACGTTTCGCAGGCAAAACAGCGAATGGAGAGCGCCCCCACCGACTCGCATCGAAGAGAATTTGTTAGAGCGACCTGCTCAGCAATCGAAGCGCAGTCTTGGCAACTGAAAATGTACGTTATTGAGAATGTTCTAACCAAGAAGACGGCGTCCGTTCACGATATATCTGCGCTGAAGGAAGAGTCATACGCCATCAATGACAAAGGAAAGATTTACGTCCAGCCGAAGGGCTACTCGCTTAAGGTCGGCCTTCGCTTGGTCTACTCAATTCTCAAAAGACACAGTGTCCCAGTCCACATAGACTTCGATTCGGCGGACTGGAAGAACATCGACGACGCTGTGAAGATAAGAAATCGTGTAATGCATCCCAAATCCATGGCCGACATTTCCGTTTCGGAAGCCGACGCAGAGTGCTGCTACAACGCATTCCTGTTTGTGCATAACATGCTGCTCACAACAATTCTTGGCTCTGCATTTGCCAGCTTGAACCAACTAGTCACTGGTGGTAGCAATAACGTCCCTCCAGGGCGCTAATGAGTGAATTCTTGATCCGGCACAAACGGCGAAAGATCAAGTCAGGGTATATTGTCCAATTTGGTATTGGCGAAACAAGTTCATGGAAGAAGACGTAGGCACTCTGTGGCATAAATTCATCACCCGCGCCGCCGACCGGCGTTATCCGCAGGAGGCGGTTCAGCTTGCACAGATCAACAAGACGGCGGGCATCCTGTTTCGCGCACTCGGCGGCGACAGCGGCCTGTCCGTGGGCACGGCGGGCGTTTCCGAGCACGGCGCGCGGCGCACCTTTCTGGAGCGCATCGCCGGGATCAACGAAAAGGTCGAGCTGACCTGGATCGACGACGAAACCCTGCGCCTGCCCGAGACCCTCGACATCCTGCCGCAACGGGCGTTGAATCGCGATCTTTATCTGTGGCTGATCGCGCTGGCCGCAGCCAAGCCCGACCGGCGCCTGCACTGGTTCATCCGCCATCAGCAGGCGACGCTGGCGGTATTCGAGCGTTTCCCCGGCCTGGAAGCGCGTTATCGCCGCCTGCTGGAACCGGTTTTCGCCCTGCGGCCCAATCCCCAACTGCTGCCTGCCGACGAGGCGGAACAGGAACGCGCCATCCGCGCCGCGCTCACGCTGCCGGGCAGCGTGGAAAAGCTGCCGCTGGCGCGCAAGCCGTTCTATCCGGTGCATCTATGGCTGAACCCGCGCCCGCCGCGCAGCGACAACGCCACCGACAGCTTCACCGGCGAAGCGACCGGGCAGGAAAGCGAGGGCGGCGGCGCGAAGAAAGACACCGACGGACAGAAGCATCACGCCGAGCGCGTGGACATGCCGGACGGCAAGAAGGGGTTCATGATTTTTTTCCGCGCCGAGAGCATTTTCAGTTGGGCGGAATACATCAAGGTGGATCGCCCCACCGAAGAAAACGAGGATTTCGGCCAGGACGAAGCGGCCAAGGATCTCGACAAGATCAGTGTGGCGCGCGACGACAAGGCGACCGCCTCGAAGGTGCGCTTCGACCTGGATCTGCCGTCGGCTTCCAGCGACGATGCGCCGCTCGGCGAGGGGGTGCTGCTGCCGGAATGGCATTACAAGAAACAGGTGATGCAGCCCGGCCACTGCCGCCTGCAACCGATGATCGCGCATCGCGCCGAACCCTGCGCGCTGCCGCAGCATCTGGCCGCCACGGCACGGCGGCTGCGCAGCCAGTTCGAGGCGCTGACGCCGGCCAAGGTATGGCTGAAGGGACAATTCGACGGCAGCGAGCTGGACCTCGACGCCTGCGTGCAATTCACCGCCGACCGCATGAGCGGCCTCACCGCGCGCGAGCAGGGGCTGTACAAGACCCATCACTACCGCGACCGCGACCTGTCCTGCCTGCTGCTGGCCGACCTGTCGCTTTCCACCGATGCCTGGGTGAGCGATCACGCGCGCGTCATCGACGTCATCAAGGACAGTCTGTTCCTGTTCTCCGAGGCGCTCGGCGCCACCGGCGACCGTTTCGGGCTGTATGGATTTTCCTCGCTGAAACGCGAAAACATCCGCTTTCACGTCATCAAGGATTTCGAAGAAAAATACAACGCCGAGGTGCGCGGACGCATCAATGCCGTGAAACCGGGCTATTACACGCGCATGGGGGCGGCCATCCGCCATTCCAGCGAACTGCTGGCGAAACAGCGCACCACGCAGCGCTTGCTGCTGATTCTCACCGACGGCAAGCCCAACGACCTCGATCAATATGAAGGACGCTACGGCGTGGAAGACACCCGCATGGCCCTGATCGAGGCGCGCAAGATGGGGCTGCGCCCGTTTTGCGTGACCATCGACGAAAAGGCCAACAGCTATTTGCCGCACCTTTTCGGCATCGGCGGCTACGTGGTAATTCGCAAACCTTCGGAGTTGCCGCGCGAATTGCCCATGCTGTACGCGCAGCTGACACGCTGAACAGGACAAAAAGGTACGATTTGGCGTAAAATACGCCCACCATGAGACTAACCCGCTATACCGACTACGCTCTGCGCGTTCTCCTCTACCTCGGCACCCACCCCGAACGGCTGTCGACCATCAGCGAAATCGCCACCTATCATGGCATCTCGCGCAACCACCTGATGAAAGTGGTGCATCAGCTCGGCGGCCTAGGTTACGTCGACACCCTGCGTGGCAAGGGCGGCGGCATCCGTCTGGCGCTGCGCCCCAACGACATCATCATCGGGCATGTGGTGCGCCACACCGAGGAAAACCTCGAAATCGTCGAATGCTTCAACCCCGACAACAGCGACTGTGTCATCCAGCCCGGCTGCCGCCTGAAAACAGCGTTGGGAGAGGCGATCAACTGTTTCCTCGCCACCCTCGACCTCTACACGCTCGCGGATTTTCTCGACGCGCAGCCTGCAAATTCCGTGCCCCATTCAAGATGAGGTTCCGGCATTCCCAAACCATGGGCTACGGATGCCTCCATGAAAACGACATCCCGAAGCTTACAAGCGACCACCCCTGTCAATAGGTAAAAGCCTGAATCCGCCCTTACCGCATGGCGAGCAATTTTACCTTTGCTTGATGTAAATCAAGGTTGATGGTGTGGCGATATATGATTATGAACCCCATCGAGCGTGAGGGTGCTGCCTTTTGCATCACTTCGTCGAATTCTGGTTTTTTTGTTCGCAATAACTTTAAGAGGGGGTTTTACATGAAGAGTAAGCATCTAGTCGTTTCCGCGCTGGCCATGGCCATGGCGGGAGCATTCAACGTGGCGTCGGCGAATGAACCGACCCTGTCGCCGGAAGCCAAGGCCGCCAGCGCCAAGGTTTACTTCGAGCGTTGCGCCGGTTGCCACGGCATCCTGCGCAAGGGCGCCACCGGCAAGAATCTGGAACCAGTCAACACCAAGAAACTGGGCCAGGAACGCCTGGAGAAAATCACCGCCTTCGGCACCGATGGTGGCATGGTGAACTTCGACGACATCCTGACCAAGCAGGAAATCGCCGACATATCGACCTACATGCAGATGACGCCGGACATTCCGCCGGAGTGGGGCATGAAGGAGATGATGGATAGCTGGAAGGTGTTCGTCCAGCCGTCGGATCGCCCCAAGAAGCAGATGAGCAAGGTCAATCTGAAGAACGTGTTCTCGGTGACGTTGCGCGACACCGGTGAAGTGGCACTGATCGACGGCGACACCAAGCAGATCTGGGGTATCGTCAAGACTGGCTACGCCGTGCACATTTCCCGCGTGTCCGCATCCGGTCGCTATGTGTACGTGATCGGTCGCGACGGCAAGCTCGACCTGATCGACATGTGGTTCGAGAAGCCCACCGTGGTGGCAACCCTCAAGATCGGCATCGAGGCCCGCTCGGTGGATACCTCCAAGTTCAAGGGCTATGAAGACAAGTACGCCATCGCGGGCGCTTACTGGCCGCCTCAGTATGTGATTACCGAAGGCGACACCCTGAAGCCGCTGAAGCTGATGTCCACCCGCGGCGTGACCGTGGACGGCCAGTATCATCCAGAGCCGCGCGTGGCCTCCATCGTGGCCTCCCCGCACAAGCCGGAGTGGGTGGTCAACCTGAAGGAAACCGGCATGATCCGCCTGGTGGATTACTCCGACCTGAAGAACCTGAAGGAAACCACCATCGAATCCTCCAAGTTCCTGCATGACGGCGGCTGGGATGCTTCCAAGCGTTACTTCCTGGTGGCGGCCAACATGTCCAACCAAGTGGTCGCAGTGGATACCAAAACCGGTAAGCTGGCGGCGATTATCAACACCGCGTCCAAGCCGCATCCGGGTCGTGGCGCCAACTTCAACCATCCCAAGTTTGGTCCGGTATGGGCGACTTCCCACCTGGGGGCTGACGTGATTTCGTTCATTGGCACTGCGCCGGAAAACCCCAAGTACAAGCAGTACGCCTGGAAAGTGGTGCAGGAAGTGAAGAACCATGGTAGCGGTTCGCTGTTTACCAAGACGCATCCGAAGTCTAGCAACCTGTGGACCGATGCAACGCTGAACCCGGAACGCGAAATCGCCGAGTCGGTATCGGTGCATAACCTCAAAAACCCGGATGAAGCGCCTCAAGTCATCAACATTGCCAAACTGGCCGGCTTGCCGGAAAGCAAGGCGATCAAGCGCGCGGTGCATGCCGAGTACAACGAGAAGGGTGACGAAGTGTGGTTCTCGCTGTGGGCGGGCAAGACCGAGCCGTCCGCCATCGTGATCATGGATGACAAGACGCGCAAACTGAAGCACGTCATCAAGGATCCGAAGCTGATCACGCCGACGGGCAAGTTCAATATCCTGAACACCCAGCACGACATTTATTGATCGGTGGTTTGAACAACGGGGGCGAAAGCCCCCGTTGTTTTGTCTGGAATATAAGAAAACCGCTAAATACTGATATTTCTCGGCAAGTTAAAGCGGATATCCGCATCAACTTGTCAACTGCAATCTGCGCGTGTAACCTTCCGCGTGTTCCAAACCAATTCTGAAAGGATGGCGGTGCCATGAAGCAAAATTTTATCAAGGGCGCTCTGCTGGCAACGGGCGCATTTTTGACACTTTCCCTGTCGGCTGGCGCATTAGCCGCCGATGTCAACAAGCTGGCCGAAAGCTGTGTGAACTGCCACGGCAAGGACGGCGCCAGCAACGAAGCTGACATGCCGAATATCGGCGGCTTGTCCGCCCCCTACTTTACCGACACGATGAAGGCCTACAAGGACAAGGCGCGCCCCTGCGTCGAAAGCAAGGTCCGCAGTGGCGACAAGAAGGGCACCAAGACCGACATGTGCCAGATCGTGAAGGACATCAGCGAGGCCGACATCAAGGCGCTGGCGCAGCATTTTGCAGAAAAGAAGTTTGTCCGTGCCGCACAGAAATTCGATGCGGAACTGGCCAAGAAGGGCAAGGCCGTGCATGACAAGCAGTGCGAGAAGTGCCATTCCGAAGGCGGCACCCTGGCCAGCGACGATGCGGGCATTCTGGCCGGACAAAAGCTGGCCTACCTGAAGGAACAGACCGAATTCTTCCTCGGCGGCAAGCGCCCCATGCCCAAGAAGATGAAGCCCAAGCTGGAAGGGCTGGACAAAGCGGAAGTTGAAGCGGTGCTGAACTACTACGCCAGCTTCAAGTAAGCACGGCAATGCGAACACCGGGTTTGCCGCACAGGCACAACCCGGTTGTCATGGGGTCGCGCGCGAATGTCCGAGCCCATAAAATCAGAAAATTGGAGGAAGACCCGTGGCAAACATCAATTTAAAAAGCCTGTGGCAAAAACTGCGCAGCCCAAGCGCGCGCTATTCACTGCTGACCCTGCTGGGTGGCGGCTTTATCGCCGGCATCGTTTTCTGGGGCGGCTTCAACACCGCCATGGAAGCCACCAACACCATGCAATTCTGCATAGGCTGTCACGAAATGCGCGACAACGTCTATCAGGAATACAAGAAAACCATCCACTATTCGAACCGCACCGGGGTGCGCGCGGTATGCTCCGATTGCCACGTACCCAAGGACTGGACGCATAAAATCATCCGCAAGATTCAGGCCAGCAAGGAAGTATGGGGCAAGATGACCGGCATCATCGACACCCCCGAGAAATTCGAGGCGCACCGCAAGGAAATGGCGGAACGCGAATGGGAACGCATGAAGGGATCGGATTCGCGCGAGTGCCGCAACTGCCACAGCTACGACGGCATGGACCCGGAAAAACAGGACAAGAGCGCGCAGAAGAAACATGCCACCGCAGCGCAACCCGGCAGCGGCAAGACCTGTATCGATTGCCACCAGGGTATCGCGCACAACATGCCGAAGGACGCAGACGAAGAGTAAGCGCCCCATGCATTAACCCTGTTTTGTTTAAAAGTAAACCCCCTAACCGGGGTTTATTTTTCTCGTAAAAGCCATATTATCGCCACAACTTCATTGTCTCGTCTCATTTAAAAGGTGGATTGCCATGAACAGAAAGTTGATTGCATCAATGGTATTGGGTGGGGTCTCTGTGCTCGGCGCAACAGGCTTGGCAAGCGCGATTGATGTCAGCAAGGCGCCCGCCAAAAATATCGTGGTCTTCTACCCCGGCACTTCCGGGATGGAGTGGATATTGACCGGCACCGCGCACGGCGGCGGTCGCGGGGTGAAAAAGGGCGAGCCGTGTACCGGCTGCCACATCGACGTGAAGGCCAAGACCGACGAATCCGCCGAAATCGGCGCCAAAATCATCGCCGGGGAAAAATCCAAGAGCATTGCGCTGGAACCGAACCCCATCAAGGGCAAGCCCGGCAGCATCCCGGTCACGGTGCAGGCCGCGCATGACGGCGCCAACCTGCACGTGCGTCTGACCTGGAAGGATACCCAATTCTCCAGCGGCGCCAAGGCGGACCCGGATCACCCCATCAAGGCGGCCTTCATGCTGCAAGTGCCGGGCACCGTGGAAATGGACAGCACCGGCGGCTGCTGGGCCACCTGCCACAATGATGTGCGCACCATGCCTAGCGTAACAGACGACAAGAAAACCAAGTGGGTCAAGGACGGCAGCACGGCCAACGGCAAATTTTTCGACCTGCTTCAGTATCGCAGCGGCAAGGGCGGCATGAAGATCGACGGCCATATCGCCGACAAGCGCGTGATGGAAGGCGGCACCGCACTGACCGAAGCCAAGGGTGAACTGAAGGACGGCACCTGGACGGTGACCTTCGTGCGCAAGTTCGTCGGCGGCGAGGGCGATGTCAAGCTGGAACCCGGCAAGCTGTATAATTTTGGCATCGCCATCCATGACGATCACACCGATGGGCGTTATCACTACGTTTCCTTCGACTACGCGCTGGGGATCGACAACCCCGGTGCCGCCATCAACGCCACCAAAATGTAGAACGCTGGAGGAGGGAGGAACTTTTCTCCGTTGCCATGACCTGAAGAAAGAGAGCAGCGCGCTGCTCTCTTTTCATTTTCGGAATGCCGCTATGATAGCTATTAAACTCGCTAAAATACTGCCTTGCCTAGTGCTGCTGCTCGTGGCCGGAAACGTGGCGGTCGCTGCCGCACCGGAAGAAGCCCGGCGCGGCGAGTTGCTCAATCTCATCCGCCACGATTGCGGCTCCTGCCACGGATTGACGCTGGCCGGCGGCCTGGGGCTGCCCCTGTTGCCGGAGGCACTCAAGGGCAAGCACCCAGAGGCACTCAAGGAAACCATCCTGCGCGGTCGCGGCGGTACGCCGATGCCTCCCTGGCAGGACTTCATTTCTGAAGACGAAGCAAAATGGATCATTGATCTACTGATGAAAGGAATACCCGATGCGAAATAACTCCCTGCTGGCGCTTGCCGCCGCGGCCTTGCTGACGCTGGGCGGATGCAGTACCACACCGCCTTTGCGCGGCACCGGCGACCTCGGGCTGGTGATCGAGCGCGCCATCGGCCAGGTGGCGCTGGTGGAAACCACGACACGCGTCAAACTGGCGCAGATTCCCGGCCTGGGCGACCTGTCGCACGCCTCGGTAAACTTCTCGCGCGACGCGCGCTACGCTTACGTATTCGGGCGCGATGGCGGACTGACCAAGATCGATATGCTGGAAGCGCGCATCGTCAAGCGCGTGGTGCAATCCGGCAACAGCATCGGTGGCGCGATTTCCCAGGACGGCAAACTGGTCGCCGTGGCCAATTACACGCCGGGCGGCGTGAAGATTTTCGATTCCGCGACGTTGGACCTGCTGGCCGACATCCCCGCCATCGGCGAAGACGGTAAGGCTTCCAAGGTCATCGGCTTGGTCGATGTGCCGGACAAGCGCTTTGTCTTTAGCCTGTTCGAATCCGGTGAAATCTGGCTGGTGGATGTAAAAGACCCGTCCCGCCCGCAAATACGCAAATTCAGGAATGTCGGCAAGGAGCCCTATGACGCCATGATCACGGCGGATGGACGCCACTATCTGGCCGGACTGTTTGGTGAGGATGGACTGGCATTGCTTGATCTGTGGAATCCCGATGGGGGTGTGCGGCGCATACTGCCCCATTACGGCAAAGGCATCCAGAAATTGCCGGTATTCAAGATGCCGCATCTGGAAGGGTGGGCGGCCACCGGCAGCGAACTGCTGGTACCGGCGGTGGGAAGCCACGAGGTGCTGGTGGTGGAACAAGGCGGGTGGACGGAAGCGGCGCGCATCAAGGTGGCCGGGCAGCCGGTTTTCGTGGTGGCGCGCCCGGACAACCGCCAAGTGTGGGTCAACTTCGCCTTTCCGCACAACGACGTGGTACAGGTGATTGACGTGCCTTCACGCAAGGTCGTGCATACCTTCAAGCCCGGCAAGGGCGTGCTGCACCTGGAATTCACCCCGCGCGGCGAGCAGGTGTGGCTGTCGCTACGCGACGACAACCGGGTGGCGATTTACGATAGCCACACCTTCCAGAAAGTGGGTGAAATGCCGGTGGACAAGCCCAGCGGCATCTTTTTCACGCATCGCGCGCACCGCACCGGCCTGTGATTTGTCCATGCTTGGTTCCCTTGATTTAGAGCAAGGTCAAACGGCGGCGCGGCAGGCATATTGGCAGCCAGTGCTTATGCGAACGGGTAATGGCCATGACCGAATTTGAACAACACATCCTGAACGACTACCAGCATGATTTTCCGCTGGTTCCCGAGCCTTTCCAAAAAATCGCCGCCGATTTGGGCGCCGCCGAAGCCGATGTCATCGGCACCCTGGAACGCCTGCGTCAACAAGGGACGGTGAGCCGCGTGGGCGCGGTGTTCCGCCCCCACACCATCGGCGCCAGCACGCTGGTGGCGCTTGCCGCGCCGCCGGACAAGCTGGCCGCCGTGGCGCAGCAGGTCAGTGCGCGCCCCGAGGTCAATCACAATTACGAGCGCGAACACCGTTACAACCTGTGGTTCGTCGTTACCGCGCCGGACAGCGCCCAACTGGAGGCTGCGCTACGCAGCATCGAGCAGGAAACCGGGTATCCCCTGCTGGTGTTGCCGATGATCGAAGACTTCCATATCGACCTCGGCTTCGACCTGCGCCAAAAGGTCAGCGGCATGGCGGGGAGTGCGCGTAGCGGCCACCGCTGCAAGGCCCCGCGCAAGCCGGTTGCCGCCGATTACCGCCCCCATCCTGCCGAATCCGCGCTGATCAATGCCATCCAGGACGGCATTCCCCTGGTTTCGCGTCCGTGGGCTGTGCTGGGTGCGCGCGCGGGCATGAGCGAACCGGAAGTCATGGACACCCTCGCCCAGTTGCAGGCGCAGGGCATCATCCGCCGCCTCGGCGTGGTAGTGCGCCATCACGAACTGGGCTACCGAGCCAACGCCATGGTGGTGTGGGATATTCCCGATGAAACCGTCAGCGCCGCCGGGCAATGTCTCGGGCAGTTCGATTGCGTTACCCTGTGTTACCGCCGCCCGCGCCGCTTGCCGGAGTGGCGCTACAACCTGTTCACCATGATCCACGGTCGCGACCGCGACGAAGTGCTGGGGCTGGTCGAGCAGTTGCGCACGGCCTGCCGGTTGCAGCACGTTCCTCATGAAGTGCTGTTCAGCTGCCGCCGGTTCAAGCAATGCGGCGCGCGCTACAGCGAACCCGTGGCCGTGCCCGCCTGATGAAACGCGCCACCCGGACTGTTGCGCTGGACGCCACCGACCGCGCCATCGTCAATGCCCTGCAAGGCGGCTTCCCCGTGTGCGCCAACCCTTATGCCGAAGCCGCGCAGGTGCTGGGGCTCACTGAAGAAGCCTTGATCGCCCGCCTGCAACGCCTGCTGGACGAGGGCGTGCTCTCGCGCTTCGGCCCCCTGTATCACGCCGAACGGCTGGGCGGCGCGCTAAGCCTGGCGGCTTTGAAAATTCCGCCGCACGATTTCGAGCGCGTCAACGCCCTCGTCAACGCCCTGCCTGAAGTGGCGCACAATTACGAACGCAACCACACCCTCAATATGTGGTTCGTGCTGGCCACGGAAACCCCGCAACAACAACGGGACGCCATTGCCCGCATCGAGCGGGAGACCGGCTACACGGTATACAACATGCCGAAAATCACGGAATACTTCATCGGCCTGAGATTCGAAGCATGAGCGCCCCCATCGACGAACTCGACCGCCGCATCATCCAGGCCACCCAGGAGGGGCTTCCGCTGGTGCCGCAGCCTTATCACCAGGTAGCCGAGCAACTCGGCGTGAGTGCCGAGGAAGTGATGGAACGCGTGGTGCGCATGTTGCAAGAAGGCATCATCCGGCGCATCGGCGCGGTGCCCAACCACTACGCGCTGGGCTACCAGGCCAACGGCATGACGGTGTGGGACGTGCCGGACGAGCGCATCGACGAACTGGGCGCGGCGGTCGGCGCGCTGGATTTCGTCAGCCATTGCTACCAGCGCCCGCGTTACCTGCCGGAATGGCCGTACAATTTCTTCGCCATGGTGCATGGCCGCGACCGCGCCGAAGTGGAAGAAAAAACCCGCCGCATTGCCGCCCTGCTGGGCGATGCCTGCCGTGTTCACGAAATCCTGTACAGTACACGCATCCTCAAGAAAACCGGCTTGCGCATCAGCGCCTAGCAGAAATCCAGAACCGCCACGAGAATCCATGTTCCGCATCTCCCAATTCATGCAGGAAATCGCCGCCCCCACCCCGTTGGGGCCGAAACGCAGCCCGCCCGGCCCGGTGGTCATCTGGAACCTGGTGCGGCGCTGCAACCTGACCTGCAAGCACTGCTACTCCATATCCGCCGACAAGGATTTTCCCGGCGAATTGTCCACCGGTGAGGTTTTCACAGTGATGGACGATCTCAAGGGCTTCCGCGTGCCGGTGCTGATCCTTTCCGGCGGCGAGCCGCTGCTGCGCCCTGACATTTTCGAGATCGCCGCACGCGCCAAGGCAATGGGGTTTTACACCGCCCTGTCGAGCAACGGCACCCTGATCACCGAAGACAATATCGAGCAGATCGCTGCCATCGGTTTCGATTACGTCGGCGTGAGCCTCGACGGCATCCAGGAAACCCATGACCGCTTCCGCCGCATGGACGGCGCCTTTGATCTCTCCATGCACGGCATTCGCCTGTGCAAGGCGCGCGGCATCAAGGTCGGCATCCGCTTCACACTCACCCAGGACAATGCCCACGACCTGCCCGGCCTGCTGCAACTGATGGAAGACGAGCAACTCGACAAGTTCTACCTCTCCCACCTCAACTATGCCGGGCGCGGCAACAAAAACCGCAAGGACGACGCCTTCCACCGCACCACCCGCGACGCCATGGACCTGCTGTTCGATACCTGCCGGCGCTACCAGCAGGAAGGCAAGCACAAGGAATTCGTCACCGGCAACAACGATGCCGACGGCGTCTATCTGCTCTACTGGGTGCGGCGTCATTTTCCGGGAAACTCGCAACTGGAGGCGCATGTGCGTGCCAAGCTGGAACAGTGGGGCGGCAATGCCTCCGGGGTGAACGTCGCCAATATCGACAATCTCGGCAACGTGCATCCCGACACCATGTGGTGGAACTACAACCTGGGCAATGTGCGCGAGCGCCCCTTTTCAACCATCTGGACGGATGTCTCCGACCCCATCATGGCTGGACTGAAGGCCCAACCTCGCACTATCGGCGGGCGCTGCGGCACTTGCGCCTATTTCGCCATCTGCGGCGGCAACACCCGCGTGCGCGCCTGGCAACTGAGCGGCGACCCGTGGGCGGAAGACCCGGCGTGTTATTTGACTGACGAGGAAATTGGAAATTGAAGATGTTAAAAAATGCACTCTCGATGGGAACTGTCGCCGCCGGGTTGGTTTTTGCTTCTGCCATTATGGCGGCGCAACCGGTTGAAAAGAACTATGCCGAACACTGCGCCTCCTGCCACGGCGCCGACCGCCTGGGCGGCACTGGGCCGGCCTTGTTGCCGGAAAATCTTTCGCGCCTGCGCCACCCCGCAGCGGTCAAGACCATTGCCCAAGGCCGTCCGGCCACCCAGATGGCCGGTTTCGCCGACAAGCTGAACAAGGATGAGATTGAGGAACTGGTCAAGCTGGTCTATACCCCGCTGCCGCAAATCCCGGTGTGGGGCGCGGACCAGATCATCATGTCGCACATCCAGCATTTCCCCGGCGTGCTGCCGGACAAGCCGCTGTTCCAGGCCGACCTGCTCAACCTGTTCATCGTGGTGGAAATCGGCGACCATCACGCCACCCTGCTCGACGGCGACAAGCTGGAACCGATTCAT
This sequence comes from uncultured Sulfuricella sp., assembly GCA_964527565.1. GTDB lineage: Bacteria > Pseudomonadota > Gammaproteobacteria > Burkholderiales > Sulfuricellaceae > JAGXQV01. The sequence continues at coordinate 42,499 of CAZGOY010000003.1, read as the reverse complement.
CGCTTTCCCACGCGCTACGCCCTGCACGGCGGGCCGAAATTCACCCCGGACGGACGCTACGTCTTTTTCGCCTCGCGCGACGGCTGGGTCAGCAAGTTCGACATCTACAACCTGAAAACCGTCGCCGAGGTGCGCGCCGGCATCAACACGCGCAACGTCGCGGTTTCCGGTGACGGCAAGACGGTGCTGGTGGGCAATTACCTGCCGCACAGCCTGGTGCTGCTCGACGCCGAGGACTTGTCACTCATCAAAGTGATCCCCACGGTGGATGCCGGCGGCAAATCCTCGCGCGTCTCCGCCGTTTATCAGGCCGAACCGCGCGGCAGCTTCGTGGCGGCGCTGAAGGACGTCAAGGAAGTGTGGGAAATCTCCACCACCGACCCGTCCTTCCCGATTCGCCGCATCGCGGCGGAAGATTATCTCGACGACTTCTTCTTCGACCAGTCCTACCGCCTCCTGATCGGCGCAGCGCGCGACGGCCACAAGGGGCAAGTGATCGACCTCGACAGCGGCAAGAAGATTGCCGAAATCGATCTGCCGGGCATGCCGCACCTGGGTTCCGGCATTACTTGGGAATGGCAGGGGCGCCCGGTGATGGCCACGCCCAACCTCAAGGAATCGCTCATCAGCGTGATCGACATGAACACCTGGAAAACCGTGAAGCAGATCAAGACCCTGGGGCCGGGATTTTTCATGCGTAGCCATGAAAACACGCCCTACGCCTGGTCGGACGGCTTCGCCACCATGAACCCGCAAAGCCGCGACGTGATGCACGTCATCGACAAGCGCAGCCTGGAACTGGTGGAAACCCTGCGCCCGATGCCCGGCAAGGTGGCCGCCCACGTGGAGTTCACCCGCGACGGCAAATATGCGCTGCTCAGCGTGTGGGAAAACGACGGTGCGCTGGTGATCTACGATGCCGCCACACTGAAGGAAGTCAAGCGCCTGCCGATGAACAAGCCTTCCGGCAAATACAATGTCTTCAACAAGATCACGCGCTCGGCGGGCACCAGCCACTGACGTTCTCAAGGTACAATTGAACGCTTAAACGCTTTCGATTGTTCCGGGAGGTCTCATGAAATTCTTCAAGCTGTTTTTTTGGGCTGTGCTGGTCTTGCTTGGCGGCACGGCCTCCGCCGGTAGCTTCAGGCCGGCGGAAGACCCGGCAAAACGCCTGGTCGTCGATACCGCCTTTGTCGCCGACGCCATCAAGCGCGGCGCTGTGCTGTGGGACGTGCGCGCCGCCGAGGACTTCCGCAAGGGGCATCTTCCCGGTGCCGTCAACATCGGCGCGGCGGGTGCTGCGCTACGCTTCGAGCATAACGAGGACTTCCGCCCCACCTCGCAGATCGAAAAGATTTTCGGCGACGCCGGTATCGACCCCGCGCGCGAAATCATCGTCTACGGCGACAAGGCGGATGCTTCCGCCTATTTCGGCCTGTTCGCCATCCAGTTTTTCGGCGGCGAGAAAGCCCGCGTCTATCACGGCGGCATCGACGACTGGAAAGCGGCGAAAAAGGAAATCAGCCATGACCCGGCGAAGCCGCTTCCCGTCGCGCTCAAACTCGTCTCGCGCCCGGAACTGAGCATCACCACCGAGGAAGTGGTCAGCAAGCTGACCGGCAACGTGCAGATCGTGGACACCCGCACGCCGCGCGAATTCAGCGGCGAAGACATCCGCGCTCTGCGCGGCGGCCACATTCCCGGCGCCGTCAATATCCCCTTCCAGAAAAACTGGAGTGACCCCGACACCCTGTCCAAACTGGCGAAAAAGGAAGTCACCGGCAAGGACGGCCTGGCCCTGAAATCGCCCGAGCAACTCCAGGCGCTGTATGGCGCGCTGGACCCCGGCAAGGAAACCATCGTCTATTGCCAGAGCGGCGTGCGCGCGACGCAAAGCGCCGCCGTGCTGAAGGATTTGGGGTTCAGGAACGTCAAGGTCTACGACGCCTCCTGGCTGGGCTACGCCAACGCCTGGAATACGCCGGTGGATAACGCCACGGTATTCAACGTCGGGCAGATGAACGGCAAACTCGACGCCATGCAGCGCCGCCTGGAAGCAATGGAGCGGGTGCTGGCGGAAATTCTCAAGGCAATGAAGTAAGGAAACCGCAATGGCTCAATACGTATTCACCATGAACCGCGTGGGCAAGATCGTTCCGCCCAAGCGCCAGATAATCAAGAACATTTCCCTCAGCTTCTTTCCCGGCGCCAAGATCGGCCTGCTGGGGCTGAACGGCTCGGGCAAGTCCACCGTGCTGCGCATCATGGCCGGGCTGGACAAGGACATCGAGGGCGAAGCCACGCCGATGCCCAACCTGTCGATCGGCTACCTAGCGCAGGAGCCCCATCTCGATCCCGACAAGACCGTGCGTGAAGCCGTGCAGCAAGGGCTGGGCGAGGTGTTCGAGGCGCAAGCCAAGCTGGATGCGGTGTATGCCGCTTATGCCGACCCGGATGCCGATTTCGATGCCCTGGCCGCCGAGCAGGCGCGTCTCGAAGCCATCCTCGCCACCAGCGACGGCGGCAGCCCGGAACAGCAGCTCGAAGTGGCCGCCGACGCGCTACGCCTGCCGCCTTGGGATGCGCTGATCAAGAACCTCTCCGGCGGCGAAAAGCGCCGCGTGGCGCTGTGCCAGTTGCTGCTGTCCAGGCCCGACATGCTGCTGCTCGACGAGCCCACCAACCACCTCGACGCCGAAAGCGTGGAATGGCTGGAGCAGTTCCTCACCCGCTTCCCCGGCACCGTGGTGGCGGTGACCCACGACCGCTACTTCCTCGACAACGCCGCCGAATGGATTTTGGAGCTGGATCGCGGCCACGGCATCCCGTGGAAGGGGAATTATTCGAGCTGGCTGGAACAAAAGGAAGCCCGCCTCGAACAGGAACAGAAACAGCTCGACGCCCACACCAAGGCGATGAAGCAGGAGCTCGAATGGGTGCGCCAGAACCCCAAGGCGCGCCAGGCCAAGAGCAAGGCGCGCCTGGCGCGCTTCGACGAATTGTCGAACTACGAATACCAGCAGCGCAACGAAACCCAGGAAATCTTCATCCCGGTGGCCGAGCGCCTGGGCGACCAGGTCATCGAATTCGACGGCGTTTCCAAAGCCTACGGCGAGCGCCTGCTGATTGACAACCTGAGCTTCTCGATTCCGCCCGGTGCCATCGTCGGCATCATCGGCCCCAACGGCGCCGGCAAATCCACCCTGTTCCGCATGATTACCGGCAAGGAACAGCCGGACAGCGGCGCAGTGAAAATCGGCGCGACGGTCAAGCTGGCTTACGTCGATCAGTCGCGCGAAGCGCTGGACAGCAAGAAAACCGTGTTCGAGGAAATCTCCGGCGGCGCCGAGATCCTCACCGTCGGCAAGTACGAAACCCCGTCGCGCGCCTACATCGGCCGCTTCAACTTCAAGGGCGCCGACCAGGGCAAGATCGTCGGCAACCTCTCCGGCGGCGAACGCGGAAGATTGCATTTAGCCAAGACCCTGATCGCCGGCGGCAACGTCCTGCTGCTCGACGAACCCTCCAACGATCTCGACGTGGAAACCCTGCGCGCCCTGGAAGACGCCCTGCTGGAATTCGCCGGCTGCGTGCTGGTGATCTCCCACGACCGCTGGTTCCTTGACCGCATCGCCACTCACATCCTGGCGGCGGAAGGCGAATCGCAATGGACTTTCTTCAGCGGCAACTACCAGGAATACGAAGCCGACAAGCGGCAACGCCTGGGCGAGGAAGGGGCCAAGCCCAAGCGGATACGGTATAAGCCGATCAGCCGGTAACAATCATGCTCGACTTCCCAACCATCCAAGCCGCCGCCGAACGCATTGCCGCCGCAGCCAGTTCACCCTGCCGGGTGATCCTGTTCGGCTCCTACGCCCGCGACATGGCGGATGAAGGATCGGATCTGGACTTCATGGTGGTTGAGGGAGATGTGGCCGACAAAGGCGCGGAATACCTGCGCCTGCGCAAGGCTGTCGGGCGTGTCGGCACCGGCGTGGATGTGCTGGTTTATCCGCTCAGCGAATTTGAGCGGCGCAGCCAAGTGCCGGGGACAGTGCTATTCGAGGCCCGTGTGGAAGGCCGGGTGCTGTATGACGGCCTCGCTTGAAGAAGCCCAGCGCTCCCTGAGCCTGGCAGGTGATGACTTCGCCGCCTACCGGATACTGGCCGAAGCCACATATATTCGCAGCGCCATCGCATTTTTTCACGCCCAACAGGCGGTGGAGAAAAGCTTGAAAGCAGTGCTGTTTGCCCATGGAGTGGAATTCCGCCGCACCCACGATCTATACGAACTCGCAGACAAACTTGAGCAAGTCGGCATCGCCCTCCCGATCAGTGCCGATGACTTGGGGCAACTCAACCCATACGCAGTGGACTTCCGCTACGACGGACAACTTGATTCCATGCTATCGAAGGAAGCGGGGGAAGCCATGACGCGGGAAATTTTGGTCTGGGCCACGGCAATGGTCGAAGGAAAACAGGCCACGCAATGACGGAAATTTCAAATGAGAAAGAATAAAATTCGGTTTATTTCCATTTCATCCAGGACGCAGTGCATCGGCAAGGAAGGGGCGAGGTCCAAGCGGATAGGGGATAGGGGATAAGCCGATTAGCCGGTAATGGCTAAGCGGATTGGGTTTCGGTCGAAGCCCGCTCCAGAATGCGTTATGCTGACGAGGCAGACATTTTGAAAGGGGTTTCCATGGGGTTGCACAGTCGGGAAGTGATCGAGCAAGCCCGTCAATTGCCGGCATTGGAACGAATCGAAGTGGTTGACGCGCTTCTGGCGACCATTGACGAAGCGGATGCGGAAATCGACCGTCTCTGGGCTATCGAAGCGAAGGAGCGGCTTGCCGCCTATAAGTGCGGGGAAATAGAGGCGGTGGACATGGAGGAAGTCCTGGCGAAACATCGCCAGCCATGAAAATCCGCTTTTTAAGCGTCGCTCAGCAGGAACTGGACGAAGCCGTTGAGTATTACAACCACGAAGTGCCCGGATTGGGAAAAGACTTCGTCACGGAAATCCGTGCGGCTCTGGAGCGCATCCGCCATTTCCCCAACGGCTGGCATCGCCTTTCTGAAAATATCCGCCGTTGCCGCCTGCGGCGTTTCCCCTATGGCCTGATTTATGCCACGCTTGACCAGGAGATAGTCATCGTTGCGATTTCCCACCTCCATCGCCGGCCAGATTATTGGCGCAAGCGCTTGGGGAAATAGCTTAAGCAGTACGGATCAGCGTAGCTTAATCCACTGGACAGAGCAGATGAAATCAGTAGCTGTTTCGCATTTGAAGGATCCTGACCTGCAAAAGGTTCCGCAAGCATTGATGCGTGCTGCCGAGAAAGCCCGCCAACTTGCTGAGCAGACCGGTACGCCTTTCGTTACGCGCAAGCCCGCAACGGTGGAGAAGAAAGGTAAGTAAGTCGCAACGACGCGGAATAATTGTTCCGTTTCGAGGAGTTGCAAGACACCATGCGCCCGGAAAATTGGGCAATCCGTCTCGCCCAACGGAGGAATTTGGGTTAAATATTTAAAGGGCAAGCCGTTCGCAGTAACCACAATTTAGCTAGTGGGTTAGGGTCCCGTCAAAGGAATTGACCGTGCGCCTTGGCGGCACGAGGGGGCTGCGTAGGACAGAAAAGCAAAAGGGCCAGCGCCTAAACGCTAGCCCTTTTTTTGCTTGGCTCCCCGACCTGGACTCGAACCAGGGACCTGCGGATTAACAGTCCGTCGCTCTACCGACTGAGCTATCAGGGAATGTGGAGAGCGCGAATCATAGCGGAGGGGGAATGGCGTGTCAACACCGCTTGCGGGCTGGCGTGGTGCGCTTGCCCCGCCGCTGTCGCTGCGTGGGCCCTTCGACGGCCACCATCAGGTATCATCCTGAATGCCTCGGTTGAGCGCCTGTTTGTTGCGTTAACTTCATGACAATTTTTAATATAGCTGCCCGGCTTGGCATCCATCTTTCTCCTCTTCAAGTGCTCCACCCCGTCCAACTGAGGATTTCAGGATCATCCCAAGAGTCATGAACACACCGGACCATCCTCCCGCATCGGCCGGCAAACTGGCCCGTTTCTGGGCCATGCCCAATATTTCCGTCGGTCTCTTCATTCTGGCCGTGGGGGCGTTTTTGTTCTTCAACCACCATCAGGAGCGCGACCAGCGCCGCATGAGCCTGATCGAAGACCTGCTGTGGCAGGAACAGAGCATCCGCCAGCATCTCGAAAACGTTCAGGAAAGCCTGACGATACTGGCGGCGGAAATGGCGCGGCAAAATCCCGCCGCTCCCCACTTTCAAAAGCGCGCCACCCTGCTGCTCAACATCTACCCGGAAATTCAGGACATCTTTTGGGCGGACGAGACGCGCAATATCCGCTGGCATGCCCATCCAGACGCTGAAACGGCAGCCGGGCTGCAACTGGACGAGGAATCGTTCAGCCGTGCGCGGCAGATGTCCCGCACCGTCTTCAGCCCCGCGCACGGCAGTGCAGCCAGCGGTGCATGGTTTGAAATTCACGTGCCGCTGTCAAAGGAGCGGCCGTTCCGGGGAGGGTTGGTGGCGCGCATTTCCCTGCCGCGGATACTCAAACATATGGTGCCGTGGTGGTATGCCCAGCGCTACCAGCTGAGCATCGTCGATGGCGACGGGCGGGTGCTGGCGTCCAAGCTGGATATCGTCCCGGATGAAAAGGCGCTGTCCTACCAGCTCAATTTCGAGCCGCCGGGCTACGGACTGGCCCTGCTCGCCACCGCGCACGGGCAAAAAACCGACAGCGCTCCCCGTCTGCTGATGATTCTCATCGGCGGGCTGTCGCTGCTGGTCGTCTGGAGCCTGGGGTCGTTGCGCAGGCATATCCGCCACATCGAAACCGCTGAGCGTGCGCTACGGCGCGAGTACGCCTTCCGCACGGCGATGGAAAACTCTATGGCGACGGGCATCCGCGCGGTGGATATGGCGGGGCGCATCATCTACGTCAACCCGGCCTTCTGCCGCATGGTGGGGTGGAGCGAACAGGAGCTGCTGGGACGCTTGCCGCCCATGCCCTATTGGCCGCAAGAGCCGGGAGACAGCGGAGAAGTGTTCGGTGCTATGCTGCAAGGCGCGGCGCCGCCGGAAGGCTCGGAGCGCCCGCTACGCAAGAAGAATGGGGAAATTCTGCATGTTCTGATCCAGTCCGCACCGCTGATCGCCTATCAGGGGCAACAGCAGGGCTGGATGTCCTCAATCACCGACATTACCGAGCTCAAACAGGCTGCCGCGCTGTTCCGCCAGCAGGAAGAGAAGCTCCAGTTCACTGCGCGTCTGGTGACCATGGGCGAAATGGCCTCGTCGCTCGCCCACGAGCTGAATCAACCGCTCACCGCCATTGCCAGCTACGCCACCGGCGCCCTGAACCGGCTGCGCAACGAGGAAAATGCCGCAGCTGTCCTGCCGGCCATGGAGGCCATCAACACCCAGGCACAACGCGCCGGCAAGATCATCCGCAACATGCGCGAATTCGTCAAAAAACGCGACCCGCAAAAAACGCTCGTCCCGCTCGCCGAACTACTCGAAGAAACGGCGGGCTTTGCCGGCATCGAAGCCCGGCGCCACGCGCTGGAAATCCGGCTGGAACTGGAGGAATCCCTTCCTCCGGTCAACGTGGACCGCATCATGATCGAACAATTGATTCTCAACCTGGTGCGCAACGGCATCGAAGCCATGTGCGGCGACCAGGACGGCATTCTGCGGATAGGCGCACAGCGCACCGAAGACGGCATGGTGCAGATTACGGTGACGGACAACGGCGAGGGGCTCACGGAAGAAACCGCACGCCAGCTGTTCACCCCGTTTTTCAGCACCAAACCAAGCGGCATGGGCATGGGGCTGAACATTTGCCGTTCCATCGTCGAATTTCACCAGGGCCGCTTGTGGCACGAGCCCAACCCGCATGGCGGCACCCGTTTCTGCTTTACGCTCCCGCTGGAAAACTGACATGGCGGGCAGAATATTCATCGTCGATGACGAGGAAGCCATTCGCGATGCCCTCAAATGGCTGCTCGAATCCTGCCGTTTCGAGGTCGAAACTTTCGCCTGCGGGGAAGACTTCCTGGCGGGCTGGCGCCCGGAATGGGACGGCTGCCTGCTGCTGGACGTGCGCATGCCGGGCATGTCCGGGCTGGAACTGTTCGAGCGTCTCAAGGAGCGGGAATGCACCTTGCCGGTGATCTTCCTCACCGGCCACGGCGACATTGCCATGGCCGTCGAAGCCATGCACCGTGGTGCGGCGGATTTCATCGAAAAACCGGCGAGCGACAACCAGTTGGTGGAAAAAATCACCCTGAGCCTGGAAAAAGCCGCGCAGCGACGGCAACGTACCGTCGGCGCCGAATCGCTCCGCACCCGGCTGCGCACCCTCACTTCGCGTGAAACCGAGGTCATGCGCCTGATTCTCGCGGGGCGCCTCAACAAGCACATTGCCGACGAACTCAACATCAGCATGCGCACCGTGGAAGTCCATCGCGCCCACGTCCTGGAGAAAATGGGCGTCCACTCCGCCGTCGAGCTCGCCTTGGCGCTCGCCGCGCACCAGCCCCCGGAAGCAGAAGCACCTGCCTCGTAGCAAGCCCTGCTTCACCGGCCCATTCGCGGCGCGAGCCATTTTCCCGCAAGCTGCGGTAAACTTCTTCCTGTCCAGCAACCCTCCCTGCACAAACCATGAGCGGACCCACCGTTGTTTTCTTTTCCCTTGAAACCAGCGCGGCGAGCGCCAGCATCAGCGTCGCCCCGCTGGGCGCGGTTTACCTGGCCGCCGCCGCGTTGAGCGAAGCCAGGGCGATGGGGCAGGAATACGATGCGGCGCTGGCGAACGTGAGCGCCCGCGCCGAAGAAATGGCCGAAAAGCGTCGCCGCCTGCAGGAAGCACAATTGCAGCGGCGCACCGCACTGGCGCAAGAAACGGCGCGGCTGGAAAGCCGTCTGGCGCGCCTGCAGGACGTTGCCGCCGGACTGGCGCAGCGCCTGCCGGAACAGGCCGCCACGCTTGCCGCCACAACCCTGCACCGACCGTCGGAAAACGGCCAGGAGACGACGCGACGCTACGCCGAAGCCTTGCGCGCCGAAATTCGTCGCTTGGAAGAACTGCTCGCAGCGGTCGGCGCGGCGCTCGACGCGCAATGGCGCGCTACGCTGGCACAAGCCATGCAGCCTGCCACCCAGCCGGGGCTGGAAGACCTGCTCCACGCCTATGCCGCGCAACGCAGCCTGCGCCCCGGACTGAATCCGCAACAGGCCGAAGCTTTCCGCCAGACCGTGAAGCGCGTGCTGGAACGCCTGGAAAACGTGCCGGATGGCGCCCTGCCCGCCGAAGTCGAAACACTGGCGCGGGAAATCCTGCTCGCGCCCTCGCTGGAGCGCGCGGAATCCCTGGCGCTCGAACTGCGCCTGCGGGCGCAGCAGCACCAGCAGATGCGTGCGCGATTGCAAGCGCGGGCGGCAGAGATGAACGCCTGGCTGGATGCGCTCCCCGACGATGCGCCCGCGGACCTGCGCAACGCCCTGGAAGCGGCAGCGGCCGGACTGGCGCCACTCGCGCCGGAACAGGAAAACGCTGCCCGCCAATTCCTGGAAGCGCTTCGCGCGGCCCGTGCCCGCCAGGAGCAGGAAGCGGCGGCGCTGGTGCTGGAGCAATCGCTGCGCGATCTCGGCTACGAAGTGGAGGGCATCGAGCGCACCCTGTTCGTCGAAGGCGGCGTGGCACATTTCCAGCGCCAGGGTTGGGAAGATTATTACGTGCGCCTGCGCCTCGACCCGCGCGAGCACACCCTCAACTTCAACGTGGTGCGTTCGCGCGGCATGGAGGAAAGCACGGTGCGCAAGCGCCAGGATTTTCTTGCCGAGGATCGCTGGTGCGCCGAATTTCCCAAGCTCAAACAGACCCTTGCCGCGCGCGGCATCGCATTCAACGTCCTGCGGCAAATGGGCGCGGGCGAGCTGCCGGTGCAGACTGTCGATCCGGCCAGCCTGCCCCGGCGGCGGGAAGAAGAAGCGGCGCGCGAGGCCAAAGCGCCGCTGCAAAAGGGCTTCACCTGAAGTTGATACAACGTAAACCATGGATTACAATCAGGATGTGATAAAACTTGAGAAAACCGACGAATATCAGGCCTGGTTCACAGGCTTGCCGGACAAACTGGTCAAGGCACGGATTGAAGCGCGCATTCGTCGGTTGCAAGATGGAAATCCGGGAGATGTCGAAGCCGTTGGCGAGGGCGTCAGCGAATTGAAACTGCACTTTGGTAGTGGCTGGCGCGTGTACTACACCGAGCGCAACGGGCATATCATTATTCTGCTGGCCGGCGGCGACAAGAGCACTCAAAAACGCGACATCAAACTTGCGCTGACGCTGGCGCGCAATCTCTAGGGGAACACCATGGCAAAAACCAGAACCACTCCTTACGATACGGTGGATTACCTTAAGACCGAAGAGGACAGGGCATTGTATTTTGAAGCCTGCCTTGATGAAGCTGGCGACGATCCCGCTTTTATCGCCAAAGCACTGGGCGACATTGCGCGCGCCCGGGGGATGACGCAACTGGCACGAGACACCGGGCTGGCTCGCGAGGGGCTTTACAAAGCACTGTCCGGCCAGGGAAACCCTGAATTTTCCACCATTCTGAAGGTTATCAATGCACTTGGGCTGCGCTTGCACGCTGGCGTGTCGAACGTAACCCATGCCTAACCCGCATGAAATGTTGGAATTGCCCACTTTCCTGAATTGAAAGCCGCATTCATCATGACCCCTCGCTGGATTCGCGATCTCGAACGCCTGTTGCCGATCCGCTCGCAATATATCGTCGCCGGCAATATCCGCGACAGTTTTCTCACGCCGTTCCAGGACGGGCTGACCCTGGCGCCGCTGCTGCGCTGTTTGTGGAACGCGCTGCAAGCCCAGGGCTATCGCTTCATGCTGGTCTATAACCCGGTGGAGGGGCTGCGTCCCTATCCCAACGAGCCGGAGGCGCTCGAACTCGCCACGCGCTGTTTCGACCTCAAGCTGCAAGAGGGCGTCATGCCGATGAGCCTGGAAGGTTTGAGCGGCGTGATGGAAAAACTGCCGGGCCTGCGCGAGGCGCGCTGCGCGCTGGTGGTCGATTTCGCCTCGCGCCTAGTGCGCCAGCCCGACCACCTGGACGCGGCGGAGCACCGCTTTTTCGTCGCCGCCGAACGCATTTCCCTGGCCGCCAACCCGATCGTGCCGCAGGGCGCGGATATTGCTGCACCGCTGGGCAAGGCGCGCTTCAACCCGGTGGTCTGGCTGGTCAACCGCGCGCAGGATCTGCCTTCCTGGTTTGCCCTGGACAGCGCGCGCATCAGCACGCTCGCCGCCACGCTGCCGGATTATGAAACGCGCCACGCCGCCGCCGTCATCCTGGGCAGCCGCTTCATGGCTTACGAGGGCGCAGCCGAAGCGGAACGCGAGAAATACGCCAAACTCTTTGCCGACGGCACCGACGGCCTGGCCTTGAGCGACCTCTCCGACATCGCGCAGCTTGCGGACCGCCGCGGCATCGCCTTCCGCGACGTGGACGATGCGGTGCAATGCTTCAAGATGGGCATCACCGAAAACCCCTGGAAAAAAACCTGGTTGCGCGAAAAAATCGCCGATGCCGCGCCCTTCATCGAGGAGCGGGTGAAAGGCCAGCCGCAGGCGGCGACCAAGACCATCGACATCCTGATGCGTTCGGTGATGGGGCTGACCGGCGCCCAGGCGCGTTCCAGCGGTAACCGCCCGCGCGGCGTGCTGTTTTTCGCCGGCCCCACCGGGGTAGGCAAGACCGAGCTGGCGAAAACGCTGACCCAGCTCATTTTCGGCAACGAGAGCGCCTATATCCGCTTCGACATGAGCGAATTCGCCGAGGAGCACGCCAGCGCCCGCCTGCTCGGCGCGCCGCCCGGCTACATCGGCTACGATGCGGGCGGCGAATTGACCAACGCGGTGCGCGAGAAGCCCTTCAGCGTGATCCTCTTCGACGAAATCGAAAAGGCCCACCCGCGCATCCTCGACAAATTTCTGCAAATTCTCGAGGACGGGCGCCTCACCGACGGGCGCGGCGACACCGCCTATTTTTCCGAGGCGATCATCATCTTCACTTCCAACCTGGGCATTTACGTCGAGGACGAGCATGGCCGGCGCATCCAGAACGTGGCGCCGGACGACCATTACGACGTGGTGGAAAGCCGCGTGCGCGGTGCGATCCAGGATTATTTCAAGTTCCGTCTGTCGCGCCCGGAAATCCTCAACCGCATCGGCGACAACATCGTGGTGTTCAGCTTCATCACCGCGCCGGTGGCCGCGCAAATTTTCGCCGCGATGCTGAAGAACGTGGTCAACCGGGTGCGCGAGGAGCACAAGGTGGAACTGGTCCTGCCCGAGACGGTGCGCGCCAAACTCCTCGATCTGTGCACCCGCGACCTGTCCAACGGCGGACGCGGCATCGGCAACCAGATCGAATCGTCCTTCATCAACCCGCTCGGCCGCGCCCTGTTCCGCCTCGACCTGGAAGGCCGCGAGCAGGTCACGGTGAAGGACATCGCCGAGGACGAGAACCGCATCGTCAGCGTGACGCTGGAATAGGGATGCGCGCCGCCAGCATCCAGATCAACAAGGCGCATTACCCGGTCACCGTGCTCGGCCCCGGCAAGCGCCTGGGGCTCTGGCTGCAAGGCTGCACGTTGCGCTGCCGGGGTTGCGTTTCGCAGGACACCTGGGAACCCGACCCGGCCCGCGCCCTGAAAGTGGCCGATCTGCTGGCCTGGTGCCGCAAGAATACGGGAACGGCGCTCGATGGCGTGACGATCAGCGGCGGCGAGCCGTTCGACCAGCCGCAGGGCTTGCTGGCGCTGCTCAAGGGCTTGCGGCAATGGCGCAAGCGCGGCGGCCTGGATTTCGACATCCTGTGCTACAGCGGCTATCCGCTGGCCACCCTGCTTGAGCGTCACGCCGGTTTGCTCGAATTGCTCGACGCGCTGATTCCCGAACCCTACGCCGACGGCTTGCCGTTCGGCAAGCTGTGGCGCGGCTCGGCCAACCAGGCGCTGGTGCCCCTGTCCGCACTCGGGCGGCAGCGTTACGCGCCTTATCTCGATGCCGAAGCCGGCAGCCAGGGCAAGCGCATGCAGGTGGCGGTGGAAGATCAGCGCATTTGGCTGATCGGCATGCCGGAACGCGGCGATATGGCGCGGCTGGAAGCCTTGTGCCGCAGCCGTGGGCTGTCGCTGGAGCAGGTTTCGTGGCGGCGCTGAGGACCTAGCGGGAACGCTCCGCGACCCCGTTGACGAATATTCCGCTTTTGCACTCGGCAGTGAAATTAACGCCGCTGGCTTCGACGATGCGCTTGAACCCCTTGTCGCGTTTGCACAGTTCGACGGCCTTTATTTCATGGTAGCGCGACAACATCGCATCGTGCCCGCTGCCTGCGTCCCCGCAACCCGCCAGCATCCCGAACGCCACGGGTACAATCAAACAACAGGCGATGCGCATTCAGCCCCCATGAAATTACATTGTCATATACCGTCAGCATAATTGAATCCGCCCCCACTGTGAAGCGGGGTTCTCTCCCTGCACCCCTTTCCCGAGGGCTGGCCTTTTCCATCCAAGTTGCTAATATGGTCAGCCATGAACCCGGCCTCCCCCCCCCATCCCGGCACCGCCCCGGTGTACCGCAGTACGGCACTGGCGGCCTTGGTATGGACGCTGGCGCTGGCAGCATCGCTGGCCTGGAACATCTCCCTACAACGCGAAAAAACCGTCGCTCTGGCAAAAAGCGAGGCCATCGCCAATATCAACAAGGATTTTGCCTTCCGCCAGTGGTCCACCGCTCACGGCGGCGTTTACGTGCCGGTCGACCCCGCCACCAACACTTATGCCAACCCTTACCTGGATGTGCCGGAACGCGACATCCAGACGCCGTCCGGGCGCCAACTGACTTTGATGAATCCCGCCTACATGGTGCGCCAGATGCAGCAGAATTTTGACAGCCTGTATGGCGTGCGCGGGCGCATCACCAGTCTGAAGCCACTCAACCCCAACAACGCGCCGGACGAATGGGAAACGCGAGTACTGGAATCGTTCGAGCACGGCGCGCGCGAGGCCGCCGAAGTGACGATGCTGGGCGGCGTGCCCTACCTGCGCGCCATGCGTGCCTTCGTCACCGAAAAGGGCTGCCTGAAATGCCACGGCCATCAGGGCTACCAAGTCGGCGATGTGCGCGGCGGAGTGGGGGCCTACGTGCGTCTTGAACCTTACCTCGCCACCGAACGCACCGGCATCCGCGTGCTCAGCATCACCCACGGCGGCATCTGGCTGCTGGGCATGATGGGCCTGACTTTCATCATGCTGCGTGGCGCACAGCGCGCTCGCGAGCAGGAACGGGCCGCTCTGGCTCTGGCCAGAAAAACCCACGACTTGGCACGTTCCAACGCCGAACTGGAACAATTCGCCTACATCGCCTCGCACGACCTGCAAGAGCCATTGCGCATGGTGGCCAGCTACACCCGCTTGCTGGCGCGGCGCTATCAGGGCAAGCTGGATCAGGATGCCGACGAATTCATCGCCTTTGCCGTTGATGGTGCGACCCGCATGCAGCGCCTGATTGACGACCTGCTGGCCTTCTCCCGCGTCGGCACGCGCGGCAACCCTTTTGAACCCGCTGACTGCAATGCCGTGCTGAAAGAGGTCCTCGATAACCTGCAACTCGCCATCGCGGAAAACCGCGTGACCGTGAGCAGCGGGGAGCTGCCCGTGCTGCCGGCGGACGCTTCGCAATTGGGCCAACTGTTTCAAAACCTGATCGCCAACGCCATCAAGTTCCACGGGGAAGCGCCGCCGCAAATCCGCATTGATGCGCAAAGGCAGGCCGACGACTGGCATTTCTCGGTGTCCGACAACGGCATCGGCATCGCCCCCGAGCATTTCGAACGCATCTTCGTGATTTTCCAGCGCCTGCATGGGCGTGGCGATTATCCCGGCACCGGCATCGGCCTGGCGGTATGCAAGCGTATCGTCGAGCGTCACGGCGGACAGATCTGGGTGGAATCAACGCCGGGTCAAGGTGCGACATTCCATTTCACGCTTCCGGCGTCACGCCGGGACACCCAGTAAGTGCGTGACGGCACCCGCGTCATTGCGCCGGGAGGGCAGCCCTGATGGTGCCGGGCCCACGCAAACCCACCCTGCCGCCCTGGCGTCTAGCACTGCTGTTTGTGCTGCTGGCTGTCGGCATCGGCGCTGCCGGTTACGGTTACCTGCACCAGCAACTGGAGCATGCGCTACAGGAAAAACACCATGAACTGGCCGCCATCGCCACCCTGAAATCGCGCCAGATCGCCGAATGGCGCGCCGAGCGATTGGCCGAGGCGGAGTCCATCCTCACCACCTCTTTCATCGTCAGCCATGCCCAGCACTGGCTGGCAAACGGTGGGCGCAACGATGCGGAAAAACAGGCCTTGCTGGCGTGGATGAACGCGCCGCGCCATGCGCGGCACTATCGTTGCGTATTCCTGTTCGACACAGCGGGGGAGCTGCGCCTCGCCTCGAACAACGACAAGCTCGATCCCTGTGAACAGACCTATTCCGCCGTGCAGGAAGCAATGCGCACCCAGCAGGTGCAATTTCTCGACTTCCACTCTACAAAATCCGCAGAGGGAAGCCATCTCAGCCTGTTCGTCCCCCTGCTGGCGGCTGGCCGCGAAAGGCGCGTTATCGGCGTGCTGGCTTTTGAGATTGATCCGCAGCAGTTTCTTTATCCACTGGTGCAATCCTGGCCCACGCCCAGCCCGACGGCGGAAACCCTGCTGCTGCGGCGCGAGGGTGACAGCGTGCTGTACCTCAACCCCTTGCGTCACAGCCAGGCCGCGCCCATGACCTTGCGCCAGCCACTCAACGATATCGGCCTGCCTGCCGTGCGGGCAGTACTGGGCATGGAAGGAAATTTCATTGGCAGAGATTACCGTGGGGCTGAAGTGCTGGCGGTACTGCGTAAAATCCCGGGGTCCCCCTGGTTCATGGTCACCAAGGTGGATCGCGCCGAGGTGGAAGCGCCCCTGCGCAAGCATGTCATGCTGGTCGCCGCCATCTGCCTGCTGCTGATCGCGCTGACCGCCTCCGCCGTTATCCTGTCGTGGCGCCAACAGCAGATGCGCTTCGACCTGGCGCGCCATGAGTTCGAGGAAGACCTGCTGCACAAGGCCAACCTGGAACTGGAAGAACGGGTGACGGAACGCACGCGCGAATTGCGCCTGGAAATTGCCGGACACCGCCAGACCGAGAAGGCGCTCAACGAGAGCCTGGAAGAGCTCTCGCGCTCCAACGCCGACCTGGAGCAGTTTGCTTATGTCGCCTCGCACGACCTACAGGAACCCTTGCGCATGGTGGCCAGCTTCGTGCAACTGCTGGCGCGGCGCTACCGCGACCAGCTTGACCAGGATGCGCGCGATTTCATTCATTACGCGGTGGAAGGGGTAACGCGCATGCAACGGCTCATCAACGACCAGTTGAGTTACGCGCTGGTCGGCATCGATACCCGCCGCCTCGAAATGACCGACGCCAACGCCGTGCTGGCCGAGGTGCTGGTCAACCTGAGACCGCTGATCGAAGAATACCGCGCCGAAATCAGCCAGGATGTTTTACCCACCGTGCCGGTCATCCATACCCAACTCGGGCAGTTGTTGCAAAACCTGATCGGCAATGCCATCAAATTCCACGGTGAGGAGATGCCGCGCATCCATATCGGCGCCCGGCGCGAGGGCGAGGTCTGGCTGTTTTCGGTAAGCGACAATGGCATCGGCATCCCGCGCGAATATTTCGAGCAAATATTTCTGCTTTTCAAACGCCTGCACAGCCGTGAAAAATATCCCGGCACCGGCATCGGCCTGGCGATCTGCAAACGTATCGTCGAGCGACATCATGGCCGTATCTGGGTAGAATCGGAACCGGGCAAGGGCGCGACGTTTTTTTTCACCTTGCCGGCCACACTGGAGGAGCACCCATCATCATGAGTCACGATCAACTGGTTCACGCCGTGGATATCCTGCTGGTGGAGGACAATCCCGGCGACGTGCGCCTGACGCACGAAGCCATGAAGGAAGCGCACATTGCCGTCAACCTGCACGTCGCCAACGATGGCCTGGAAGCCATGAAAATGCTGCGTCAGGAAGCACCCTACACCAGCCAACCATTGCCGGATTTGGTGCTGCTGGACCTCAACATGCCGAAGATGGACGGGCGCGAGGTACTGCGCCAGATGAAATCCGACGAGCGGCTCAAGCATATTCCAGTGGTGATCCTCACCACCTCGGCGGCGGAAACCGACATCGCCCAAGCCTACGATCTGCACGCCAACTGCTATATCACCAAGCCGGTGGAACTGGAGGAATTCATGAAAATCGTCAAATCCATCGAGGGGTTCTGGCTCACCGTGGTCAAACTGCCGGGGAATCCCGGCCAATGAACAGCGGCACGGAAATCAGCGCCCTGCTGGTGGAAGACAACCCCGGCGACCGGCGCCTGATTCAGGAAGCGCTGGCCGAGGTGCATTACGCCCACGTCCGGCTGGAACACGCCGACTGCCTGAAGGCGGCGCAGGATGCCCTGGCGGAGCGGGAATACGACATCATTCTGCTCGATTTGTCGCTGCCGGACAGCAACGGACTCGACACCGTGGAAAAAACCGCCGATGCGGCACCGGATACCCCCATCGTCATCCTCACCGGCCTGGACGATGTCAATACCGGCATTCAGGCAGTGCGGGCCGGGGTCCAGGATTACCTGGTCAAGGGTGAAGTCACCGGCAATCTGCTGGTGCATGCCATCCGCTACGCCATCGAACGCCAGCGCATGCAGGCGGCGCTACGCATCCTGTCGCTGGTCGATGAATTGACCGGGCTGTATAACCGGCGCGGTTTCATGACCCTGGCGGAACACCAGATGCGCCTGTCGAAACGCAAAGGCAGCTCCTTTTATCTGATTTTCGCCGACCTCGACGGCATGAAGACCATCAACGACACCTGGGGACACAAGGAAGGCGACCAGGCGCTGATTCACACCGCCCGCCTGCTCAAGGAAACCTTTCGCGGCTCGGACATCATCGCGCGCATGGGCGGCGACGAGTTCGCCATCGTCGCCATCGAACCCGCCGCCAGCAGCGCCGAACAGATCGCCAAACGCCTGCAGGACAACATCGCTCGCCACAATAACCGGCACGACCGGCCTTACGAGTTGTCGATCAGCGTCGGGGTGGTGGAATGCGCCGCAGGCGAGCCCTGTCAGGTCGAGGAAATGCTGGAACGCGCCGATGCGCTGATGTACGCGCAAAAAGCGCAACGCAAAAAGGAACGGCGCGGATAGCCGTCAAGCTGAAACGACGGCATGTGGGAGCGACCTCCTAGTCGCGATGCGGTGCCGATTATCGCGACCAGGAGGTCGCTCCTACATCACGTAAACCACGTAACTGCCAGCCGGACCGGGCGTCGCCTTTACTCACCGGCTAGGGGCCGGGATATTTACCAGCGTTGTTTTTTTTTGCGCAGGCGCTGCATATCGTTCAGTTCGCCGATAGCCGCCATCAACTCGGAGTGCGCCTGGTCAAGGCTGCCGAAACGATCCACCTTGGCCATGGCCTCTTCGGTCAGGCGGCGCGCTTCGGCGGCGGCTTCCTTGTCGGAGCCGGAAGCGCGCGTGGCGCTGTCGGCAAGGATGGTGACCACTTGCGGCTGGATTTCCAGCAGACCGCCGGAAACATAGATCAGCACCTGTTTGCCGTCGGTGGTATGCACGCGGATTTCACCGGCGCGCAGGCGCGTGATGAGCGGGGTGTGACGCGGCAGGATGCCGATTTCGCCCATCTGGGCGGGCGCGCTGATCATGCGCGCCTCGCCACTGAAAATTTCGGCTTCGAGGCTGACGATGTGCAGTTTGAGCGCGGTGGATTCCATGGTCTTGCCGCTCATTTCGCCTCCTGCGCAGCCGTCTTGATGCCCATGCCGTGCATGGCGTCGATGATCATTTCCGTAACCTGTGAAAAATCACGGAAATGATCGGTATTGATCATCAAATCAAATTCGGTCGGGTCGCTCAGGCGATGCTTCCAGTAATCCCATACGAACTTGCCGCGCTGGTGGTTCTTTTCCTCGATTTTCTTGCGCGCTTCCTCCAGCGTCAATCCTTCGCTTTCCATCACCCGCTTGGCGCACACCTCCGGCGAACCGATGACGCGCACGCGGATGACTTCCGGGTGTTGCGCCAGGATCAAATGCGCCCCGCGCCCCATGATGACACCGCCGGTGTCGAGTATGCCGAGCAACACGTTGATGAGCAGGCGCTCGTAGTTTTCGTTGAGCACGTTGTCGCCGGAAAGAAACGACAATATCCACGCGTCCCAGCGGCTTTTTACCTTCTCGTCGAGCTTTTCCAGCAGGTATTTGTCACCCCCGCTCTGCGAGACGATCTGGGTAAGCACCTCCTTGTCAAAGTAGCCGACCTGCAAACGTTTGGCCAGGGCATGCCCGATTTCCTCACCGCCGCAGCCATAGCCACGCGATAGCGCAACCACCGGGTGCAGCTTTTCCCCGCGATCATAGGTATCGTCGATGAGTTGCGCCTTGACCAGCGCCTGGATAATGCTGTACGCATCAGTGGGCATGTGTGCTCCGCAAGAGATGAAAGGATGACGTCATTCTAACGGCAATCCCGCACGCAACAAAGGGGCGCGGCTCCGGCCAGGGGAATGGCGGCGGGGCTTGGTGTATCATTATCATCGGAAAGGCCCATCAATACCCATGTTCAACATCGTCCTCTACCAGCCGGAAATCCCCCCCAACACCGGCAATATCATCCGCCTGTGCGCCAACACCGGGGCCGGACTGCACTTGGTGAAACCGCTCGGCTTCACCCTGGAAGACAAGCAGCTACGGCGCGCCGGGCTGGATTACCACGAATATGCCACGCTCGCCGTGCATGAGGACTGGGCCGCCTGCCTGACGCACTTTGCCGGGCGGCGCCTGTTCGCGCTGACGACCAAGGGCAGCGCCCCTTATCATGAAATCGCCTTTCAGGCAGGCGATGTGTTCGTTTTCGGCCCGGAAACGCGCGGCTTGCCGATGGAGATTCTGGAGACCTTTCCCGCCGGTCAGCGCCTACGCATCCCCATGCGCCCCGACAACCGCAGCCTGAACCTGTCCAATGCGGCGGCGGTGCTGGTTTACGAAGCATGGCGGCAGACGGGGTTCGCTGGCAGCGCATAATCAATCCACTTCCCGCACCTCGATCATCGCCGCCCCGAAGCCGTCCGAACAGCCTTTTTCCACTACCTTCAGGTTGCGCGTGCGCACGCAGGTCGAGGTCAGCTTGCTGATCGAAGCACCGCTGGCTTGCAGCACCTCCTTCGAGGTTTGTGCTGTGGCATCGACCGTGGCAAAGGGGCCGGCTGGCGCGGTGATGATCTTGCCGAAATCGCGCGGCGCATCGGCGACGATGACCAGCAAATGGTTGACGCCTGCCGGGCCGCCGGCCTCGATCTCCCAGGCGGGGCGCGGCAGCGTGAGGGTTTCGCCGGTTTGCAGGTAATTGTTCTGATCCGCCTTGTTGGGGAACAGCAGGTCGAGGGTCTTGTTGTCCGAGCCGGACATCAGGATGTAAACGTAACCGGGAAAGCTGGAGTTCAGCGTGAACTCAACCTTGTCCTTGCCGATCTTGAAGCCCTCCCGCGAGGCCTGGAATTTCACCACCCGGTTGTCGTCGCGCTGATTGAAAATGTCGCGCAGGGTATGCAGCGGGCTGGTGGCCGGCTTTCCCGGTGCTGCCGACTGCGGCGTTGCGACGGCGGGCGCTTTTGCCGGAACCTGCCCGGCCTCCGGAAACGTCAACGGCAAATAGGGATTGCCGGTAATCATGATGTGGTGCGGCACGTAGCCCTCGACCCCCTTCAGCTCGTCGTTGATGCGCCGTTGCGCGCAAGTGCGGATTTCATCGGCGGTAATCGCCCCGCTGTTGTCGAGATCCTGCGCTTCGCCGCCGATACATTTCATCCATGCCTGGGTGGCCACCCCGCCGGCTTCGGGATCATCCAGCGCCACTTCGGAATCGCGCGCTGCCGAGATGAAGACGTAATTCTTGCCGCCGCTGCCGGGGGTCTGTGCCGCGCGCGTCACGCTGCGCGTCAACTGGTTGGTAACCACGCGGCAGGCGCTGGGCGCGCCGAGGGTGGCGGATTTCGGCATGTAACGCGGCGGTTTGGCACCGGCGCGCGTGGTAATACCGCCGGAATGGCAGGCATCGAGAAAGAAAATCACCTTGTCGGCCTTGGCCGCCATGCGTTGCAGGACGGCCTCCAGCTCGCGGTCGAGCAACAATTCTCCCTTGACCGATACCAGCCCCTCGCTGCACGATCCGGGCGCGTCCTTGCTCTCCACCCGCGCCCCATGGCCGGAGTAGTACATGAACAGGCGATCCCCCGGCAACAGACGGTTTTCCATATCGGCGAAGGCCTTGCGCAACCCTTCCAGGGTCAACTCCGCATCCTTATAGATGAAAATGTTCTCATCCCGGGTGCCGATCTTGCGGGCGATTTGTTTCGCCACCTCGCGGTCATGCTGCACGCCGTACAATTTGGGTACGCCGCGCGCCTGATAATCGCCGATGTTCAGGATCAGCGCGTAGTTCTCGGCATAGACGCTCATGCCCCATGCCCAGGTCATCAGAAAAATCAGCAGCCGTCCCATGGTGTTCTCCCCGATTTGCCGCCCGAGACAGAATGCCAGGACAGCCACTGCAGGGAATTCTAGCAGCGGTGGCGTCCGCTTGCCTACCCGCTAAAAATTGCCATGCGCCCGTATATTCACTGTTCAGAAAAATGCCGGAACAGGGTAAAGTACCGGGCGACATTGACCGCTTGCCCGCCCAGGCACAATGTACGCCCGAGGGGGTACAAAATGCTGGCAATATCGCTATTGGCTGACACCCGAATCCGAAGGAGAATGATGATGACCCAGATCGTGATGGAGTTTGAACCGAGTGCGTTTTCAGCGCTGCGTCTGGGGCCGAGAGAGTTTGGTGAGGAGATCAAGACTGCGGCTGTGGTGCAATGGTATGCCGAGCAGCGCATTTCGCAGTCCAAGGCGGCGGAAATTCTTGGCATCAGCCGCCGACGGTTTATCGACGAATTGTTCCGGCGCAAGGTGCCTGCCGTTCAGGTTACGGCGGATGAACTGGCGCAGGAAGTCCATGGTGACCTCTAAGCCGTGGGTCGTCAACGCTTCGCCGCTGATCCTGCTTGGCAAGTTGCAACAGCTTGATCTGCTGGCGATGCTGGCACCTTCGCTGGTCGTACCCGAGGCGGTGATTCGCGAGGTGGCAGCAGGATCTGGACTGGACCGGGCGACCGCCGGTTCGATGGCATGGGCGCGTGAGCGTATGCGCCCCGATGTGCCGGTAGCGACATCCGTGAGCCTTTGGGACTTGGGCGCTGGCGAATCGCAGGTCATTTCGCATTGCCTGGTCATGTCCGCTGTTGCAGTGCTTGATGATGGCGAGGCACGCGCTTGTGCCCAAGCACACGACCTGTCGTTGATCGGTACGCTTGGCGTGATTCTGCGTGCCCGCAAGCAAGGCTTGATTCCGGCCGCACGGCCGCTGATTGAAGCGCTGGTGTCCGCTGGATCGTTCCTGGATCGTAGTTTGGTCGAACGCGAGCTGGCGAGGTTGCACGAATAGCCGTCTGGCAGCCCCTTGAAGACAACAGCATGAAAATGCTTTTCAATTGAATAATCAACAGGATCGATTAACTATGCTACTGATGATCGACAACTACGACTCCTTCACCTGGAATCTGGTGCAGTATTTTGGCGAACTGGGGGAGGAAGTTCAGGTATTTCGCAACGACGAAATCACCGTCGAAGCGGTGGGCAAGCTGGCGCCGCAACGCATCGTGATTTCCCCCGGCCCGTGCACGCCCGCCGAGGCGGGAATTTCCGTACCGCTGATCCAGGCATTCGCGGGCAAAACGCCCATCCTCGGCGTATGCCTGGGGCACCAGAGCATCGGTCAGGCGTTCGGCGGCAAGATCATCCACGCCAAGCAATTGATGCACGGCAAAACCTCGCTGATCCACCATCGGGATACTGGCGTATTCAGCGGGCTGCCCAATCCGTTCCGCGCCACCCGCTACCACTCGCTGGTGATTGAGCGCGAATCCCTGCCGGATTGCCTGGAAATCACCGCCTGGACCGACGATGATGAGATCATGGGCGTGCGCCACAAGCAGTTAGCCGTGGAGGGGGTGCAATTTCACCCCGAATCCATTCTTACTGAACATGGTCACGCCATGCTGGCCAACTTTCTCGGAGAAAAACGTACATGATTACCCCGCAGCAGGCGTTGACGCGCCTGATCGAGCAACGCGAGATATTCCACGACGAAATGCTGTCGCTGATGCGGCAGATCATGACCGGCGAGCTTACGCCGGTACAGATCGCCGGCATCCTGACCGGGCTGCGCGTCAAGAAGGAAACCATCGGCGAGATTTCCGCGGCGGCGCAGGTGATGCGCGAGTTTTCCACCAAGGTTGCGGTGAGCGGCGATGCGCACCTGGTCGACACCTGCGGCACCGGCGGCGATTCCGCCCACACCTTCAATATTTCGACGGCTTCCGCGCTGGTGGCTTCCGCCGCCGGGGCACGTGTGGCCAAGCACGGCGGGCGCTCGGTATCTTCCACCTGCGGCAGCGCGGACGTGCTGGAAGCGCTGGGCGTCAACCTTGCACTCACACCGGATCAGGTTGGCCGGAGCATCGACGAAATCGGCATCGGTTTCATGTTTGCGCCCAGCCACCATAGCGCCATGAAATACGCCGCGCCGGTGCGGCGCGAACTGGGTGTGCGCACCCTGTTCAACATCCTCGGGCCGCTGACCAATCCGGCGGGCGCGAAAAATCAGGTGCTGGGCGTGTTTCATCCCGATTTGGTGGGCATCATGGCGCGCGTGCTCCAGCGTCTGGGCAGCCGCCACGTGATGGTCGTACATGGCCGCGACGGCATGGACGAGCTGACCCTGTGCGATGAAAGCGTGGTGGGCGAACTGAAGGACGGGGAAATTCATGAATATGTCCTGCATCCCGCCGAACTGGGGCTGTCCGTGTGCGATCCAGAGACCCTCAAGGTGTGGGACGTCGAGCAGGCCAAGACCAAATTGCAGGCGGTTCTCGGCAATCAACCCGGCCCGGCGCGCGACATTGTGGCGCTCAATGCCGGAGCGGCAATCTACGTAGGCGGCCTGGCCGCCACATTGAAGGAAGGCATAGCAACCGCCTTGCAGGTGATCGCTTCCGGCGCGGCCCATGACAAGCTGGCGCAACTGGTAGACTTTTCAAAGCGGAGCGCCAATGTCTGACATCCTGCAAAAAATCCTTGAAGTAAAAAAATTCGAGGTCGCCCGCGCGCTGGCGAAGAAACCCTATGAAGAGATACTGACCGAAGCGCGCGCGATGCCCCCCACCCGCGACTTCACCGGCGCCCTGCGCGCCAAAATCCAGGCAGGCAAACCCGCGGTCATCGCCGAGATCAAGAAAGCCAGCCCGTCCAAGGGCGTGATCCGGGAAAACTTCGACCCGGCAGCCATTGCGCGCAGCTATGCCCAACACGGCGCGGCCTGCCTGTCGGTACTCACGGACACACAGTTTTTCCAGGGTGGCAAACAGCATCTTGTGGATGCGCGCGCAGCCTGCGACCTGCCGGTGCTGCGCAAGGATTTCATGATTGACCCCTACCAGGTGTGCCGCGCCCGCACCATCGGCGCGGATGCCATCCTGCTCATTGTGGCTGCACTCGACCCGGCGAAAATGCAGGACCTGGAAGCGCTGGCGCATGAGCTGGGCATGGCGGTGCTGGTGGAGACCCACGATGCCGCCGAACTGGAACTGGCCCTTCAACTGAAAACCCCGCTGATCGGCATCAACAACCGTAATCTGCGCACCTTTGAAACACGCCTGCAAACCACGCTGGACTTGTTGCCGCGCATCCCGCCGGAGCGCATCGCCGTTACCGAGAGCGGCATTCTCAAACCTGCGGACGTCAACCTGATGCGGCAAAGCGGCGTTCACGCCTTTCTGGTCGGCGAAGCCTTCATGCGCGCGGAAGAACCGGGCGCGGAGCTTGCACGCCTGTTTAACCCGGATATTCCATAAAAACCACCTAACCCTGTGGGAGCTGCCTTGGCAGCGAGATTTTGACTTTTCCTTACTGGAACCGAAGAACTCGCGGCCAAGGCCGCTCCCACAGGTAGAAGACACCTTATTATGAAACGTCCGGGTTAATTCTACTTTGCCAGATTGCCTTGTAACGTTTTTGGCTCCCTCCCCCAACGGGGGAGGGTTGGGGTGGGGGCGTTAAATCAAGCGGTTGAATGATTTTCTCGCCCCCATCCTAGCCTTCCCCCGTGGGGGGAAGGGACGTTCTAACACCACTTGCCTTGAAATCTGACAAATCTGACAAAGTAGAATTAAGGAGCTATAAGCATGAAATGTCCCGTCTGTGGCGCGGCTGAATTGGTGCATGACACCCGCGACATTCCCTACTCCTACAAGGGTGAAGCGACCCTCATCCCGGCGGTGAGCGGCGCCTATTGCCCCGCCTGCGCGGAAGTGGTGCTGGACATGACCGAAGCGGAACGTTATGGACTGCTGGTCAAGGAATTCAACAAGCAAGTGAACGCGGCTTTTGTTCAACCGGAGTTTATTACCAGCGTCCGCAAAAAGTTACATCTCGACCAGAAGGAAGCCGCAGAGATTTTTGGGGGAGGCATCAATGCCTTTTCCCGTTACGAGAACGGCAAAACCCGGCCCCCTCTGGCGCTGGTAAAACTGCTCAAGGTACTTGACCGTCATCCTGACCTGCTGGCCGAGGTTAGGGCGGACTAAGCCGGGTAGAGGTTGAAGATGCGGACGATTATGGCGAGCGATAACGCTTGGCGCGTTGGGGTTCGCAAGTTCACCCCGACCTACGGGCTGTTTTTGTTCTACTTTGTCAGATTACCTCGACATTGGGTTTTAGCTCCCTCCCCCTGTGGGGGAGGGCTGGGGGTGCGCGGCCTTCAGCCCGCCATGGCGGTGGTTTTAGCTCCCTCCCCCTGTGGGGGAGGGCTGGGGTGGGGGTGAGATAAATCAACTGGTTGAATGATTATCTCGCCCCCATCCTGACCTTCCCCCGTGGGGGGAAGGAACCTGCTAAATCAGTGGGTTTGGTGATCTGACAAAGTAGAATTAGCCGGGAATCAGTGTTGATCGGGACAGATTAACGCCAGGGCGGGGAAATAAGTCTGGTAGCGTTTTGCATCGCGCGTCAGGAGTGTCATGCTGCTCACGGCGGCGTGTGCGCCGATAAAAAAATCCGGCAATGGCGAACGGCGCATGCCGCCACCCCTGCGATATTTCAGGAAGCATTTCCCGGCCAGGAAAGCGGCTTCCCTGGGGATCGCTGCATAGTCAAAGGCATCGGGAGGAATGGCTCGCTCAACTTCCTCGATGGCGTCGAAGCCGATGGAAACTTCCGAGTAGATGATCGTGTTGATGACCAGCACGCCGTTTTCCGCACAGGATTCGAGCTGCGCCTGCGACCATGCGCTCCAGATGGAATCATGCTTGACCACGTCAAGAATGACATTGCTATCCACCAGGATATGGGACATCAATCATCGCCTCGTGTCAGAGCCATGATTTCATCGGTGGTCAAACCAATGGAGGGTTTGGCGGAACGCATGCGCTCCACCAGCTTGCGTCCGCGCCCTTTCTGGTCATCCGATCTCCTCAGAAAAACCCGGTCGCCGCTCAACACGAATTCCACCTCGGTGTTCGGCAGAAACCCCGCCTGGCGCCGGAGTTCGATGGGGATGGTGACTTGTCCCTTGCTGGTGATGCGCATCTGCCTAGCTCCTGTAATTGAGCGTATCAATAGGAAAAAATTCTTACTGCGGAAATCTTACCCCGGATATTTCAAGAATGCCACCCAACCCCGTGGGAGGGGGCTTGCCCCCGAGGTTTTAACTTTTTCGCTGCTGTACGGAAAAGCTCGGGGGCAAGCCCCCTCCTACCGGCGAGGCGGCGTATTTATGAAATGATCGGCTTACATTGGCACTCGCACGAAAACAACGTTGCAAAAAAACAACAAAATCTTCTCCGCAAGTGATGCCAATCACTGAAAACCCTTGCGACATGCTTTGACTGTTTGGCACAATTCAAGCAACTTCTCAATCGGAGGAGTTGTTTGGGCAGGCTGGCTGGTCCCAAAACTCAAATTAACTCAAAGGAGAATTTCAGTATGAACAAGAAGCTTATGGCTTTTGCAGTTGCTGCCGCCTTCGCGGCCCCGATGGTTGCCAACGCTGATTCCGGCAACGTCGTGATCTACGGCAAGATCGAAGGTTCCTATGACTACGTCAATACCAGCACCAGCGGTAACGACAAGCTGAACCGCGTGTCCTCCAACTCTTCCTTCGTCGGCTTCAAGGGCGCGGAAGATCTGGGCAACGGCCTGTCCGCCATCTGGCAAGTTGAAAACCAAGTTGCCATCGACAATCAGGCTGGCGCAACGAGTGGCTGGAACACCCGCAACACCTTCATCGGCCTGAGCAGCAAGTCGATGGGTACTTTCCTGGCCGGCAACCATGACACCCCCTACAAGCTGGGCACCAACAAGCTGAACGTGTTCGGTGACTCCATGGGTAACTACACCACCCTCGTCGGCAGCGCCAACGGCACCAACGTGCGCGACCTGCGTCTGGGCAACGTTCTGGCTTACATCACCCCGACCTTC
The DNA here is from genome assembly GCA_964527565.1 of uncultured Sulfuricella sp. Lineage (GTDB taxonomy): Bacteria > Pseudomonadota > Gammaproteobacteria > Burkholderiales > Sulfuricellaceae > JAGXQV01. The sequence goes on along the minus strand of CAZGOY010000003.1, from coordinate 14,661 downwards.
AGCGGCTTCCACGCCGCCATCGCCACTTCCATGCTGAACGAAGCCGGCAATGGCGCGATCGAAAACCCGAAGGCCTGGTCCTACATGGCCATGTATGACAATGGTCCGCTGTTCGCTTCCCTGTCGCATGAGCGCCAAGACAGCGCTGCCGCCGACACCCGTGGTACCAAGTTGGGCCTGGGTTACAAGATGGGCGCCACCCAAGTGGGTTTGGTGTGGGAAAAGCTGTCCGACAATAGCGGCGCAGTTGCCGGTGACCGCACCGCCTACATGTTGACTGCCGCTCACACCATGGGCAACGTGGTCGTCAAGGGCGCCCTCGGTCGCGCCAACGACGGTGACAGCGCTGCTAACACCTCCGCCAAGCAGTACACCTTGGGTGCAGATTACAACTTCTCCAAGCGTACTGCTGCTTACGCCCTGTACAGCAAGCTGAACAACGAAGCAGGTGGCATGTATCGCCTGGGTGGCGTGCGCGCTGGCGGCGCTTACACCACTGTTGCTGCTGGCGAAGATCCTTCCGTGATCTCCATCGGCATGAAGCACAGCTTCTAATTCCCCGCCCGGCTTGTCCGGGTTTGGATGCAGAGCTTGAAACGGGCACCTTCGGGTGCCCGTTTTTATTGCCTGAAATTTTGTTACACTGGCCGCATGATATTCACGCAGTATTTTCTCTCGACCGGGGATTCATGCCATGAAAATCAAATATTTTCAGGATACCGACACACTTTATATAGAATTCAGGCAAGTCGTGGTAAGCGAAAGCAAGGACCTGGATGAAAACATCCTCCTTGACTTGGATGCAGACGGAGAAATTTGCGGCATGACTCTTGAACACGCACGCGAGCGCGCCGAAATCCCGCGATTTTCCTTTGAACAAATTGCCGCCTGAAAAAATACGAAGCAGCTCCTGTCTGAAATTCAATTCTGGAGGAATTCATCATGAGTGCCGCAATTCTCGATACGCACGCATACGTCAAGAAACTCAAGGCAGTCGGTTTTACGGAAGAGCAGGCGGAAGTTCAGGCCGAGACCATGGCCGACCTGGTGAACGAACGACTGGTGACAAAAGCCGACCTGGAATTGAAAGTGGCCGAACTAAAAACCGACCTCATCAAATGGATGCTGGGCATCGCCGCCGGTCAAATCACACTGTTGCTGGCGTTGATTCGCTTGATGCCGTATTCCGGGTAATCCACGACCTGCCCGCCCATTGATTCCGGCTATGGGCAACCCGGCACCGCGAGCATCCGCCTACACGGACTGGCTTGCCGACTGCCAGCGCTCACAACCACTCGCCTGGGTCGCGGGGGTAAGTGCTTTCAGAATGCTGGCGCCCTCATTTGCCAGCATCCGGCAAATCCCGTCGCTATCCCTGACAAAACGGAACACGCCGGACTGAAGCGCTCGCGCGCCCTCCCAGTGGGCGCAGGTCCCGCAGGCGCGTTCATCGGGGCGCATGGAAATCAGGTTGAACATGATCTGACGGTCTCCTTCCCTCATGGGCGGAATAGTGGGAATGGGTTTGTGGGCAGCATTTTTGCCGGGGGCTTCCGCCTGTTCGATCCATTGGGCATATTTGGCCAACAGGCGCTCCGCGCTGGGCGTGATTTTCAATTCGATCATGCGCCGGTCCGCCGGGTTGGTGACCTTGTTGACGATGTCGAGCTTGATCAGCCGGTTGAGGCGTCTTTGCACGGTGGAGGAAGGGGCGAGATTGAGAAGAAACAGTTGCTTCAGGGTCAGCGGGCCACCATTTTTCTGGTGGAAACCCACTTCGATGGCAATGCTGTAGTCCAGCAGAGTCTGGAGCATGGGAAGGTGTTTTCTCTGGAAAATGCTGAGCAGCCAAAGATTGTAAAATGTATTGTTTTTCATGTCGCTGCCAACTTTAACCGAATCCGCCAACGGTTCAACGGCAATTTGTAGTCATTTTGACTAGGATTTATTATGCGTTGCGCCGCATGGCATCGAAGCATCCCGGCATATCTTACCCAGTCCGCTATAAGATAGAATGGTGCTTTTACCGGAACGCCGCCCCATGACTGCACGCCTGCGGGAAATCCCCTACAACTACACCTCATTTTCCGACCGCGAGATCATCATCCGGCTGCTGGGCAAAGAGGCGTGGGAAGTGGTCAACCGCTTGCGTGCGGAACGCCGCACCGGGCGCTCGGCGCGCATGCTGTTCGAGGTGCTGGGCGACATCTGGGTGGTGACGCGCAACCCCTATCTGCAAGATGATCTGCTCGCCAATGGCAAACGCCGCGAAGCGCTGATCGAGGCCTTGCGCCATCGTTTGCGCGCCGTCGAGGCGCGCCGCCAGGACAACCCGCTGGTCAAGCAACTGCTCGATGCCGCGCACCGCGCTGTCGATGAATTCGCCGCCGAATTCGAGCATGCCGGCCAATTGCGCCGCCAAGTGCTGAAAAAGCTGTTGCCGCACACGCGCCGCGACAACATCCGCTTCGATGGTCTTTCCCGTGTTTCGCACGTCACCGATGCCACCGACTGGCGTGTCGAATATCCCTTTGTCGTGCTCTTTCCAGATACGGAGGGCGAAATCGCGGCGCTGGTCGGGGCCTGCATCGAGCTGGGGCTGACCCTGATTCCGCGCGGCGGCGGCACCGGTTATACCGGCGGTGCGATTCCCCTGACCAAGCTGTCCGCCGTCATCAACACGGAAAAACTGGACCGGCATGGCGGCATGGAGCTATGCAAACTGCCCGGCCTGGACACGGCGGTGCCAACCATTTATTGCGGCGTCGGCGTAGTGACGCGGCGCGTGATGGAAGCGGCGGAGGCCGCCGCTTGCGTGTTCGCGGTTGATCCCACCTCGGCGGATGCCTCCTGCATCGGCGGAAACATCGCCATGAACGCGGGCGGCAAGAAGGCCGTGCTGTGGGGTACCGCGCTCGACAACCTGGCTTCCTGGCGCATGGTGACGCCGGACGCCGACTGGCTGGAAGTGACCCGTCTCGACCACAACCTGGGCAAGATCCACGACGTCGAAATCGCGCGCTTTCGCATCGAGCGTTTCGCGCCCGACGGCAAGACGAAGCAATCCGAGGAAATTCTTGAAATCCCCGGTGCGCATTTCCGCAAAGCGGGGCTGGGCAAGGACGTTACCGACAAATTCCTCTCCGGTCTGCCCGGCGTGCAGAAGGAAGGATGCGACGGCATCATCACCTCGGCGCGCTTCATCCTGCATCGCATGCCGCAACACACGCGCACCGTGTGCCTGGAATTTTTCGGTCAGGTACACAAGGCGGTGCCGGCCATCGTCGAGATCAAGGATTATCTGGATGCGCATCCCCTGACCGCGCTGGCCGGGCTGGAGCATCTCGACGAGCGTTATGTGCGGGCAGTCGGCTACGCGACCAAGGCCAAGCGCGCGGAGCGTCCGAAAATGGTGTTGCTGGCGGACATCGCCAGCGATGACGAGGCGGCTGTGGGCGAGGCCGCTTCCCACGTGGTGCGGCTCGCCAATGCCCGCGGCGGCGAGGGCTTCATCGCGGTTTCCGCCGAAGCGCGCAAGAAATTCTGGCTCGACCGCTCGCGCACCGCCGCCATCTCCGCCCACACCAACGCCTTCAAGGTCAACGAAGACGTGGTGATCCCCTTGCCGCGCATGGGCGACTATTGCGACGGCATCGAGCGCATCAACATCGAGCTGTCGATTGCCAACAAGCTCAAACTGTTCGATGCGCTGGAGGATTTTCTGCGCGGCGAACTGCCGCTGCTGCGCGACGAAAAGGGCATGATCGACGAGGCGCTGCTGGTTTCCCGGCGTGAACGCGCTTTGGTGCTGCTGGCGCAGATGCGCGAAAAATGGGGTTGGCTGCTGGGCCATCTCGACACGCCGCTCACTGATCCCGGCATTCCGGCGCAAAACCCCGAATGGGCGCGCCAGATCGCGGCATCCGCCCTCGCCGTGCAGGATGCCGCCACGGTTTTCCATGCCCTGCAGGATCACACCCTGCGGGTTTCCTGGAAGCGTGAGGTGCGCGACGAGCTGCACGCCATTTTCAGCGGGCGCGAATACCTGCCGGTGCTCGACCGCTGCGATGCCATCCATGCCCAAGTGCTGAAAAGCCGCGTGTTCGTCGCCCTGCACATGCATGCCGGCGACGGCAACGTGCACACCAACATCCCGGTCAACTCCGACGATTACGACATGCTGCATTCCGCCCACCAGGCCGTGGCGCGCATCATGCGCCTGGCAACCGGACTGGGCGGGGTGATTTCGGGCGAGCACGGCATCGGCATCACCAAGCTGGAATTCCTCGACCCGGCGGTCATCGAGACTTTTGCCGCCTACAAGGCCAAGGTCGATCCGCACGGCCATTTCAATCGCGGCAAGCTGCTGCCGGGCGCCGACCTGTCCAACGCCTATACGCCGAGCTTCAACCTGCTGGGGGTGGAAAGCCTGATTATGGAGCAGAGCGAGATCGGGCACATCGCCACCATGATCAAGGACTGCCTGCGCTGCGGCAAATGCAAGCCGGTGTGCAGCACCCACGTGCCGCGCGCCAATCTGCTGTATTCGCCGCGCAACAAGATACTCGCCACCTCGCTGCTGATCGAGGCATTTCTCTACGAGGAGCAGACGCGGCGCGGCATTTCCCTGCAACACTTCGACGAATACAACGATGTCGCCGACCATTGCACGGTGTGCCACAAGTGTCTCAAGCCGTGCCCGGTAGACATCGATTTTGGCGATGTTTCCATCGCCATGCGCAATTTCCTGCGCCAGCTGGGCAAGCGCAAGTTCAATCCGGGTTCCGCCGCCTCCATGCTGTTTCTCGGCGTCACCGATGCCGACGCCATCAAGGCGCTGCGCCAGGTGATGATAAGCTGGGGTTACCGCGCGCAGAACCTGGGCTACCAGTTCGCCCGCCGCTTCGGCCTGCTCAGGGGGCAAACGCAAAATCCGCCGGCCACGGTGGGACGCGCGCCGCTCCGGGAGCAGGTGATCCATTTCCTCAACAAACCGATGCCCGGCAGCCTGCCGAAAAAAACCTCGCGCGCCCTGCTCGGCCTGGAGGATGCCGCCATCGTGCCGGTGATCCGCGACCCGGCGAAGGCCGGCGAGGAGAGCGACGCGGTGTTTTACTTCCCCGGCTGCGGTTCGGAACGCCTGTTCAGCCAGGTGGGGCTGGCCACCCAGGCCATGCTGTACCACGCCGGCGCGCAGACGGTGCTGCCGCCCGGCTATCTGTGCTGCGGCTATCCGCAGACCGCCGCCGGTTATGAAAGCCGCGGACACAGCATCACCACGCAGAACCGCGTGCTGTTCCACCGTATCGCCAACACTCTGAACTATCTCGACATCAAGACCGTCATCGTGTCGTGCGGCACTTGCATGGACCAGTTGCTGAAATACCAGTTCGAACAGATTTTTTCCGGCTGCCGCCTGCTTGACATCCACGAATACCTGATGGAGAAGGGCTACAAGCTGCCGCCGGGGAAACAGTACCTGTACCACGACCCCTGCCATACCCCGATCAAGAGCTACGCGCCGCTCAAGGTCGCCAACGATCTGCTGGGTGGCGGCGTCACGCTGTCCGACCGCTGCTGCGGCGAATCCGGCACGCTGGCGGTGACGCGCCCCGATATTTCCACCCAGGTGCGCTTCCGCAAGCAGGAGGAAATCCTGGCCAACGTCGCGGCCAGCGGAGTGGGTGCGGACGGCAAGATCAAGCTGCTCACTTCCTGCCCCTCCTGTCTGCAAGGGCTGCACCGCTACCGCGACGATGCGCCGGTCGAAGCCGACTATATCGTGGTGGAAATGGCGCGCGCCCTGCTGGGCGATGCCTGGATGGAGGATTACATCGCGCAGGCCAACAACGGCGGCATCGAGCGGGTTTTGCTGTAGGAATACGCAAACTTGGCCCAAACATTTCGTGAATTTCTACAACCGCTCGTAGGAGCGGCCTTGGCCGCGAGATTTTGACTTTTCCGCTGCTGAAACCAAGAGCTCGCGGGCAAGCCCGCTCCTACGGGATTTGGTGTTTTTTTATGAAATATCCAGGCACCGACTCGTCGAGCAGAACCCTTTTCATGCCGCGAGTAATGCCTGGCGGCTTTCTTCGAGCAGTGCCACGGCCTGTTCGCGCTTCACGCTAGGAAATTCGTCGAGGAAGGTATCCAGGTTCTCTCCGTTTTCCAGATAGTCGAACAGAATCTTGATCGGCACACGCGTGTCGGCGAAACACGGGGTTCCTCCCAGAATATCGGGGGTAACTTTCACGACGGCGGAACGCATGGCAACCTCCACGTACAATCGGATAACAGCGCGATACTACACCGCGCAACGGCGGCATCGAGCGGGTGTTGCTGTAGGAATATGCAAAATGTCGCAACTTTCTGACATTTGCCCCCTTTCCGGGCTTGTGAATTGCCCGCGTTTTGCTATATAGTCCTGCGAGCCATCTTCCTCGTCCGCAGTTAGGAAAAACCCTAGGAAATGGCCGTCCTGTAAAATGGTCACTCCGTTCGAAAGACGGAGGCACAAAATTCCAGTCTAAAGGGCACCGCTCCATGACCGAGGAATTGCCGGGAGTTGGAAATCGCGTCCGTGTTGTTGCGGTTGACTTCAAATGACTTTTGGCGGCCTTGAATTGCTCATGTTGCGCAACTTATCCCCCGCACCCCCCGCCTTGAATTTCGGCTTTTGTGAAATTCCTTGGCCGCCCGCCCAGCGTTCAGGGCGGCATGAATCAAAGCAAAAAACAGAATAACCCCGTAATAACAAACTGGAGGAAACGGAAATGGGCTTCATGAACAACATCAGCGTCAGGGCCAAGCTGTCCCTGATCATGGGCTTCATGATCGTGATGATGCTCGGCGGCGGCGCCATCGGGCTGGGCGGCATCGTGCTGACCAACACGGCGCTGGAAGATACTTACAAAAACCGCCTGGAACCGACCAAGATGATCGGGCGCATCATGCTGCTGATGAACGACAACCGCGCGCAGGTCATGCTGGCCTTGCAACACCAGCCGGGAAGTCCTTTTGTCGACATGCACGACCACCCGGTCTCCATGCACACCGACGCCATCATCAAGAACCGCGACGAAATCACCGCCATCGTCGAGGAATACAAGACGCGCACCCTGACCCCGGAAGAACAGACCCTGGCCGGCAAATATGCCGCATCGCGCGCGCAGTTCGTAGCCGAAGGGCTGGTCGCCGCCCGCGAGGCGATACTGGCCGGCGACTATCCGGCCGCCAACCAGATCCTCCTGACCAAGATCAACCCGCTTTATCGCACGGCGGTGGGCGACGCCGACGCGCTGCTGCAAAAGACCCTGGACACTGCCAAGGCGGATTACGCCAAGTCGGTGGAACGCTACGCGCTGATCCGCAACGTCGCCATCGGCGGCACGCTGTTGGGCGTCATGCTGGCGATTGCCGCCGCCGCCCTGCTGATCCGTTCCATCGTGCACCCGCTGCATGAGGCCATCGGCCATTTCAGGGAAATTTCCCAGGGCAACCTGACCGGGCACGTCGAACTGAGCAGCCGCGACGAAATCGGCCAGCTGATGGCCGCACTGGCCAGCATGCAGGATCAACTGCGCACTCTCATCAGCCGCATCGTCAACGCAGCTGCGGAAATCCAGGGCAGTTCCAGCAAGCTCAACGCCGAAATGTTTCAGGTGGTGGAGCACTCCGAAACCCAGCATGACCGCGTGCAGGAAGTGGCTTCGGCCATGGAGGAAGTCAGCATGTCCGTGACCGAGGTGGCTTCCAGCGCGGAAAACACCGCCAAGGCGGCCGTCGCGTCGCAGGGCATCGTCAGCAGCAGCATCGCGCAAATGGGCAAGAGCATGGATGCCACCGCGCGTGTGGTGGAAGCGGTGCAGGCATCGAGCGGTACCATTGCCGAGCTCTCGCAGGCCATCCAGCGCATCGGCGACATCACCAACACCATCAAGGACATCGCCGAGCAGACCAACCTGCTGGCGCTCAATGCCGCCATCGAAGCAGCACGCGCCGGGGAACAGGGGCGCGGCTTCGCGGTGGTGGCGGACGAAGTGCGCAAGCTGGCCGAGCGCACCGCCTCCAGCACCACCGACATTTCGCACACCGTCAACGAAATCCAGTCCACCACCGCAAATGCCGTGTCCTCGATGAACCTCGCCGTCAAGGAAGTGGAAGAAGGCATCACCCTGATGAAGGCCAGCGGCAAAAATCTCGACCAGATCACCGCCACCAGCGGCCACGTCACCGACATGGCGCAACACATCGCCGCTGCCGCGAAACAGCAATCGGTGGCCAGCGAGGACGTGGCGCGCAACATGGAAAAAATTTCCGCGCTGATCGAGGAAAACACCGGCTCCGCGCAAGCGGCGTGGAAAGCCACCGAATCGTTGAGCAATACGGCGGAAACCCTGCGCGGCCTGGTCGAGCGTTTCCGGGTGGCCGGTTAATTTCTTGTATGCCGGAGAAATCCATGGAAGAAATGGAAAAACCAGTTTACCTGCTTGAAGAAGGATTCGATTTCGACTTCTGGGCGAGATTGGCCCGTTCCGATCCAGAGGCCTTCGACCAGCGCCGCCGGGAGTTGCTGGAAAAAGCCATTCATCTGTGCAAAAGCGACCAGCGACGCATGCGGGGGCTGCAAAACCGTATCGAACTGGAAAGAAGGAAAGCCGGCGCCCCGCTCAAGGCCTGCTTGCGCCTGTCCGGGCTGATGTGGGAGTCGTTCGACGAACTGAACGGACGACTCAACGGTCCGCCCCGCCTCGCGCTGGTCAAGGCAGACGCCCAGCCTTCGGCCTCTGCCCGGATATTGCCGTTCCGCCCACCGTCGCCCGTCCGGTGCATCGGCGGCGGGGCGGAAACCGGCAACGGTAGTGCGGCCTAACGATTTTGGGTATCATCGCCCTGAACCGTAACGAACAGGGAGTACCGCACGATGGTCAGAACCGTCAACTGTATCAAATTGGGCCGCGAAGCCGAAGGGCTGGATTTTCCCCCCTATCCCGGCGAACTCGGCAAGCGCATTTTCGAAACCGTTTCCAAGGAAGCCTGGGCCGGCTGGCTGCGCCACCAGACCATGCTGATCAATGAAAACCGCCTCTCCATGGCCGACCCGCGCGCGCGCCAGTACCTCCAGCAACAGGTGGAAGGCTACTTTTTCGGCAGCGGCGCCGATGCCGCTACCGGCTACGTTCCGCCGAAACACTGATCCGGATAATCGATAACGTCCATAATCCCCTATAGGAGCGACCTCCCGGTCGCGAACTACCGAAATTCGCGACCGGGAGGTCGCTCCTACCTACCATTCGCTATACGGATAACCATGCCCAATCTCGACGCCCCCGAATATTTCATCAATCGTGAACTCGGCCTGCTCGCCTTTAACCAGCGCGTACTGGAACAGGCGGAAGATGAGCGCAACCCGCTGCTGGAACGCCTGAAGTTCCTGTGTATCGTCAGCAGCAACCTGGACGAGTTTTTCGAGGTGCGGGTGGCCGGCCTGAAGGAGCAGATCAAGTACGACCCCAACACCGTCACCGGCCCGGACGGCCTGACGGCACGCCAGGCTTTCAAGGAAGTGAGCCTGACCGCGCACAAGCTGGTGGAGCGCCAGTACCAGCACCTTAACGAAGTGATCCTGCCGGACCTGGCCAAGGAAGGCATCCGTTTCGTGCGGCGCAACCACTGGTCGCCGGAACAGAGCGAGTGGATCCGCAACTATTTCTTCCACGAACTGATGCCGGTACTCACCCCCATCGGGCTCGACCCGGCGCACCCCTTCCCGCGCGTGCTCAACAAGAGTCTGAATTTCGCCGTGGAACTGGAGGGTAAGGACGCCTTCGGGCGCAATTCCGGTACCGCCATCGTGCAAGCGCCACGCTCGCTGCCGCGCGTAATCCGCCTGCCCAAGGAAGTGGCGGGCAGCGAATACGGTTTCGTGTTCCTGACCTCCATCCTGCACGCCCACGTCGGCGAACTGTTTTCCGGGATGCACGTCAAGGGTTGCTACCAGTTCCGCGTGACGCGCAACAGCAATCTGTTCGTCGATGAGGAGGAAATGAAAAACCTGCGCCTCGCGCTGCAAGGCGAGCTGTCGCACCGCCATTACGGCGACGAGGTGCGACTGGAGGTGGCGGACAATTGTTCGCCGGAAATGGCCACTTTCCTGCTCGGACAGTTCGGCCTCACCCAGGATGACCTGTACCGCGTCCACGGCCCGGTGAACCTGGTGCGCCTGATGCAGATTCCCGACCGCGTCGACCGCTCCGACCTCAAATTCGCCCCCTTCCTGCCCAGCATGCCCAAGGAACTGGCCAAACAGCAGGATATGTTTCAGGCCATCCGCAACGGCGACATCCTGCTGCACCAGCCCTACCAGGCGTTTACCCCGGTGATCGACTTCCTGCAGCAGGCCGCAACCGACCCCGACGTGATGGCGATCCGCCAGACCATTTACCGCACCAGCACCGATTCCATGCTGATGGAGGCGCTCATCAAGGCGGCGCGCAACGGCAAGGAGGTAACGGTGGTGGTGGAACTGATGGCGCGCTTTGACGAGGAAGCCAACATCAACTGGGCGGAACGCCTGGAGCAGGCGGGCGCCCACGTGGTGTACGGCGTGGTGGGCTACAAAACCCACGCCAAGATGCTGCTGGTGGTGCGCCGCGAGGAAGACAAGCTGCGCCGCTACGTGCACCTGGGCACCGGCAACTACCATCCGCGCACCGCCAAGCTGTATACCGACTTCGGCCTGTTTACCTGCAACGACGAAATCGGCAGCGACGTCAACGACATCTTCGTCCAGCTCACCGGGCTGGGCAAGGCCAGCAAGCTCAACCACCTGCTGCAATCTCCCTTCAGCCTGCACCCCGGCATGATGGACATGATCCGGCGCGAGGCCGAGCATGCCAGGGCAGGCAAGAAAGCCCACATCATCGCCAAGATGAATTCGCTGCTTGAACCCCAGATCATCAGCGCGCTGTACGAAGCCTCGCAGGCCGGGGTGAAGATCGACCTGGTGGTGCGCGGCGTGTGCGCGCTGCGCCCCGGTATACCCGGCGTTTCGGAAAACATCCGCGTGCGCTCGGTAATCGGGCGCTTCCTCGAACATTCGCGCATCTTTTATTTCTGGAACGACGGCGAGCAACCACTGTACATGTCCAGCGCCGACTGGATGCAACGCAACTTCTTCCGCCGCGTCGAAACCTGTTTTCCGGTACTCGACCCCAAGTTGAAAAAGCGCGTCATCAAGGAAGGACTGGAGTATTACCTCTCCGACAACGTCCAGTCGTGGGACATGAACGCCGGCGGGGTATTCGAGCGCAAGCCCCCGCGCCGCGGCACCCGGCACCACTGCGCCCAGCAGGAACTGCTGGCGGAACTGGCCAAGCCGGTGTTGTGACCTTATCCCCGTTTTTCCAGCGCCGCGCGCCGTGAACGACCGCCTTTCCGCTACCGGCAACCGCGATTTCGACGTAGTTCACGAAGCTATCGTCGGTGCATTCGGCCTGCCGCCGGGCAAGCTGTTCACCAGCATCCGCGGCGACCCTTCCCTGCGCGAGACCGTGTCCTTGCGCCCACGCCAGGAAAGCCGCATCGACCGGCAGGCCGACGAGGTGCTGGAAACCTGCGAATGGCTGCTGTGCAAAAGCGGCTGCTACGGCGTCTACATTGGCTTCAACAGCAGCGAAGTACGCACCGAATCGGTTTTCAATCCCTTCAACTACGAAATCCACGATGCCGAGGCCATCATCCAGCCCGGCTATGCCGAACGCCATTTCGTGCGCGTGCCGTACCAGAAGAAGATGAAGATCATTCACCAGGTGCGGCGTTCGGTGCAAACCGGGGTGCTACGCGACTATCTGCCGGAGCACTGGCGCACGTTGATGGACCAGCAGCGCGAGGAATGGCAAGCGCCGGCAAAAAAGGACATCCGCAAGATCATGCAGTCGTTCAACCGCCTGCGCGCCATCGAGGGCTATTATTTGCGCAACGCGGCGGTGTCGCTCTCGCAAGGCATCGTGCGCGCCAGTTTCAACTGCGACGGCACCTACATCGTTAATGCCGCGTATTTCCCGCAGTTTGTGGCCGAAAATACGCCTTAGCAGTCAGTCAAGTTAGAACTACGTGATGTAGGAGCGATCCTGGTCGCGAACCGCTGAATTCGCGACCAGGAGGTCGCTCCTACGTACCACCGTTTCAGCTTGACTGAACCCTATTAGACGGCTTCCGGTTTTTGATTCGCCGGGTATTTCACGGCATTGAGCGTCATCTTGTGGAAAGCGGCGTCGAGCAGGTCGATGTCCAGCATGTCGGCCAGCCGCGTCAAGTAAATCAGATTGTCGGCCAGTTCCTGGCGCACCTGTTCGCGTGTGGTGGCATCCAGTTGACGGCTCTGCTCGGGCGTCAGCCACTGGAAATGCTCGACCAGTTCGGCGGTTTCCACAATCAGCGCCATCGCCAGGTTTTTCGGGGTGTGAAATGGCTCCCAGTCGCGGGCGCGCGCGAAATCACGCAGCGCCAGCTTGAGGTCGTCCAGGGTTTTTTCCATCTTCCTCTCCTGTGCGGCTATGCCTTCAATACCGTCACCATGCTCGGTTTCATCAATTTGCGAAAGCCTTTGTCGAAGGTCACCAGGTGCAGGTGATGATGGTGTGCCGCAGCGGCAATCCAGGCATCGGGAATCGCATTCCCCATCAGATCATGTTGCGCGCACAAGCGTTCGAATTCCGGCCACTCGTTGCTCAGTGAAGGCTGGAAGACGCCCTGCGAATCCAGGATGGCGCGCAAAAAATCCAGCGCAGCGGCAAGCGGGGTGGGCTCCATGAATACATTGGGGTGTGTCACCAAGCGTAAAAAGCCCGCTGCCACCATCGGCAGGATGGCCAATGGCTGCGCTTCGCCACCCTTGACCAGCGCCGACTCCAGCCAGACGCGCGCCGTTTCATGATGTGGATGATCCTGGCGGGAAGCCGCCACCAGCACATTGACGTCGGGGGTCATCGTGCCGGCCCCGCCTCGTCGGCGGCGTCGAACAGCGCACGTTGGCTCAAGGTATCCCGTATGGCGGGTTGCAGGCCGCCGCGGCCGACATGGACGGGTAAAGCCGGGCGGAGTTTGTCTGGCCGGATGGTTTGCGCTGCACGCAAGCGCAATGACAGGCTTTCCTCGATCAGGCGCGTCAGGCTGGTATGTTCCTTGGCCGCAAACGACTTGGCTTGCATCAGCAAACCATCATCAATATCCAGTGTCGTCCTCATGGCTACTCCATAATTCATGCAGATTTCTGCATATCATATACTTCGAGGCACCTTATGCCAACACATTCTGCCCGTCTTCTTCTTTGGTTGCGGTCCTTTGCCACCACCATGGCGCCGTCCATCCGGCCAGCGCCAGCAGCACGTTGGTCATGTCGGCGCGGTAGCCCGGCGCGCCTTGCTGCGCCAGTTCCAGCGCCGCCGTCACCGTCAGCACGATGCCCCCGCCAAGCCAGGCATGTCCGCGAAACGGCGCGGCGTTTTGCGCCATCGTCGCCAGGGCGAGGAACGGCCACACCACGCCGAGCATATCGGCAAACCCGTGCAGGCTGTGCATCCTGCCCGCAAAAGGAATCCAGTTGACTTCGCGCGGCGGCTTGAACCACAGGCTGAATTCCGGCGCGAGCTTGGCCAGCGCGAAGCCGAGAAAGATCATCGCGGCGGCGGCAGCCAGACGCAAGCCTCGGGGGCTGCGCAGAAACGCCATTGCCACGACCAGCCCCAGCAACGCGCCTGCGCCGCTTTCCAGCGACAGGCGCCAGCTCATCACCGGCACGCGCAACAGCAGGACGGCGGTGATGAAGACAATGTATAAGGGCATCAAATTCCTGGCCGAGCGCGCGTGGAGCGTGACCAGCAGGCCCAGCCCGGCGATGCTCAGGGCATCGGCTGTCAACAACTGCCAGTGCAGCAGCGAGGGCTGCCCCAGGGCACGCCACAGAGACCACAGCCCCCTTTGCAGACTATCTGCGTCGAGATAAAGCAGCAGCGGAATAAGCTGCGCCAGCGTCCATATCCCCAGCGCCAGCAGCGACAGATCGGCAACGGGTCCGGGCAGGAACCAGCGCCCGCGCAAAGACAGGAGAGCGCGAAGCGGTGCCCAGCGCGACTGCGCCAGTGCCGCCGCCAATGCGCCCAGCGCGGCACCCAGCCCGTTGAGCAACCAGTCCAGCCGCGAAGCCACGCGCCCCGGCAAAAAGGTTTGCACGCCTTCCAGCATCAGGCTCAAGAGCAGCGCCGCCAGCACGGCCACGGCAAAGGACCGGGCCGGGTGCAGCCGGTGGCGCTGGGCGCGCGCGAGGAGAGCGCCGAGCGGCAGATAGACCAGGATGTTGGTGATGATGTCGGAACGGGTGACATAACGCGGCCACGGCGCGCCCAGGAAAGCCAGCGCGCCTTCGAACGGCCCATGCCAGCCGGTGAAGGGATACAGGCTGCCGTAAACCAGCAGCAGGGCATAGCCCGCAGCGGTAATCGAGGTGCTTGAGTTGCGAATATCCGTGATACGCATGGGGAAACGACGAATTTTCTCTTGGAGTGAGGCGAATGTTAGCCCGAATGTTTCATAAATTGCACGTGTCTTTAGCCTGAATATTGCATAAACATCCCACTGTGCAATTTCATCGCTCCCCGGTGA
>CAZGOY010000002.1:0-136955 GCA_964527565.1 uncultured Sulfuricella sp. | reverse complement strand
CTCTACATTCCAAAATTAAAATTTAGAGGCGACAACTAGTCTGACATAGGGGGGTTATTGGGGTCCACTATAGATGCGGACGGCAGCGCTGCCCGGCACAAAGCAGCAAGTCACGCTACGAATTGATGCGGACGTGTTGGAGTTTTTCAAGCACACCGGAAAACGTTACCAGACTCGAATTAACGCCGTGCTGCGCGCCTACGTTGAAGCGCACAAGCCGCACGCGCATGCGAAGTAGCATTAAGCCAGCATCTTGGCTAAATCGGCGCCGCGCGGGTGGTAATACCTCAGAATCATTCCCAACGTCTTCCAGCCTGTGACCTTGGCCAGCGTGGCAGCATCGTACACCCCAGCCAGCCGACTGGTGGCTTCGTGGCGCAGGTCATGAAAGCGCAAGCCCACCAGAAAGGCCGTGGCGGGTTTTTTCTTGGTTAGTCGGCACTCGGCTTCGTATTCCTTGCGGGCGCGTGCCTGGGCGCGAATGAAGGCTTGCGTGAGGCCGTCGGCACGGACGCCCAGCAGGGGCACATGGTCAGTTTGGTGGGGTAGCGCTTGCAGGATGGCAGCAGCCTTCGACGACAGTGGCACTTCACGAGCCTGCCCATTTTTCGTAATCGAGCCGGGCAAGTAGACGACGCGGTTTTTCAAATCCACCATCGACCAAGTCAGCTTGCACAGCTCGCCGCGCCGCATGGCAGTTTCCAGTGCCAGTTCCACGGCGTGACGCAGCAACGGCGACTTGGACGCAGCCAGCAGGCGGTCAATCTCCGCGCTGGTGATTCGTTGGCCTTCCTCGTCTTCCTCATCCTCGACGTGGCGGTCTCTGCCAGCAGGGGCAGAGGGCTTCTTGACGTGCTCGACAGGATTATCCAGTCCCTCGAATCCCCATTCTTTCCTTGCTGTGTGATACACGGCAGACAGTGTGTTGAGGCGCTTGATGACCGTCGCCGGTGAAAACTCGGAGAGCCATTCATCCCGCAGCTTGGCCAAGTCGGCGCCACGCACGTTGGTCATCGTTAACTTGGCGAGCTTGGTAGCCGCCAACGCGGCCAACACCGAGCGCTCTTGCGACGCCCCGCGCTTTTTTGGGGTAATCTCAGTCTGATAGCGTATTAGAGCTTCCAACAGCGTGACTTGCTCACCCGGTTGTGCTGGTGCCCAGGTGCCGCGATCCATGGCCAGCTCGATGGACTTTGCCCAGTTTTCGGCATCGCGTTGCAGAGCAAAGGTTTTCGACTGTTCAGGGTGTCCTGATTTCCGTATTACAGCGCGCCAGTTTCCATTTTGTTGCCGCCGGATCGTTGCCATTTTGCCCCTCAGCCAGTATAGTTCGTTCCGTGATGTGTGCTCATATTGTGCTGCAAATTATATAGTTGCTTTGGGAAATGCGGCAAATAGGGGCTTTGATGGTTTTTTGTTCCGCCCTTACAAGGCGAATGTCAGCGGTTCGATCCCGTTAGCACCCACCAGATAACCTAGCGGGAAATAAGTTTTGGAGTGGTAGTTCAGTCGGTTAGAATACCGGCCTGTCACGCCGGGGGTCGCGGGTTCGAGTCCCGTCCACTCCGCCAGGCAAGGGCGAACGATAGTTCGCCCTTTTTTTTGATCTGATGTTTTCCCGGCGAGGATGGTCGGGATGGAATCCGGTTTTTTAGAGGTGTTTGCTTATGTTGGACGTCATTCGTGACCGTGCCCAAAGCTGGGTTGCCAAGGTTATCCTGGTGCTGATTACCATACCGTTCGCCCTGTGGGGGGTTGATTCCTACCTGCGAGGGGGCGCCGATGGCGCCGTTGTGGCCGAAGTTGATAGCCAGAAAATTTCCCAGCAGGAATTCAATCAGGTGCTCAGGGAGCAGCAGGATCGCATGCGTTCCGTGATGAAGGACGCCTTCGATCCGGCGATGCTGGACAAGCCGGAAATCCGGCGCTCCATCCTTGATAATCTGGTCGAACAACGCCTGTTGACCGGTGGGGCGGCCAAGGCTGGAATGGTGGTCTCGGACGAAATGCTGGCCGGTTTTATTGGCGCTATCCCGGACTTTCAGGAAAACGGCAAATTTTCCCAGTCCCGTTATGAATCCCTGCTGCGTAACCAGGGTATGACGCCCGTGGCGTTTGAGTCGCGTCTGCGGCAGGGTTTGGTAACGGAGCAGTTTATCGACGGGCTGACCAATTCCACGCTGGTTTCGCGTTCTGCGCTCGATACGTATATCCGCCTCAGCGAGCAGCAGCGTGAAATGCTCCAGGCAATGATCGTTCCCGCGCAGTTTTTTCCGCAGATCAAGGTCGGCAACGATCAGATCAAGGCGTATTACGAGAAACACAAGGAAACTTTCCGCGTGCCCGAGCAGGCGCGGCTGGATTACGTGGTGCTGGCAGTGGACGACATGGCGCAGCAAGCCGTCGTATCCGACGAGGAAGTCGGTAAATATTATGAGGAACATGCTCAACAGTTTCAGGAGGCGGAGCAGCGCCAGGCCAGTCATATCCTGATTACGGCTGCTGCATCCGCAAGCGAAAAGGAAAAAAGTGCGGCGCGGGTGAAGGCGGAGCAATTGTTCAAGGACGCCAGTAATTCGCCGGAGAGATTTGCCGAATTGGCAGCCAAACATTCGCAGGATCCGGGGTCGGCGGCGGCTGGCGGCGATCTCGGCATGTTTGCGCGCGGCGCGATGGTCAAGCCGTTTGAGGATGCGGTGTTTGGCATGAAGATGGGGGAGATTGTCGGCCCGGTGCAGTCAGACTTCGGTTTTCACGTCATCAAGCTGACCGGGGTGAAGCCGGGGAAAGTGCGTTCATTGGCGGAATCTCGTGAGGAGATTGCTCTGGAGTTGAAAAAGCAGAAAGCCGGTAAACGCTTTGCCGAAGTGGCCGAAACATTCAGCAACCTGGTCTACGAGCAGCCGGACAGCCTTAAGCCGGTTGCCGACGCGCTGGGGCTAAAGATACAGACCAGTCCGTGGATGGGCAAGAATGGCGGAGAGGTGGCGTTGCTGAATAACGGCAAGTTGCTACAGGCAGTTTTTGCTGATGAAAGTGTCAAGCTCAAGCGCAACAGCGAAGCGGTCGAGGTGCGTCCCAGTACCCTGGTGGCCGCGCGCGTGGCGGAGTTCAGGCCGGCCAGCTATAAAGCCCTGGATGAGTTGTCGGTTGAGTTGGGCGCACGCGTGCAGCGCGACATGGCCAATGAAATGGCGGCGAAGCGAGGCGGGGAAGTGCTTGAACAACTGCGTCAAGGCAATAATGTGGCAGAGTTGAAGTGGGGGGCGCCCATTGTGGTTACGCGTCAGGCTGCTGCCAGCTTGGGAGAGGCGGTCGTGAGCGAGATTTTCAGTGCAGATGTCGCCAAGTTGCCGTTTTTTTCCGGAGCGCCCGACCCCAAGGGTGGGTTCCTGCTTATCCGGGTGAACCGTGTGATTGAGCCGGGCGCGTTGGATGACGCAAAGCGCAAGGGCTACGCTGATCGTTTGCGTGACCTTTTGTCGCAGGAGTATTTTGCCGCCTACGTCGCCAGCTTGAGGCAAGGTGCGGACATCAAGGTCAAGGGCGACTTGCTGGAAAAAACCGAGCGCTGATTCTGGTGCGTGGCAAGGGGTGCGGCAGGTGTTTTCCGCACTCCGAATGTTCCAATTTGCCCGTTTTTTTGCTAAACTTATCAAGTTTTTTGATGGGCTTTTCAGCCCATTTTTCATTTGTGGTGCGCGTATGGATTTGTATGGGGTGCTTGAGCCGGTGGTAAGTGGCCTGGGCTATGAACTGGTTGATCTTGAGCTGTCCAATCGCGGGCGCATGATACGTTTGTTCATCGATAAGACGAATGGCGTGACGGTGGAGGATTGTGCGCTAGTGAGCAACCATGTCAGCCGCCTGCTGGCGGTCGAGATGGATTTCGACTATGACCGTCTGGAAGTGTCCTCTCCGGGGCTGGATCGTCCGCTGAGGAAAGAAGAAGATTACCGCCGCTTCAGCGGCGAAAGGGCGCAAATCAGGTTGCGTGTGCCGCAGGGCGGACGCAAGAATTTTGCCGGTGTGTTGCGTGGCGTTGACGGCGGGGTATTGAGCCTGGAGGTTGATGGGGCGACCCTGACACTGGAGCTGATCAACGTCGATAAGGCGCGTTTGGTACCGAATTTTTAGTTGGAGGTGGTATGAGTCGCGAGATTTTGCTGGTGGTTGATGTGATGGCGCGGGAGAAGAACGTCTCCAGAGAAGTGATTTTCGGTGCGCTGGAACTCGCCTTGGCTTCCGCTACCAAGAAGCGGTTTAGCGAGGAAGTCGAAGTGCGTGCGAGCGTTAATCGCGAAAACGGGGAATATGAAACCTTCCGCCGCTGGCAGGTAGTGCCGGATGATGCCGTAGAATTTCCTGCTTATCAGATCGCGTTGAGCGAAGCGCAACAGCGCGATGCCGCACTCCAGTTGGAGGGCTATGTCGAGGAACCGCTGGAGGCCGTGGAATTTGGCCGCATCGGCGCCCAGGCGGCCAAGCAGGTTATTCTGCAGAAAATCCGCGAGGCTGAACGCGAACAGATACTCAACGATTTTCTCGATCGCCGCGAGCATATGGTTACTGGTGTGATCAAGCGTATGGATCGCGGCAGTGCCATCATCGAGTCGGGGCGTATCGAGGCCTTGCTGCCGCGCGACCAGATGATTCCCAAGGAAAACTTGCGGGTGGGCGACCGGGTGCGCGCCTATCTGACCAAAATCGACCGCAACGTGCGTGGGCCGCAGTTGATTCTGTCGCGAACCACTCCCGAATTCCTGGTCAAGCTGTTCGAGCTGGAAGTGCCGGAAATCGAGGAGGGGCTGCTGGAGATCAAAGCGGCGGCGCGGGATCCGGGCTTGCGCGCAAAAATTGCGGTGAAGTCAAACGATCAGCGCATCGACCCCATCGGCACCTGCGTCGGCATGCGCGGTTCGCGCGTGCAGGCGGTGACCGGCGAACTGGCGGGTGAACGCGTCGATATCGTGTTGTGGTCGGCCGATCCGGCACAATTTGTCATCAATGCACTGGCGCCGGCCGAGATCAACAGTATCGTGGTCGATGAAGAAGCGCATGCCATGGATGTGGTGGTAGAAGAGGAACAACTTGCCCAAGCCATTGGACGCGGTGGGCAGAACGTGCGTCTCGCCGGCGAGCTTTCCGGTTGGGCATTGAACATCCTCACCGAGGAAGACGCGCAGCGCAAGAGCGAGGAAGAAACCACCAGCATCCGCGCGCTGTTCATGCAGAAGCTGGATGTCGATGAGGAAGTGGCGGACATTCTGGTGCAGGAAGGCTTCAGCACCCTGGAAGAAGTGGCCTACGTGCCGTTGGCGGAAATGCTGGAAATCGAGTCGTTCGACGAAGATACGGTCAACGAATTACGCAGCCGCGCACGCAACGCCCTGCTGACCGAGGCGATTGCCAGCGAGGAAAAGATCGAGGAGGCGGCCGACGACCTGTTGCACATGGATGGGATGGATGGCGCCACCGCCCGCCTGCTGGCATCAAAGGGCGTGGTGACGATGGAGGATTTGGCGGATCTGGCAGTAGATGACCTGGTGGAAATGACCGGGATGGACAGCGAGCGTGCCAAGCAGCTGATTATGACCGCACGGGCGCCGTGGTTCGCCTGATTGAGGGAATGGGAGGCTGAAAAAATGAGTCAGTTGAGTGTAGAACAATTTGCCAGCGAGTTGGGGCTGCCGCCGCCGTTGTTGCTTGAGCAACTGGGCGCGGCAGGTGTCGCCAAGAAATCAGCGGAAGACGTGCTGACCGAGCAGGACAAAACCCTGCTGCTGGAGTATCTGCGCCGGTCGCACGGCGCGCAGGAGCCGAAAGGCAAGATTACGCTGACGCGCAAGCAGACCACCGAAATCAGGAAGTCTGACAGCACCGGCAAGCCGCGCACCATTCAGGTGGAGGTGCGCAAGAAGCGGGTGTTCGTCAAACGCGACGTGTCTGAAACGCCGCCGCCGGAAGCCAGGGAAATTGAAGCTGCGGAAGTGGAAGAGATCAAGCCGGTCGTTGTGCCGCTAGAGGTTCAGCCGGTCCCGGAACCCGTTGCTCCAGAGATTGCTGCTCCAGAGATTGTCGCTCCGCCGTCAGCCGTGCTGGAACCGGTTTCAAAGGCGCCGACTCCTCCGCTCAGGGTGCTGCCCCCCGAGCAGATCGCCAAGCGCGAGGAAGAAGCGCGTCGCCACGCGGAACTGATGGCACGGCAGGCTGCGGATGTGCAGGCCAAGCTGGAGTTGGGCAGGGCGCGCGGCGAACAGCGCGAAGCCAAAGTTGAAGCTGCCAAGGTCGCGGTTGAACAGGCTGCCGCCCCCCAGCCAGTGAAGGTTGAAGCCACCGTTGAAGGTACGCTGCACAAGCCGGCCACTAAGTCCACCGACAAGCCGGGGGACAAGAAAACTGCTAAAAAGCAGCAGAAGAGTACAGCTTGGGAAGACGCACAGAAAAAACGTGGCAGTGGTATCAAAGTGCGTGGTGCCGCAGCGCCGAGCGGGTGGCGCGGGCGCCGCGACAAGCCGCACCACAAGTCCGACGAGCCGCATGGCTTCGCCTTGCCTACCGAACCAGTGGTCCGCGAGGTACTGGTGCCGGAGACCATTACGGTCGCCGATCTGGCACACAAGATGTCGGTCAAGGCTGCCGAGGTCATCAAGGTGTTGATGAAAATGGGCAGCATGGTGACCATCAACCAAGTGCTCGATCAGGAAACCGCGTTGATTCTCGTCGAGGAGATGGGGCACATCGCCAAGCCGGCCAAGCTTGACGATCCCGATGCCTTTCTCGACGACCATGCCGCACACAAGGAAGTGGCGTTGCTGTCGCGTGCGCCTGTGGTTACCGTCATGGGGCACGTCGATCACGGCAAGACCTCGCTGCTCGACTACATTCGCCGTACCCGAGTTGCGCATGGCGAGGCGGGCGGTATCACCCAGCACATCGGCGCCTATCATGTGGAAACGCCGCGCGGCATGGTGACTTTCCTGGATACGCCGGGGCATGAAGCATTTACCGCCATGCGTGCACGCGGCGCCAAGGCGACCGACGTGGTGATTCTGGTGGTGGCGGCGGATGACGGCGTGATGCCGCAAACCATCGAAGCCGTCCACCATGCCAAGGCTGCCAACGTACCTATCGTGGTGGCGGTGACCAAGATCGATAAACCGGAAGCCAATCCCGAACGCATCCGCCAGGAGTTGGTAGCACAGGGTGTCGTCCCGGATGACTGGGGTGGCGACACCATGTTCGTCCATGTCTCTGCCAAGAGCGGGGAGGGAATCGACGCGCTGCTGGAAAGTGTGTTGTTGCAGTCCGAAGTGTTGGAATTGAAGGCGCCGCGCGATACTGCGGCCAAGGGACTGGTCATCGAAGCGCGTCTCGATAAGGGCCGCGGGCCGGTGGCGACCATACTGGTGCAGTCCGGCACCCTGCGGGCCGGCGACATGCTGCTGGCGGGTGCAGCCTATGGCCGCGTGCGCGCCATGCTGGACGAGAACGGTGTCGTGGTGAAAGAAGCCGGGCCATCAATCCCGGTGGAAATTCAGGGTTTGTCCGATGTGCCGATGGCGGGTGAAGATGTCATCAGCCTGGCCGACGAGCGCAAGGCGCGCGAAATCGCGCTGTTCCGCCAAGGTAAATTCCGCGACGTGAAGCTGGCCAAGCAGCAAGCGGCAAAGCTCGAAAATATGTTCGAGCAAATGGCCGAGGGCGAAGTGAGGGTCTTGCCGCTGGTCATCAAGACCGATGTGCAGGGATCTTATGAAGCGTTGGCGCAGTCCTTGCAGAAGCTTTCTACCAACGAGGTGAAGGTCAACATTATCCACAGCGGCGTGGGCGCCATTACCGAGTCGGATATCAATCTGGCGCTGGCTTCCAAGGCCGTGGTGATCGGCTTCAATACGCGTGCCGAAGCGTCGGCACGCAAGCTGATCGATGCCACCGGCGTGCAGGTGCGCTACTACACTATCATCTATGAAGCGGTGGATGAGGTAAAGGCGGCGCTCTCCGGGATGCTGGCGCCGGAACAGAAGGAAAATGTCATCGGCCTGGTGGAAATTCGCCAAGTATTCCGCATTTCCAAGATCGGTGCCGTAGCGGGCTGTTATGTGCTGGACGGTGTGGTGAAGCGCGCTGCGCAGGTGCGTTTGCTGCGCAAGAATGTTGTGGTGCATACCGGCGAGCTGGATACGCTCAGGCGCTTCAAGGACGACGTCAAGGAAGTCAGGGCCGGTTTCGAGTGCGGGTTGTCGCTGAGAAACTTCAATGACATCGAAGAAGGCGACCAGCTTGAAGTATTCGAGATGGTCGAGATTGCCAGGACACTCTAGGGGGTCCGGCGAGGAGCCGGGATTTCCCGGTTCCCGCTAGCCGCCCACAGCCAAACCATGCCGAAAGATTTCTCCCGCCCCCGCCGCATCGCAGAACAGCTCCAGCGCGAGTTGGCTGATTTGATTGGTCATGAAGTAAAAGACCCGCGCATCGGCATGTTAACGCTTACCGGCGTGGATGTGACGCCCGACTACGCCCATGCCAACGTCTATTTCACCTTGCTGGGCGGCGCCCGGCAAGCAGACAACGCGCTGGTTGGCCTGCAACGCGCCACCGGGTTTCTGCGTTCGCAGGTGGCGCATCGCATGAAGCTGCGCATTACCCCCCAGTTACATTTCATCTATGACACTTCCGTGGAAAATGGCGCGCATTTATCGCAACTGATCGATGCCGCACTTGCCGGAAAAACAGCGGAATAGCCGTCTTGCAATTCAAACGGGTCAAACGTCCGGTTCACGGTGTGCTGTTGCTGGACAAGCCGGTGGGCATCAGTTCCAACGGTGCGCTGCAAAGGGCCAAGATGCTGTTCCAGGCTGCCAAGGCCGGCCATACCGGCAATCTTGATCCGGTGGCGAGCGGCCTGCTGCCGGTATGTTTCGGCGAGGCGACAAAATTTTCCCAGTTCCTGCTTGAAGCCGACAAGACCTATCAGGCTGAAATTACCCTGGGGCAGAGCACCACTACCGGTGACAGCGAAGGCGAGATCACCGGCAATCATCCAGTCAACGTCACGCAGAGCGAAATCGAACAGGCGCTGCAAGCCTTTACCGGCGAAATCAGCCAGGTTCCGCCCATGTATTCGGCGCTCAAGTACCAGGGCAAGGCACTGTACGAATACGCCCGCAAGGGCGTGGAAATCGAGCGCCAGCCGCGCAATGTGATGATCTACCGGCTGGTGCTGGACGCCTTGGAAGGTGTGCGGCTGCGCGTCACGGTGGAATGCAGCAAGGGCACCTACATTCGCGTGCTGGCTGAGGACATCGGCAAGAAATTGGGTTGCGGCGCCCACATGAGCGCCCTGCGGCGCACCGCAACCAGCCGCTTCGGCATCGCTGCCGCGCTGACGCTCGACCAGTTGGGCGAAATGAGCGCGGAACAGCGCGATGCCGTTCTGTTACCGCCCGATGTGCTGGTGGCTGATCTGCCCGGCGTGACGCTGGATGCCGATAGTGCTTTTTACCTTAAACGTGGTAACCCGGTCTGGCTGCCCCGCCAGAACGCGCACGGAGAAGTGCGCCTGTACGAGGAGGGCGGTCTGTTTCTGGGCGTCGGCGAGTTTCTGGATGACGGAAAAATCGCGCCGCGGCGCTTGCTCAATCATTCTGCCGTCTAACTATCGAGAATTGCTTGAGAAAGTGTCTGGATAGCAGGTATAATCGCCCTTTTTTCAATGTTTGAGTTTCGGAGAAGATCAAGATGTCAGTAAACAGTGCCCAGAAAGCACAGCTCGTGCAGGATTATCAGCGCGCCAATGCCGATACCGGTTCCCCCGAAGTGCAGGTTGCCCTGATGACCGCGCGCATCAACGACCTGACCGGCCATTTCAAGACCCACGTCAAAGATCATCATTCCCGCCGCGGGTTGCTGAAGCTGGTGA
Source organism: uncultured Sulfuricella sp. (assembly GCA_964527565.1). GTDB lineage: Bacteria > Pseudomonadota > Gammaproteobacteria > Burkholderiales > Sulfuricellaceae > JAGXQV01. The sequence continues at coordinate 127,033 of CAZGOY010000002.1, read as the reverse complement.
GCAAGCGCCGCAAGTTGCTGGATTACCTCAAGGGCAAGAGCGCCGACCGTTACCGTTCGCTGATCGAACGCCTCGGCTTGCGCAAGTAATTTCCGTTTCCAGGCGAGGCGCGCAAGCGCTTTGCCGTCTTGACCCGCCGCACGGGCTCCCATGCGGCTTGGGTGCCGTTCCGGTATTGCGCACGGCGGTCTCGCAGATCAATCAATAGAGGATAATCCCTTGAAACAGATCAAAAAAAGCTTCTCATTCGGGCGTCATCAGGTGACCCTCGAAACCGGTGAAATCGCCCGCCAGTCCGGTGGCGCCGTCATCGTAAACATGGACGACACCGTGGTTCTGGTCACCGTAGTTGGCGCCAGAAACGCCAAACCCGGCCAGGATTTTTTCCCGCTGACCGTGGATTATCAGGAACGCACCTATGCCGCCGGCAAGATTCCCGGCGGTTTTTTCAAGCGTGAAGGCCGTCCTTCGGAAAAGGAAATTCTCACCTCGCGTCTCATTGACCGTCCCCTGCGCCCGCTGTTTCCCGAGGGCTTCTACAATGAGGTGCAGATTGTCGCCACGGTACTTTCCTCCAACCCGGAGATCGATTCGGACATTCCCGCAGTCCTCGGCGCTTCCGCTGCGCTGGCCGTTTCCGGCATTCCCTTCAACGGCCCGATCGGCGCGGCGCGCGTCGGCTATTTGAACGGCGAATACGTACTGAACCCCACCGCCACGGAGTTAAATGAGAGCCAACTGGATTTGGTCGTCGCCGGTACGCAACAGGCGGTGCTGATGGTTGAGTCGGAAGCGCTGGAGTTGCCCGAAGACGTGATGCTGGGTGCCGTGGTTTATGGGCACCAGCAATTGCAGGCAGCCATCAACGCCATTAACGAGTTGGCCGACGAAGCCGCCGCAGAAGCCTGGGATTGGGCGCCCGCCCCCAAGGATGAGGCGCTGATCGGCAAGGTCGGCGAGCTGGCGCAGGCCGACCTTGCCGCCGCCTATCAGATCAGGCAGAAGCAGGAACGCTACAAGCGCGTCAACGCCATCCGTGACGGCGTGATTGCCGCAGTGGCTGGCGAGGGCGCCGATGCCGACCGCGTCAACTTCATCAAGAACGTCTTTTTCGATCTTGAGGCAAAAATTGTGCGCGGCCAGATTCTGCAAGGCGAGCCGCGCATCGACGGCCGCGACACGCGCACCGTGCGTCCCATCACCATCCGCACCGGCGTATTGCCGCGTGCCCACGGCTCGGTGTTGTTCACCCGCGGCGAAACGCAGGCGCTGGCTGTTGCCACCCTGGGTACCGGGCGCGACGAGCAGATCATCGACGCGCTGCAAGGGGAGTACAAAGACCGCTTCATGCTGCATTACAACTTTCCGCCCTATGCCACCGGCGAATGCGGTCGCGTGGGCACGCCCAAGCGCCGTGAAATCGGCCATGGCCGCCTCGCCAAGCGCGCGCTGGTTGCCGCGCTGCCGGGGCCGGATGAATTCGGTTACACCATGCGCGTGGTTTCTGAAATCACCGAATCCAACGGTTCCAGCTCGATGGCCTCGGTGTGTGGCGGCTGTCTCGCGCTGATGGATGCCGGTGTGCCGATGAAGGCGCACGTCGCCGGTATTGCCATGGGCCTCATCAAGGATGGCAACCGCTTTGCCGTGTTGACCGACATCCTCGGCGACGAAGATCACCTTGGCGACATGGATTTCAAGGTGGCCGGTACCGAAGCGGGCGTCACCGCCTTGCAGATGGACATCAAGATCCAGGGCATCACCAAGGAAATCATGCAGGTTGCGCTGACCCAGGCGCGCGAAGGCCGCATGCACATCCTCAACATCATGAAGCAGTCCATCGACGGGCCGCGCCATGAAATGTCCGCTTATGCGCCGCGCATCGTCAGCATGAAGATCAATCCGGAAAAGATCCGCGACGTGATCGGCAAGGGCGGCGCCGTGATCCGCGCGCTGACCGAAGAAACCGGCACCACCATCGACATCGCCGAGGACGGCACGGTGAACATCGCCTGTCAGGGCCTGGATGCCTGCGAAATGGCGAAGAAGCGCATCGAGGAAATCACTGCCGAGGTGGAAGTCGGACGCACTTATGAAGGCACCGTGCTCAAACTGCTGGATTTCGGTGCTATCGTCAGCGTGTTGCCGGGCAAGGATGGTCTGCTGCACATCTCCCAGATTGCCCACGAGCGCGTCAACAGCGTCACCGACCACCTCAAGGAAGGTCAGGTTGTGCGCGTCAAGGTGCTCGAAGCCGATGAAAAGGGCCGCCTGCGCCTGTCCATGAAAGCCCTGATGGAAGCACCTGCTAGGCCTGCCGAGGTTGCGCCGCAGTAACCCTTCAGTATTTACGGCAACAAAAAAGCGGCTTTTCAGCCGCTTTTTTGTTGCCGTACTTTTTCGCTTTACCCCAGCCACTTGCGCGCGTTGCGGAACATGCGTAGCCACGGGCCGTCCTCGCCCCAAATTCCGGGATGCCATGAATGCTGCACGCTACGGAATACGCGCTCGGGGTGCGGCATCATGATGGTAAAACGTCCATCTGGAGTGGTCAGGCCGGTGATGCCGGCGGGTGAACCATTGGGGTTGGCAGGGTAGGTTTCCGTCACTTTTCCAAAGTTGTCGATGTAACGTAGCGCCACCTGGGCTTGTGCGGCGGCCCGTTGCGCGGCATCGCGGAATTCGGCGTGTCCTTCGCCGTGCGCAACGACGATGGGCAGGCGGCTGCCGGCCATGCCGTCGAGGAAGATCGATGGGCTGTCCTGCACCTCCACCATGACGAAACGCGCTTCGAACTGTTCCGACTTGTTGCGCACGAAATGCGGCCAGTGCTGCGCGCCGGGAATGATGTCGTGCAGGTTGCTCATCATCTGGCAACCGTTGCATACCCCCAGCGCAAAGGTGTCGCTACGCTGGAAGAAAGCTTCGAACTGTTCCCGGGCGCGCGGGTTGAAGAGAATGGATTTTGCCCAGCCTTCACCCGCACCCAGCACGTCGCCATACGAAAAACCGCCGCAGGCCGCCAGGCCGTGAAAACTTTCCAGCGCCACGCGCCCACTGATGATGTCGCTCATGTGGACATCCACGGCTTCAAAGCCAGCGCGGTCGAAGGCGGCGGCCATTTCCACCTGGCCGTTGACGCCCTGTTCGCGCAGGATGGCGGCGCGCGGACGGACGGCGGTGTGAATGAATGGCGCGGCCGGGTTCTCCTGCGGAGCGAACGTCAGGGAAGTGTGTAGGCCGGGGTCGGCGGTGTCGAGCAGGCGCGCATATTCCTGTTGCGCGCACTGCGGGTTGTCGCGCAGGGTTTGCAGGCGAAAGGTGGTTTCCGACCAGGCCCGCTGCAATTCCATGCGAGCGGCGCCGAACACTTCCACCCCGTTGCGCGTGATGGAAAGGCGGTCGTCGTTGCTCAGTGTGCCGATCACATGCAACTCGCCGCGCAGGCCGGCGGCAAAGAAGGTTTCCATGACTGCCGGGGTATCCGCGCGGCGCACTTGCAGGACGGCACCCAGTTCCTCGTTGAACAGGACGCCGAAAATACGCTCGGTGAAGCCGGTTGGCAGCACGGCCTCGATGTCGGTGTCGTCATCGCTGTCCTGTTCTTCTGCGTCGGCGGCCAGGCGTTCGATGCATAGCTCGCCGATTTCCACCGTCACGCCGGTGTGCCCGGCAAACTGCATTTCACACAGGGTCGCGAACAGACCGCCGTCGGAACGGTCGTGGTAGGCCAGCAGGCGGTTCTCGCCATTAAGCTTTTGGATAACGTTGAAAAATGCTTTCAATGAGGTGGCGGTCAGCACGTCAGGCGCCTGATTGCCGATTTGCTTGTAAGCTTGTGCCAGTGCCGAGCCTCCCAGGCGGTTTTTCCCGTGTCCCAGGTCGATCAGGATGAGGTCGGTGTCCCCGGCGTCGGTACGCAATTGCGGAGTGAGTGTGCGGCGGGCATCCTCGCAGGGGGCAAAGGCCGAGATAATCAGCGAGAGCGGCGCGGTAACGGATTTTTTCGCGCCATTTTCCTCCCACACCGTTTTCATCGACATCGAGTCCTTACCCACCGGGATGCTGATGCCCAATTGCGGGCACAGCTCCATGCCCACCGCGCGCACCGTATCGTACAACGCTGCGTCTTCTCCGGGATGCCCGGCGGCCGCCATCCAGTTGGCCGAGAGCTTGACGTCTCCAAGATCGGTGATGGCCGCCGCTGCGATATTGGTGATCGCCTCGCCGATGGCCATGCGCCCGGAGGCTGCGGGACTAATCAACGCCAGTGGGGTGCGCTCACCCATAGCAAAGGCTTCGCCGCGGTATTCTTCAAATCCGGCCAAGGTGACCGCCACGTCGGCAACCGGTACCTGCCAGGGGCCGACGAACTGGTCGCGCGCCGTCATGCCGCCGACGGTACGGTCGCCGATGCTGATGAGAAAGGTCTTGTCCGCCACGGCAGGCAGGCGCAACACACGGAAAGCCGCTTCGCGCAGGTCAATGCCGGTGACATCAAAGGGCGGCAGGCGTTTTTCTACCCGCGCCACGTCGCGCGTCATTTTGGGCGGCTTGCCGAGCAGCACCGCCAGTTCCATGTCGATAGGACGATTGCCGAAGTGGCGGTCTTCCAGGATCAGGCGTTGTTCCGCCGTCGCCTCGCCAAGCACGGCGTAGGGGCAGCGCTCGCGCTCGCAAATGGCGTCGAACAAGGCGCGATGCTCCGCGCGAATCGCCAGCACGTAGCGTTCCTGCGCCTCGTTGCACCAGATTTGCATGGGCGTCATGCCCGGTTCTTCGTTATGGACTTCGCGCAGGTGAAAATGCCCGCCGCAACCGGCATCGTTGACCAGTTCCGGCAGGGCGTTGGAAAGGCCGCCAGCACCGATGTCGTGGATCGAAACGATGGGATTGGCGTCGCCCAACTGCCAGCAGCGGTCGATGACTTCCTGGCAACGGCGCTGCATTTCCGGGTTGCCGCGCTGCACCGAATCGAAATCCAGGTTTTCCGCGTTGGCGCCGGTATCCATGCTGGAAGCCGCGCCACCGCCCAGGCCGATCAGCATCGCCGGTCCACCCAGCTGGATAATCAGCGCGCCGGGGGCGATCTTCTCCTTGAAGGCGTGGCGCGCAGCGATGTTGCCGACGCCGCCCGCCAACATGATGGGCTTGTGATAGCCACGCATTTCCCCAGCCGCTTCCTCTTCGAAGGTGCGGAAATAGCCAGCCAGGTTGGGACGACCGAATTCGTTATTGAACGCCGCACCGCCGATGGGGCCTTCCAGCATGATTTGCAGGGGAGAAGCGATGCGTCCCGGCTTGCCATACGGGCTTTCCCAAGGCTGGGTGAAGCCGGGAATATTCAGGTTGGAGACGGAAAAGCCAGTCAGCCCGGCCTTGGGGCGCGAGCCGCGCCCAGTCGCGCCCTCGTCGCGGATTTCTCCGCCCGAACCGGTGGCAGCGCCGGGAAAGGGGGAAATGGCGGTGGGGTGGTTATGGGTTTCCACCTTCATCAGGATATGGGTTTCATCCTCGACAAAACCGTAAGCCCCTTGTGCATCGGGATAAAAACGCTTGACGCGTGCGCCCTCGATAATCGAGGAATTATCGGAATACGCCACCACCGTGCCGCACGGGTTCAACTGGTGCGTATTGCGGATCATGGCGAAAAGGGATTTTTCCTGCGTAACGCCGTCGATCAGCCAGTCGGCGTTGAAAATCTTGTGGCGGCAATGTTCGGAATTGGCCTGGGCGAACATCATCAGCTCGACATCGGTGGGATTCCTGCCGATACGGGTGAAATTTTCCACCAGATAGTCGATCTCGTCCGGCGACAATGCCAGCCCCATGCTGCGATTTGCTTCCTCCAGCGCGGTCTTGCCGCCCGTCAGGACATCCACGCTGGCCAGCGGCGCGGGCTGGGCATGTTGGAAGAGCCTGGCTGCGTTATCCAGGTCGGCCAGCACGGTTTCCGTCATGCGGTCGTGAATCAGCGGCAGCAGCACCTGTTTTTCTGCGGCTGTCAGCGGTGAGCCGTCGTGCTTTTGCACGTAAAAGGCCACCCCGCGCTCCAGCCGTTCGAGTGTTGCCAATCCGCAATGCTGCGCGATGTCGCTGGCTTTAGACGACCACGGTGAAATGGTGCCCAAACGCGGTACCACCAACAGCAACTCACCCTCCGGCGCCTCGACCGGGCTGGCCGGGCCGTAGGTAAGGATTTTTTCCAGCACCGACAGTTCGGATGCCGTCAGATCGCGCGCTGTTTCGGCGAAATGCCAGTATTCGGCGTGGATATGGGCAACTTCCGGCACGCTGGTTTTCAGTGCTTGGTAAAGTTTTTCGAGACGAAAGGAAGAGAGGGCGTTGCCGCCGCGCAGCTTGAGCATGACAGGAATCCGCGAAAGATCAGGGGTTACTGATTCAATATGGCGTGCCCGGCAGGAATCGAACCCGCAACCCCCAGCTTAGAAGGCTGGTGCTCTATCCGGTTGAGCTACGGGCACTTCAAGACGGCGAAACTGGTCGGGGTGGAGAGATTCGAACTCCCGACATCCTGGTCCCAAACCAGGCGCGCTACCAGGCTACGCTACACCCCGAAGCCGCGCATTCTACCGGCTGAGCGCAGAAATGGCAATTTTTCCCGGATATGTGCGGGTAATCCCGCTTGATAGGGTGCGAGCAATGAGGGAATTGATTGCCGTTATGTCAGCTTGCGCAGCTTGTTCTTGATCCCGCCCTGGCCTGATTCATAGGCAATGACCCATGCCGGGATGTCGGCGGGAGGCATCGGGCGGGCGATGCCGTAGCCTTGCGCCAGCGTGCAGCCCAGGTGGACGAGGGCCGCTTCGTGCTGGAGCGTTTCCACCCCTTCGGCGACTACCTGGCGCTCGAAAACTTCGGCGAGTTGCACTACGCCCTGGACAATGGCGAGGTCGTCGGGGTCGTCGAGCATGTTGTGGACGAAGGAACGGTCAATTTTGAGGGTGTTCGCCGGGATGTTCTTGAGATAGGCGAGCGAGGAATAGCCCGTGCCGAAATCGTCGAGAGCGAAAGTCACGCCGAAGCTCTGGCATTCCTCGATGGTGCGCTGGACGTGGCCGATGTCGAGGAGAGCGTCGGATTCGAGGATTTCGATTTCCAGCCATTCCGGGAGCAGGGCGGGTTGGCGCTGGAAGCGTTTGCGCAGGTCTTCGGCGAAGCCGGGGCGGATCAGGTGGCGGGCGGAGAGGTTGATGCTGACCGGTAGCGTGAGTCCGGCGGATTCCTGCCATTCTTCCATCTGGCGCAGGGCCTGGATGATGACCCAATCGCCGATTTCGACGATGATTTCATGGTCGAAAAACAGCGATAGGAATTGTGGTGGTGCCAGGATTCCCTGTTCGGGGTGGCGCCAGCGCAACAGGGCTTCGGCACCGATGACGCGGCCGGTGAGCATGTTTACCTTGGGTTGGTAGTAGAGCAGCATTTCGCCATCATGGAGTCCCGCGCGGATGCGTTCGACCTGCTGGTGGCGGGTCTGGATTTCGCGGTCGTGGGCGGCATCGAAAATGTGGATGCGCCCGCGCCCTTCGTTCTTGGCCTGATACATGGCCTGGTCGGCATGGCGGATCAGGGTTTCCGGGTCCGCGTTGTCGTGCGGAAAGAGGGTGACGCCGATGGAGGCGCCGATACTCACGTTGCGCCCGTCAATCTCGTAGGGCCGGGAGATGTCCAGAAGAATGCGCTGCAAGGCGATGAGGATTTCCTCCTGTTCGACCACGTCGGTGATGAGCAGGACAAACTCGTCGCCGCCCAGGCGAGCCACGGTATCGCCGGCGCGCGCCTGGATTTTGAAGCGTTCCGCAACTTCGACCAGCAGGCGGTCACCGAAATGGTGGCCGGCGCTGTCGTTGACGGCCTTGAAACCGTCCAGGTCGATGAAGGCGATGGCTAGCAGGCGGTCCAGGCGGCGCGAATGGGCCATTGCCTGTTCCAGCCGGTCGGCAAGCAGGGCGCGGTTGGGCAGGCCGGTAAGCACGTCGGTGGTGGCCATCGCTTCGAGCATGTTCTGGGTATTCTTGATTTCGGTGATGTCAGAGAAAATCGCGACGTAATGCGAGATGCCGCCGTCTTCGTTGCGCACGGCGTTGATGTTGAGCAGCTCGGGGTAAATTTCGCCGTTGCGGCGGCGGTTCCAGATTTCGCCGCGCCAGCTGTCGCGGCTGACGATGCTGTGCCACATTTCCCGGTAAAAGGCCTGGTCGTGGCGCCCCGAGCGGAGAATGGCGGGATTCTTTCCCCACACTTCCTCGAGCGGATAGCCGGTGATGCTGGTGAAGGCGGTGTTAGCCGAGAGGATGTGCAAATCGGCATCGGTAATCATGATGCCTTCATGGGCGTTTTCAAAGACGCTGGCAGAAAGCGCCATCCTTTTACGGTCTTCGTTGAGCCGCACCAGAAGATGGTTGAAGGTATTGGCCAGCCGGGTGATTTCCAGGGCGCTGCCGCTGACCTCGACATGGGCCAAGTGTTCGCCGCTGACGTCGATGGCTTCAATGTCGGCGGCGAGCCGCCCCAGCGGCGTAACGAACAGACGCATCAATAGCCAGGTGATGAGCGAGGCGATGACGATGCCGAGGCCGATAAAAGCGGCGACCTCGCGCTGCTGTTGGTGAAATGCACCGTAGGCCTCGCCGGTCGGATGATTGGCGCCCAGTACCCAGCCGGTGCTTTGCAGTTTGGTCAGCGTGGATAGCACGGCTTCGCCGTTTTGCGCGGTGGTTTCCACGGCGCCGCGAAAACCGTGGGACGCACGCTCCAGCAGAGCCGCCGGTACCGGGTGGATATCCTTGCGCATCAGCAGGCTGGCGTCGGGATGCATGACCAGCGTGTTGTCCCATGAAGTCATGAAAAAATACCCGCTTTCACCCAAGGCGAGGCGCGTCACGCTGCCCAGCATGTTTTCCCGGTTCATGTTCAGCGCGCCCGCCAGCACTCCCAGGGTTTCTCCGTTTTCCCCGGTAACCGGGGCGGTGACCAGCGACAACATGGTGCGTGACCCCGCCTCCGGCGCTGTGCCGCCGCTCCAGAAGGGGGTGGAAATGATCGGTTCTTCGACGCGGGCAGTCAGTTTTACCCAGCGGGAAAATTCGGGGGGTAGGGCGGCATCGGAAATATCGCTGGAAGCGCCGAGAAGACGGCCTTCCCGGTCGAACAGAAAAAGTCCCTGGTCAAAAAATGCCGCTTTGATACTGGTGCGTTCGTCTAGCCAGGTTTTGCTGATTTCATGGTGCAGCAGGATGGTGGGAGAAACTTGCCGGGATAGCGCCACCAGTGCGTTTTGCGCGGTTTCCAGCTTGGAGTCCAGTTCGTGGGCAATGCGCCGGGTCAGCGCCATCTGGTAGTCGGCGGTAATTCGCGAACTGTCGCGCACGTGCCCCAGCGACAGCCAGCCGAAGGCGAACAGCGTGACCGGGAAGGCGATGGCTGTAACCACCACCATTTGCCATTTGATGGACCTGGGAAAAAAACGCATGCTTATTCGCTAACCGTTTCGAAACGGCGTTCCTGCCATTCCCTCATGCCGCCCCGGAACCAGTAGACCTGGCGATAGCCGTCGTGCAGCGCGGCGCGCGCACCCTTGTAGGATTTCCAGCAGGACACGCCGTTACAATAGAACACCAGAGGGGTGTCGCGCCCCGGCACGAATTTGCGCAGGCGGGCCACAAAGGCGGGCACGTCGTCCAGTGCCGGCTCGAAACCCGCCGAACGCGCCGAGCGTTCCTTGTAGTGAATATGGACGGCGCCGGGGAGGTGTCCGGCCAGGTAATCATGGAGTATGCGGGTATCGATAAAGCGCGCCTTGCCTGCCAGGGCGCGCGCCTGTTCCGCCGCGATGACCGAAGCGCCGACCAGGTTGAGCGGCACATCGTCGTTTGCCGCCGATACGCCGACAGGCAGAATGAAAATTCCCGCCGTCAGCAGCGGCAGCATTTTCCAGAAAAAGCGCATTGTTTTCCCCGATTTTTTTGTTTATCCCGCGCATCATCAAACCAGGTCGGCATGAGTGGCGTGCGGCAAGAGTGTCAACATACTGTAAGCATTCCCGTATGGCAAGAAGGGACAATGCGCCATGCGTTCGCTGGCCGACCCGCAGGTGAAAAATTTCCCCGTGGGGTATAATGCGCGCTTCCTGAATTCAACGATCCACGGGATTTCTGCAATCCACAGTATGGAAGGGACGAACATGGGTTTTCTGGCAAACAAACGCGCATTGATTACCGGCTTGATCAGCAACCGCTCCATCGCCTACGGCATTGCCGCCGCGATGAAGCGCGAGGGTGCCGACCTGGCCTTTACCTATCAGAACGACAAGATCAGGGAGCGGGTGAGCGACTTGGCGAAGGAATTCGGCACCGACCTGGTTTTTCCCTGCGATGTCGGCAGCGACGAGCAGATCGAACAGCTTTTCGCCGACCTGGGCAAGCACTGGGACGGCCTGGATTGCATCGTGCATTCCATCGCCTTCGTTCCCAAGGCGGCGCTGGCGGGGGATTACGTGAGTTCCGTGACGCGCGAGAATTTTCGCATCGCCCACGACATCAGCTCCTACAGTTTCACCGCCCTGGCCAAGGCCGGCTTGCCGATGATGGCGGGGCGCAACGCCTCCCTGTTGACCTTGTCCTATCTCGGCGCCGAACGCACGGTGCCGCATTACAACGTGATGGGCTTGGCCAAGGCTAGCCTGGAGGCCAACGTGCGCTATATGGCTTCCAGCCTCGGGCCGCAGGGTATCCGCGTGAACGGCCTGTCCGCCGGACCGATCAAGACGCTGGCGGCCAGCGGCATCTCGGATTTCGGCAAGCTTTTGTCTTACAACGAAAAACATGCGCCGATGCGGCGCAACGTGAGCATTGAGGAAGTCGGCAACGTCGCGGCTTTCCTGTGCAGCGACCTGGCAAGCGGCATGACCGGCGAGATTACCTATGTCGATGGCGGTTTCAACATCACCGCGCTGGGTAATGCCGAGGAAGCGGCTGCCGGAAACTGAGGCTTTACCAGATGCGAAGCATGGTTGGGCGGGCGCTGGATGGCGCCCGCTTCTTGCTGTTGCCGACTTTGCTGGCCTTGCCGCTGGCCGGGTGTAGCGATACCCCGTGGAACAACCCCTATCCGGTCGCTGATGAAGGCAGAAACATCCTCTATTCTTCCTTTTCGTCGCGTCCCAAGCACCTTGATCCGGTGCAGTCCTACAGTTCCAATGAAATCACCTTTACCGCGCAGATTTACGAGCCGCCGCTGCAATATCACTACCTCAAGCGCCCTTATACCCTGATTCCGCTGGCGGCAGCGGAAATGCCCCAGCCGCGTTTCGTCGATGCGCAAGGGAAAATCCTGCCGCAGGATGCGCCCGCCGCCGCCGTGGCGTTCAGCATCTGGGATATCCGCATCAAGCCGGGCATCCGCTACCAGCCGCACCCGGCATTCGCCAAGGACCAGGAAGGCCATTTCCTTTATCACCAGCTTGGCGCGCACGAACTGGCGAAGGTTCACACGCTGGCGGATTTTCCGCAGACCGGAACGCGCGAGCTGGTGGCCGCCGATTACGTCTTCCAGATCAAGCGGCTGGCGCACCCCAAGCTGCATTCGCCGATACTCGGGGTGATGAACGAATATATCGTCGGCCTGAAGGAATATGCCAAAACGCTGGCGACAACCGCCAGGGAAGGGCGTCTCGACCTCGAAAATACCCCGCTGGAAGGGGCGCAGGCGCTCGACCGCTATACCTACCGCGTGAAGCTGAAAGGAAAATATCCGCAATTCCAGTATTGGCTGGCGATGCCGTTTTTCGCGCCGGTGCCGCCCGAGGCCGAACATTTCTACAACCAGCCGGGCATGGCGGAAAAGAATCTCACCCTCGACTGGTACCCCATCGGCACCGGCCCCTACCTTCTGGCCGAGAACGATCCCAACCGGCGCATGGTGCTGGAAAGAAACCCGTTTTTCCACGGCGAGAGCTACCCGACCGAGGGCGAAGCGCAGGACGCCGCCGTCGGCCTGCTGCGCGACGCGGGCAAACCGTTGCCGTTCATCGACAAGGTGATATTCAGCCTGGAAAAGGAAAGCATTCCCTACTGGAACAAGTTCCTGCAAGGCTATTACGACGCCTCCGGCATCAGTTCGGACAGCTTCGACCAGGCGGTGCGCGTGACCACCCAGGGCGAGGCCGACGTCACCGACCTGATGCGTGACAAGGGTATCCAGTTGCAGACCACGGTGACGGCGACCAACTATTATTACGGGTTCAACATGCTCGACCCGGTGGTGGGGGGCTTATCGGAACGCGGACGCAAGCTCCGGCAGGCGATTTCCATTGTCATGGATTACGAGGAATTCATCTCGATTTTTGCCAATGGGCGCGGCATTCCGGCGCAGGGGCCGTTGCCGCCGGGCATCTTCGGTTTCCGTGACGGCGCGGCGGGCATCAATCCCCAGGTTTACGAATGGGCGCAGGGCCAGGCGCGGCGCAAGTCCATCGATGAAGCGCGGCGGCTGCTGGCGGAGGCGGGTTATCCCGGCGGGCGCGATGAAAAGACCGGCAAGCCATTGCTGCTCTATCTTGATCTTACTGCCGGCGGGCCTGACGACAAGGCGCGCCTCGACTGGATACGCAAGCAGTTCCAGAAACTCGACGTGCAACTGGTGGTGCGCAACACTGATTACAACCGCTTCCAGGACAAGATACGCAAGGGCAACGCGCAGATTTTCCATTGGGGCTGGAACGCCGACTATCCCGACCCGGAAAATTTCCTCTTCCTGCTGTATGGCCCGAATGCGCGCGTCGGTAAGGACGGCGAGAATTCGGCGAACTACGAGAATCCCGAATTCGACCGTCTGTTCGAGAAAATGAAGAACATGGACAACAGCCCGGAACGCCAGCGCATCATCGACGAGATGCTGGTTATCGCACGCCGTGATGCGCCGTGGATCTGGGGGTTCCATCCCAAGCAATACAGCCTCAACCATGCCTGGTATCAAAACCAGAAACCCAATCTGATGGCCAATAACAGCCTGAAATACGCGCGTATCGATAGCGCCCTGCGCACCATAAAACGCAGCGAGTGGAACCCGCCCATCTGGTGGCCGGCCGGGGTGTTGCTGGCTGTGCTGGCGGCGGCCATGGCCCCGGCGCTGACCGCCTGGCGGCGCAAAGAACGGGGAACCGCCCGGTGATCGCCTACATTCTGCGCCGCCTCCTCTACGCCATCCCCATCCTGGTCGGGGTGAACCTGCTCACCTTTGCCTTGTTTTTCGTGGTCAATACTCCCGACGATATGGCGCGCATTCACCTGGGCGTCAAGCACGTCACGCCGGAAGCCATCGCCAAGTGGAAGGGGGAACGCGGCTACGACAAGCCGCTGCTGTGGAACAGTGCGGCAAGCGGGGTGGACAAGGCCGGCGAGACCATTTTTTTCGAGAAGTCGGTGAGCATGTTCGCCTTTGAATTCGGGCGTTCGGATGAAGGACGCGACATCGGACGCGACATTCGCGCGCGCATGTGGCCGAGCCTGTCCATCGCCCTGCCGGTGCTGCTGGTGGGGTTGGCGGTGAATATCACCTTTGCCATGCTGATGGCGTTTTTCCGCGCCACCTACATCGACTTTTCCGGGGTGGTGCTATGCGTGGCGATGATGTCGGTTTCCGGCTTGTTCTACATCATCGGCGGGCAATATCTGGTGAGCAAGATGTGGCATCTGGTGCCGATTTCCGGTTTCGAGGGCGGCGCAGATGCCTTCAAGTTTCTCATCCTGCCGGTGCTGATCGGGGTGGTGAGCGGCATCGGCAGCGGCGCGCGCTGGTATCGCACCATCTTTCTCGAAGAAGCCAACAAGGACTACGTGCGCACCGCGCGCGCCAAGGGGCTGTCGGAGCTTGCCGTGCTGTTCGGCCACGTATTGAAGAACGCCATGATTCCCATCCTGACCGGGGTGGTGGTGGTGATTCCGCTGCTGTTCATGGGCAGTCTGGTGAGCGAATCGTTTTTCGGCATTCCCGGCTTGGGCAGCTATACCATCGACGCCATCAACGCGCAGGATTTTGCCGTGGTGCGCGCCATGGTGTTTCTCGGTTCCTTCCTGTACATCGTCGGGCTGGTGCTGACGGATATTTCTTATACCCTGGTCGACCCGCGGATACGTCTCGAATGATCCTGTTCAAGCCTGTCCTGTTGTGGACCGATGCCCTGATCTGGCTGCTGGTGGCCGGGGTGGTTTTCTATGCCTGGCGCATCCGGCGCCACGAGCACCTCGTCGCCCCTTGGCGCAAGGTGGCGCGCAGCCGGGTGGGCATGGTTTCCGCCGTGGTCTTGGCGGCCTTCACCGCGATTGGCCTGCTGGATTCGCTGCATCTGCGGTTCTCCCTGCCGCAAGCCCAAAACGGCGGAGCGCGCCAGTATTCGCCGGAAGTGCTGAGCGTTTTTGACCTGATGGCGACTTCCTTGCGCAAGCACACGGAAAAAACCTATTCCGCCCCGTTCGCTCTGCACCTTTACGCCAAGGAAACCACGGAACTGCCGGATGGCGGGCAGGCGCGGGCCTTCCCACGCCTGAAATACGGCGGGGCGCACTTGGAAAGCCCGGACGAACGCCTGGGCGATATTGCCGTTACCGCTGCCAAGGGGGTGTTCCACGGGCTGGTGTTGTGGTGGGGGTGCGTGCTGCTGCTGGTGCTGACGCTGGCGCGACGGCGCGGAATTCCGGCTGGCGCGGCGTGGCACCTGATCCGGCATGGGCAGGATGACGACCTGCCGTGGCGCACCATTCTGACGGCGCTGGGCGGGATTTTGCTTGCCGCATCGGCGGCAGCGGCGTTGTCGTTTCACTACCATATTTTCGGCACCGACAAGGTCGGGCAGGACGTGTTCTATTTATCCCTGAAAAGCATCCGTACCGGCTTGGTGATCGGTACCGTCACCACTCTGGTGATGCTGCCTTTTGCCTTGTTGCTGGGGATTGCGGCGGGTTATTTCCGTGGCTGGGTGGACGATGTCATCCAGTACCTTTACACCACGCTGAATTCGATTCCCGGCGTGTTGCTGATCGCTGCGGCGGTGCTGATGCTTCAGGTCTACATGGACGGCAACGCGGAGGCTTTCGACACCGTCAATGCGCGCGCCGACATGCGTCTGCTGTTTCTCTGCCTGATCCTCGGCGTGACCAGTTGGACCGGCCTGTGCCGCCTGTTGCGCGGCGAGGCGATGAAGTTGCGCGAGGCCGACTTCATTCAGGCGGCGGCAGCCTTCGGCGTCGGGCATCTGCGCATCATCCTGCGCCATATCCTGCCCAACGTCATGCATATCGTGCTGATTGCCGTGGTGCTGGATTTTTCCGGGCTGGTGCTGGCCGAGGCGGTGCTCTCTTATGTCGGCGTCGGCGTCGATCCCACCACCCAGAGCTGGGGCAACATGATCAATGCCGCGCGTCTGGAAATGGCGCGCGAGCCGATGGTGTGGTGGTCGCTGGCGGCGGCCTTCAGTTTCATGTTCACGCTGGTGCTGGCGGCCAATCTGTTTGCCGATAGCGTGCGCGATGCGTTCGATCCGAGGATGAAATGAACCCCGTTCCGTTACCGCCGCTGTTACAGGTGGAGAACCTCACCACCGAGTTGGAAAGCGGCAAGGCCACAGTGCGTGCCGTGGACGGTGTGACCTTTGCCATCCGCCGCCACGAGACTTTCGCACTGCTCGGTGAATCGGGCTGCGGAAAATCCATGACCGCGCTGTCCCTGATGCGCCTGTTGCCGGAAGCGGGGAGGGTGGTTGCCGGTTCGGTCAAACTGGGGGGCGAGGAATTGTTGTCCTTGCCGGAAAATGCCATGCGCGACGTGCGCGGCAAGCGCATTGCCATGATCTTTCAGGAACCGATGACCAGCCTGAACCCGGTGCTCACCGTCGGGCAGCAGATCGTCGAAGTACTG
Source organism: uncultured Sulfuricella sp. (assembly GCA_964527565.1). GTDB lineage: Bacteria > Pseudomonadota > Gammaproteobacteria > Burkholderiales > Sulfuricellaceae > JAGXQV01. Next base: position 111,097 of record CAZGOY010000002.1, on the reverse strand, counting down.
CGGCGTCACGCCGGGCTGGATAGCCGGGCCGCGCAGGGCCGCGCCGCCGAACTGCTCGATGAGGTCGGTATACCCGATGCCGTGCGTCGTTGTGGCAATTATCCGTTCCAGCTTTCCGGCGGGATGAAGCAGCGCGTGATGATTGCCATTGCATTGGCCTGCGAACCGGAATTGCTGATCGCCGACGAACCTACAACGGCACTCGATGTCACCATCCAGGCGCAGGTGCTGGAGTTGTTGCGCGGTTTGCAGAGGAAGCGCGGCATGGCAATTCTGCTGATTACCCACGACTTGGGCGTAGTGGCGGAAATGGCCGATCGCGTGGCGGTGATGTATGCCGGTCAGATCGTCGAATTGGCCGAACGCCGCGATTTTTTCAGCACGCCGCACCATCCCTACACGCAAAAGTTGTTCGCTTCACTGCCTGGGCGCGGCAAGCGCGGGCAATTGCTCGACGTCATCGCCGGCGCGCCGCCCAGACTGGATCAATCCTTTGAAGGTTGCCGTTTCGCGCCGCGATGCCCCCATGCCGCCGCCGTTTGCCGTGACAGCGTGCCGCAATGGCGTGAAACCGGGGAGGCGGGGGTGCGTTGTCACTTGACGGAGACGCTGGCGGTTAGCGCCTTGGCCGTGGCGCTTCATAAAAACACAGCCTTGCCGGTAGGAGGGGACTCTTGTGCCCAAGCCGACAGGCTGTCGGGTATGGCCCCGAGCTTTTCCATTCAGCCGCCAGAAAATCAAAACCTCGGGGGCAAGCCCCCTCCTACAGGGGGCGACGGTGAAATTAATTCCGCCAGACCATTGCTTGAAGTCGCCGGATTGAAAGTGCATTTTCCCATTCGCAAGGGACTGTTTCAGCGTGTTGCCGGGCATGTCAGGGCAGTCGATGGCGTCGACCTGGCGATTTCCGCCGGGCGTACTTTGGCACTGGTGGGTGAATCCGGCTGCGGCAAGACCACGGTGGGCAAGGGCATCCTGCAACTGTCTCCCGGCATTGCCGGCAGCGTGCGCTACGCCGGCACAGAACTGGTCGGCCTAGGCGCGGCGCGGATGCGTCTCCACCGCGCCGACCTGCAAGTGATTTTCCAGGACCCCTATGCCTCGCTCGACCCGCGCATGCGGGTGGGGGACATCCTTGAAGAAGGCATGGCTGCGCTTAACCCCGGTGCCGGGAAAGAGCAACGGCTGACGCGCATGGAAGCGCTGTTGCAACAGGTCGGGCTGGCATCGGAAGCATTGCGCCGCTATCCCCACGAGTTTTCCGGCGGGCAGCGCCAGCGTATTGCCATTGCACGCGCCCTGGCGGTCGCTCCCAAGCTGATTGTCTGCGACGAACCCACCAGCGCCCTGGACGTTTCCGTCCAGGCGCAGATATTGAATCTGCTGAAATCATTGCAGGACAGCCTGGGGCTGGCTTATCTCTTCATTACCCACAACCTGGCGGTGGTGGAATACTTTGCCCATGAAGTGGCGGTCATGTACCTCGGGCGCATCGTTGAACGAGGGGATGCCGGACAAGTGTTAAATCAGCCGCGCCATCCCTACACACAGGCGCTGCTTTCCGCCGTGCCCGTCGCCGATTCAGGCAGCAAGCGCGAAATCATCCGCCTGGCAGGCGACCTGCCTTCGTCGGCCAATCCACCGGAAGGCTGCCACTTTCACCCGCGTTGCCGCCATGCTTTGCCAGTCTGCCGCCAAACCTATCCGGCGGTCACGCGTGCCGATGCCGGGCAGGAAGTGTATTGTCATCTGTACTCATGATTAAAAATCAAACAGATAGGCAGTTTTTCAAGATTTTTCTTGATGTTGATGAGTAATGACGGTATAATGTTTTTCGTTGACGCGGGGTGGAGCAGTCTGGCAGCTCGTCGGGCTCATAACCCGAAGGTCGTAGGTTCAAATCCTACCCCCGCAACCAAACAAAACCTTAAAAAACCGGCTTCTAGCCGGTTTTTTATTTTCCGCGACCCTTTCGGATTTTAGTGGGCCTCTCTATCAAGACAATAACGAGCCGAGTTTGGGATTGTCTACAGTGCCTGCTCAGCCCGCAGGCGCTGTTCGCTGGAAGACTTGCTATGCATAGTAAGCTGGCGGCAGGTGTGTTCTTCCCATGTTCGTGGTCTGCGCCAATACGGTGCGTAAGAGCTGTTGATGCACCACTATGGTCCATGGCGCGCTGCATGATTCTGGTGCATTCAAAATAATAACAGTGGCTTGTCATTGTTGGAACGATTCTTGATTGTCAGCCCGGATTATTTACTGGTGCGAGGGTCGCATGGAAAAACTGACGGTCAGCAACGATGTGTTGTTTATTTTGCTCGGCGCTATTATGGTGCTGGCGATGCACGCCGGCTTCGCCTTTCTTGAACTGGGCACGGTGCGGCGCAAGAATCAGGTTAATGCGCTGGTAAAAATCATCACCGATTTTGCGGTTTCCACCATTGCCTATTTTTTCATCGGTTACGGCATTGCCTATGGCGTCGACTTTTTTGCTGGCGCGGAAACATTGACGCAGAAAAGCGGCTACGATTTGGTCAAGTTTTTCTTCCTGTTGACCTTTGCGGCGGCGATTCCCGCCATCGTTTCCGGCGGCATCGCCGAGCGCGCCCGGTTTAACCCGCAATTGGCGGCGACTTTCATACTTGTTGGTTTTGTCTACCCTTTCTTTGAAGGCATTGCCTGGAACGGGCATCTGGGCTTGCAGGACTGGCTGAAGGCGCAGTTCGGCGCGTCCTTTCACGATTTTGCCGGTTCCGTGGTGGTGCATGCGATGGGCGGCTGGATCGCCCTGCCAGCGGTGATTCTCCTGGGTGCGCGGCGTGGCCGTTATACCAGGGATGGCCTGATGGCGGCACATCCGCCTTCCAGCATCCCCTTCCTGGCGCTGGGGGCGTGGATACTCACGGTGGGCTGGTTCGGCTTCAACGTCATGTCGGCGCAGACCATCAGCGCTATCAGCGGGCTGGTGGCGGTGAATTCCCTGATGGCGATGGTTGGCGGCATTCTGGCGGCGCTGGTGATCGGCAAGAACGACCCCGGCTTCGTGCATAACGGCCCCTTGGCGGGGCTGGTGGCGGTGTGCGCCGGTTCCGACCTGATGCATCCGCTGGGTGCGCTGGTGACCGGCGCGGTGGCGGGCGCGCTGTTCGTGTGGATGTTCATGCGGACCCAGAATAAATGGAAAATCGATGACGTGCTCGGCGTGTGGCCGCTGCATGGTTTGTGCGGCGCGTGGGGCGGTATCGCTGCGGGAATTTTCGGCGCGAGCGCGCTGGGTGGCATGGGCGGTGTCAGTCTGATGTCGCAATTCATCGGCACCGGCTTGGGCATCGTCATCGCCCTGGCAGGCGGTTTCGCGGTTTATGGCGCGCTGAAAATGGTGGTGGGCATACGCCTCGACCCAGAGGAGGAATTCAACGGCGCGGATTTGAGTGTGCACCGGATTTCGGCGACGCCGGAAGGGGAAATGTGATGTCTGTAGGCCCGTTCAACACGAAAATATTATTGGGGTTCATATGTATTTGAACGGGTCTATGCCCCACTTGTCCGCCAGTTCGTGGTTGACGATGTGGTCGTTTCCGCTGGACAGGTCCAGATCGCGCGGGGTGATATAGCCTTTTTCCAGGTCGAAGATGATCCGTACCTGCGGTTGCAGCAGACTTTTCTCTCCCTGTTGGACCACCACTGCCAGTTGCCCGCTTTCCAGACTGACCAGCGCGCCGACCGGGTAGATGCCGATGACGCGGATGAAGTGTTGCACCAGTTCTTCGTTGAAGTGGAATTTTCCCCATTCAAACAGCTTCTTGAGGGCGGCGGTGGGTTCCATGCCCTTGTGATAGATGCGGTTGGAGGTGAGGGCGTCGTATACATCGACAATCGCCGCCATCTGCCCGAAAACCGAGATGCCGTCGTCCTTCAGCTTGTCTGGATAGCCGGTGCCGTCGAAGCGTTCATGGTGCTGGCCGGCGATCAGGATGGCAATGTCCGTCACCCCGGCAGTTTCCTTGAGGATGTCCCGTCCCAGGGCGGCATGCGATTGCATGATGGTGAATTCCGGCGCGGTGAGCGCGCCCGGCTTGTTGAGTACGCTATCCGGCACCTTCATCTTGCCGATGTCGTGCAATAGTCCGCCGGTACCCGCTTCCAGGATGACGTCACGCTCATACTCCATGGCGCGGGCGAAGGCGACCAGCAAGGCGCAGACGCTCACCGAATGCTGGAAAGTGTAATTGTCCTTTTCCTTGATGCGCGACAGGCTGGTCAGCGCGTCTTTGTTGCGAAAGATGGAATCGGTAATGCGCTCCACCACCGGCTCAACCTTTTCCACTTCGATCTGCTTGCCGAGCCGGATGTCCGACATAATATCGTGCACCACCTTGTTGGCCTCGCTGTGAATCCGTCGTGCCGCCACGATTTCCTCGCGCAGGGGCGCGTGAGGGGGCGGTTTTCTGCCCTCGGCCACCCGGACGATGCCTTGATGGATTTCTGCATCTACTTCCGCCTGGGTCTGGGCATCCGTCACATCGAGGCCGACCGCCGTGTCGATATACACTTCGCGAATGCCGTAAGCGATGATTTTCTGGACGGTGCCTTCATCCTTGACGCGGAAGGTGTTGAAGGCGAAGGGGTGGTCGATCCAGCCGCAGTTCAGGTCATGGATGAACATGCCGGGCTTGAGTTGTTCGCTGCGGATCCGTTTGATCATGACGGAGTGTCCGTCCGGGTGTTATGAGGTGCCGTTCAGCAGGGAGGCCGCCGCTCCCGGCGGGGCGAAAATCACCTTGTTGCGCCCCCGCGCCTTGGCAGTGTAGAGCGCACGGTCGGCCACCTTGAGCAGGTTGTCCGGGGCTTTCATGCACACTTCGCGGCTGGCGCCGCCGATGCTGATGGTGGCGGAAAAATTGAGGTCTTCCACGTGGAATTTGGCCGCTTCGAACTTCTGGCGGATACGTTCGGCGCAACGCGCAGCGGCGGGGGCGTCGGTATCGGGGCACACCACCAGGAATTCCTCTCCCCCTAAGCGGCACACCATGTCCTGGGTGCGTGCCGCATCGCGCAGGATGCGCGCACCCTGCCGCAGCACGGCATCGCCAACGTCGTGGCCGTGGTTGTCGTTGATCTGCTTGAAACGGTCGATGTCGATCATCAGGCAGGACAGCGGGCGCCCGTTACGTTGTGCGGCGGCCCATTCCTGTTCCAGGCGGTCAATGCCGTAGCGCCGGTTGGGCAGGGTGGTGAGCGGGTCGGTGAGGGCGGCTTCCTGCAAGCGCCGGTTGGTGACGGCCAGTTCGGCGGCATAGCGGCGGATTTCCTCGCGTTCGCGCTCGATTTCCTCCTGCAGGCGGATGACGCGCTGCCCAGCGCGCAGGCGCGCCTTGATAACCCGTTCGTTGAGGGGTTTGACGATGTAGTCGTCCACCCCGGCCTCGAAGGCTTCGACCAGGTGATCTTCGTCTTCCAGCGCAGTGAGAATGATCAGATAAATGCGCTGCCCGGCCTTGGTGGCGCGCAGGGATTTACATAGGGCAATGCCGTCCATTTCCGGCATGACCCAGTCGGTGACGATAAGCTGCGGATGGAAATCCAGTGCCATATCCAGTGCCTGTTTACCGTTTTCGGCGGCGACCACTTCGTGCCCGGCGGCGCTGAGGATCGCCTGCACGAACTGGCGCGTGCTGGCTTGATCGTCGACGATCATGATGCGCAGCGATACGCTCTTGCCGTCTGCCGGTTGCTGTCCGGCGGCGGGCATGGCGGCGGCGATGTCCGCGAAGGGCGGCAGGGTTTGTGTCGGCACGTCGAGGATCTTGCCCCAGCCTTGCCACTCGGCGACCACGCGATCAGTGATATTGGCCAGTTGATCGGCGTTGATGCCCAGGCGGGTGGCGATGAGATACAGTTGCGGCAGCATCTTCTGGCGTGCATCATCCTTGGCCAGGCACACCTTGGCGAGGTTGGCGGCGAGGTGCAGGGCGTAGGTCAGCATGTAATCGCGCGACCCTTCCTCCAGCTCGGTTTCCTCGGGGTTCTCGTGGAAATAGACGGCATTCACAAAAACCTTGGGCAGGCCCCAGTCCAGCAGCAGAGCGGAGGTCAGCTCGCGGTGCGTGGTGGCAAAGGTGGCTTGCTCCAGTTGCTCCTCGGCATCCAGGGAAAGCTTGGTGCTTTTTTCCAGCACAGCGGCATAGGGTTCGGGAAACAGGGTGGCCAGTGCGAGGCGTCCGATGTCGCCGAGCAGTCCGCAAATGAAGGTTTCCTCTGGGGAAGTCTTGGCATTGGCGCTGAGCAGTTGCGTGGCGATGGCGGTAGCCAGTGAACCCGACCAGAAATCCTGGTAATTGAAGGCGGTGCATTTGCCGCTGCGGCTGCTGGAAAGCACCGAAAGCCCCAGCGCTACCTGACGCAAGGTGGGAAAACCCAGCACCGACACCGCTTCCGAAATGGAGACGATGGGGCGGCGCATGCCGGCGTGGGCCGAGTTGGCCAGCTTGAGCACGCGCCCGGCCAGGGCAGGGTCGGATTGCACCACGCGCGCCACTTCCGGCATGGTGACATCGTCGCGCTGGATCAACTGGATGACGGCCAGCGCCACGCCTTTTGGCGAAGGCAACTGGCCGGTGGCCTTGAGTTCCTCGAATCTTTCCTGGCTGATGACTTTTTTCATGGGCGGCTGAAGGTGGGCGCTAACCCGTGAACGGATGACGATGCCGCAATGTTAAGTGCAAGAGCGCGATTGGGCAACGCCATGAGGAAAATCAGGGTTTTCGTATGATCTCCAGTTCGATGCGCATTTCGCTGCGGGCCAGCGGGACCGGCCAGCGCAGGGTCAAGGTGACGGCCTGCATGATCTTTTCGAAACCCGCCTCGGATTGCGAGACGGAAAAATACGGCGCCGCCCCGAAATGCACGGAGCGGCTGGTGGAGAGTTTCAGCGTGCCGCCCAGCACGTCATCGTCAAGGTGGATTTCGTGCATTTCATCAAGCATCAGCGGCTGGCCGAAGCCGCCGGGAATCTCTCCCCGGACAATGAATTTACCCGCCGGCCCGTCGCAACTGGGCATCGCCAGATTGAGCATGGTACTGAAGGCGCCCGTCGTCTTGCCGCTGAAGCGGTAAACCACGGCCAGCTTGTTTCCTGACAGTTCGATGGTTTTTTCCACCGGGCAGGCGCTGGAGGTGAAAGCCAGACCGCGTTCGTCGCGGGCACGCTTCTGGTAGTCAGTGAGTTCCAGCGGAATGCCGGATACGGGTTCAAAGGTATCGAGGAACAGTGCGCGCGGACGGCTGTCGATGATAAGGTCGGCAGGCGTGATTTCATGCTTGAAACTCACGCGGTCGTGTGCCGAGGCGATGCCCGCGCTGTCGTGGCCGGCGCTTCCGTCTTGCAGGTGTATCTTGCGGTAATAGTGTTCGTTCTGGCGTGTCAGGGTGTCGCCAAAGTTATGGCTGAGGGCGTAAGCGTCCAGTTCAATGATGGCGGCCAAGCCATCCAGCGGCAGGATCGCTTGCAAAACGCCGTTCTGCAGAAAGACTTCTTCCTTGCCGTCAAGATTGAAATCCAGCCGGGAAAACGGCGGGCGGGCGTCGCGGCTATCGAGCAGCGCTTCCAGGGCGACGATGGCGTTATAGACGGCGCGGCGCAGGTGGGGCAGGTAAGAGCCACCGAACAGTCCGTGCCAGTAGGCATCATTGGCCTGTGCCTGGTACAGCAGGGTGGTCATTTCCGGGCTGCGCCGGTGCTTGGGCAGCGCATCCAGGCGTTGCGACAGCCCGAGCATGCGTTTGTGCATCCAGTTGGCTTCCGGGTAGCGGGTGAGAAAGTTTTTCCAGATGCCGCCGCGCAGAAAGGCCTTGTTGCGTTCAAACTGGCCGCTGGACTTGTTTTGCTGGATCAGGTCGGCATAGGCGTTGGCCTGTTCGGCGGGCAGGCTCCATTCGTTCATCTCGATGTACGAGGTGGTGGGCAGATAGACGATGCCGCGTGTTGTTGCCCGCGCATGGTAGTCGCAGTAGCGCATCGGCTGGATTTTGGGGGAGGCAAGCACGCCGCGAATGAAGTCCTCCAGCCATTTTTTCTCATAAACCCACTCGTAGGTTTCCGGCCAGATGCCGAATTTCTCGATATCGTCGAAATAGATCGCAGCTTCGTGCCCGGCATCGGCCTGCGCTTCGAGGTAGGCCACCGCCTCGTGGGCGGGGGAGAACGGGAAGCGGTAGCGCAAGGCTTCCGAAATCGGGAAAAGATCAAGCCGCCGTCCGTCCTCTTCGGTGGTGAAAAAGCCGTCCAGCTCGTCCTGGCGCTTGCCGGCGCACAGGAAATGATAGTCATCGACCGTTACGTAGCGGATGTTGGCATCCGCCAAGGCGGGCACTACCGTGGCTTCCCAGACGCGCTCAGTGAGCCAGGCGCCGTCGGGACGCTGCCCAAGGCGTTTTTCCAGCTTGTCCGACAGGGTGTTGATTTGTCCGATGCGGTCGCGATAGGGAATGACTGCCAGCACCGGCTCGGTATCCCCGGCACCGAACAGCCCGGCTTGTCCACGCGCCACCATTTCCTTGAGCAGCGCCATGTCTTCGGGATAGTGCTCGAACAGCCAGTCGAGCAGCCAGCCGGAAAAATGTACCGCAAAGGGAAAATCCGGAAAGCGGTACAAGGTTTGCAGGTAGGGGCGATAGCAACGCAAATGGGCGTCGTGCAGCACTTCAGGGAAGTTGCCGACCGGCTGGTGAGCGTGGACGCCGAGTAGCAGCGCAATGGGTTGAGTCATGGTTACGGTTTTTCCAGTTTGAAGATTATTGGTTGTATTTTTCCGTCACGATGCGGTCGAGTGCCGCGAGCACTTCGTCGCTGGCATTTTCCGCCTCGCCGAAAGCGTTCAGGATGTGTTTCTGAATCTCGCGGCTGTTGGTCCAGTCTTCCCTGATGTGGCCGATGGCATCGTGCATCTTGCCGTGCAGTTTGCAGTGCGGCGCCTTCAGGGAGTCATAAGAGGGCGTGTCGCGGAATGTTTCATAGCCGTGGCCGCACTCGTACCATTTTCCGAGGTTGCACTCCTGGCAGTCCGCTTGGACCGCTTTCGCCTCGGGGGAATCGGTGCCGGTGGTGACCACCATGTAGGCATTCTGTTTGTACAGTAGATGTTCCAGCTTGATCTGTGCGGCAAAGGTGATGCCCTGAGTATGACTGGTTTTTTGCAGCGCGGTTTGCGCCGAGGCGGCCAGCTTGCCGAATTTCCCCTCGAAATCCATGAACACGCGCTTGGAGGTGTCCACCATGTTTTTCATGGTGGTGGAATTTTCCGACATCTCACGCAATTCCACGCGAAATGCCTCGATAACCGCGCCGATTTCACTGGTAGCCGTTTTGGTCTTCTCCGCCAGCTTGCGCACTTCGTCCGCCACCACCGCGAAGCCGCGGCCCTGTTCGCCGGCGCGCGCTGCCTCGATGGCGGCGTTGAGTGCAAGCAGGTTGGTCTGGTCGGCGATTTCGGTGATGATGGTGATGATCTTGGCAATTTCCGCGCTACGCTGGTTGAGTTGTTCGATTTCCTCGCTGGTGCGCCCGATGATTTCTACGCTCTGGTTGAGCGAAGTGACCACCTCACCGATGGATTCGCGGCTTTCTCCGGCATCTTTCACGGTTTCCTGGGAGATGGTGGTGACATCTTCCATCTGCTGACTCATTACCTTGAGGTCTTCCTCGCTGTGCCTCAAGTTTTTCAGCAATTGGCGGGAATTGAGCAAACTCAGTCCCGAGAGCAATTCATTTTTCAGGGCATTGCGCGCGTTTTCCGCCACGCTTTCCAGGGAGACGCTGACATCTTCCAGGGATTTGCGGATTGAGCCATGCAGTCCTACCGGCAGGGCCTTGCGATGAAACTTGCCTTCACTGGCGCAGCGTGTGGCAGTGCTGACCTCGCGGAAATAGGCTTCCAACTGGTCGAGCATTTCATTGATTTCCCAGCACATCACCGAAATGTTATCCCCCTTGCGCGCCGGGATGATGCGCCGGGTGAACCTGCCGAGGGTCGCTTCGCTGACCACTTGCGAGACCTGTTTCATCTGTTTTTCGGCAATCGAGGCGCGACGATGAATATAAGCCACGTAGGCCGTGACGGCGAGCAGGGCCACCAGCGGCGCAAGACTGAATCCCTGGGTGAAAAAGCTCCAGCCTGCGGTTGCGGCCAGCAGCACGACCAATGCCGCGCCGCCACCCAGCGCCTGTTGGGCGAAAGCGGTTTCAGAGGCTGAAGATGAGTTGGTCATAACTCGCACCTTTCTGCGCTAGAAGATCCGTCAGTATTTTGGTTGAAGCTGCAATGGCATCGCGCGCTCCGGCTTTTTTTTCGGCATCGAGCATGGCTTGATATAAACCGCTCACTACTTTTACCGCTTCCGGCTTGGGACGGCGGCGTACCGAGTAATAGCCGCTGATGTTGCCGCGCTCATCGAAGTCCGGGGTGACGTTGGCGAATACCCAGTAAAAACTGCCGTCCTTGGCCATGTTTTTCACATAGGCGGAAATTTCCCGGCCCTTTTCGATGGTATCCCACAGCAGCTTGAAGACTGCGCGCGGCATGTCCGGGTGACGGATGATGTTGTGCTGCGCGCCAATCAACTCGCCCAGCTCATAGCCGGAAAATTCGACGAAGATGCGATTGCCGTAAGTGATGCGACCTTTCAGGTCAGTCTTGCTGACGATGAAGTCGTTTTCCCGCATCACCTTTTCTTTGTTGTTAGGTGTTATCTGGTGTTTCATGACATTGCCTCCTTGTTGCCAAACCGGTACTCCTCCATGGTGGCGAAAGTCAGCTTGCCCGGCGCATTGCCCCTCCCGATTCGGGATGCCCGCTGCCGTGACTGATGGGCTGAGAGAGTTCTTCGGGGACCGGGAGTTTCAGTGTGGCATACAGGTTGCTCAGGTTTTCCCGGTACAGCTTGTCGAAACTTTCCACGCTATGCTGCGGGTTATAATCGCCGAACCACCAGAACCAGTCCGATCCCTCACACACTGCCAGTTGCTTGAATGCCAAGGCCTTTTCCTCTTCGTTGAGCGAACTGCCGGTCATTACCAGGTCAAAACTTTGCTTCGCCGAACACAGCAGATCCCAGGCGTGATTTTTTTCCAGGGCGCCGATCCAGGTGGAAAAATTACCGTAAACCCAGCTTCCCGCTACCAGATAGTCGAGTTCACCTGCCGTCCGGCAGCCGATCTCGCTGGAGGGCGGCGTCCCGAATTCGAGTTCCGTCTGCTGTTCGGCGTGCCCGGCACAGGCGTTGAGGTATTCTCCAAAGGTGGTGGAGCGGATGAAGGGATGGCGTTCCAAAGCTTCATAGAGTTCGGACAGAAAGTAATACCCGTTGTAGGGGTAATACTCCCAAGCATTTTCACCGTCGAGGATTACCGAAACCACCGGGCTTTCATCGTGCGGCGCGTGACGCCAGATGTCCTCGAGGGCGTGGATGAAGTGGTTGACGGCATCCTTGCCGAACCATTTTGCGTATTCGAAGCCGATCATGTCGGAAAGGCGGTCGTCGCGGAAGAAACAGGTGATTTCACGGTCCTCAAAAATCAGGCTGTAGGGGCGGTACAGGTAGCTGCCGCGCTCAGGCACGTGGCCGTGACCATCCAGTCCGCGCAGGCTGTTGACCAGCACCTGCTCGCCGCTGGCCATCCAGCGCAAACCGTTCTGGGCGAACATCAGGGCGGCGGCGTGCGATACCCCGCCTTCTGCCGGCCAAACGCCTTGCGGCACTATGCCGAAGCGTTCGCGGTGCGAGGTGAGCGCCGCCTCGATATGGGCGCCGGCACGCCGCACGCCGCCGGGGTAACGCGGGGTAATCGGCAGCGCGGTGCCGTGCAGGCTTTCGCGGGCAACCTGAAAGTCGATCAGCAGCGGCACAATGGGGTGGGTGTGCGGCGTAGTCGATAATTCGATTTGCCCGTTTTGTGCCAGGGTGCGGTAGCGTGGAATCAGGCCGGCGATGATTTTGCCGATGAGTTCAAATAACTGGCGGCGGTCGGCAACGGTGAAATGCGCCCCCTTGCTCATCAAACGGACGATCAGGTCATGGCTGCGGCGCACGCTTTCACCGCACCACACCAAGTGGTACCAGGTCAGCAAATCACTCAGGTATTGCCCGGATAAATAGGCGAATGCGCCTTCGCCTTCGCAACGTCCCTGCAAGAACAGATACAGGTCGTGCAGGCGCTTGTAAGCTGGGTAAGGCTCGATCATCTTGGTATGATTGGTGCGGAAACAGCTGTCGATCACCAGCTTGTGCTGCGCTGCGCTGATGTTGTCGAGATTATCCGCTCCCAGCAGGGCCAGCAGGGGGTCATGAATTTCACCCGAAGCGAACTGCCTGTCGTAATCTTCCAGTTGGTCGAGCAGCACCGGCACGAAGTTGAACACGGCGCGAGCGTTGGGATGCGTTTCCAGGTGGAACGCCATGTCGGAATAATCCTTGATGGCATGCAGATAGGTCCACGGGAGGGTGAATTCGCCGGTAGTCTGGTTGCGGTAATCCGGCTGGTGCATGTGCCAGCACAGGATCAGGTTCAATTTTCTTTCGGGCATTTGGTTTACCGGTTTTGGATCATGAGGGGAGCATTGCCCCCGTGCCGTGTTTATCTGACGTGGTGCAAGTCTTGCCCAAGCATTTCAGGGGTAATCAGTGTGATGCCCTTTTCCGTGACGTAAAAACGTTCCTCATCTTTCGCGCGGTCCATTCCTACGACCATGCCCTCGGGGATTTTGGTGCCCTTGTCGATGACCACGCGGTTGAGTATTGCGTTGCGGCCTATCTCGACGTTCGGCAGGATGACCGAGTCGGTGATCGAGGCGTAGCTATGCACGTATACGTTGGAAAACAGCACGGAACGGCGCACTGCGGCGCCGCTGATGATGCAACCGCCGGAGACCATGGAATCGACCGCCATGCCGCGCCGTTCGCTGTCGTCGAACACGAACTTGGCGGGCGGCAACTGCGCCTGGTAGGTCCAGATCGGCCAATCGCCGTCGTACAGATTGAGGTCGGGCGTCACCTTGGTCAGGTCGATGTTCGCTTCCCAGTAGGCATCAACCGTTCCCACGTCGCGCCAGTAGGGTTCCGCGCCCGGAGAACCGACGCAGCTGTCGGCGAATTTGTGGGCGAATACGCGGTAGCGTGAGACGATGTAGGGGATGATGTCCTTGCCGAAATCATTGGAGGAATGGGGGTCGTCAGCGTCGCGGATCAGCTGTTCAAAAAGGAAATCGGCGTTGAACACGTAAATGCCCATGCTGACCAGCGCCTTGTCCGGCTGTCCGGGAGAGGGCTGGGGGTTTTGCGGTTTTTCGTGAAAATCGACCACGCGCTGGTTGGCGTCAACCGACATCACGCCGAAGGCCTTGGCTTCTTCGATGGGTACTTCCAGGCAGGCTACCGTCATGTCCGCAGCACTGGATGCGTGGTAGGCCAGCATTTCGCCATAATCCATCTTGTAAACGTGGTCGCCGCCCAGAATCACCACATAGGAAGGCTCGTAGCTACGCAGGATGTCCATGTTCTGGAACACGGCATCGGCAGTGCCCTTGTACCAGTTTTCCTCGATGCGCTGCTGGGCCGGCATGAGTTCGACGAATTCGTTGAATTCGCCGCGCAGGAAGCCCCAGCCGCGCGATATGTGCTGTAACAGGCTATGCGCCTTGTACTGGGTAATGACGCCGATGCGGCGAATGCCGGAATTGAGGCAGTTGGACAAAGGGAAGTCGATGATGCGGAATTTCCCGGCTATCGGCACCGCCGGTTTGGCGCGCCAATCCGTCAACGCTTTGAGGCGGGAGCCGCGTCCCCCGGCGAGGATCAATGCAACGGTGTTCTTGGTCAGCAGACTGACGAAACGTGGATATTCTTTCTGCACTGTATCCCTCCTGAAATTAATATTTCGACTGCGTACCGTGGGCTCTCGGGGGAAATGCCCGAAACACCCCGTAACCCATTATAATGGCTTCAATCCTGCGATACCACTGGTGAAACCCACTATTATGAAGATACCTTCCCAGCTCAAAGCCCTGCTCCAGGCCAGATTGCATGACCCCTTCGGCTATCTCGGACTGCATTCGTCCGGCAAGGAATGGGTGGTGCGCGTATTTGCCCCCCATTCTGCAAAAGTTTCGTTGCAATTGCATGATGGCTGGGCGCTGCTGACCAAGGTTCATGCCAACGGTCTCTTCGAATGGCATGGCGCCGCCGCTCCGGCGCGTCCTTATCGTCTGCGCCACGAGGCGGGCAGTGTCGTCTGGGAGCATTACGACCCCTACGTTTTTCCTTCTGGAATTTCTCCCGACGATCTGCATTTGCTCGGCGAAGGCCGTTTGTTGCAGGGTTACCATACCCTAGGGGCACAGCAGGCGGAATGCCTGGGGGTTGCAGGTACGCGCTTCGCGGTGTGGGCGCCGAATGCCGAGCGCGTCAGTGTGGTGGGTGATTTCAACGGCTGGGACGGACGTTTGCACCCCATGCGCAATATCGGCAGCAGCGGGGTGTGGGAGTTGTTCATCCCCGAATTGCCGCCCGGTAGCCTGTACAAGTTCGAGTTGCGCAACCGTCACAGCGGTAACGTGCTGGTCAAGATCGACCCCTACGCCCGCGAATTCGAGCGTCGCCCCGGCACCGCCGGCAAGACGCCATCGCCGGTGCGTCACCCATGGGGTGACAACGCTTGGCTGGAAAAGCGCGCCAAGCTCGACTGGCAGCGCGCACCGTTCAATATCTATGAAATCCACCCCGGTTCCTGGAAGCGTCACCCCGACGGGCGTTTTTATAGCTGGTGTGAACTTGCCGCCGCCCTGGTGCCCTATGTGGTGGAAATGGGCTATACCCATGTCGAATTGATGCCGGTTTCCGAGCACCCCCTTGATGAGTCGTGGGGCTACCAGACTACCGGCTATTTTGCGCCAAGCTCGCGTTTCGGCACGCCGGATGAGTTCCGGGCTTTTGTCGATGCGTGCCACCAGGCGGATATCGGCGTGATCCTTGATTGGGTGCCGGCGCATTTTCCGCAGGATGCCTGGGCGCTGGCGCGCTACGACGGCACCGCGCTGTATGAGCACGAAGATCCGCGCCTGGGGTTTCACCAGGACTGGGGCACGCATATTTTCAACTTCGGACGCCACGAGGTGAAAAGTTTCCTGCTTTCCAGCGCGCATTACTGGCTGACGGAATTTCATCTCGACGGACTGCGCGTCGATGCGGTGGCCTCCATGTTGTATCTCGATTATTCGCGCAAGGCCGGGGAGTGGATTCCCAACAAATACGGCGGGCGCGAGAATCTTGACGCCATCGAATTCCTGCGTGAACTCAACATTATGGTGCATGAAGAATTTCCCGGCGCGCTGACTTTTGCCGAGGAGTCCACCTCCTGGCCGATGGTGTCGCGTCCGGTGCATCTCGGTGGTTTGGGTTTCTCGATGAAATGGAATATGGGCTGGATGAACGACACCCTGTATTACATCCGCCACGAGCCGATCCATCGCCGCTACCATCAGAGTGAGCTGACTTTTGGCCAACTCTACGCTTACACGGAAAACTTTGTCCTGCCCTTCTCGCACGACGAAGTGGTACATGGAAAGGGGTCCTTGCTCGACAAGATGCCAGGGGATGCCTGGCAGAAATTCGCCAATCTGCGCCTGTTGTTGACCTACCAGATGACCTATCCCGGCAGGAAGCTGAATTTCATGGGCAACGAAATCGCCCAGGGGCGGGAATGGCGCGTGGGCGGAGAACTCGACTGGTGGTTGCTGGAACGCCACTGGCATCAGGGCGTCAAGGATTTGAGCCGCGATCTCAATCATCTTTACCGCGATACCGCTGCCTTGCACCAGCGCGATTTTTCCGGCGATGGCTTTCGCTGGATCGATTGCCACGATAGCGAACAGTCGGTGTTGAGCTACCTGCGTTACGGAGAGGACGGTTCCTTTGTCGCGGTTGCCCTCAATTTCACACCGGTACTGCGTCGCGGTTACCGTATCGGCATCCCGCAGGCCGGGCTATATCGAGAAGTGTTCAACAGCGATTCGGCGCATTACGGCGGCAGCAACGCTGGCAATGGCGAAGGCCTGGAATCCGAAGCGGTGCCGTGGATGGGGTTTGACCATTCGCTGGTGCTGACCTTGCCGCCGCTGGCTGGAGTAGTATTGGTAAGGGTCTGATCCGCCCCAGCTTAAAGCGTGCGTTCGACTGGTTGAGCGGAAAGCAGGTTAAAGAATTGCCCGTTCCCGCCGTAACCCATGATGATGGGCTGTTTTCCCAATGCCTTGGGAGATGTGCCCGCAGCCAGAGCCTTAACTTTGTGCGTCAGGGGAAAAACATGAAAAGATCATTCTGGATTATTCCGCTATTCGGCCTGCTGTCAGCCTGTGGAACGACATCCGCCGACCGGGAAAAACCGGTGGCACCCATCATCATTGCCCCGGCAATGCCGGTCAGCGTGCCCTACAAGGTTGTCAAACTGACCGCCATCGGTTACGGCAATATGGGGGTTTTTGACGGCTATACCCCAGGACAGCGGCGCCTGATGGCGATGCGGGCGGCCAAGCTCGACGCCTACCGGGCGCTTGCCGAGCAGGTGCATGGCGTGCGTGTGACCGGCAACAGTACTGTGGCGGCGATGGTGTCGCAAAACGACAGTTTCCGCGTGCATGTCGATGCCTATGTGCGCGGTGCCAGGGTTGCCAGTGTTACGCCGATGGCGGAGGGCAACTATGAGACTATTCTGGAACTGGAACTGGGCAGTGAGTTTTTTGAGCATTTCGGCAAGCGCCCCTCGGGGGCGGCACAGGTCGCCATGCATTCGTCAACCACACACTCGTCAAGCATGGTGTTGGCGGCTCAGGAAGAAGGGCGTGACCCTGCGCTGGGGCGGGTCGGCCCTGGCAGCGTGTATTCCGCCAATTTCTTTTACTACAGCGAATAAACCTTGGTGAAGCGTTCTCTTGCCCGGCTGGCATGGCTGATTTTTTTCCCCGGTCTGGTCTTCTCTATCGGGGTATCTGCCGCGACGGTGGAGGTGGAAGGAATGGCGTTGATTGATGCCGGTGGGTTGGAGGCAGCACGTCGGCTTGCCGTTCAGGATGCGCTGTACAAGGCGGAGGAATCCATGGGCGTAGCGGTTTCCGCCAGTTCCGCCCGTGCTGCTGGCGGCGCCTTGCGCGAGAACAGCCGTATCCATGCCCTGGGTGTTGCGGCCCGCCCGGAAATTCTCGATGAATGGCGTGAAGGCAGCACGCTTTATGTGCGTGTGCGCGTTGAGGTCAAGCTGCGCGAAGAAATGCGCTCACACGCCTATCGCAAGAAAATCGCGGTCACCCAGTTCCATGTCGCCAACCCGCTCCAGGTGCAGGACATAGACAATATCTGGAGCGCTTATCCCCTGACGCTGTTGCGGCTCATGGAAGAGAGTGGCGCATTTTTGCCGGTACGGACTTCTTCTGGGGCGCTCGGCCAGCTCGCACTGCCGCTTGAGGGGGCGCAGAACCGTGAAATCGCGCGTCTGCTGGCCGACCAGACCGGGGCGCAATTCGTATTGTCGGGCATTATCCACGACGCTGGCGTCACACATTCACCCAGCAGATTGCCGAAGGCGCTGTACAAGACTTTTTCGCAAGATCCGGGCGCGCGCCGTATCGAGAGCGAAATTTTCCTGCATGACGGTATCAGCGGCGCACTGATCGCCCGCTTTCGCGGGCAGGAGAGCGTCGTCGGCGATGAAATCGTGGGGCGCGACAAACCTTTCGGCAGTGCCGCCTTCTTTGCCACCCCCTTCGGCAGCGCGGTAGGACGTCTGCTTGAGCGGCAAGCGCAATTCATCGTGGAACGCCTGGGGAGCTTGTCTTTTAATGCCAGAATCATCGGCATCGAAGGGGGCAGCTTGTACTTTGATGCCGGTTCCACGTCGGGCTTGGTGCCGGGCGACAAGTTTCAGCTTCATACCCTGTCCTCGGTTACCGACGTGCGGGAACTCTCCAGCAACCGCTTACTCGGCATCATTGAAAAACCGGTGGCGACGCTGACGGTGAAGCAGGTACAGCCGCTTTTCTCGACAGGGGAGAGCGACCTGAAGAATCAGAAAATCCAGATCGGTGATATGATTCGCTTCGAATCTTCCATCAGCGCGAGAGAGAAATGAAGCGTTTCATGTCGATTTTTTTGCTGAGCGTGCTGATCGCCCCTCAGCCGTCTCTGGCAGGTGTTTCCAAGAATCCCTACAACCGCAGGGCGCAGGCGCCTGTGGTTCAAAAAATTCCCGTACTGACCACGGTCAAAGTGAAGCGGGAAATCGTGCCAGCGCCGAGAAAATTCAAGGGAAATGATCCCACCGTGACTTGGCAGGCATATTCCTATCCATGATCGTCTTCCCGTAACGAGGAACAACACCATGAACACCGTTTATCTGACTGCCATTCTGACGGTGGCGCTGTGCCTGGCGCCGTTATCGGCAGCCGCAGATAGTGAGTTTGCGCAGCTGCGCGGCATCGTCCAGAACCTGCTGCAAGACAACGCCGAATTCGTCAAAAGCCATGATCCGGAATACTTCAAGCCATTTAGCGATGGGCAGAAACCGCGCGCCACGGTGGTGACCTGCTCCGATTCGCGCGTGCATAGCCATGCTTTCGACCAAACACCGGATGGTGACTTATACGTGGTACGCAACCTGGGTAACCAGTTGCGCACAGCCGAGGGGTCAGTGGAATACGGCGTGTATCATTTGCATACGCCATTGCTGATTTTCATCGGCCACACTGCCTGTGGCGTAATCAAGACAGCGTCCGGTGATTACCGCAAGGAATCGCGACCGATCCGGCGTGAGCTGAGTACCCTGATGATCCCCAAGGGGATTGCCAACCTGGACGGCGTGAAGAAAAACGTCAACGATCAGGTGGCGGCGGCGCTCAAGAAGTTTCGCAAGGAAATCCAGGCGGAAAAACTGACCGTGGTCGGTGCCGTTTATGATTTCCGCAACGATCTGGGGCAGGGGGCGGGGCGCCTGGTCATCACCAACGTCAACGGCAATACCGCTTCCGACAAGATCAAGCCTTTCACCGGTGTGGCGGAAATCCGCGAAGAAAACACCATGTCGGCCAGTCAGGCAAAAGGCAATGCGCCGCCCGCCGGACGTGAGAGACCTCATCCTTACGCTTATCCGTAGCGATATCAGGAATAATAAAAAAGGCGCGTAAAAGCACCTTTTTTATTGCGCAGTACGGTTTTTTTCAAACGGCGGCGAGCTCCAGGTCTTCTCCGGCGAATTCCAGCTTTACCTTGTCGTTTTCGTCCACATCCACTGTGACCTTGCCGCCGTTTGCCAGCTTGCCGAACAACAGTTCGTCGGCCAGCGCCTTGCGGATGGTGTTCTGGATCAGCCGCGCCATCGGGCGCGCCCCCATTGCCGGGTCGAAACCCTTATTCGCCAGATGGGCTTTCAGTGCTTCGGTGAAGAGGATTTCCACCTTCTTCTCATGTAGTTGTTCTTCCAGTTGCATCAGGAATTTGTCCACAACGCGCAGGATGGTGTCGCCGGTCAGCGGGGCGAAGGAAACAATGGCGTCGAGGCGGTTGCGGAATTCGGGGGTGAACAGCCGCTTGATCTCGGCCATTTCATCGCCGCCTTTGGATGATTGGGTAAAGCCTATCCCGGTTTTACTCAAGGCATCTGCCCCGGCGTTGGTGGTCATGATGATCGTCACGTTGCGGAAATCCGCCTTGCGACCGTTATTGTCGGTCAGCGTGCCATGATCCATTACCTGAAGCAGGATATTGAAAATATCCGGGTGCGCCTTTTCAATTTCATCCAGCAGTAGTACGGCGTAGGGGTGTTTGGTGATGGCTTCGGTGAGCAGGCCGCCCTGTTCGAAGCCGACGTAGCCCGGCGGCGCGCCAATCAGGCGCGAAACGGCGTGGCGTTCCATGTATTCGGACATGTCGAAGCGAATCAGTTCGATGCCCATGACATAGGCCAGTTGCCGCGCCACCTCGGTCTTGCCCACACCGGTAGGGCCGGAAAAAAGGAACGAGCCGATTGGTTTGGCCGGGTTGCCCAAGCCGCTACGCGCCATTTTGATGGCGGTGGACAGCGTTTCAATGGCCTGGTCCTGCCCGAATACCACGGCCTTGAGATCGCGCTCCAGGGTCTTGAGTGCGCTACGGTCATCGCTGGAAATATTCTTCGGCGGGATGCGTGCAATCTTGGCGATGATTTCTTCGATTTCCTTGTTGGTGATGGTCTTTTTTTGCTTTGACTTAGGCTGAATACGCTGTGCTGCGCCGGCTTCATCGATTACGTCGATGGCCTTGTCCGGCAGGTGGCGGTCGTTGATGTAGCGCGCCGACAGCTCCGCCGCCGTGGTCAGGGCAGCGATGGTGTATTTGACGCCGTGGTGCGCCTCGAAGCGCGATTTCAGGCCGCGCAGAATGGAAACCGTTTCATCGACAGACGGTTCCGGCACGTCGATTTTCTGGAAACGGCGCGAGAGGGCATGGTTCTTCTCGAAGACACCGCGAAATTCCTGGTAGGTAGTGGCACCGATGCAGCGCAATTGCCCGGAGCTCAAGGCCGGTTTCAACAGGTTGGAAGCATCCAGTGTGCCGCCGGAAGCAGCGCCTGCCCCGATCAGGGTATGGATTTCGTCGATGAACAGGATGGCGTTCTGGTTTTCACCGAGTTGTTTCAATACCGCTTTCAGGCGCTGTTCGAAATCCCCCCGGTATTTGGTGCCCGCCAGCAACGCGCCCATGTCGAGCGAAAACACCGTGCTTCCAGCGAGTACTTCCGGCACATCGTGCTCAATGATGCGACGCGCCAAGCCCTCGGCGATGGCGGTTTTACCCACCCCGGCCTCGCCCACCAGCAGCGGATTATTCTTGCGGCGGCGGCACAGGGTCTGGATTACCCGTTCCAGTTCGCCGTCCCGCCCAATCAGTGGGTCGATCCGGCCCGCTAGCGCCTGCGCGTTGAGGTCGGTGGTGAAGCTTTCCAGCGCACCAGCGGCGGGAGCCTCCTGCTCGCCTTCCTGTCCGCCTTCCTGGGTAACCGGCTTGCCCTCCGGCACCTTGCTGATGCCGTGGGAGATGTAATTCACCACATCAAGCCGCCCGATACCTTGTTGCGACAGGAAGTACACGGCATGCGAATCCTTTTCACCGAAAATCGCCACCAGTACATTGGCTCCGGTGACTTCCTTTTTCCCGGAGGATTGCACGTGCAGAATGGCACGCTGGATCACGCGCTGAAAACCGAGGGTGGGCTGGGTGTCGACATCCCCATCGCCACCGACAGTGGGGGTATGGCTGGCAATGAATTCATCCAGGCTGCGGCGCAAGTCATCAGCGCGCGCCGCGCAGGCGCGTAACACCTTGGACGCTGTCGGATTGTCCAGCATCGCCAGCAGCAGGTGTTCCACCGTGATGAATTCGTGGCGTTTCTGACGCGCCGTGATGAACGCCATGTGCAACGAAACTTCCAATTCCTGCGCGATCATTTACTGTTCCTCCAATACGCATTGCAGCGGATGCTGATGTTCCTGCGCGAATGCGCCGACCTGTTCCACCTTGCTGCGCGCCACGTCCTGAGTATAGACGCCGCACACTCCCACACCCTCGGTATGCACCTTGAGCATGATCTGGATGGCTTCTTCGCCGCTCTTGGCGAAAAAACGTTCCAGCACCGCCACTACGAAATCCATCGGTGTGAAATCGTCGTTCAGCAACAACACCTTGAACAAGGGCGGCGGCTTTGCACGGGTATGCTGTTCCTCCAGTGTCGTGCTTTCGAATTGCTTGCTACCCATCAGTCTATTGCCTGCCAATCATCATTGTTCATTGTGCCGCCGCCGGGGAAATTTTCAACCCCCCCGCCAGCTTCGGATTGGCGCCGTCGCGCGTCTTGTTGTCGCGGTCGATGGCGCGCAATTCCCTGAGCCGCGCCTCCACCATCGACATCTGGTAGAAATCGCCATCAGCGCTTTTCAGCCCAATCGCCAGTTGCTGGATCGCTGCATGCAGGTTGCCGAGGCGGAAATAGGCCTCCGCCTGCGACTGATGGGAAAGCAGGCGCTTGCCCTGGGCGGCATGCCCTTGTGCCTGGAGGCGGTAAAGGCGGGCATCGTTGGGATAGGCAAGCAATTCTTTGGCCACCAGCTTGAGCGCTTCGGCAGGTTGCCGGTTTTGCAGCAGCGCCTCCGCATAGCCGTAAACCAGTGGCCGGCGGTTGGGAAAATTGCGTAGCGCGTCACGGTACAGCGTGAGGGCGGAAGCCGCGTTGCCGGCCCCCAGTTTGATCTGCGCCGCCAGATTTTCAATGATGGCGTTTTCCGGTAACGCCTTGCGCGCCATGGTCAACTCGCGCTGGGCCCGTTCAAATTGGCGCGCCCTCATCAAGGCAGCGGCGAGTCCGAAATGTTGCGCTGCCTCGTTGACGAATTTCCGCTCGCGCAACGATTCCTCAAAAAAGGCGACGGCCTGCGCCGGCGTGCCATCTATTGCGCGCAGGCGGGCGCGCAATAGATAAAAATCATGGCTGTCCGCCGTTTGCCGCCAGGGTAGCCCTGCCAGGCGGTTCTGAATGTCGGCGATGCGTTCGCTGGTTACCGGATGGGTGCGCAGGTAATCAGGGGCATTACTGTCGTAATGGCGAGTGGCTTTTTGCAGGCGCTCAAAGAAGGTTTCCGCAGCGTGGGGGTCGAAACCCGCCTGAGAGAGGATTTGCAAGCCCACCCGGTCGGCTTCGCGCTCATGCTCGCGGGTGAAGTTCAGGGTATTCTGGATGGAACTTGCCTGTGCCGTGGCGATGGCGGCACTGCTCAATTGCGGGTTGGAACGCGAGGCGAGAATGGCCACGGCCATCGCCGCCAGCGAAGTCATCATGCTCTGCTTTTCCTTGTCGATCATGCGCGCCAGATGGCGTTGCGTGACATGGGCGATTTCATGCCCCAGCACCGCCGCCAGCTCGGATTCGCTTTGCGCCGTCAGCAGCAGCCCGGTGTGTACGCCGATGAAGCCGCCCGGCAAGGCAAAGGCATTCACCGAGTTATCCTGGATCAGGAAGAATTCAAAACTCTGGCGGTTCTCCGGGCTGGCGGCCACCAGGCGATAGCCGAGATTGTTGAGGTATTCGGTCAGTTCGGCATCGTCGAGCAAGCTGCGGTCGCGGCGAATTTCGGCCATGATCGCCTCACCCAGCTTGCGTTCGGCTTGCGGCGAGAAGGTGGCTTGCGCCACTTCCCCCAGGTCCGGCAGGCCATCGGCCAGCGCCTGGGGCAGGGCGAGCAGCAGGAAGAGCGCGATAATCCGGGCAAAATTCATGGTGCTATGATAGCCGCTTTTAATGGAAGTTCATCACGCTGGATGGCGAATCATCTCAAGGGCAGCCGTCGTCACCAGTATTCTGGTCAAGTACAAGGCAGGCGTGCCAAAATGAAAATCGGGCGCAGGGGCCCGAATTTTCATTTGGAAATGAAGGTTACGCTGGCGGGGTGCTTAGTGGGTGCCGTTGCGCGTCTTTTTGGGTGGTGCCAGCAATTCGCGGACATTGGTGTCGATGGGCAGGGTGTAATCGTGTGCCGCCAGCGCGATATTGTTTTGCACGCCGACGACTTTCAGGTTCAGATAGGCGAAATCGCGCGCTTCCGAATAGGTGCCGACCAGCACGGCGTGTGCCTTGTGGCTGGTGGTGATGTCGCGCACTTCGCGTGAAAGCAACAGTTCTCCCTCGCGCTGTTTGACGAAAATGTCGCCGCGCAGCTTGAGTTCGACAACCGAATAGCCCAGGCGCGTGAGGCGGGCGCCGAGTTGTTCCGACACCAGCCGCCCGAGACGCGAGGATTCAGTCAGCGCGTCGATATTGACCAGCGTTGCGACGATAATGGGCGTGCCCGGATTGAGCGGCGCCTTCAAGGAAGCGAGCAGGTTGTCCACGGCGGCGTAATTGGCCTGGGTGAACTTGTTCGCGGCAGCGTCCTCGTAGCTGGGTTCAGGGCGGTGATTGGCGGAAACCGGCGCGGTTTCGCAGCCGGAAAGGGTCAACAGCAGCGCCGGAATGGCAAGAAAGTAGATGTTTTTCATTCGCCCTTGACCTTCCATTCGCGAGATTTTTGCTCTTGTTCCTGAAACAGCCCGACATCGGCTTCGTCGAAGTAATACACGTCGGTTTTGCGCATCACGAAGCGGTTTCCAGAGGTAATCGAAGTGGTGACGATCAGCTCGGTCTTGCTCGGCCCGCCGTTCTGAAAGCTGCCGGCAACGTCGATCGCCGCCGTCAGGGCAACAGCCGCTGCAACGGGTTCGGACTGGGCGAGATCATGGATGGCATACAAGCCGCCGGCCAGCATGGTGACGATGCCCGGCTTGTAGTTGATGCGTTCGCTGACGTGGCGGACAACCTGGGTTTCATACTGGACTTCTACGGCATTCTGGCTGGAAGAACTGACCGGCAGGCCGCGATTGACCATGTTGGTAATCAGGAAATTTCGGAATGCCTTGTTGAAAGCCGTGTTTTCCTGCGCCGGGCGGACATGCAGCGTCTGGTTGCCGATGTAATTGCTTTTGGCGAGAGATTGCAGTGTTTGCGTCACCACGTCGTCGGCAACGACGTCCCAGTGGTGGGCGTGACGAACCTTTTTCTGCTCGCTGATGGGGAAGTTCGTTGCCACCGGCCCCGGCGAGACGCATCCGGAAAGCAAGACAGGCAATGCGACCAGCAGCGACAATCCGATTTTTCTCATTATTTGCGTCCCCGATATTGTTAGACAGCCGGGATGGTACGAAAAAGGATAGTCCTTGTCAAAGGGGTTATGCCTTGAATTTTATCTGGAAAGTTGCCTGCCGAGGGCGGGGGGAGGAACGCGGGGAAATTGTGCTGAGTAGCGGCCACGAGCTGGCACAGGTCAAAGCTCGTGGCCGCAGTGATAATTACAACGGTTTCTTGATCGAGAAAGCGCCGCGGATTTCGCTGGGGGCGTAGCCGGTGGCCTTGTCGTGCGGGTATTCGGCGGCGAGCGCGTCCTTCACCGGCTGGACCAGTGTGTCTACCGTGCCGTGGCACTTCACGCAGGCATCCTGCACGGGAATCGCCTTCATGAAACGCAGGTATTTGCCTTGCGGTTCGGAGACCACTTCGGCGAATTCCATGCCGGCAGGGTTTTCCTTTTCGCGGCGCTGCTCAAAATCCAGCAATACTTTCTGTTCCCACGCATCCGGCATGCCGGTCTGCGGGTTGCGCACCTTGAGCGAGACGCGCGTCACGCGCTGGCCGGTTTTGCGCGAGATTTCCGAAGCGGCAGCCGGGGCCAGGTCCTTGCACACCTTGATGGCGGCGGCGGGGCCGTTGGCCTGCATTTCCTTTTGCAGGGCGCCGCCGAGCTGGGTCATCAGATCCTTGGCGATCTTGCGGCTGTCATCCTGGAACTTTGCCAGGTCATCGTTGGCATGCACCAGGCTGGCGCTCATGGCCAGCGCGAGGGTAAGCGGGAACAGGTTTTTTTTCATCTGAAGTATCCTATCGATTAGGGTTAAAAAAGGGGAGACACTAAACGACATCCCATGTTCCCGTCATTGCCTTCGGTCAATCCGGGTTCATTTCCTTATCCAGCAGCGAATGGAACAAGGTCAGATATTGCGCGGCGCTGTTATTCCAGGAAAAGTCGCGCTGCATGCCGCTGTGCTGAAGCTGGCGCCAGGTCTTGCGCTTGCGGTAACACGACAGGGCGCGCCGGATGGCGTCATGCAGGGCGCTGGCGTTGGACTGCTCGAAGAGAAAACCGGTAGCGCTCTTGTCGCGCAAATGGGCTTCATCGGCGTCGGTGATGGTGTCGACCAGCCCGCCGGTGGCATGGGCCACCGGGGGGGTGCCATAACGCTGGCTGTACATCTGGTTCAGTCCGCACGGTTCGAAGCGCGAGGGCATGAGGAAAATATCGAGGCCCGCTTCGATGCGGTGCGAGAGTTTTTCGTCGAAGCCGATGATGGCGGCCACCTGGCCGGGATGCTGTTGTGCGAGACGGGCGAAGGATTGCTCCAGGATGGCCTCGCCGGTGCCTAGGATGACGATCTGAACGGGTTCGGCGAGTAGCGCCGGGGCGATTTCCAGCAGCAGGTCGAGTCCCTTCTGGTAGGAAATGCGGCTCACGGCGCCCAGCAGCGGGATGTCCGCGTCCACGGTCAGCCCTAGTTGCACCTGCAAGGCTTTTTTATTGGCGGCCTTGCCGTCGAGTTTGGCGTCGCTGTAGTTTTGCACCAGATGGACATCGCTCGCCGGATCCCATTCCTGGAGATCAATGCCGTTGACGATGCCGGTGAGCTGGGCGCTACGATGCAGCAGCAGCCCCTGCATGCCGAAGCCGAGCGGGTCGCGCTGGATTTCCCAGGCATAGTGCGGACTGACCGTGGTGATGTGATCGGCATAAAACAACCCGGCTTTGAGGAAGGACAGATTGCCGTAAAACTCCGCGCCGGCGATGGCGAAACTTTCCGGCGGCAAGCCCACTTCGGCGCAGGTTTGCGGCGGAAAGATGCCCTGAAACGCTAGGTTGTGGATGGTGGTGACCACAGCGGGCTTGCGTCCCGGCATGAAATGCAGGTAGGCCGGTGCCAGGCCGGTTTGCCAGTCGTTGCACTGGAGTACGTCGGGATGGAACTCCAACGGGCTGGCATCGGAGGCGAGAAAGGCGGCCATTTGCGAGAGCAGGGCGAAGCGGCGCGCGTTGTCGGGCCAGTCGGCCTTGAGTTCGTCCTGGTAAGGGCCGCCGTTGCGTTCATAGAAGGCCGGGTATTCGAGGATGATGAGCGGCACGTTGCTATCCGGCAGGGTGGCGGACAACAGGTGGACTTCGCCAAAGCTGAAGAAGTCGTTGAACCAGTACAGCGACTGGATGCCGCTCGCACCAGCCAGTACCGTCGGATAACCGGGAATCAGCACGCGCACGTCGGCGCCGGCTTCGCGCAGTGCGGCGGGTAGCGAGGCGCTTATGTCGGCCAAGCCGCCGGTCTTGATCAAGGGCTGGATTTCTGAAGTGGCGAATAGGATGTTCAGGGGCGGGTTTGTGGGCGTCATGTTTAACGTCTTGAATCAATGGATGGAGCCAGTATAACAAAACTGGCCGATCATTAGCGGCTGGCCTATACTGGCTTCCGGTTGAACTACAGCAAGGAGCGGACATGGAAATCGGCGTTATCGGACTCGGGCGCATGGGCGCCAACATGGCACGGCGGCTGGCACGCGGCGGGGTGAAAGTGGCGGCCTTCAACCGCAGTTTCGAGGTGACTGCCAAGCTGGCACAGGAAACCGGCCTCAAGGCGTGCGCGACGATTCCCGAACTGCTGGGCGATCTGGACAAGCCGCGCGTGGTATGGCTGATGTTGCCGGCGGGAGAGGCCACCAAACAGGTGCTGGAGCAATTGGCGCCCTTGCTGGCTCAGGGCGATGTGGTGGTCGACGGCGCAAACGCCTTTTACAAGGATTCGGTGAAGCGCGGCGCGGTGCTGGAGCAACTGGGCATCCACTTCGTCGATGCCGGGGTTTCGGGCGGGGTCTGGGGTCTGGAAAACGGCTATGCCCTGATGGTGGGCGGCAAGAATGAAGCCGTGGCGCGGGTCGAACGTTTTCTCAAGGTGCTGGCCCCCGCCCCGGATCAGGGCTGGCTGCATTGCGGGCCGGTGGGTTCAGGCCATTTCGTCAAGATGGTGCACAACGGCATCGAGTACGGCATGATGCAGGCGCTCGCCGAGGGGCTGGCGTTGATGAAGGGCAAAAGCGAATTCGATCTGGACCTGGCGGCGATCAGCGAAATGTGGCGTCACGGCAGCGTGGTGCGCTCCTGGCTGCTGGATTTGACCGCCGATGTCTTGCAATCCGACCAGCAACTGGACGGCATCGAACCCTTCGTCTCCGATTCCGGCGAGGGGCGCTGGACAGCCTATGAGGCCATCGAGCAGGGGATCCCCGCCCCGGTGATGTCGCTGGCCTTGATGATGCGTTTTGCCACCCAGGGGCACAATGATTATCCGGCCAAGCTACTCGCTATGATGCGCAAGGGCTTTGGCGGCCATGCGGTGAAGGAAGGCGCAAAATAATGAGCGAAGACAGCATGCTGTACCCGTGCAGCTTCGTGATTTTCGGCGCGACCGGCAATCTTGCCGCGATCAAGCTGCTACCCGCGCTGTACCACCTGGAAGAGGCCAAGCGTCTGCCCGACAGCCTCTCCTTCATCGCCTTCGCGCGCCGCGAATGGGGGCAAGTCGAGTGGCGTGATTTCATGGAAAAGGCGCTCAAGGAAAAGCTCAAGGACAGTTTCGATGCCGGATTGTTTGCCCGTTTCGCCGACCGTTTCAGCTATTTGCGCGGTGAATTGCACGACCTTGATGCCTACCGGCGGCTCATCGAAGAACTGGGCAAGCCCAAGAGCGGCGCCTGTTCCAATATCGTGTTCTATCTGGCCATCAAACCGGCGGATTTCGCCTCGGTGATCAAAAACCTGAGCGAAGTCGGCCTGAACCGCCCGCGCGGTTTGCACCGCGTGGTGGTGGAAAAGCCGTTTGGCCAGGACATCGAGAGCGCGCAGTTGTTGAATAAGTTGATGCACGACCATTTCGACGAGGAGCAGATCTTCCGCATCGATCATTATCTCGGCAAGGAAACCGTGCAGAACCTGCTGGTGTTCCGTTTCGCTAATACCCTGATCGAGCCGCTGTGGAACCGCAATTTCATCGACCACGTGCAGATCACCGTGGCCGAGGATGTCGGCATCGGCACGCGTGCCGATTACTACGACAAGGCCGGGGCAATGCGCGACATGTTGCAGAATCACCTGATGCAGTTGCTCACCGTGGTGGCGATGGAGCCGCCCCCGGTGCTGGAGGCCGACGCCCTGCGCGACGAAAAGGTCAAGGTGTTGCGCTCGATCCGCCCGATTCCCCGGCGTGCCGTCCATGCCCACGCCTTCCGCGCCCAGTACACCGCCGGCAGCATCCACGGCGTGCCGGTGCCGGGTTACCAGGACGAACCGGGGGTGGAAAAGAATTCCGTCACCGAAACCTTCGTCGCGGCCAAATTCTACATCGACAACTGGCGCTGGCGCGGCGTGCCGTTCTACTTGCGCACCGGCAAGCGCATGGCCAAGTCCATGTCCATGATCGCCATCCGCTTTCGCCATCCGCCGCAGCAACTGTTTCGCGAAACGCCCCTGGAAAGCGTCGATCCCAACTGGATACTGCTGTCGATCCAGCCTTCCGAGTCGATGCACATGGAATTGCACGTCAAGCAGCCGGGCTTGGGCATGAACACCCGTGTCATCCAGCTCAACGCCTCCTACCGCCGCAGCCACGAAACCCCGCTGGACGCCTACGAAACCCTGCTGCTCGACGTGATCGAGGGCGACCGCACCCTGTTCATCCGTTTCGACGAAGTGGAATGGTCGTGGCGCGTGGTCGATCCCATTATCAAATACTGGGAGCAGGAGCGCGATTTCATCCACACCTACGCGGCGGGCGCCTGGGGCCTGCACGAGGCCAACCGGCTGTTCGACAGCGAAGACCAGGAATGGCGCAACGAGTTGTAACGCTTCCTGTCAGTCCGGCAAGGCCGGGTTTTCATGAAACCTTCGGGATAGGCAACGCGCCCCATGAATTCAGATGTCAAGGATTCCTTGACAGCTGAATCCGATGGCAAACGCAAGGGCAGCGAGTAGATGCGTTGATTGACTTGACGAATTTATTGCGGCAAATATACTTTGAAATATACTTGCCTAAGTTGATTACAAGGAGCTGCCGCCATGTCACAAATCACGCTATATCTGGACGACGCCACGCAGGCTCTGGTAGAGCAGGCCGCGCAGGCCAACGGTTTATCGAAAAGCCGCTGGGTGTCGGAGATCATCCGCAAATACGCTGCCCATGAATGGCCTCAGGATTGCCTGGCTTTGGCGGGGCGTTTTGCCGATTTTCCCCTGTGCGAAGAAAGCCCGGCCTCGCAGGCAGCCGATGTGCCTCGCCTGGGTTTTTGATTGCCTGCCATGCTGATTCTCGACAGCAATACCATCAGTTACTACTTTCGCGGCGACCCGCAGGTGGTGCCTCGCCTGCAAGCCCTTTCCCCTGCCGATGTCGGTGTGCCCGCCATTGTGGAATACGAGTTGCGTTATGGTCTATTGCGTTTGCCTCCAGAGGCAGCCAATGCTCGTCTGGCAGCGTTAGCCGCTTTGCTGCGGCCAATGCAGGTTTTGCCGTTTGATGGCGAATGCGCGGCTCACGCTGCCCGCATTCGCGTCGAACTTGAGGCCGCTGGCACGCCCATCGGCCCGCACGATACGCTGATCGCTGCCACGGCATTGCGTTATCAGGCCACGCTGGTGACGCGCAATGTGCGCGAATTTTCTCGTGTTCAGAGTTTGCAATGGCTGAACTGGCATCAGGATTCATGAGCAACAACACGAACGATAAGCCCGCCAGCCTGCACAGCCCTCAGTCCGACCTGGCTCGTGAGTCGTTGAAAGGCCCTTACCATTTCAGCCTGGCTGGTGGGGTGAGCCGAATATTTCATGAGCGGGTGATGAAGCATTGGAGGTAGGGAGGATTTCCGGCATGAGTGAAACCAGTCAGATTATTCGTTGGCACAAATTTCCCAGTGCCGATGCGGTGCGCGACCAGGCGCTGGGTTGGATATGCCGGGCGGAAGCCGAGGCCATCGCCATGCAAGGCGACTTCGGAAAACCACGGCCCGCCTTGGTCATTCAGGCCGACCAATTTGGCGAACACGCTACCGTTACAGTGCTGCCGGTGACGAGCACGCTGGTTGCCGCGACGCTGTTGCGTATCACCGTGCAGCCAAGCACCGAGAACGGTTTGCAGAAACCTTCCCAGGTGATGCTGGATAAGGCTATGACTGTAAAGCGCAACAAGGTAGGACAGGCCTTCGGGCGTATTGATGCCGATGCGTTGGTGGAGGTTGAGCGTTGCCTGGCCGTATTTTTCGGGATTGCAAAATGAGCGGTGCAGACAAGCCGCCTGAACTTGATGCTTCGCCGCCTGAGGACCATGCCGTTTTGGGTAGCATGACCGCCTCAGCCTGTTTGGTAAAAAACTCGCGGGCATGCCCTGAAGGGCACAAGAGCCCGCTCCCACGGGAAATGGCCGCATCCGATGCAGCCAGATCTTTCGAGAGTAGGCAAAGCGTCCCATGAATGCAGTAGAAATTGAAGCCGCCCTATCGGAACTGGCTCTTCAGCCTTTCGACGCGGCAGAGTTCCCCTTCGTCTTCCTCGCCGCCTTCGGCGAAAAGGAAACTGCCCTCAAGCGGCTACGCAGTGGCAACACTAATACCTCGGACGTGCCGGGCGGCATACTCCAGCGCAACAAGATTCATATCGCCGTATGCGAAACCGGCAGCGTGGGCGAAACCCTCCTGGCCTTACGCGCCAGCCCGGTCACCACCAAGGCCAAAGCCAAGTTCATCCTCGCCACCGACGGCGAGACCCTGGAGGCCGAAGAACTCGCCGGTGGCGAAACGCTCGCCTGCGCCTACCCGGATTTTCCCGATCACTTCGGCTTCTTCCTGCCGCTGGCCGGCATCTCCACCATCAGGGAGATCAAGGACAACCCCGTCGACGTGCGCGCCACCGGGCGGCTCAACAAGCTCTACGTCGAATTGCTGCGCGAAAACCCGGAGTGGGCAAAAGACGAGCGCCGCCCCGACATGAATCACTTCATGGCCCGCCTGGTGTTCTGCTTTTTTGCCGAAGACACCGACATCTTCAATGGCGAAGGGCTGTTCACCCGCACCATCGAGCAGATGAGCGAGCGCGATGGCAGCAACACCCACGCGGTGTTGTCCGAAATTTTCCGCGCCATGAATATAAAAAGCGCCGAGCGCGCCGCTGTCCAGCCCCGTTTGCCCAACTGGGCCGATGGCTTCCCCTACGTCAACGGCGGCCTGTTTTCCGGCTCGACGGCGGTGCCGCGCTTCACCCGCATGGCGCGCACCTACCTGATCCATGCCGGCAACCTGAACTGGAAGCAGATCAACCCCGACATCTTCGGCAGCATGATCCAGGCCGTGGCCGACGACGAAGAGCGCGGCGCATTGGGCATGCACTACACCAGCGTGCCCAACATCCTCAAGGTGTTGAACCCCCTGTTCCTCGATGACCTGCGCGCCGCCTTGGCTGAAGCGGGCGACAACAAGATCAAGCTGCTCAACCTGCGCCGCCGCATGGCCCGCATCCGCGAGCTGGTCGAGGCCTTGGTTTGCCTGGCCAATACCGAAGGCGGGGAACTTTGGCTGGGCGTTGAAGACGATGGCACACCTACCGGGTTGCACGAGGCGCACCGGAATCTGGCGGGTTTGCCGGGGTTGGTGGCTGCCAGAACCTCGCCTTCTCTGGCTGTTGTAGTCAGCGATCTGGAGTTTTCCGGCATTCGCGTGGCGCGCATTCTGGTGTCCAAGTCCAGCACGGAGGTCGCCACCAGCGCCGGGGTGTATTTGCGTCGCCGCATCAAGCACGATGGCGCGCCAGAATGCGTGCCCATGCTGCCGCACGAGCGCATCAGCCGTGCGTCGAGCTTTGGTCTGGTCGATGTGTCTGCCCAGCCTGTGGCGGGATGCACGCTGGCGGATTTTGACCCGCTGGAGCGCGAGCGCCTGCGCCAGGCAGTACAACACTATGGCGGTGATCGTGTGCTGCTGGATCTGGACGATGAGGCGCTGGACGGCGCACTGGGGTTCACCCAGCGTCAGCCCGACGGGAACCGTGTACCAACACTTACGGGTCTGCTGCTGATCGGTCGCGAGGCTGCGTTGCAGCAACGCGTGGCCACGCATGAGCTGGCATTTCAGGTGCTCGCGCAGCAAGCGGTGCGGTTCAACGAGTTCCGCCGCTTTCCTTTGCTCAAGGCGCTGGATTGGCTGGAAACGAACTTTCGCCCATATAACCCCGAACAGGAATTGCAGGTGGGGCTGTTCCGTGTGCCGGTACCCTTGGTGGACATGGCGGCATTTCGTGAAGCAGTGGCCAATGCGCTGATTCACCGCGACTACCACTTGATGGGGGCTGTGCATGTGCGGCTGGAAGATGAGGCCTTGGTGATCAGCAATCCCGGCGGCCTGGTGGATGGCGTGACCCTGGCCAATTTGCTGGTGACGGAGCCGCGTCCGCGTAACCGCACCTTGGCCGATGCCATGAAGCGCATCGGTGTGGTCGAGCGCTCAGGCCGTGGGGTGGATACGATTTATCGCGGCATGCTCAAATTTGGCCGCCCTGCGCCGGACTATGGCCGCACGGATGCGCAAACGGTGGTGCTGCAATTGCCCACAGTACCTGCCGATGTGGACTTCCGTCGCATGGTGGTGGACATCGAGCGTCAGCGTAACGCTGAGCTGCCGATTGACTCACTGATTGCGCTGGGGGCCTTGCGCGAGTTCAAGCGACTCTCGGCTGAAGGCTTGGCCCAGCATATCCAGCGCGATGCGGCGAGTGCCAAACGCACGCTGGAGGCATTGACTGAAGCGGGTTTGGTTGAGGCGCATGGCAACACCCGTGGGCGCAGCTACACTTTGTCGGCATCGGTCTATTCGGTGGTGAGCGACAAGGCTGCCTACACGCGCCAAGTGGGTTTTGGCCCGATTCAGCATGAGCAAATGGTACTGAGCTACATCCGGCAGCACGGGCAAATAAAACGGGCAGAAGTGATGAATTTATGTCGGTTGACGGAGGGGCAGGGCAAAGAGCTTTTGCGCCGCCTCGTCGTTGCCCACAAGATTGAGCTGCGTGGTGCTGGGCGGGCTTCGATGTATGTCGAGTACGCAGGCCACGCTCAGGCGAGCCCATCTGAAAATTGGATGAAAACGGATGAAAACGGATGAAAACGGATGTGCAAGGTATTGCTTCTCTGCACCGTTATAGAGCCCGGCCCCCATTATCTTTGGACGAACCATGAACGCCACCACCAACCCCACCAACACCTACACCGTGCCGTCGGTGTCCATCACCACTGCCCGCACCGGTGCTTCCAGCAAGGCCAACGCGCTGGGGATGCGCGCCATGCAGGAGCTCGCCTATGCCAAACGCGGCGAACAGTATTTGCTCATCAAATCGCCCCCGGCTTCGGGCAAATCGCGCGCGCTGATGTTCATCGCGCTGGACAAGCTCCACAACCAGGGCTTGAAACAGGCGATCATCGTGGTGCCGGAACGTTCCATCGGCGCCAGCTTCGCCGATGAACCCCTGGGCCGGTTCGGCTTCCATTGGGATTGGCAGGTGGCCCCGCAATGGAACCTGTGCAATGCCCCCGGCATTGACGAGGCGCGCGTGGCAAAATCGAAGGTGGAGGCGGTGCGCAAGTTTCTGGAAAGCCCGGACAAAACGCTGGTCTGCACCCACGCCACCTTCCGCTTCGCGGTGGAAGAGCTGGGCGTTCAGGCTTTTGATGAGCGCCTGATTGCCATTGACGAATTTCACCATGTTTCCAGCAACTCGGACAATGTGCTGGGCAATCAGTTGGGCGCGTTCATCACCCGCGACAAGGTGCATGTGGTGGCGATGACCGGTTCGTATTTCCGGGGCGACAGCGTGGCGGTGCTGGCCCCGCAGGACGAGGCGCGCTTCGAGACGGTGACGTATACCTACTACCAGCAGTTGAATGGTTACAACTGGTTGAAGTCGCTGGACATCGGCTACTTTTTCTATACTGGCCGTTATGTCGAGGCTGTGGAGAAGGTGCTGGACCCGGCACTCAAGACCATCGTCCACATTCCCAATGTCAATGCCCGTGAAAGCCTGAAGGACAAGGAGCGCGAGGTCAACGACATCATGCTTGCGCTGGGCGAATGGAAAGGGGTCGATCCCGCTACCGGTTTTCACCAGATACAAACCGGAAATGGCCGCATGCTGAAGGTGGCGGACCTGGTTGACGACAGCGATCTGGCCCAGCGTTCCCGCGTGCTCGCCGCGCTGAAAGACCCGGCGCAGAAGAACAACCGCGACCATGTGGACGTTATCGTCGCCCTGGGCATGGCCAAGGAAGGCTTCGACTGGATTTGGTGCGAACACGCGCTGACCATCGGTTACCGTAGCAGCTTGACTGAGATTGTCCAGATCATCGGACGCGCCACCCGTGACGCCGAGGGCAAGGAACGGGCGCGCTTCACCAACCTGATAGCGGAACCCGCCGCCGACCAGGCAGCGGTGGCCGAGGCAGTGAACGACATGCTCAAGGCCATTTCCGCGAGCCTGCTGATGGAGCAGGTGCTGGCGCCGCGCTTTGAGTTCACGCCCAAAAATGCCGGCCCGCAGCCAGGTTTCGATTACGAAGGTGGCTATAGGGAAGGCGGCCACAATATCGGCGTGAACCCGGACAGCGGCCAGATTCATGTAGAGATCAACGGGCTGGCGACGCCGCAAAGCCCGGAAGCCACGCGCATCTGCAAGGAGGACTTGAACGAGGTCGTCACCAGTTTCCTGCAGGACAAAATCGTTCTGGAGCGCGGCCTGTTCGACCAGGAAAACACCCTGCCGGAAGAGCTGACCCAGCTGCGCATGGGCAAGATCGTGCGCGAGCGTTACCCGGACTTGAGCGATACCGACCAGGAAGCCATCCGCCAACACGCCATCGCGGTCATGAATATCACCCAGCAGGCCAAGCTGGCGCTGGCTCAGCTTGATGCCAGCGGCAGCGTGGCGCAAGGCAGCACCGCCTTGCTGGATGGGGTGCGCAAGTTCGTTAATGTGCGTAATCTGGATATTGACCTGATCGACCGCATCAACCCCTTCGATGCCGCTTATGCCGTGCTGGCGAAAGCGATGGACGAGAAATCACTGCGCCAGGTACAGGCCAGCATTGCCGCCAAGAAGGTGAGCATTCCACGTGATGAGGCAGTTGAACTTGCCGCCCGCGCCAGAACTTTCAAAAAGGAGCGAGGCCGCCTGCCGGACATTAATTCCGCCGACGCCTGGGAAAAGCGCATGGCCGAAGGCGTGGCCGCTTTTGCGCGTTACAAGGCTCAGGAGTTAACCGCCAAGCAAAGCGGGGCAAGCAATGGCTGAAATTGACGAAGACGAACTGCTGGCTGATCTTGGTCTTGAAGTCGCCCCGCTCAAGGCCTCCAGCCGAACCCCGCGCGAGGAACGCATCATCGCCGGCTTTGAGGATATTCTGCGTTTCCATCAGGCTCACGGCCGTGCCCCGTTACACGGCGAGGGTCGCGACATCTTCGAGCGCCTGTACGCGGTGCGCCTGGATCAGTTGCGCAAGTTGCCGGAAGCGCAAACCCTGCTGGCCGGGCTGGATGGCCCCGGTCTGCTGTCCGGGACAGTGGCGGCCCCGGCGGATGTGGATGATCTGGACGAAGATGCCTTGCTGGCCGAGTTGGGATTGGGCGATGAATCCGCCGACCGGGACGACATCACCGTGCTGCGCCATGTCCGTTCCAGTGCGGAAAAGCGTGCGGCGGAGGAAATCGCCGACCGCATTCCCTGCGCGGATTTCGATAAATTTCAACCGCTGTTCGAGCAGGTGGAGCGAGAGTTGAAGGTTGGTGTGCGCATAACGCGGCGCTTCGGACGCGATACCAGCATTGCCGGCGGGAACTACTTCATCGTCGGCGGGCAGCTTGCCTACGTGGCCGAAGTCGGCGAAAGCATCAAGGCGCCAAACGGTGAAAGTGATGCGCGTCTGCGCGTTATCTACGCCAATGGCACGGAAAGCAACCTGCTGCGTCGCTCGCTGCAACGGGCGCTCTACAAGGACGAGACGGGCCGCCGCCTGACCGACCCGGACCTGGGGCCGCTGTTCGGCGATGCGCCGGAAGCGGACGACATCGAAAGCGGAACCATCTACGTGCTGCGCAGCCTGTCCAGCCACCCCTTCGTCGCCGAGCACCGCGAGCTGATCCACAAGATCGGCGTGACCGGCGGCAAGGTAGAGACCCGCATCGCGGGCGCGGAAAAGGACGCCACCTATCTGTTGGCCGATGTGGAGGTGGTCGCCACCTACAAGCTTCACAACCTGAACCGAACCCGGCTGGAGAATATCTTCCATCGCCTGTTCGGTGCCGCCCAGCTCGACTTGACCCTCTCAGACCGCTTCGGGCATCCGGTGAAACCACGGGAATGGTTCCTGGTGCCGCTCCAGGTGATTGACGAAGCGGTTCAGCGCATTCGGGATGGGTCTATCACCGAGGTGGTCTACGATCCGAAAACGGCCCGGTTGACGGGGTGATCCGGGCTTTTTTCCCAAGGAGGATTTCCGGCGTGAATGAAATCAGTCAGATTATTCGTTGGCACAACTTTCCCGGCGCCGATGCGGTGCGCGACCGGGCGCTGGAATGGATACGCAGCGCGGCAGCAGAAGCCATCGCCTCGCGCGACGCCTTTCATGTCGTCCTGGCGGGCGGAACAACGCCGCGCGCGGTGTATCGGGCTTTGTGCGCCGAAGCGGCGCAGTGGGACAAATGGCATGTCTGGTTCGGCGACGAACGTTGTCTGCCGCCTGCCGATCCTGAGCGGAATTCGCGCATGGCGCGGGATGCCTGGCTCGACCAGGTGGCGATTCCCGTTGCGCAGATCCATGACATTCCTGCCGAGGCAGGCCCGGAAGCCGGGGCGTGCGCGTATGCCGACGCCTTGGAGGGGGTCGCCGCATTCGATCTGGTGTTGCTGGGCCTGGGGGAAGACGGCCATACCGCCAGCCTGTTTCCCGGCCATGAGTGGGGCGACGCACCCGGTTCGCCGACGGTGCTTCCGGTGCACGGCGCCCCCAAGCCGCCGCCGGACAGAATCAGCCTGAGCGCGCAGCGCTTGAGCCGCGCGCGGCAGCTATTGTTTCTGGTGACCGGCAACGGCAAACAGGATGCGCTCGCGCGCTGGCGCCAGGGCGAGGCGATTCCTGCCGCCGCCATCCGCCCGCCCGGCGGGGTGGACATATTCGTCGAGGCGGGCGGGGCATGAAATGGCCCGGATGCCGCCTTGCGTAGGCATGGACTGCCTCTCGCCGTAGGCTGTCCGGCACACCGCGCCATGATCTATCATGACGGTTGTCAGCGAAAACCGACACCATGAACAAGATACAGGTACTGAAAAAGGAAATCCCGCCGATCACCGTCCGGGAGCTGGAGAACGAGCTGGAAACGCTCGCCGTGCTGGTCGATCAATGGGCGAGCTGCACCAGTGTGCGCAGTGGCAACAAGATGTTTCGCGAGGTCACTGCCCGCCTGCGCCCGGATCTGATGAAGGCGCTGATTATGATCGCGAAAAAACAGACCGGCGCGATTCTGAAAAACCGGAGTCGGGTGGCGCTCACTAATCTTGGCAGGGTGCGCATACACAGCGCGGCAATTACCCATTTTCTGCAATGGCTCGATGTGCTGGTCGACGAGGATGGCACGCCGCTGCTGCGCCGGGTGGCGGTTTCTCCGGAAGGCATTGATTTTTACGCGATTACCTGGGCAGGATGCGCCTCTATCCGCTGTGTCAATACTGACCGTTGGGATAACGAGAGAAATGTCTGGGTGTGGGATTCCGCCGAAAGTGACGCAGCCACGCAATTGTTGCGCGACGGGGTTCTGCCCTATATTCCGTTGCGCGTGGAAAAAAACGAGTCAGTCATGGTGGCGGATTGGAACCGGCATCTTGAGTTCGCTTCGGTGAATACCCTGTTGCAGGCTGTCGACCGTTTCGGTGAAGGGGGGTTGCACGAAATCGAACGGGCCGAAGTGATGGATTTGCTGAAAGGCGCCAACGCCGATCTGAATCCCCTGTGGTCGCATCTGCTGCGCGAGGGCGAGCAGGAATAGCTTTTTCGTTGCAGGTCGGCAGCCGCAGCATGGTATTTTCGCCCCGCCTGGGGAGAGACGGTTACTGATTTTTCAGGGTGTCGTAAACGTCTTCTTCGAATTCTTTGAGGCCTTCCGTGCTGACGCCGATTTCATTAAGTAGCCGTTCCTTGTCGGCTTCCCATTCGTCGTCCAGGTTGCCGGAATTGATGTTGTAGATATGGCGCGCCGTTTGCAGGATGGCGACCATGGTCATGGCCTTGTGTTCGGTATTCAGGATTTCGTGATGAAAACGCACCGCCTGGCAAATGAAATCCGGCAGATTCCAGTGCCGCGCGATCAGGTAGCCGACCACTGCATGATCGGTGTTGAGGGTGTGATCTTCCACAACCACGTTGGGCCATTTGCGCCCGTGTTCAGAGCGGAATGACTTGCAATACTCGGGGAAGCGTTTCATCAGGATGGGCACGCCGCAATCGTGAAACAGCCCGGCAAGCTGGGCCTGATCGGGGAAGATGTTGCAGACCATGCGCTGCTTGAAGGCGATGATCGAGCAGAGTTGGGCGATTTCGCCGGAACGTTCCCAGAACCATTCGTAGAAAGGCTCGGCGCCGCCGACGGACTGGCGCAGGGCAGCGGATTTGACAATGTTGCCCATCTGCGTCAGGCCGATTACCGCAATGGCCTTGTCCAGGGAGTCGATGGGTTTGCGCAGGCCGTAGATGGGCGAACCGATGATCTTGAAAACAATGGCGGTCAGCGCCGGGTCCTTGCTCACCATTTTGGCAATCGCGCCCATATTGGCGTGCGGCTTGTGGATCATGCGCTCGATTTCCAGCATGACCTTGGGCTGCGCGGGCAGCGTGATTCCGCTGCCTAGCAGTTTTTCCAGTTCCTGTTGCTCGTTGGCGGTGAGTTCGACGGTCATGGCGTAGCGTTCACTTCAGTTTCCAATGGTTGATTTGACGGCTTTGTAATGGTTGATAAGCCCGTTGGTCGAGGCATCGTGCTGGGTGATTTTCTCACCGTTCGTCAATGACGGGAGGATATTTTGTGCCAGCTGCTTGCCCAGTTCCACCCCCCACTGGTCGAAGGAGTTGATGTTCCAGACGATGCCCTGCACGAACACCTTGTGCTCGTAGAGCGCGACCAGCGCGCCCAGCGTGCGCGGGTCGAGCTGGCGGAACATCAGGGAATTGGTCGGTTTATTGCCGGGGAAGACCTTGTGCGGCAGCAGGGCTTCCAGCGCGGTGCCGGATAGCCCCTGCGCGGCCAGTTCGGCGCGGGCTTCTTCTGCCGTCTTGCCGCGCATCAGTGCCTGGGTCTGGGCGAAAAAGTTCGACAGCAGAATGGCATGGTGTTCGCCGAGCGGGTTGTGCGACTGCACCGGGGCCAGGAAGTCCGCCGGGACCATCTGGCTGCCCTGGTGGATCAACTGGTAGAAGGCGTGCTGGCCGTTGGTGCCGGCTTCGCCCCACAGTACCGGGCCGGTGGCGTAGTCGACCGCCGCGCCCGCGCGATCGACGCGCTTGCCGTTGCTTTCCATGTCCAGTTGCTGGAGATAGGCGGGGAAACGGTGCAGGTATTGGTCGTAGGGCAGTACCGCATGGCTGCGGGCATTCCAGAAGTTGACGTACCACACGCCGAGCAGGCCGAGGAGCAGCGGCAGATTGGTTTCCGGCGGCGCGTTGCGGAAATGCTCGTCCATGTCATGGGCGCCGGCCAGCAGTTCTTCGAAGGCGTCCATGCCGATATAGGCGGCAATCGGCAGGCCGATGGCCGACCACAGGGAATAACGGCCGCCCACCCAGTCCCAGAATTCGAACATGTTGTCGGTGGCGATGCCGAAAGCCGTCACCGCCTGGGCATTGGTCGAAACGGCGACGAAATGGCGGGCGATGTCCGCCTCGCCGCCGCCATGCCCGAGAAACCAGGTGCGCGCCGAATGGGCGTTGGTCATGGTTTCCTGGGTGGTGAAGGTTTTCGAGGCGACGATGAACAGCGCGGTTTCCGGGTCGAGGCGCTTCAGGGTTTCGGCCAGGTGGGTGCCGTCGATGTTGGAGACGAAATGCAGGGTCAGGCCCGGCTGTCCATAGGGCTTGAGCGCTTCGCAGACCATCGCCGGGCCGAGGTCGGAACCGCCGATGCCGATGTTCACCACGTCGCGGATGGGCTTGCCGGTATGGCCGCGCCAGGTGCCGTCGCGCAGCCGTTGCGTGAAGTCGCGCATGTGCGCCAGCACCCGGCGCACGCCCGGCATCACGTCTTTACCGTCAACCAGCACCGGGTGCCCGGAGCGGTTGCGTAGCGCCGTGTGCAGCACTGCGCGGTTCTCGGTGAAGTTGATTTTTGCGCCGGAAAACATGCGCTCGCGCCAGCCGCCAACATCGGCAGCCTGCGCCAGGTCGAGCAGGAGGGCGCGGGTTTCGGCGGTGATCAGGTTTTTCGAGTAATCGAGAAAAATGCCGCAGGCCTCGACGGAAAAACGCTCGAAACGCGTCGGGTCGGCGGCGAACAGCTCGCGTAGCGATGTGGCGGCCAGCGATTTCTGGTGCGCATCCAGCGCCAGCCAGGCGGGGGAATGGGTGAGGGCGGACATGGCACAGGCTCCCGGTGTATTAATGCAAGTGTTTGTGGCGGAAGTGGATCAGGTTTCCTGAGGCGGAAGTGGCATTTTCCCGCTGCGAGCTTTTTTGTTCCCAATCCTGGTCGAAAAGGTGGTTGACCAACACCGTCACCTGCGCCACCTCGCCGGGGCCGAAATGGCGTGACAGCAGTTCGGACACGTCTTCCTGCATGCGTTGACGTTGCACTTGGTGGATGGCCTCCAGGCTCGGGCCGGCGAACAGGATCTGGTATTCGTCGCTCTCCTCGTCGTCGTCGTCGCGGTAATAGGTGAGTTCGACCTCGCTGGCGCGCGCCAGCAGCGGCCCCATGTCGTTCAGGGTTTCCTGCAGGCACTGGTTGAAGCTGTGCCCCACTTCGCCGGTCCAGCAAATATCCAATACGCGCTCGGCGCGATCGTAGACGACGCCGGGTTCGGCACGCTCCAGGCTGCGCATTTCGCCGATGTTTTCCACATCCATATATTCCAGCCAGCGGCGCAAACCGGTTTCGACCTGTGTCTGGGTGACACCCTTGCAGCAAAACAGACTGCCGTGAACATGAACTTCAATACGCATGGGGACTCCAAAAAATCGTGCGGCCAAGAGGCGCCATTTTACCTTATCCCGCTATAATCCTTGCCATGAAATTCCTCGTCATCCCCGTTACGCCATTCCAGCAGAACTGCACCCTGTTGTGGTGCGAACAAACACGCGCCGCCACCCTGATCGACCCCGGCGGAGAGGCACAGCGCCTGCTGGCCGCCGTGGCGGAACGGGAGCTCAAGCTGGTCAGCCTGCTGTTGACGCACGGCCATCTCGACCATGTCGGTGCGGCGGGTGAATTGGCCGCGCGCCTGAGCATCCCGATAGAAGGGCCGCACCAAGCGGATCGTTACTGGCTGGAAGAATTGCCGCAGCAAAGCGCGATGTTCGGCTTTCCGCATACGGCGGCATTGCTGCCCGACCGCTGGCTATGCCACGGCGACCGGGTCCGGGTGGGAAATGAAACGCTGGAAGTGCTGCATTGTCCCGGCCATACCCCCGGCCACGTGGTGTTTTTTCATGCCGGAGAGAAAGTGGCGTTTGTCGGCGACGTGCTGTTTCAGGGGTCGATCGGACGCACCGACTTTCCCGGAGGCGACCTGGAGACGCTGCTGGAATCCATCCGCAGCCGCCTGTGGCCGCTCGGCGACGATGTCCTGTTCATCCCCGGCCACGGCCCGGATTCCACTTTCGGCGAGGAGCGGCGCAGTAATCCCTACGTCGGCGGCTGAGTGCTCCCGCGCAACAGGAATGCGGTAGCTTCTTGCGCTGGCAGGGGCTTGCTGAACAGGAAGCCTTGCAGGTAATCGCATTGGTGGGTGGCCAGGAAGGCACGCTGTCCTTCTGTTTCGACACCCTCCGCGACAACCTTGATGCCCAGCGTGTGCGCGAGGGCCAGCGTGGCAGCGCTGATGGCCGCGTCGTTTTCGTCGCTTTCGATGTCGCGCACGAAGGCACGGTCGAGTTTCAAGGTCTGGATCGGCAACAGCTTGAGATAAGCCAGCGAAGAATAGCCGGTGCCGAAATCGTCGATGGACAGGGTCACGCCCAATTTGCGCAAGGCATTGAGCTGGCCGATGGCGCGTTCCGGATTTTCCATGGCGGCGGACTCGGTCACTTCCAATTCCAGGGCATCGTCGGTGATAGCGTGTTTTTCCATAATGGCGCGCACTTTCTCAACCAGCAACGGCGAGCGGAGTTGCAAGGCGGAAAGGTTGACCGCGACACGGGCGTTTCCGATGCCCATGTCGCGCCAGACGGCTTGCTGGCGGCAGGCCTCGTCCAGCACCCATTCGCCGAGTGCTTCGATCAGCCCGCTTTCTTCGGCGATGGGGATGAATTTCAGCGGCGGGATCAGCCCCTTTTCGGGGTGACGCCAGCGCACCAGGGCTTCGACTCCGCAGGTGCTGCCATCGGCGGTGCATATTTTGGGTTGGTAGTGTAATTCGAACTGCCGTTCTTCCAGGGCGGCGCGCAGGTCGCGCTCCAGCGCCAGTTTTTCCAGCGCCGCCGTGGTCATGGACGCGGTAAAAAACTGGTAGTTATTACGCCCCCGTTCCTTGGCGTGGTACATCGCGGTATCGGCGTGCTTCATCAAGGTTTCCGGATCATTGCCGTCACCCGGGAAGATGCTGATGCCCACGCTGGGGCTGGTGTGCAGGTCGTTGTGCTCGATGAGATAGGTCTGGCACAGCAGCTTGACGATCTTGTCGGCGCTGTGCGCCGCATCCATGGCGGACTCCAGGCCGGTCAGCACCACCACGAATTCGTCGCCGCCGAGACGGGCGACGATGTCGCTTTCCCGGACGCAGCTCAACAGGCGGCGCGCCACTTCCATGAGGAGCAGGTCGCCGACATGATGACCCAGGGTGTCGTTGATGGTCTTGAAACGGTCCATGTCGATGAATAGCACCGCGACCTCCCGGTTTTCGCGGCGCGCCGACAACAGCGTCTGTTCCAGGCGGGTTTCCAGGCTGAAGCGGTTGAGCAGACCGGTCAGCGCATCATGATGGGCGAGATGGTGGATGCGTTCCTCGGCGGCCTTGCGTT
The DNA here is from genome assembly GCA_964527565.1 of uncultured Sulfuricella sp. Taxonomy (GTDB): domain Bacteria; phylum Pseudomonadota; class Gammaproteobacteria; order Burkholderiales; family Sulfuricellaceae; genus JAGXQV01. Next base: position 67,105 of record CAZGOY010000002.1, on the reverse strand, counting down.
CGCTGATATCGGTAAAGCTGGCGATATGGTGGGTGATCTGCCCATTATCGTCACGGATCAGCGAAATGGCCGCCCATTTCGGGTAAATCTGGCCATCCTTGCGGCGGTCCCAGAATTCTCCCTGCCAGAAGCCGCTTTCGCGCAAGGCCGACCACATCCCCTGGTAGATTTCCGGCGGGGTGCGGCCCGAGGCCAGCAGTTTGGGATTCCTGCCGAGCACTTCCTCGCCGCTGTAGCCCGTCAGTGTGCTGAAGGCCGGGTTGACGGCGATGATGCGGTTGTCGCGGTCGGTAATCATGATCGCCTCCCCGCTGTGGCGGAAGGCGTTGGCATACAGGTGCAAGGCTTCCGCGCTGGCCCGCAGGGCCTGTTCAGCCTGTTTGCGCGCGGTGATGTCGCGGAACGTGCAGTGCAGCATCGGCTTGCCGCCGATTTCGAGCATCTGGACGATGACCTGCACATTGCGGATTTCGCCATTCTTGTGGCGATGCCGGGTTTCGAAATTATCCCAGCCTTGCTTCTGGATGGTTTCGATGTGGCGGGCAGTCTGCTCGGGGGTTTCGTTCACCTCAAGATCGGGTATGGTCAGCGCGGCGAATTCGGCGCAGCCGTAGCCCAGCTGTTCGTGGGCGATGGCATTGAATTCCACCAGGCTCCCGGTGGCCGGATCGACAATCACAATGCCGTCGCGTGCCTGCTCGAATAGCGTCCGGTAGCGTTCTTCCGCAGCGCGCAAGGCTTCGGCGGCCTGGCGTTGCCTGTTTTCATTGTGGCGGCGTTCCCGCTCCTGTCCCCGCGCCGACCAGCCGCCCCAGCCGATACCGGCCAGCCCCAACAGCCAGATTGCGCCGTGGCTCAGTTCGAGGTTGAGCCGCGTGGCGTCGAGCCGCCGGTAATAGGGCGCGAGCGGCAGATTCAGACCGGTCGCGCCGCGCATGTCGCCCAGTTTGTAACCGAGGATGGCATGGCATTTCTCGCAGCCCCGTTCCATGAACATGGCGCGCAGGTAGCGCAGGTGAGGTTTGCCGCCGACGTTCGTTTCCGCCCAGGTTTCCGTTTTTTCACCACGGGTGAAAGCCTGCAATTGCTCGGTTTCCCAGGCATCCGGCGCATTGCCAGGATTAAGCTGCTTCAGCCCGGTGATGCGCCCCTGGATGCCGTATTCCAGGGCATAGAGGTCCATCATCTGGCGCAGCATGGTGGCCGGGTTGAGCAGGGTGAGTTTGAGTCCGCCGGTGGTGGCGACGTCGCGGCCGGGCACGTGGGTCAGCCACGGGCTCGATTGCTGGGTTTCGGTGATCGGCACGTAAACGCCGCCGTGATTGTTGGCCCAGCGCCGGAAGGTAATGTCCTTGTTCAGGTTGGATTGCGCCTCGGCGTGCGCCTGATCGAACATTTGCTGTTGTGCGCGGTCGAGGTTCCAGGCCAGCGACGCGCCCAGCGCCATGGTCCAGGCCAGTGCAGCCAGCAGGGTCAAACGCAGAGGGGAGCGGAACGGCATGGCAAGGAGGGAGCAATAAATGGGGTAAGGATAATTCCCTCTCCCCACTTATGGCAACCAGCCGCTGAAAACGTACCGGCGGCCGATAACTTCAACCGCCGGTAGCGGCACGGCTATGCCGGGTTAGCGGCGGCGTCCCGGCCCCATCGGCATGGCGTCGAAGACCTTGCGTTGCTCCGGCGTCAGCACGTCGTAGAATTCCTTGATGGCAGCGATGCGGCCTTCCATGTATTTCCCATGTTCCTTCATCATGGCCTGCATTTTTTCCAGGCGTTCCGGCGTACTCAGCAGGCGCATGTCACCCGGTTCGGGGCGCCCGGAGACGGATTGCGAAATGGCCTGCATTTTTTCCGTGTAGGCTTTCCAGGCGGCTTCCTGCTCGGCGCTGAGGTTCAGCTTCTTGTGCAGGGCGGCCTGGCGTTTTTCGGATTGTTCGGCGAAACGGGCCTTTCCGCCCTCCTTCGGGCCGCCCTGGGACATCATGCCGCCCCCCATGCCGTCGCAGCCCGGCGGCATGGCGAGTGCGGGGAAGGTCGCGGCGCCGAGCGTGGCGGCGGTCAGTCCGGCGAGAAGGAATTTGGTCGATGTTTTCATGATGCTTGCTCCTGTTGTGGATGAAATCGAATCAGTGCGTCTTGCACGGTTCCCATTTAACCCGTTTCCTGTATCGGCAATGTGTCCGGCGTGGGGTGTTTTGTAACGGCGTGTTTCATCCAGCCTCGCGGACACATGCCGATACAAGCCAGCGTATCCGCAGGCAGCGGGCATGGGCATAATGGCACCATGGAACCCACTGCACACATCCTGATTGTAGACGACGACCGGGAAATCCGTTCCCTGCTTGCCGACTATCTCGAAGCCAACGGCTGCAAGGCCGTGACGGCGGCGGACGGTGCGGCGATGCGCCACGCGCTGGAGCATGCGCGCGTCGATCTGATCGTCCTCGACCTCAATCTGCCGGGTGAGGACGGGCTGACCCTGTGCCGCAACCTGCGCGCGCACTCCACGTTGCCGGTGGTGATGCTGACCGCACGCGGCAGCGCGCTCGACCGCATCCTCGGCCTGGAAATGGGCGCCGACGATTACCTGCCCAAGCCTTTCGAGCCGCGCGAGTTGCTGGCGCGCATCCGCAGCGTGTTGCGCCGCACCCATGCCTTGCCGCCCAACCTCGAAGCACCGGCCGCGCAGCGCCTCAACTTTGCCGACTGGGTGCTGGACTTGGCGGCACGCCATCTGCTCAATCCGCAGGGGGTGGTGGTGGCCTTGTCCGGCGCGGAGTTCCGCCTGCTCAAGGTGTTTCTCGAACATCCCAACCGGGTGCTCAACCGCGACCAGCTGCTCAATCTCACCCAGGGGCGCGACGCCGATCCCTTCGACCGCTCCATTGACCTGATGATCAGCCGCCTGCGGCAGAAGCTGGGCGAGGACGCGCGCGCGCCGCAGATCATCAAGACCGTGCGCAATGAAGGCTATGTAGCGGCGGTGACGGTGACGGCGGAGGGGCAGGGATGAAACGCTTTTTCAACTCCATGGCCGGGCGCGTATTCCTCCTGCTGCTGGCGGGGGTAGTCGCCTCGGTGGCGCTGACGCTGGCGCTGGCCACCAAGGAACGGCGCGAGGAAATGTCGCGCGTGCGCAACCAGCATGCCGTGGAGCGCGTGGAACAACTGGTGGCGGCGCTGGAAGCAGCGGCTCCCGGCGCGCGGCCCGCCATCGCGGCAACGGCACGGCGCAGCGGCATCCGGGCGGACTTGAAGGCAGCAGGGGAAGTGCAGGGGACTGCCGACGATGAACTCGCCCGCGCATTGCGCGAGCGCTTGGGTGCGGAAAGCGCGGCCTCCGCCGTGCGGGTGCGCGGCGAGGAATGTTTTTTCCGCATGCACCCCGGCAACCGCATGCACCCCGGCGTTATGCCGGTTTGCCGCGTGGTGCGCCTGCACCTGCGCGACGGCGCGCCGCTGCGCCTGGTGCTGGCCGGCGGGCGCGATTTCGTGCCGCCCCCCCTTTTCGATGCGCGTACCTGGCCGTACCTGCTGTTTTTCCTGTTGTGCATCGGCGGCCTGGCTTACCTCGTGGCCCGCATGGCGACGCGCCCCCTGCGTCGGCTGGAACAGGCTTCCATCGAACTGGGGCGCAACATTGCCCGTCCGCCGCTCTCTGAACGCGGGCCGGTCGAGGTCGGCAACGCCGCGCGCGCCTTCAACGCCATGCAGGCGCGCCTGCACCGGCATGTGCAGGAACGGGCGCGCATCCTCGCCGCCATCACCCATGACCTGCAAACGCCGCTGACCCGCCTGCGCCTGCGCCTGGAAAAAGTGCAGGACGAACCTTTGCGGGAAAAACTGGTTGCCGATCTGTCGGCCATGCAGAGCATGGTCAAGGAAGGGCTGGAACTGGCGCGGAGCATGGATTCCGGCGAAAGAATGCAGGCGCTCGATCTGGATTCGCTGCTCGACAGCGTATGCGCCGACGCCGCCGATGCCGGGCAAGATGTCCGCCTGACGGGCCAAAGCGGCCTTTCCCTGCCTGCCCAGCCCGGCGCCTTGCGGCGCTGCCTGGATAATCTGGTGAACAACGCCGTCAAGTATGGCGGCGGCAGTGCGGAAGTGGCGGCACGGCGCCAGGGCGGCAACGTGGTGATTCGCGTGCGCGACCACGGCGCGGGCATCCCGGAAGCGGAACTGGAAACGGTGTTCGATCCCTTCTACCGCCGCGAGGATTCGCGCTCGCGCGACACCGGCGGCACCGGCCTGGGCTTGACCATCGCCCGCAACATCGCCGAAAAGCACGGCGGCTCGCTGATCCTGCGCAACCACCCGCAAGGCGGGCTGGAAGCGGTGCTGGAACTGCCGCTGGAAAAGGGCCGCTGACGCTGTAAAATTGCTTCAGGTGAATCTTTCAGGAGCTTGTGGGCGGCCTTGGTAGAGGTATCCATGTTTTTATTTTGGATGTTCAAATGTGGGTAAGGGGTCTGACCCCTTTGTTTGCATTCAAATGTGGGTAAGGGGTCTGACCCCTTTGTTTGCACATTTGACCCCTTTGTTTGCAAGACTTGACCCCGTCGCCTTGTTCGGCTTGCCATTCAATATAAATACTTATATATTTCCCAAATGAAACCGCTCAAGTTCATTGGTTCCAGCGAAGACGACTTGGCCGCCTTTCCAAAGGAAGCCAAAGGGCTGGCGGGGAACGAACTCTGGCAAGTCCAGCTAGGTTTGATGCCGTCGGACTGGAAGCCCATGCTGAATGTAGGTGCAGGAGCGTATGAAATACGCGTCCATGTATTAGGCGAGTGGCGCGTGATTTACGTGGCGAAATTTGCCGATGCGGTTTATGTGCTGCATGCCTTCCAGAAGAAGACCCAGCAAATGCGCAAGGAAGACATCTCACTGGCCGCAGCCCGCTACAAGCAACTCAAGGAGAGTGCAAAATGAAACAAGAAAAACTCAAAATCACCGAGTCCTGCGGCAATGTATTCCTCGACCTCGGTTTCTCACCGGAAGAAGCCACCATCCTCGCCATGCGCTCACAACTGATGGGTGAGTTGCGCATCAAAATCCACGACATGGGATGGACACAGGCCGAAGCCGCCCAAGTGCTTGGCATCTCCCAATCCCGCGTCTCCGACCTGATCCGCGGCAAGTTCGAGAAATTCAGCCTGGACATGCTCATCACACTGGCAACGCGGGCGGGGAAGAAGGTTGAACTGAAGCTGGCGGCGTGAAACCGTGGGCTGTCCCCGAATATCATGTTCGCATCCTCAGCGCCTATCAGGCGTTGGAACTCATCAAAGCTGAGAAATAACTCGCCGCGACGACGTGTTAACGCAGGATTTGAACCCCGCATACCCTGTTTTGCGGGATGCGCAGCGGTAGCCGAATTCATCCACAACAACCGCGCAACGCCATCCGCGCCGACCCTCCGCGAAACCACCAAACACCTGCCCCTCCAATGAATCGAAGCGGAGCCTCCGCCACGCATCGAGGAACCGTTTTATGCAAATGTTGGTGTTTGCTTACGCGCCAAGGCAAGCGGGATAACGACATCGCCGGAGAACAAGGCCGGACGCGGCTTTCCGGGCAGGTGCAAAAAAATGAAAAAAATTTGCCCTACCTGATACTTTTCACAGTTACGGGGGAGTGTGGAATCTGCTAGGCTGCGCCTGAACATCCGGGATAGGGGATGGACGTTGGACGAAGCGGTGGAATTCATGTGGTTCTTGTAGGGGCAATGTGCGCAGCGCATTGCACCGTCACCGCGAGTTCAAAAACATCCGGCGCAATGCCCGTTGGTTATTGCGCCCTACACGGGCTGACTTCGGATGCGTGGTTGGGGGTGAAATGACATTTAAGAGCAATATCTTTAATTCTGAATGCACGGATTTGGGTAACGAAAACCACCTCCATTTCATCAACATCCCCACATTAAACAAAAAAATAACTGCCCACATTGATGCGAATATCGTTGCCATCTGCGAAGGTGGTGCCGATACAGACGTAGCCACTATTAAGAAGCGGCTCGCAACGTTCTTGTCTTCGAAAAAGGGCTCCACAACCGAAATGGGGGCAATCGCCGAGTTCTTTGGGCACCTTTATCTGACTGAAATCGGTTTTAAACAAGAATTCCTATTTCTAAATCTTGAAGAAGGCTCTATCAAGAAGGGATTTGATGGCTATTACACTCTTGGAGATGATGCTTGGATTTATGAAAGTAAATCTGGGTCAACAAAGACTGATGGTGCATCTCATGAGGCCAAAATCGCACTGGCCTATTCGGATTTGAAAACCAAGATTTCTGGCGAGTCGGCAAACAATCCTTGGCAAAATGCATACAACCATGCCTGCCATTCAGATGTCGGTACCGACGCAAGTATTACGAAGAACCTCAAAGCTCTAGCAAATGCGTTCACACAGGGAACACGCCAGAACATAGCTTCATTCAACATCATACCTGGCTCTACGCTGTTTCTCATGGGCGGCTGGTCCGATATCGACGTAGTTCAGCTAACCCCAAATCTTAAACAACTAGTGGATTCCTTCAGCTTTAACAAAATTCACATTTTATGCGTAAACAAATCGTCACTTGAATTGTTCTGGGACTATTTGAAGGGTTAGAGATATGCAAAAAGCCGAAATGAGAATTTTGACGAGTATTGGAAAAGATGAGCGCTTCAGCAACGTTCTCGAACAATTAACTGTTGGAAAAATCCTTTCCCAAGATGATCGAATATTCATCCTTGCCTCAGCAATACTTTTGATCAGGCACTATCAACAGGACCAACGTTTTACCTCATATGCCGACCTCGCCTACTACATTATTCTGAAATATTCTCTACAACATGAGGATTACACACCGCTATACGACTTCACCGTCAACTTTGGATTCTATCCAATAGCCAAAGCCATTCTCAGCAATAGTCTCTACCAAGGCAATCTTATTACCAATTGCCTTGGTGATATCAAACTTGATCGGTTTCGCAATGTAAACCAAGACACTCTCACATTGGAGCAGCACAATGCAAGCACTGCTTTTCTGAACGAGACTGCACAAGAAACTTGCTACTTGGCACCCACATCCTTCGGCAAAAGTTCTCTCATCGTAGATCAAATCAAACGACCAGATAATCTTCAAAGAAGAATTGCCATTCTTGTCCCCACAAAGTCACTGCTAATCCAGACCCTACAAATGATTAGGGACGCGAATCTTCAGCGAAAAATAATGATTCATGACGAAATGTATGATGGGGAAGATTCGTTCATCGCAGTCTTCACCCAAGAGCGCGCGCTACGCCTGCTCACGAAACATGCTACTTGCTTCGACGTAATCTTTGTTGACGAAGCTCATAATCTTCTCAAGGACGACAGCAGAAGCATTCTCCTTTCTCGGGTCATGGCCAAGAACCGAGTATTGAATCCTAGTCAACGTGTTCTCTATTTCTCTCCTCTTCTCCAAGATGCAAATAACCTTCGATTGACCTCTGACCAGAATATCTCTTCGCACATAGTCAGATTCAACGTCAAGGAGCCGGAGATATATGAGTTACGACTTAATAAGGAGGCATACCAGTACAATCGGTTCTTAAACAAATTTTACAAACTACAGGAGGACGTAGAAATAGGGGATTACCTTCTTGCCAATTCGGGCGAGAAGAACTTTGTCTATAACTATCGCCCGAAGAATGTTGAACTACTTGCCGGGGAACTCTGCGGAATAGTTCCGCAGATCGATCCCACGGATGAAATTAACGAGGTGGCTCATATCCTGGCAAAAGAAGTGCATCCTGACTTCTACGCCATTGAGAATCTGAAGCATGGTGTTCTATATCTACATGGCAAGCTACCGGATATTGTGAAGGAGTATCTTGAGTACAAATACAAAACGTTACCTGAACTGAAATACGTCGTAGCAAATTCAGTTATTCTCGAAGGTATGAATTTGCCAATCGACACGCTATTTATTTTTAACACACGCTCACTTGGTGGAAAGGGGCTAATGAATTTAATAGGCCGAGTTAACAGACTCAACACCATATTCGGGCAAGCGGGGAACCGGCTACAACGACTCCTACCAAAGGTGCACTTCATAAATAGTGAAAAACACAATCGCGCCAAAAGCAAAATGGAAAAGCAGATTGCTCTACTTAGGAGCCGCGTTTTTGGTGACGAGGTAAAGAATCCAACGCTTGAAGCGTTCGACATTGAAACCCCCTCAATGTCGCCAGCATCGAAGGAGAAAATCGCCATAGTGCAGGAAAACGAACGATTCTTATCAGCCGCACCGGATACGAAAGAAGATGAATTAAGGGCATACTTAATCCAATCTGGAATCATCGAGTTTTACTCCAATCCAGGTGAGCTTATACGCAGGTTCATTACGGAATCACCTGCTCTGGCGACAAGCCCACCGGAATCGTGGACGGCTGCCCCTATGATGGAGAAAATTGCATCCCTGTTCCTGCAAGGCATTAATGGTATAGCCGACTTTGAAGTTGGGCGTCTGTCGCATGCTGAAGCCAGAAACTACTACGAATCACATATATTGGTAGCACAAAAGAAATCGCTGAATGAAAACATCAATTCGCAGATCCGATACTTCAAGGAGAAAGCCGCCTCACAGGACAGCAAGATGTATTTTGGCGCGTCATATGGCGAGGAGCCTTACAAAACGGAAGCGTATCTCAACCCCGCCAACAACACCTACGTCAATCTAGCGAATAAGGATGACAGGGAACTTGTCAACCTGGCCTTGGTTAAACTCAAAATGGAGGATGATTTTGTTAGCTTCAAAATCAACAAATTCATTGTGATGCTGTTTGACTATGACCTAATTTCAACAGACGAATACAACAGATATATCTATGGAACAACCGATGAGCGAAAAATACGACTGACAAAGTATGGTCTGAGTGTAGGCATGGTTTCGAGGCTTGAAGAAGACAAGCAGCTTCATAATCTAGAGTTTGACGAGTTTAACAATCTTCGAGCTATGCCCGCGTTTGAGGAGTTTCTTCTGACCGTCAACGATTTCTACAGATTTGAGATTAGGCGGTACATAGGCTAGCGCACGCCTCTTTGAGCGAACTTTAAGGGTCAGCTTCGCAATACTCCATCCCATGGCCACCCTAATCCCCACCCTCGGCTCCGCCCGCTTCGACGCGCGCGGAGAACTGCGCCTTGCCGAACGCCTGAAAGACTGCCTCGAAGACAATGCTTGGGTGTGGCACAACATCCCGGTCGGGCCTTTCGGCAGGCATCCCGATTTCGTGGCGCTGCATCCACAGCAAGGCATCGTGGTGCTGGAGGTGAAGGACTGGCGGTGGGAGACGATAGTCGAGGCGAACAGCAAACAGGTCGAGTTGATGACCGAGCGGGGCAATGTGATCACCGACAACCCTTTCGAGCAGGTGCGCAGCTACATGTTCAACGTGGTGGATACGTTGAAACGCGACCCGCTGCTGGTCATCGAAAGTGGCAGTTTCAAGGGTAAGCCGGTATTTCCCTTCGGATTCGGCGTGGCTTTCAGCAACATCACGCGCAAGCAGTTCGAGCAGACCGATCTGCATGAGGTGTTCCTGCCGGAGCGCTGCATCTTCCGCGACGAGATGGCGGAGAAGGTCGATCCCGATGAATTTCGCGAGCGGGTCTGGCGCATGGTGTCGCCCCGTATTGGGCCGACACTGTCGCTGCCGCAGATCAACCGTGTGCGCGCGCGATTGTTCCCGGAGATTCGCGTTGCGCAGATGGCGCTGCCGTTCGACGAGCCGCTGGAAAAATCCTCCCCCGCAGATGATCGCATGCTGGCGGTATTGGACATGCAGCAGGAATTGCTGGCGCGCAGCATGGGCGAAGGGCACCGCATCGTGCGTGGCGTGGCGGGTTCCGGCAAGACGCTGATACTCGCGTTCCGCGCCGAGCAGATTGCCCGTGCGGCGAGCCGCCCGGTGCTGCTGTTAAGTTTCGCGAACGGCATTTCGGGGCGGCTGGAGAATGCCATGCAGGACAAGGGGGTGGAGGACAAAGTGGTCGTTTCCACCTTCCATTCCTGGTGCTGGAAAATGCTGCGTACTTACGATCTGCCGCAGCCCAGCGAAATGGACATCCCCGACTATTCGGAGCGGCTCGCCGCCAGCGTACAGGCCGTTCTCGATGCCGTCGAGCGCGGCCTGATTCCGGGCGGGCAATACGACGCGGTGCTGGTTGACGAGGCGCACGACTTCGAACCGCAATGGCTGGCGCTGGCGGCGAAGATGGTCAACCCGGACACCAAGGCGCTGATGATCGTTTACGACGATGCGCAGGCGATCTACAAGGGACGCAAGCGCCCGGTGTGGAAGCAGCTCGGCATCGAGGCCGCCGGCCGCACCACGGTGCTCAAGGTGAATTACCGCAACACCGCGCCGATATTGCGCTTCGCGCGCAAGTTTGCCGCCGATGTGATTGGCGCACCGGGCGTATGCGCCGGTGACGAGAACGCGATTCTGATGCCGGAAGATGGTGGACGCCAGGGGGTGGAGCCGGTGGTGCGCCAGTGCGTGAGCCATGACGGCGAAGCGCATGCGATTGCGGAATGGCTGCTCGGGCGCAAGGCCGCCGGTTACCAATGGGGGCAGATGGCGGTGCTGTATCCCCGGCATTTCGTCGGCGAGCGGTTCGAGAAAATACTGGCGAAACACGGCGTGCCGGTGGATGTGGCCAAGGAACATGGCAACCGCGTGCAGGCGGAACGTGACGCGGTGCGCTTCCTCTCAATGCACAGCGCCAAGGGACTGGAGTTCCCCTGCGTGGCAATCGGCGGATTGGGTGAGCTAAAGAAGCCTGAAGACATCGAAGACGATGTGCGCCTGACCTATGTCGCCATCACGCGTGCTACCCACGAAGCCTTTGTCACTTATTCGAATATGTCGGAACTGGTGGGGCGGCTGGTTGTGTAGGTTGCTTTCTGCCCCATGTTTTGCGAGAGGTGCTCATGAGTATTTACGGTTTCATCGCGGTGGGCATCGGCGCCGCTTTCGGCGCGTGGCTGCGCTGGGGGCTCGGGGTGCTGCTCAATCCGGTGTTTCCCACCGTGCCGCTGGGCACGCTGGCGGCCAATCTGGCGGGCGGTTATCTGGTCGGCGTGGCGGTGGCCTATTTCAGCGGCCACGCCGGGCTGCCGCCGGAAGCGCGGCTGTTCGTCATCACCGGCTTCCTCGGCGGGCTGACCACTTTTTCCACCTTTTCGGCGGAGGTGATGGGGTTGCTGGCGCGTGCCGAATACCTGTGGGGGCTGGCGGCGGCATCGCTGCATTTGTTCGGTTCCCTGGCGATGACCGCATTGGGCATCCTGACCTTCAAATTCCTGGAAAGGGGACTGTCATGAAAGGCACCTGCATCCGTTTCTATCTGCACGAAGCGCGCCGTCACCACCATCTGCTGGCCTACGAATGGCTGCTGGAGCAGGCCCGGAAGATCGGCATCCCCGGCGGCTCGGCCTTCCACGCCATGGCCGGTTACGGGCGCGACGGCGTCCTGCACGAAGACCATTTTTTCGAACTGGCCGGCGATTTGCCGGTGGTGGTGGAATTCGTCATCGGCGACGCGGACGCGGAACGCCTGCTGGCGTTGCTCCGCGCGGAAGAATTGCCGCTGTTCTACGTCAGGACGCCGGTCGAATACGGCGTGATCAACGCCGGTTCCCGTGGCTGAAATCCGGGATGCGGCTTCGCTTCAATTTTTTCATGGTGCCAAAAAGCTGTTAGGATAAAGAACAACCCGTTTGGAAAACGAAAGACCAGGGAGGATTAGCGATGAAGAAAATCACCAAGGCCGTATTCCCGGTGGCCGGGCTGGGCAGCCGTTTTCTGCCCGCCACCAAGGCTAGCCCCAAGGAGATGATGCCGGTGGTGGACAAGCCGCTCATCCAGTATGCGGTGGAAGAGGCGGTGGCGGCGGGCATCACCGACATGGTGTTCATCACCGGGCGCAACAAGCGCACCATCGAGGATCATTTCGACACGGCCTACGAGGTGGAAGCGGAACTCGCCGCGCGCGGCAAGCACGAGTTGCTGCAGGCGGTGCAGGAAGTGGTGCCGAAGCACGTAAACTGCATCTACATCCGCCAGCCCGAGGCGCTCGGCCTGGGCCACGCGGTATTGTGCGCCCTGCCGGTGGTGCAGGACGAGCCGTTTGCGGTGATCCTGGCGGATGACCTGATCGATGCCGAACCGCCCGTCATCCGGCAGATGGTCGAGGTGTTCCGGCGCCACCAGTGTTCCGTGCTCGGCGTGCAGGACGTGCCGCGCAGCCAGACCGGGCAGTATGGTATCGTCGATTCGACCGCCCTGGAGGCGGACGTGGCGCAGGTAAACGACATCGTCGAAAAGCCCAGCCCGGAAAACGCGCCTTCGACCCTGGCGGTGGTCGGGCGCTATATCCTGACGCCGCGCATTTTCCACCACCTGACCCAGGTTCAGGCGGGCACCGGCGGCGAAATCCAGTTGACCGACGGCATCGCCGCGCTGATGCGGGAAGAGAAAGTGCTGGCCTACCGTTTCAGCGGCACCCGCTACGATTGCGGCTCGAAGCTGGGCTACCTCAAGGCGCAAGTGTCGTTCGGCCTGAAACACGAGGATTTGCGCGATGACTTCGCCGCCTATCTGGCAACGCTGAAATAGTCCGGCTTTGCGGCCGGCCCCACCGGATGACATGTCCGGGATGGAGAGGAGCCGATGCAGCAAACAATCATTTATAGCGACCTGGACGGCACCTTGCTCGACCCGGTGAACTATTCGTTCAGCGCCGCCTTGCCAGCCTTGAATCTGGTGAGGACGCGCGCTATCCCGCTGGTTCTGTGCTCCAGCAAGACGCGGGCGGAAATCATGGGCTGCCGCCGGGAGATGGATAACGCCCACCCCTTCGTTTCCGAGAACGGCGGCGGTATCTTCATCCCACAGGGCTATTTTCCCCAGCCTGTCGAGGCGGAGGAGGTCGCGGGGTATTGGCGCATTACGCTCGGCACGCCGTATGCCGAGGTGCGGCGCCATTTTGTTCGCCTGCGCGCGGCGCTCGGGGTGGCGGTGCGCGGTTTTGCGGACATGACGGTCGACGAGGTCGCCCGCTTGACCGGGTTGCTCCCCGAACAGGCCGCTTTGGCGAAGCAGCGCGATTTCGATGAGCCTTTCGTCTTCGATGGCGCGGCGGACCAGGCTTTTCTCCGGGCCATCGAGGCCGCCGGTCTGTGCTGGACGCAGGGGCGCATCTTCCACATCATGGGCCGGCATGACAAGGGGCGCGCGGTGCGCTTGCTGACGGCGCTCTACGAGCGGGAATACGGCGCCGTCGCAAGCATCGGGCTGGGCGACGGTTTCAACGACCTGCCGATGCTTGAGGCCGTCGCGCGCCCGGTGCTGATACGACACGAGGACGGCGGTTTCGATTCGCGCATCGTCATGACCGGCCTGATGAAGACGCGCCGCCCCGGCCCGCAGGGCTGGAATGAGGCGATTCTGGAACTTATTGCGGACGAACGTGCCCCATAACCATGACGCCACTTAATCACCAGGAAATCCTGCGCACCCTTTTCGATGCCGCTCTCGCGGCGGTCGATCCCTATCAGGCCGTGCGCAATGCCATCAAGCTGGAAAACCACATCCTGACGGTTGCCGGGGTTGCCTATCCGCTCGGGGATTTCGAGCGCATCGTGGTGGTGGGGGCCGGGAAGGCCACGGCGCGCATGGCGCTGGCCATCGAATCGGTGCTGGGCGAGCGGCTTTCCGGCGGGCTGATCGTCGTCAAGGAAGGGCATGGAGCCGAACTCGGCATCGTCGAGCAGGTGGAAGCTTCCCATCCGCTACCCGACGAGGCCGGGGTGGCGGGCGCGCGCCGCATCCTGGACCTGGCGCGGCAAGCCGACGAGAAAACCCTGGTCATCGGATTGCTCTCGGGCGGAGCCTCGGCGTTGCTGGTCGCTCCGGCTCAGGGCTTGACTTTGCGCGACAAGCAGGCGGTCACCGGCTTGCTGTTGCGCGCCGGGGCTTCCATCGGTGAATTGAATGCCGTGCGCAAGCACCTTTCCGCAATCAAGGGCGGGCGCCTGGCCGGGGAGGCATTTCCGGCACGGATGCTGACGCTGATTCTCTCCGACGTCATCGGCGATCATCTCGACGTGATCGCCTCGGGCCCGACTGCGCCGGACGCTTCGAGTTTCGCCGATGCCTGGGCGGTGATCGAAAAATATACGCTGGCGGAGAAGATTCCCGCACCTGCTGCCGACTACTTGCAACGGGGCATCGCCGGGCTGGCGCCCGAGACGCTCAAGAGCGGCGACCCGCGTCTGGCGGGTGTCTGCAACGTGGTTGCCGGCGGCAACGGCCAGGCGTTGGAGGCCGCTGCGCTGGCCGCGCGCCAACGCGGCTTTGAAACCCGGATCGTCAGCCGCGAATTGCAGGGCGAGGCGCGCGCCGCCGCACGCTGGCTGGCGGAATGCGCACGTGGCGCGCTGGCGGATATGCGCGCTGGCGAACGCTGCTGTCTGCTTGCCGGCGGCGAGACCACGGTAACCGTGCGGGGCGCGGGCAAGGGCGGCAGGAACCAGGAGCTGGCCCTGGCCTTTGCCCTGGCAGCCGAGGGGCTGGATGGCGTCACCCTGCTTTCCGCCGGTACCGATGGCGGCGACGGGCCGACCGATGCGGCGGGCGCGCTGGCGGACGGCGCTATCGCCGCGCGGGCGCGGCGGCTGGGCATGGAGCCGGGCATTTATCTGGAAGACAATAACGCTTACGCTTTTTTTCAGAAATTCGATGTCCTGTCCGGCGAGCACTGCCATTTCATAACCGGTCCGACGGGAACCAACGTCATGGACCTCCAGATCATGTTGCTAAAAAAAGCAAAGGGCCACTCAGAATGACGAATGCCGTTACCCTCAGAAGCGAGGTGCATGAGCAGATCGGGAAGATCGGACAGGCTGATATCATTGTCGGCATTCCCAGCTTCAATAATGCGCGAACCATCGGTCACGTGGTGCGCGCGGTGCAGGCGGGCCTGGCCAAGTATTTTCCTTCCCACAAGGCGGTGATCGTCAATTCGGACGGCGGTTCCAGCGACGGCACCAGCGACGTGGTACAGAACACCACCATCGAGAATTTCGACTCCATCCTCCTGCACCATCGCGTTGAGCCGATTGCCAAACTGGCTTTTCCCTATGAGGGCATTCCCGGCAAGGGGAGCGCTTTCCGCTCGATTTTCGAGGTCGCCCGGGAACTGGATGCCAAGGCTTGCGTGGTGGTCGATTCCGATCTCAGGAGCATCACGCCGGAGTGGGTCGAACTGCTGGTGAAACCGGTGCTGGAAAGCGGTTTCGATTACGTTGCGCCGCTTTATCACCGCCACAAGTTCGACGGCACCATCACCAACAGCATCGTCTATCCGCTGACCCGCACGCTCTACGGCAGGCGCCTGCGGCAGCCCATCGGCGGCGATTTCGGCTTTTCCGGCAAACTGGCGCAGTTTTACCTGAGCCAGGAGGTATGGGAGTCCGACGTTGCCCGCTTCGGTATCGACATCTGGATGACCACCACGGCGCTGGCCAACGGCTTCAAGGTCGCCCAGTCCTTTCTCGGCGCCAAGATCCACGATGCCAAGGACCCCGGCGCCGATCTTTCCAGCATGCTCTACCAGGTGGTGAGCGCCACCTTCGAGCTGATGGAAAAACACGCCGACGTGTGGGCGCCGGTGCGCGGCTCCGAACCCGTCACCACCTTCGGTTTCGAATACACCGTCGGACTGGAGCACGTCAACGTCAATACCGCCAGGATGTTGAACCTGTTTCGCGAGGGGCTGCACAACCTGCGCGACATTTGGCTGGACATCCTGGGGGCCGGCGATTTCCGGGAAGTGGAACGGCTGGGCGCTTTGCCCGATGCGGAGTTCGATTTTCCGCTCAGCCTGTGGGCGAGGGTGGTCTACGATTACGCCATCGCCTTCCATAAAAGGAAACTGCCGGTCGAACACCTCATCAAGTCCCTGACGCCGCTGTACGTCGGCAAGACGGTTTCTTTCATTCTGGCCGCCGAAAACATGGAGGCTGCCGAGGCGGAAGCGGAGATCGAAAAATTGTGCGTGGAATTCGAAAACAACAAGGACTACCTGGTAAGCAACTGGAAATAACCACTAAGGAGAACAACCATGACTGACTTTCTGAGCCTGATACTCGAACCCCTGCAAGAGGTTTTTGTCGCCTTCAAGGCCTTTTTACCCAATCTGCTGGCCATGCTGGTGATCGTGATTCTGGGCGTCCTGCTGGCCCGCGTCGTCAGGTTCATGCTGGTCAAATCGCTGACGGCCATCAATTTCGACAGCTGGTCCGACCGCGCCGGGTTTACCGCGCTGATGCGCAAGGGCGACCTGTGGGCCAAGCCTTCGGCCACCCTCGCTTCGCTGATTTTCTGGCTGCTGGTGATCATCACGCTGATGATCGGCTTGAGCGCGTTGAAAATTCCCGCAGTCGACAGTCTGGTCGAGCAGTTTTTCAGCTATATGCCGCGCGCCTTTTCCGCCGCGCTGATCCTGATCATCGGCTACGTGCTGGCCGGATTCATCAGCCGGGGGGTGCTGATCGCTGCGGTCAACAGCGGCTATCATTACGCCAAACTGCTGGCCGAGGCCATCCGCACCCTGCTGACGGTGCTGATCCTGGCCATGGTCATGGAACAATTGCAGATCGCGCCGAGCATCGTGCTGGCCGCCTTTTCGATCATTTTCGGCGGCATCGTGGTGGCGCTGTCCATTTCCTTCGGGGTGGGGGGTATCGACGCGGCCAAGCGGATGATCGAAAGGGAAAGCGCCGAAAATCAGGCGGCTGAAGGCAACAAGGATGGTATCGAACACCTCTAACACGGAGAAATAACCATGTCCGATTTTTACCAGTCCGGGGTCATCACCACGCTCCATCAACTCGGCAAACCCTCGCTTGACCGCCTGGAAGGCGAGTTGCACGGTTTTTCAAAAAACCGCCCGGTCGCCCTGGTGCTGCCGGCGCTGTATTCGGAATTCGAGGGGCCGGCCATGCCGGGCATCGTGCAGGAACTCGCCAAGGTCAAATACCTCAACGAAATCGTGCTGGTGCTGGACAAGGGAACGGAAAAGGATTTTCAGCGGGTGCGCGAGTTCATGTCGCCGATTTCCACCGATGTCAAGATCATCCACAACGACGGCAAGCGCGTCCTGGAAATCTACGAGACCTTCGCCCGCAACGGCTTCAACGTCGGCGAGCGCGGCAAGGGACGTTCCGCCTGGCTCGCTTACGGCTACGTGCTGGCGCGCGGCAAGTCCGATGTCATCGCCCTGCACGATTGCGACATCGTCACCTACAGCCGCGAACTGCTGGCGCGCCTGTGCTATCCGGTGGTCAACCCCAATCTGGATTACGTGTTCTGCAAGGGCTATTACAGCCGCATTTCCAGCAAGATGAACGGGCGCGTTACCCGCTTGCTGGTGACGCCGCTGGTGCGCTCGCTGCAACAGCTGGTCGGGGCGCATGGTTTCCTGGCTTTCCTCGACAGCTTCCGTTATCCGCTTTCCGGCGAATTCTGCATGATTACCGATCTGGCGCGCGTGAACCGCATTCCCTGGGACTGGGGGCTGGAAGTCGGCTCGCTGGCCGAGGTGCACCGCAATTACTCGCCGCGCCGGGTTTGCCAGGTGGACATCGCGGCCAACTACGACCACAAGCACCAGATTCTTTCCGCCGACGATGCGGGCAAGGGGCTGATGAAAATGACGGTGGACATCTGCAAATCCATCTTCAGAACCCTGGCATCGGAGGGGGTGGTGTTTTCCGATGGCCTGTTCAAGTCACTAATGGTCGCCTACCTGCGCAACGCGGAAGACACCATTGCCAAGTACGAGGCGGACGCCGCGATCAACGGCCTGAGTTTCGACCGCCACGAAGAAGCGATGGCGGTGGAGGCCTTTACCCGCGCTATCGGCATGGCCACCCAGACCTTCATGGAAAACCCCATGGCCACTCCGCTGATCCCCAACTGGAACCGGGTAACCTCCGCCATTCCGGGAATTTTCGAGATGCTGCAAATGGCGGTGGACGAGGATAACAAGTGAGTGCCATCAGTTCAGTCAATGCTGGACAGAGCCGTTTGGGTTGACCCCTGATAATCCACTCACACCACAACTAATTGCGATGTTCAGGCAAGATACAGGTTGAGTTTTTCCGCAGCCTTTTTGAGTTCTGCGTCGCGGGTCGCCAATGGAATATTCATCCGCATGGCAAGCTCCAGATAAGATGCGTCGTAGGCAGACAAGCGAGATTGTCTGCTGATTTGATAAAGCTTTCCCGGATCAGCCGGGGCTTGGTCCACCACAAAACCGAAATGCTCGATCATCAGAATCATTTCCTGGCCCAAGTCGTCGCTCAACAATCCACGATTGACCATCACGCTTGCCGCATTGGTAAATTCGGCAGGCCAGATAAATGCCGTATATAGTGTGGCGCCAACGGATTCCTCCAGCAGCTTTTCCGTATATTCCGTAGCTTGTCCGGGGTAAACCCAGGCCACTGCAACCGAGTTGTCGACGACGAAGGCTACCACTTGCGCCCCTCGGCTGTGATCTCACGCTCATCAAATGCCGCGACGTGCTCAAATTTCTTGCGTGCTGCGCGAATGATTTCAGCGCGGTCAATTTTCACCTGCCCGGCGCTGGGTACTAATCTGGCCACCTCGCTGCCCCGGCGGGTAATCGAGATTTCTTCCCCCAATTCAACCAATTGGATAAACTTCGACAATTCGTTTTTAAGTTGGTAAATCGGCACGGTTTGCACGGTGTTTTCCTTTAAGGCTAGCTATCTACTTCGGTATTGTAGTCGGTGTTATTTCAGGTGTCATCCTTGAACCTGAATTCCTCAATTGAGCGCTTGTTTATTGCGTTAACCTCATGACTATCTATCACATTCGCGGCGCGTTGCGCCTGTTTTCCCTGCTCGTCCTGATGCTGGCGTGGAGCGCGCCCGGCGCCGCGCAACCCGCTGATCCCTGGGTCAAGGCCGGGCCGGACGGGCGCTTGCACGTGCAACTGTATTTTTTCTGGTCGGCAAGCTGCCCGCATTGCCTGGAGGCGCGCCCCTTCGTCGAGGCCGTTCCCGCCGCGCGTCCCTGGGTGACGCTGCATTCGCGCCTGCTCAACGACCACCCCGAATCTGTACGGGAATATCAGGAACTGGCGGCGCAACTCAAGCAGGACGCGGCTTCCGTGCCCGCCTTGCTGTTTTGCGGCGAAATGCATGTCGGCTGGCACCGCGACGACACCAGCGGGGCCGAACTGCTGCGGCGCCTGGATGCCTGCCGGGCGCGCATTCTGGCGGGCAACGCCGGTGCTGCGGCGCTTCCGGCGGAGCCGGAGAAGCTGACTCTGCCGGTGCTGGGCGAGATCGACCCGCAGCATTTTTCCCTGCCCCTGCTGACCGTCGCCATCGCCGCGCTGGACGCCTTCAACCCGTGTGCCTTTTTCGTGCTGCTGTTTCTGCTCTCGCTCCTGGTCCACCAGAAAAGTCGGCGGCGCATGTTGTTCATCGGCGGCATCTTCGTGCTGTTTTCCGGGCTGATGTATTTCGCCTTCATGGCGGCCTGGCTCAACCTGTTCCAGTTGCTCGGCAACCTCGTCTGGGTGACGCTGGCCGCCGGGGGGCTGGCGGTATTGGTCGGCGCGCTCAACGTCAAGGATTTTTTCGCCTTCCGCAAAGGCCCGTCCCTGTCCATCCCGGAATCGCGCAAGCCCGACATTTACCGCCGCGCCCGCGCCATCCTCAGCGCCGACAACCTGCCGACCATGGTGGCGGCCACCGTGTTTCTGGCCATCGCCGCCAACTTTTACGAACTGTTGTGCACCGCCGGTTTTCCCATGGTTTATACGCGCCTGCTCACCCTGAGCGATTTGTCGTCCGGTGAACGCTATCTCTACCTGGCGCTCTACAACCTGGTCTACGTGGTTCCGCTGGCGCTGATCGTGCTGGCTTTCGTGCGCAGCATGGGCGCACGCCGCCTGACGGAACGCGAAGGGCGGCTGCTCAAGCTGCTGTCCGGCGTCATGATGCTGGGTCTGGGCATGCTGTTGCTGCTGGCGCCGGAATGGCTCAACAATCTGGGTGCGGCCTTCGGGCTGATGGGGCTGGCGGTGGGCGTGACCTGGCTGGCGGCGCGCGCGACCAGGGAACAGGGATAAACCCCGCTTGCACGGCATGCTGATCGCGAGTTGAAAACAGTCAATCACGAATGTATCCGGGTAAAATGCCGGACATGAAACCCGGCGTCCTTTCCACACAGCCGTCCTATCAGGCGGTATTCTCCGCCCCCTTTGCCGCCTTGGGTATCCGTATCGCCGACGGCGAAGTGACCGGCATCGACTTCCTGCCTCCCGGCACGCCGGCGCAAGCGGCGCGGGATGCGCTTGCCGCGCGGGTCTGCGCCCAGCTTGCCGCCTATCTCGACGACCCGCGATTCGTTTTCGACTTGCCGCTACGCCTCGACGGCACACCGTTCCGCATGCGGGTGTGGCAGGCATTGCGCGCCATTGCGCCGGGCGAACCCCTGACCTACGGCGAACTGGCGCGCCGCATCGGCTCCGCGCCGCGCGCGGTGGGGCAGGCGTGCGGCGCCAACCCGATTCCCCTCATCGTCCCATGCCACCGTGTGGTGGCACGGAACGGCCTGGGCGGGTTCATGAACGATAGCGGGGGAGAACCGCTCGCCATCAAGCGCTGGCTGTTGCACCATGAGCAAGCAGACCGACGACCTGCTTGACACCTTTTGCGACGCCCTATGGCTGGAAGATGGCCTGGCGCGCACCACACTGGGCAGCTACCGCAGCGATTTGCGGCACTTCGCCGCCTGGCTGGAACAGGCGCGCGCCAAGCCCTCGCTGACGGATGCCGATGCCGGAGACTTGCAGGCCTATCTCCAGCACCAGTTCCAGGTGCGGAAAACGCGGCCCAGCACCGCCAGCCGCGAGTTGTCGAGCTTGAAGCGTTTTTATCGCTACCTGTTGCGTTGCGGCTTGGTCAGCGGCGACCCCACCCTGCGGATCGACTCGCCCAAGCAACTGCGCCCCCTGCCGAAAAGCCTGACCGAGGCGGATGTCGAACGCCTGCTGGCGGTTTCCCTGGAAGACCCGCTCGGCCTGCGCGACAAGGCCATGCTGGAAACCCTGTATGCCACCGGCTTGCGCGTATCGGAACTGGTCGGCCTGAAAATTTCCGAAGTCAGCCTGAGCATGAACGTGGTGCGCATCATGGGCAAGGGCAGCAAGGAGCGCCTGGTGCCGATGGGGGAAGAAGCGAACGAGTGGATCACGCGCTATCTGAATGAAGCGCGCCCGGCGCTGCTGGCCGGGCGCGCCAGCGATGCCCTGTTCGTCACCGCGCGCGGCGCGGCGATGACGCGCCAGGCCTTCTGGCATCTCATCAAGCGCCGCGCCGCGCAGGCCGGGGTAGACAAGGTGCTGTCGCCGCACACCCTGCGCCACGCCTTCGCCACCCACCTGCTCAACCACGGCGCCGACCTGCGCGTGGTGCAGATGCTGCTCGGCCACGCCGACATCTCCACCACGCAGATTTATACCCACGTCGCGCGCGAACGTCTGCAAAAGTTGCACCAGGCGCACCATCCGCGCGGATAGGCCCGCCGGGTTAAGCATTGCAAGCTGGTTTGCGATATTCTCTGCTGGAGTGCGGAAAACAAGGGAGGCATGGAATGGAAAACCGGAAAGGCGGGAAAATCGGCTGGGTGGGCGGGTGGCTGGGCGGCTTCCTGTGGGTGGCGGTGCTTGCCGTGGTTTTCCTGTTTCAGGGGAAAGTGCTCCAGGCCGTGTCTGGAATGGGGCTGGCCGCCGCCGCCACGGCCTGCGTGCTGCGCTTCGTGCCGTGGCGTTTTCCGGAAACCCCGTACTGGAAGTTGATGCTCCCGTCCTACGGGATGCTTTTCCTCTCCGTGGTATGGGCGATATGGGCGTTCGGCGCGGCAGAGGCGTCCGGGTCATACTGGTGGACGCTGGTGCCGCTGCTTTCCGTGCTCTCGCCCCTGATAACCATCGGCAAGCGGAAATGGACCGATGGCAGCGTTGCTGCTCGATGAACCAAAGTCAGGCAGCCAAGGCCACTTCAACAAAAGTGCTTTTGGACGCAGGCCGTGGGATTTGAAGCCCGCCAGCCTTCATATCTTCAAGATGAAACTGGATTGCTTCTTCAATTTAGGGCAAGTGCTTCTGCCTCTGGCCCCTTTATCGCCTTTATCGTTTTGAGCGGCTGGGTGAAGCCTCGACAAGGCGCCCTGTGACATATTTGTGAAGAACGCTAGCCATAAGTGTTTGATAAGGAATGGCTTCCTCTGCGGCCTTTGCCTGAATGTCTTCAAGATCACGAGAGGAAATGCGAATGTTGACGCGCTTGTCCTTCACGAGCGAAGCCGATGCCATTGAGGCATAGCGAGCGATTTCAGCCTTGAGATTCGGCACGGACTGCCATTCGCCTCGTTCAAAGGAGGCCAGAATTTCCTCTTCAAGTTTACTTTCCTTATCCATTTCAACTGCCCTCAGTCAAATAATTGCGGGTGGCTTTCCTGCTCGGAATGATCGTTTTCAGGAAGACTTCACTTTCGGTTTCCACAAACGGCAGCAGATAGGCATAGCCACGAATCCGAACCACCAGCATCCGTTGGTTTGGATATTGGCTTGTATTGGGATGGTCTTGAACATCAAGAATGCCGCCATGCGACATGGCTGACAGCACTTCCTCAAAGGAAACGCCCCGCTCTGACTTGAGGCGGATATTCTTTTCAGTATTCCAATTCACGGGCTTCATGTTTTTCATAGTACGCCCGTGTGCTTTATGGCATCAAGCGGTCTATCGCATAGCCAAAGGAAAAAAGTGGTCAAACCCCTTAGGTTTGAACCCCCCTTACAGACCCTGGGGTGCGATCAGGCAACAGACACCACTAGGCGCTTGCCCAATGCCGACACAGCTCGCGTGAGAGTGGACAATGTGACGGATGGGTTGCTGGTATCAAGCAAACGATCCACAACCGCCCGACTGGTGTGCATCCGCCTCGCCATTTCGGATTTTGTGAGATGCTGAGCTTTCATTTCCTCTTCGATTTGCCACGCCAAAACTTTTTTGATAGCCCCCTCGTTGCAGGTTTCGTAAATTCCTTCTTCCTTCAGGAAGTCGTCGAAATTGCTTCCAATAGGCATGATTGTTCTTCTAAAAATCAATACGTTCGCAGTCCCGTCTGCACTGATCTTTGGAAAACTGTGCCTGGCCCCTTTATCCACGGGACTGAGGCGACATTGGCCGGGCCGGTATTTGACCGGCAATCCCAGCCCTGCGCAGCTATTCCAGATAATGGTCGATTTTACCGGATCAACCTGTGGTGTCAGCAGCAAAATCTCGTTTTGCAGTTTCGGGACGGAAAAGTCCTGCGGAAAACGGAGTTCCACTGTGCCGTCACGTCCGGGGTAAACCTTGACGGCTTGTCCGATGGTTACCGGTGCGGCTAAAGGCGGTTCCAGTTCCGCCCAGGTTGTCGGCCAACGACCGTGTTTTCGGTAGAAATCGCTCAGGGGTTTGGTGATTTTCTCGCTGGACACGATGCTTTCATACACCCTGGAAGCCGGTAGGTAATTGCCATAATGGGGAACCGCAATCAACATCCCGGCGACGATGGCAATGATGATCGCCACTTCCGCCAGGGAAAAAGGCAGCATCGGCTTCTCCAAGCGCTTTTCGTCCGGTTCGGGAATGGCAGCGAGGGCAAGCCCGGCGGGTTGAGCGACATCGCTGGACGTGGGTGTTCGGTGGGCTCCCCACACCATCAGGGCGTATGCAGCCAGTGCCGCCGCCAGGGAGCAGGCAGTTTCAATCTGTACCGTATGCGGCGCCAGACTGCCAGCAGCAAGCTGCCAGGCGCCGGTAAGCGTCCAGATGACGGCAGCTGGAAATATCCCCAAACCGATCTGAAATGCCCAAGCCGCCTGCGGCACCCGCCATACCGAAACAATCACCCGCCAGTTTGGAGGCGCTACGCCCTCCCCGCCCGATCGGCGGAACCCCATGGCCAAACGGATGAGCCCTGCCAGCAGTCCTGCAAAAAGCAAGCTCCCGGCAACAAGCCCGCCAAGGGGTTTTCCCGGCGGAGTAAATACCGCCAGCGCGGCAAGACCGACCAGCAGCCACGGCAACAGATCTGCCCAACCGCGCTTTGTGGCCGCCGACAGCCTGACCAGTTTGACCGTCGCGCGGGCACCGTTGGGCAACACTCCGGGGGGCACACCCAAACGCTTGTTGGCAAAGAATCCACCTGCCGCCAGTGCCCCATACAGGGCTTCCGGTTTCCCGCTAAAATCCCGTCGCCACGTGGCGGGCGCAAGCCGGTCTGCCCAGCCGGCGCAGTGGTTCGAACCCGCCAGGCGCTTGGCGAGCCATTCGGCGATACTGACCGCCAGAATCAGAATCGCCGCTCCCCATGACAATAGTCTGAGCAGTGTCGATGCGGCTTCATATGCCAGAGGCTTTACGCTGCCATCTTCGCCGCGATAGCGGAACCGTTCCTCAATCAGACGCCCTTCCGCAACGGTAATTTCCGGCAGGGTTTGGTCTGGCGAGGGGGTAATCGTCACCCGCGTATCACCCCGTTCGACCATGCCGGACTTCTCCGGCAGTAGCTTGGCGTTCAGTGGGATAAGCGGCTCCTTGCCCCGATAAGGCCATTCGGCGCTGCTCCATTGCGCCTCGCCGTCCATCCGAAACGCAACGACAAAGCGCGCTCCCGGCTTGATTTGCTCGGCAAGGGAGTAACCCTTCAGATTGCCGTAGGACAACCACAACGCACAGATTCCCCAGAGTACTCCCATCCATGCCCCGGTACTGACCGCGACGATACGCCAATTGTGGTGCAGCATGATTAGCGACATGAGAGTCTTACCCCATTGATTTTCCATCATTTGGTTCAAACCACCAGCTTTAGCTGGTAGTTGTTGAGTTTCCCATTTAAAATCAAAGTAATAAATTTATATCAGGACAATCTCCAGTTCCCCCCCCGGCATGCCTGCCCCGCCAATTCGAGCATTTCTGACATGGATTAAACGCAATATTTCACTTCCCCGCAAGCCGCACCCGTCAGAAATACTGCGCCGGGTTTCCCGGATGCCTCACCTCTGACAGCGCGGACAATAAAACGTCGAGCGTTGTCCCTGCCGCAGGGTGGCTATGGGCTCGCCGCACACCCGGCAGGGTTGTCCGTCGCGCCCGTAGACGAAATATTGTTGCTGGAAATAGCCGGGGTTGCCGTCGCTGTCGCAGAAGTCGCGCAGGCTGCTGCCGCCGGCGGCCAGTGCGTCGTTCAGGGTTTCGCGGATGCGCGCGGCGAGCAGGTCGTAGCGTTGCCTGCCGATGCGTCCGCAGGCGGTGCGCGGGTCGATGCCTGCGCGGAACAGGGCTTCGCTGGCGTAGATGTTGCCTACGCCCACCACGAAGCGGCCATCCATCAGCCAGGGCTTGACGGCGGTTTTGCGGCCCCGGCTGGCGCGGTGCAGCCAGCCGCCGTCGAAGGTTTCGTCCAGCGGCTCCACGCCCAGCCCTTTGAGCAGCGGGTGGCGCAGGGGATCGTCCGCCGTCCACAGGATCAGGCCGAAGCGGCGCGGGTCGCGCAGGCGCATGCAGACGCCGTTTTCCAGCACCAGGTCGAAATGATCGTGTTTTTCCGGCGGGGTGGCGGCGGGCAGCACGCGCAGGCTGCCGGACATGCCGAGGTGCACGATCAGCCAGCCGCCGGTGCAATCCAGCAACAGGTATTTACCGCGCCGTGCGACGCTGCGCAGTGGCCTTCCCGCCAGCAGTGCGGGCAGGTCTGCGGGGGTGGGCTGGCGCAGGCGCCCATCGCGGATGACCGCGCCGCCGATACGCTGGCCGCTCAGATGCGGCTCCAGGCCGCGGCGGGTGATTTCGACTTCGGGGAGTTCCGGCATGGTCAATGCAGGTGGCGCCGCCGCCACCAGACACGCACACCCGCGCCGAGGAAGACCAGCGGCAGGAGCACGAGGAAGGCTGCGCCGATGGCGTTCGCCGCGTTCCGGCTCAAATCCAGGCGCGCGTCGCGGGTGCTGCGGGGGGCGATGGCGACCAGCGCGTCGTCTCCCGACAGCCAGTTGACCAGGCTCACGCCGAAATCGAGATTGCCGCCCAGACCGAGCCAGGCATTGCTCAGGAAAGCCGCGCTGCCGATCACGGCGACGCGCTGGCGGCGGTCTTCGACGCTGCGCTCCAGGGCGGCGGCGAGAATCAGCGGGCCGGAAACGTCGCGTTGCGCATCAAAGGCGGGACTGGCTGTGCTGCCGGTTTCCACCCAGCTTTGCGCGGAGGATTCCGCCAGGGGGGTGACGTGCCAGCCGCTGTCCTCGTTGAAAGCCGCTTCGCTGAAACCAAGCTGCCGCGCATCGGGAAACACGCTGGTGAGCGCGAAACGCTCGGTCACCGGGTGCCTTCCCCAGGCGGAGACGTGCGCCACGGCGGGAGAGGCATAGCGTCCACGGGTTTCCGCGCCGATCACCACGCCCGGCGCGAGCGTCAGCCCCAGCGTTTCGGCGAGGGGCTGCAAGCCGTTGAGGGTGCCCGGTTCGAGCAGCCACAACAGGTTGCCGCCGCGCGCCAGCCAGTCCTGCACCCGTTCGATTTCACCCGGCAGCAGGGCGTTTTGCGGCGTGGTGACCAGCAGCGCGTCGATTTGCCGGGGAATGCCTGCGGCATCCGAAAGATCGACCGGGCGGGCCTGCACGCCGCGCTGCTTCAGTTGCCTGCCGAAGCTGCCCAGGTCGTGCGCCGCGCCGCCGTGCAAGGCGCGCTCGCCGTGGCCGTCGAGAAAACCGAGCTGTACAGGCCGGTTGCGCGCCAGGCGCAGCAGGGCGTTGGCGAGCGCCTGTTCGTTGAGTTCGGTGAGATGTTCGCTGCGTCCGCCGTAGGCGATCACCAGTTCCCCGTTGCTCAGGATGCCGGTCTCGCGCGCCCGTTGCGGTTCCGCCGCCGGGTCGATGAAAGCCAGCGAAAGGTCGGGCTTGGCATTGCGCCAGGGTACGAAAAAATCGTGGATGATCTTGCGGATGTCGCCCAGTTCGGCGTCCTGGCGCGAGGCCCAGGCGGTGACGGCAAGCGGGCCGTTCAATTGTCGCAGCACGTCCAGGCTGGCCGGGTCCAGGCTGTGGCGCCCGTTGTGCGTGAGGTCGTGGCTGAGGGGATGCCATTGGGCGTAGGGCGGCAGCAGCGCCAGCCCGGCGATGGCGGCCACTGCAAACAGCTTGCGGCCACGGCTCCAGCCGCGCAGCCCGCTTTCCAGGCGGCACGCCGTCAGCGCCAGCAGCAGGGCGGCGCAGCCCAACAGCGCCAGCGCGCCGCCGCCCCCGGCCAGGCCGCGGTTGAACGTCTCGAAGTGCTTGAGCGGCGAAAAGGCGTGCAGCAGGCTGTCCGGCTCCTGCGCCGGCAGGCTGAGCAGCCACAGGGCGAGGAACAGCCCCTGCGCGGCGATGGCGGCCAGCGCCGGGTGCGCGGTGAGGCTGGAGAGGAACAGCGCCGCGGCAGCGAAAAAAAACATCAGCAGCAACAGGCCGAGCAGGTTGGCCGCCAGCAGCCCGCCATCCAGCGCGCCGCCCAGGTAGAGAGAGCAGGCCATGGCGGCGGGCAGCAGGGCGAGCAATGCCAGGAAGGCGGCCAGCCCGAAGAACTTGCCCAGCACGATGTGCCACATCGGTAGCGGCGCCGAAAGCAACAGCGCGAATGTCCGCTCGCGCCGCTCCCCGGCGATCAGGTTCATGCCGAGCAGGGGGGTGACCAGCATCAGCAGGATGGCGGCGCTGCCGAACAGCGGCATGACGATGATTTCGGTGATGCCGGGCGGGTTGGCCAGTTCCGCCAGTTGCGCCTCCACTGCCAGCCAGGCATCGATCTGGCCGAGAAACAGCCAGGCCAGGATGAGCTGTACGCCGAGCAGCGTGAACCACGCCAGGGGCGTGGCGAACAGGTGTTTCAATTCCTTGGCGGCGAGGGTGGCGATCATGACGGGCTTTCCGCGCTGGTCAGGCGGATGAAGGTTTCTTCCAGATCATCCGGCGCGCCCAGCTCGGCGCTGTGTCCGCTGAAAACGCTTTCGCCGGCCCGCAGGATGAGCAGGCGGTCGCACAGGGCCACCGCTTCGGACAGGAAGTGGGTGGAAAAAATCACGCTGCTTTCAGGCGCCAATTCGCGGATCAGCGCGCGCATCTCGCGCAGTTGCAAGGGATCGAGGCCGCCGCCCGGTTCGTCCAGGATCAGCACCCGCGGGCGGTGCACGATGGCCTGTGCGATGCCCACGCGCTGGCGGTAGCCCTTGGACAACCGCCCGATGATCTGCCCGCCGCAATCGGCCAGTCCGCAACGCGCTGCGGCCTGGGTGGCGGCGGCCAGCGGATCGGCCACGCGGCGCAAGCGGGCGGCGAAGGTCAGGTAGTCGTCGACGCGCATGTCCACGTAGAGCGGCGGATGTTCCGGCAGGTAGCCCAGGTGCGCCTTGGCCGCAGCCGGATTCGCGGCCAGGCTGATTCCACCGATGAATACCTCGCCGCCGGAGGGCGCCAGCGTTCCGGCAAGCATTTGCATGACAGTCGATTTCCCGGCGCCGTTCTGGCCGAGCAGCCCCAGCACTTCGCCTGGCTTCAGTTCGATGCCGATGTCGCGCACGGCGCGGCGTGCGCCGAAATGGCGGCACAGACGAATGGCACTGAGGGCGGTCTGGGGCATGGTGTGATGGGGGCTTGGGCAACTTTGAAAAACGGGGAATATAGCCTAATATGGCGAACCAGATAATACAGGCATTTCCGAGAAAACCATCCTCCTAATATCCCCATGCCGCTCCACATCCCTCTCAGGTTGTCCCTGCTGCTCCTGCCCGCGTTGCTGACGGCGTGCGCGCAACAGCCGGCCAAAATGCCGGATACGCCGACGGTTCCCGCTGTTGCCGCCGTGCCCGTCGTGCCCGCTGTGCCCGTAGTTTCAGGCGCTTCCGTTCCATCTGCCGCGCCAACGCCGGAAGCTATTACCGCGCCAGCGCCGGGAGCCACTACCGCCCCCATTCCCGATACGCCGCATCATGCGCAGCTGCAAGTCGGCGCTTCTTCCCCGGCCAAGCCGGGAGTTGAGTTGCCGAAGCTGGAATTGACCTCCCAGACGCTCTACCAGTTTCTGGCATCGGAAATCGCTGGTCAGCGCGGCCAGCCTACCCTGGCGGCGGAAGGGATTCTCGACCTGGCGAAAAATACGCGCGACCCGCGCCTCGCCAGGCGCGCCACCGAACTGGCCTTGCAGGCGCGCATGGAAGCACGTGCGCTGGAGGCGGCACGCCTGTGGCTGATCCTCGATCCGTCCGAGGCGCGTGCGCGCCAGACCATCACCGCCTTGCTGGTCGGCAGCGGGCAACTGGATGAGGCCAAGGTGCATCTGGAACGCCTGCTGGCGGACGAAGGCAGCAAGGTCGGCGCGGCCTTCCTCAGCCTGCACCAGGTATTGGCGCGCCAGGCCAGCAAGACTGCGGTGCTGGCGCTAGTCGAGGAACTCGCCGCCGCCTATCCCGCGCTGCCCGAAGCACATTTCGCCGTGGCCCAGGCCGCTTGGGGCGCGGAACAGGACGAAAAGGCGCTGAACGCGGTGGTCGAGGCCATGCGCCTGCGTCCCGGCTGGGAAGTCGGCGCCCTGTTTCGCGGGCAGATTTTACAGCGCGCTTCGGCGGCGCAGGCGCTGGAGTTTTATCGGGAATACCTGGAGCGCTTCCCGCGCGCGCTCGACGTGCGCCTGGCCTATGCGCGCGGCCTGGTGGCGGAAAAGCAATATGCCGAAGCGCGCAGCCAGTTCGAAAAACTGGTGGCCGATTTTCCCGGCAATGCCGAAGTGAGCGTGGCGCTGGGCTTGCTCTCCATGCAGTTGCGGGATTTCGACAAGGGTGCGGTCTACCTGAAGCGCGCCCTTGATGAGAAATACCGCGATCCCAACGCGGTGCGCGGCTACCTCGGGCAGCTTGAGGAGGAGCGCCGCAACTGGAGCGAGGCAGCCAACTGGTATGGCAGCATCACGCCGGGCGAGCATTACCTTACCGCGCAGCTCAAATCCGCTGCCATGCTGGCCAAACAGAATCGCGTTCCAGAAGCCGTGCAGCATTTGCGGCAAATCCCGGTCCAGTCCAACCAGCAGCGGGTGCAGGTGATTCTCGCCGAAGCCCAGATATTGCGCGCCACCAAGGCTTATCAGGAAGCCTTCGATTTGCTGACGCGTTCGCTGGAAAAGCTGCCGAATTACCCCGACCTGCTGTACGACCGCGCTATGGTGGCGGAAAAGGTCGGGCGGCTGGATCTGCTAGAGCAGGATCTGCGCAAGCTCATCCAGATCAAGCCCGATTACGCCCATGCTTACAATGCGCTCGGCTACACTTTTGCCGCTCGCGGCGAGCGCCTTGAGGAGGCTGCGAAACTGATCGAAAAGGCGCTTGAGCTGACTCCCAACGATCCCTTCATCATGGATAGCATGGGCTGGGTGCTCTACCGCCAGGGCACGCTCGACAAGGCGCTGGCCTACCTGCGCCGCGCCTACGCCGAGCAGCCCGACCCGGAAATCGCCGCCCATCTCGGCGAAGTACTGTGGGCGCTGGGCAATCGGGAAGAAGCCGGCAAGGTCTGGCAGGCCGCCTTGAAGGAGCACCCGGAAAACGAGGCCTTGCTGGATGTTCTCAAGCGTTTCAAATCCCGTTAACGGTCATGGCGGCTGGTGTTACCCCAACTAATGATAAAAGCGTCATGGCGTAGGAGGGGGCTTGTCCCCGAGGATTTTGGCGGAACCGCCGCTGTTTTTCACGTTAACGCCATTCGTCTTGTATTGTTTGCCGCGCTGTTGCTGAACGGCTGCGCCGCCGTGCCGGTGCCGCCGACGCTTCAGGCCGCGTCCGCCGCGCACCAGCGCATCACTGCGTTTCACTTGGCCGGGCGTATCGCCGTCAAGCACGAGGGGCAGGGGTTCTCCGGCTCCCTGCGCTGGAATCACGATGGCGTGCGCGACGAAGTGCTGCTCCAGTCGCCGCTCGGACAGGGTGTGGCGCGCATCGTGCGCGATGCCGACGGCGTGGTGCTGACGGCGGCGGACGACAAGACCTATCGTGCCGCCAGCGTCGAAGCGCTGACGCAGGAAACGCTGGGCTGGTCCTTGCCCTTGCGCGGGTTGGAACACTGGGTGCTCGGCCGCGCCGCGCCGGGCGGCGCGGCGCGGGAAATTCTGGGTGCGGACGGGCAATTGTCGCGCCTTGTCCAGGACGGCTGGCAGGTCGATCTCGAACGCTACCGGGTGGTGCGCGGCACGGCGTTGCCGGGACGCCTGGAAGCCGTGTACGGCAACGAGATCGAGGTGCGCCTGGTGATCGACCATTGGGAGTTGCCGGAATGAACGGCGCCGCCACCTATCCCGCCCCCGCCAAGCTCAACCTGTTCCTGCACGTCGTGGGGCGCCGTGCAGACGGCTACCATCTGTTGCAGAGCGTGTTCCGCTTCGTCGATTTCGGCGATAGCCTGACGTTTGCCGTGCGTGAGGACGGCGCGGTGCGCCGCGTCAATTCCCTGCCCGGTCTCGACCCCGAGCGCGACCTGTGCGTGCGCGCCGCGCGCCTGTTGCAGGATGCGAGCGGCTGTCGGCTGGGCGTGGACATTACGCTGGAGAAGCGCCTGCCGATGGGGGGCGGGCTCGGCGGCGGCAGCTCCGATGCAGCGACCACGCTGCTGGCGCTCAACCGCCTGTGGAGCCTGAATCTGGATCGCGCCGCCTTGCAACACCTGGGGCTCAAGCTGGGGGCAGACGTGCCGGTGTTCGTCTTCGGGCAAAGCGCTTTCGCCGAAGGCGTGGGGGAAATTCTCCAGCCGGTCGTCCTGCCGCCCGCCTGGTACGTGGTGCTGACCCCGCCCGTCGCGGTGCCGACGGCGGAAATTTTTGCGAGCCGGGAATTGACACGTGACACGATTCCCATCACAATGGCGGCCTTTTTGAGGGGGCAGGATTGTAACGATCCCGCTCCCGGCAAACAGTGCCGCAATGACCTGCAAGCGGTGGTCTGCCGGAAATATCCGCAGGTCGCCGAAACGCTCGCCTGGCTCGAAAAATTCGGTGATGCGCGCATGACGGGATCCGGCGCCTGCGTGTTTGCCGGTTTTGCCACCGAACAGGAAGCGCGCGCCGTTTTCGCGCGTCGGTCGGACGGCATGAATGGATTTGTCGCGAGGGGGCTGGATCAGCATCCCTTGTGGAGTTTTACAAGTTAATTGGGGAGTCGCCAAGTGGTAAGGCACCGGATTTTGATTCCGGCATTCGTAGGTTCGATCCCTACCTCCCCAGCCAGACATGGGCGGGTTTTTACCCGCCCATAATTTTTCGCAGGGAAAACAGCAGAGGGAGCCAGCATGGGTTACGGTAGCATGATGGTTTTTACCGGCAACGCCAATCCCAAGCTCGCCGAGGATGTTGCGCGTCACCTTAACAAAGGCTTGGGTCGCGCCACCGTCGGTCGCTTCAGCGACGGCGAGGTGATGGTGGAAATCCTCGAAAATGTACGCGGCAAGGATGTTTTCGTGCTGCAATCGACCTGCGCGCCGACCAACGACACCTTGATGGAAGTGCTGGTGATGGTCGATGCCCTGAAACGCTCTTCCGCCGGGCGCATTACCGCAGCCATTCCCTATTTTGGTTACGCCCGACAGGATCGCCGCCCCCGTTCGGCGCGCGTGGCGATTACCGCCAAGGTGGTGGCCAATATGCTGCAAAGTGTCGGTGTGGACCGCATGTTGACCATGGATTTGCACGCCGACCAGATCCAGGGGTTTTTCGACATCCCAGTCGATAATATCTACGCCGCGCCGATCACGCTCAGTGATGTGTGGAAATCCAATTATCCCAACCTCATCGTGGTCTCCCCGGACGTCGGCGGCGTGGTGCGCGCCCGCGCCCTGGCCAAGCGCCTGGACGTGGACCTGGCGATTATCGACAAACGCCGTCCCAAGCCTAACGTGGCCAAGGTGATGCACATCATCGGTGATGTAAAGGGCCGCACCTGCGTGCTGATGGACGATCTGGTGGATACCGCCAATACGCTGTGCGAGGCTGCCGCCGCACTGAAGGAACACGGCGCCGAAAAAGTGGTGGCCTACTGTACCCACGCGGTATTGTCCGGCACCGCCGTCGAGCGTGTCCAGAATTCGCAACTGGACGAACTGATCGTCACCGACACCATTCCCCTGCGCGAAGATGTCAGGTCGTGCGGGCGCATCCGCCAGCTTTCCGTGGCGGAACTGCTGGCTGAGACGATGAGAAGAATCAGCAACGAGGATTCGGTCAGCTCCTTGTTCATGGAATAATTTTTTTAACCGGGTCGCCTGGTCGCGGGCCACCCACAACTTTGGAGTAATCAGCATGAAAATTGAAATCAGCGCCAGTGCGCGTGATCTGCAGGGAACGAGTGCGAGCCGCCGCCTGCGTCACACCGGACGGATTCCGGGCATCGTTTACGGCAGCGGCAAGGATGCCGTTTCCATCGACCTGGACCACAAGCAAATCTATTTCCTGTTGAAGAACGAGGCCTTCCACGCCTCCATTCTGTCGCTGGACATCGGCGGCAAGCAGGAACAGGTGCTGCTGCGCGATTACCAGATGCATTCGGTGAAGCAGCAAGTGCTGCACATCGATTTCCAGCGCGTCAGCCAGACCGAAAAAATCCACATGAAGGTGCCGCTGCATTTCGCCAACGCTGAATTGTCGCCGGGTGTGAAGCTCTCCCACGGCATCGCCAGCCACATCATGACTGAAGCGGAAGTTTCCTGCCTGCCGAAAGATTTGCCCGAGTTCATCGAAGTCGATCTCGGCAGCCTGCTGGCGGGGCATTCCGTGCATCTGTCGGAAATCACCCTGCCCAAGGGCGTCGAGTTCGTCGACCTGATTCATGGCGACGACCGTGCCGTGGCCACCATCGTCGTGCCGCGCGGCGCCAAGGAAGCCGCCGGGGAAGCGGCAGCGGAATAAGCCGACAGGCATTTCGGAAAAAGCCCGTCGTGGTTCTTGCGGCGGGCTTTTTTACTTTTATCGAATCCAGAATTATTGAATCCAGACTATTCATGAGCGCCATTCGCCTGATCGTCGGTCTCGGCAATCCCGGCAGGGAATACGAGCAGACGCGCCACAATGCCGGCTTCTGGTGGGTCGACGGCATCGCTGCCGGCAAGGGCGCGGCGTTGGCCGCGGACAGGAAGTTCCACGGGCTGGCGGCGCGCCTCAAGGTATCCGGGCACGAAGTGTGGCTGCTGGAACCGCAGACCTTCATGAATCGCAGCGGCCAGGGCGTCGCGGCACTGGCGCATTTCTACAAGATCGCAGCGGAAGAAATCCTGGTGGCGCACGACGAGCTGGACCTGCCGCCCGGCACGGTGCGCCTCAAACTGGGCGGCGGGCACGGCGGCCATAACGGTCTCAAGGACATCGTGGCCCATCTCGGCACACCGGACTTCTGGCGCTTGCGCCTGGGTATCGGGCATCCCGGCAACCGCGAGGAAGTGGTGAACTACGTCCTCAACCCGCCGCGCCGCGAGGAACGGGAACAGATCGACGCCGCCCAGGACAAGGCGCTGACCGTGCTGCCGCTGCTGCTGGCCGACGAGATGCAGGCCGCCATGCTGAAATTGCATACCAACGAACCGTCGAAGAAGGATAAACCGCCATCGCCGTGAAATGCGGGAGCGTCGGCATTTCCCAACAAGGTTTGGGCTTTGACGCGAGGTGGGTGACGTGATACTTTCGCCCCATGACGACCAGTTGTAATTCCGGCGCATCCACGCCTTCACCCGACGTGATCGGTATTCCCCGTACCGGCTGTTTCGACGGCGCGGCTTTCGAACAGGCCGTAACCGACTTGCTGCGCGCCTGCGGCGTTTCGCCGGACGGTGCGCACACCGGCAAAACCGCCGCGCGGGTGCGCGCCTTGTGGGAAAACCGCCTGCTCGGCGGCTACAACATCGACCCGGCGGAAGCGCTGGGCGAGGGCTTCGCCGACCCGCGTACCGACATGGTGGTGATCCGCGGCATCGCGGTGCACGGCGTGTGTCCGCACCATCTGGTGCCGTTCCGCGGCATCGCGCATGTCGCCTACATCCCCGGCGGAAGGCTGCACGGCTTTTCCCGCATCGCCCGCCTGGTGGACGCCATCGGCCACCGCTTCACCTACCAGGAATGGATGACCCGCGACATCGCCGAGGCGCTGCTGACGCACGGCCACGCCCAAGGCGCCGCCTGCGTCATCGAGGCCGAGCAACTGTGCCTGCTGCTCGGCGAAGACCGGCGCGGCGACGAGCGGGTATACACCCAGGCCTTCTCCGGCTGTTTCAACCACAACGACCAGTTCCGCAACGAATTCCTGCGCGCCATCGACAGCCGCAAGGTGTGATCTTGCCGACCAGGATAAGCCCAGTCATCTCCCAGGAAGATAAATCTCTGGAATCAAAGTGCCAACTCCATTAACACGGCGTCCTCACGCCCCTGGGAAGCGGGGTAATAATGTTTGCGGATGGTCAGAACCCTGAAACCGGTTTTTGCGTACAGGCGGCGGGCGATGATGTTGGAGGTGCGCACTTCCAGCAGCATGACTTCGGCGTGATGGCCGCGCGCCACGTTCATCAGGTGATGCAGGAATTGCCGTCCCAGGCCTTGCCCCTGCCAGGGGGCGGCAATGCCGAGATTGAGCAGGTGCGCCTCTCCCGCCGCCACCATCATCACGGCGTAGCCGACGGCCTTCGCGTTTATCCGGTGGGTCCAGCAACTATAACCGGCCTGGAGCGAATCGGCAAAGTTGCCGCGCGTCCAGGGGAAAGGATAGATTTCGCGTTCGATTTCTACGATGGCATCGAGGTCCTCAACGCGCATCGGGCGGTAGTTGGGGGCGGGTTGCAGGACTGCGTTCATCGTTCGCTGGTTTTCAGGGCGACCTTGTTGCGGATGTACAGCGGCGCGGCTTGGGCCGCGTCCAGTCCGTCACCGCGTTCGAAGAAGGGAAGGGCGAGGCGGGCTATGTCGGAGGCGCGTGGCGGGCTATCGGCTGTTACACCGGCCAGTTGTGCGCCGTAGCGTTGGCGTAGCGATTCGCCGTGGGCGCTGAAGCCGCTACCGCAGCCGAACCAGCTGTCGCCCTGCGGCAGAGGCGCATCCTGCGGGGGATACAGTCCCGGCGCGGCAATTTCCTGCCAGTCGGCGCCATGTTTCTGGTAGGCGGCGTGGTACACCTCGCCCATGCGCGCATCCAGGCAGGCGATGACGCGCGCTTGCCCGCAGCCGTGTGCCAGCGCCAGCAGGGTGGAAACTCCCAGTACCGGCAGGCCGGCGCCGAAGGCCAGCCCTTGCGCCACGCTGCACGCGATGCGCAAGCCGGTGAACGACCCTGGCCCGCTGCCGAAAGCGATACCATCCAGCGCGCAGAGTTCGAAACCGCATTCCGCCAGCGTCTCGCCGACCAGCGGCAGCAATAAGGTCGAATGGCGCTGCCCGGCGAGAATTTCGCGCGCGTGCAGCGCGCCGTCCGCCAATACGGCGACCGAGCAATATTCGGTGGAGGTGTCGAGTGCGAGGATTTTCATGGCGGCAGGCGCGGGATTATACCGTAATGCCGGGATGTATCGTGCGGCAACGCGAACGGTGCCCCATCCCCCCGTGGATGTGGCGCAAAGCTGAATTCACCTATAACATTGCGGCCTGCAAGGCTGCGGCGGAAAAGTGCCACGCTGGTCCCGCCCGCAGCCTTATTTTGGGCCTCGGGGCTTGATGGTTGATCCAGCCTGTTTGTTCCATCCGGGCCATATTTTTCAGGTATCGAATCATGACCAACAAAACCATCATGATGGTTGCCATGGCGTTCGCGCTTCCGTCGGTACAGGCGGGTGAGCTGGATGAGCTCAAGTCCTTGCTGACGCAACAGCAAGCCGTGATGACCCAGCTTCAGCAACGCGTTACGCAACTTGAAGCGCAGCTGGCCGCCGCGCCGCAAGCTGCGGCGAAAGAATCCTCCGCTCCCGTGGCAGCGGGCGATTTGCCCGGATCGTTCAAGATTCCGGGAACGGAGACCTCGCTCAAGATTTACGGTGCCGCCCGCATGGACAGCACTTATGATTTGCGCGGGCGTATCGTCGATACCTTCAACAACGACTGGGCGGCAGCCGTGTTCGTGCAACCTTTCGACAATTCGGCCACGGGCAGGCGGCACGGCCAGTTTTTCACTACCGCGCGCGCCAGCCGCCTGGGCTTCATGGCCCGTACGCCGACCCCGTCCGGCAACCTGCTGGTCAAGGTCGAGGGGGATTTCAACGCGCCCAACCCCTACCAGGCCGAACTGGGGTCCAACAGCACCTTGTTCCGTCTGCGCCATGCCTACGGGCAGCTCGGCAACATCCTGCTTGGACAGACCTGGTCGAATTTCACCGATCTGCGCTCTTTTCCTGAAACCGTCGATTTCAACCCGCCTGGTTCCGCCACCCTGTTGCGGCAAAGCCAGCTTCGCTATTCTCTCCCGCTCGGCGCCTCGTCGCTGGCATTTTCCCTGGAAAACCCGGAAAGCCTGACATGGTTGCCCCCCGCCTACGACCGGGCAAACAATCCTGCCTGGCCGGGTGATTACGACCGTATGCCGGACCTCACCGCCAACTGGACATGGAACGGCGAGCGCGCCCACCTGTCCCTGCGCGCGGCGACCCTGGAATACCGCAACGATAACGCTCAGCGGCGCGGCTATGCGCTGGGGCTGAGCGGCAGCACCCGCCTGGGTGAGAATACCCTGGTGGCCAGCGTGCAGGGCGGTGAAGGCATCGGGCGCTACCTGTTTAATTCAGTGCTGCAAGGGGCCACCGCCATCGGCAGCGACCTGCGCTTGTGGAAGGCGGCAGGATGGCATCTGGGGCTGACCCATCCGTGGAATGCAGCGCTACGTTCCAATGTCATCGTCAGCCAGACCCGTTTTGGCCGCGATGTGGCTGCCGATGCTGCCTTGCGCGCGGCCTGGCTGGGGGTAATCGACGATTTCGTGCCCAACCGGCGCGTGGATCAGGCTTTCCTCAACACTTTCTGGGGCATTGAAAAGAATATCGAACTGGGGCTCGAATACGCTTGGGGCAAACGCCGGACATTCGGCAGCGAAAGCGCCACGCAGGAGCGCATCAATGCGACGGTCAACGTCAATTTCTACTGAGATGGCGCGCCGTATTTTTTCCATCAAGCGCCTGCTCTGGATGGCGGCGGCATTGTTGCTGCCACTGCCTTCCTGGGCCGACATCACCGTGGCCGTGGTCGGGCCCATGAGCGGCGAGCACGCCTCCATGGGCGAGCAACTGCGCCGAGGCGCACAGGCCGCCGTGGAAACGCTCAATGCCAATGGCGGCCTACTCGGGCAAAAGGTGGTGCTGCTGGTGCGCGACGATCTGTGCGACGAGAAGAAAGCCGTTGCCATCGCTGAAGAGCTGGGCAGAAAAGGGGTGGCACTCGTCGATGGGCACCTGTGCTCGGGCGCATCGATTGCCGCATCGGATATTTACCGGAAATATGGGGTAATCCAGATTTCGCCCGCTTCCACCAACCCGGATTTCACCGACCGCAATTTGCCCAACGTCTTTCGCACCTGCGGGCGCGACGACATGCAGGGCTTTGTCGCCTCCGATTACATTTCCCGCAACCACAAGAACAAGAAAATCGCCATCGTTCACGATGCCACCGTGTACAGCAAGGGATTCAGCAGTATTGCCAAACACAACCTGAACAAGGTCGGCATCGACGAGGCGTTCGTCGCCGAGATCGACAAGGGGCAAGCGGAATTCTCCGCGCTGCTGGAGCGCATCCAGCGCGAAAATGTGCGTTTCGTGCTGTTTGCAGGCTATGGGCCGGAAGCGGCCACACTGCTGCGGCAGGCACGCGAAAAGAGCGTGAAGTTTCGCATGCTGGGCGGCGATACGTTGATGAACAAGGCCTTCATCGACCAGGCGGGGCGTCTGGCGGACGGCGTGTTGATCACTTTCCCGCCCGACCCCTCGCACGACCGCCGCAACCAGGCGCTCACCGCCAAATACCTGGCGCAGGGATACAAGCCCGAGGCGTTCACTTTTTACAGCTATGCCGCCGTGGAAATCTGGG
The DNA here is from genome assembly GCA_964527565.1 of uncultured Sulfuricella sp. Lineage (GTDB taxonomy): Bacteria > Pseudomonadota > Gammaproteobacteria > Burkholderiales > Sulfuricellaceae > JAGXQV01. The sequence goes on along the minus strand of CAZGOY010000002.1, from coordinate 27,876 downwards.
GTAAAGCCGTGGCGGCGAGCAACAGCACGGAGATGAGCAAAGTGTCCCATGCGCTGAAGAACGGGAAGTTCGATTCCGTTCTGGGCAAGGTCAGTTTTGATTACCGGGGGGATATTTCCGCGCCGGGATTCGTGATTTACGCCTTTAATCGTGGCGAGATCGATTACCTGGATTGAGATGCCGACGATGAGCGCTGAAATAAACAACCGTCGCGGCAGTGCGTGGCTGGCCAATGCCAACGGCCTGTATTTTCTGTCGGTGATCCTGCTGCTGGCTTTCGCCGCGTTTTTCTATTTCGACGCGCAGTTCAAGCGCGATGCCGAGAACCTGCGCATCCTCTCGCTCAATGCCGAGCGTATCCTCAATGCCAACGACGCCACCGCTTCCGCCATCCGGCTGACGGCGGGCCTCAAGTCGGAGCGTTTCCTGTTCAATTACGACGACCTGCTGGAAACCCGCAACCGTCTGCTGGAAGAAAATCTCTCCATGGTGGGGAACGCCGCCGCCAGGGCAGCGCTGATTGAAATGGCGGAAGCAGGGCGGGAAATCGAAACTCTGGAAAAAGAGGCGATTGTGTCGTTGGGGCAGGAAAACTGGCAGGCCGCTCTCGAACTCATGATGTCGCCCCATTACAAGCGCCAGAAAGGGCTGTACCGCGCCAATCTTTCGCGCGCCTTGAGCATGCTGGTCGACGACAGCGAACGCAACACCAAAAAGGCTGAAACCCTGGCGAACATCATGCGCGTTACCGTTCTTCTGGTGTTCCTGCTGTTTGCCGTGATGGGGCGTATTTATGCCGGACGGATGCGCGCCGCGCTGCAAACCGAGCGCAGCCTCAAGCAACGCCTGGAGGAGGCCAACGCTTTTCTGGAACAACGGGTGGTCGAGAGGACCGAGGAAGTGACGCGCAAGGCCGCCGAACTGCGCGAGGCTTACGAGGTGATATCCGCCAGCATCCGCTATGCCAGCCGCATCCAGCGCGCCGTGCTACCCGACACTACAGTGGTCGGCGCCCGCTTCCCGCAGCATTTCGTCTTGTGGAAGCCGCGCGACGTGGTGGGGGGCGATATTTTCTGGTATCAGCCGTGGGGCGAAGGCGCGCTGATCGTGCTCGGCGATTGCACCGGGCATGGCGTGCCGGGGGCGTTCATGACGCTGATTTCCACCGGCGCCCTGGAACGCGCCTGCATCGAAGTGCCGCCGGGCGATCTTGGCGGATTATTGCGCCGCATGCACCAGCACGTCCAGGTGACTCTGGGGCAGCATCTGGAATCCGGCGAATCGGACGACGGCATCGAACTCGGCGCCTGTTACCTCCCGCATTCACTGGAACGGATGTCCTACGCCGGCGCGCGCCTCAGCCTGTTTTTGGTCGATGGCGGGGAGGTGACGGAGATCCGGGGCACGCGCAAGGGTATCGGTTATCGCGGTATCGCGCACGACCAGGGCTATGACGTGCACGAAATCCCCCTGCATGCGGGTTTGCGCTTTTACATGAGTTCCGACGGGCTGATCGAACAAGTGAACGACGAACGGCCGCGCATGCGCATGTTCGGCAAGAAACGCTTCAAGGCCTTGTTGCGCAAGGTCACCCCCCTGGCGATGAGCGCACAGGGCGAAGCGATACACCAGGCGCTGCTCGATCACCAGGGCAGCCAAGGGCGCCGCGACGACGTTTCCGTGATCGGTTTCGAGATTCCGCCGCCGGCGCAATGATGCCCTTATAATGGCAGCTGGATTCGGGATGAAAATATGGAAAAATTGCACATAGCGCGCGCCAACCGCTCGCCGGAAGTAGACTTCGATTTTGCCGCAAACGTGTTTGCCTTGCGCGGCGAGTCCTACCCGGAAGATGTTTCCGAGTTTTACGGGCCGGTGGTGAAGCGGCTGAAAACACACCTGCAATATTTGCGGGAAGCATCCGTCACTTTTGATTTCGATCTGGTTTATTTCAACAGTTCGACGGCAAAAATCCTGATGGGGCTTTTCGACGCGCTGGACAAGGCTGCGGAGAACGGCAATCGTGTCCAGATCAACTGGCACTGCCGGGAAGACGATGACGGCATGCAGGAAATCGGCGAGGAATTCAGCGAAGACCTGCGCCATGCACGCTTCGTCATGGCCTCCGTGGCGGCGCAATAGCTTATGACAGGGCAGGAACTTCCCGGTGAGGATTACTCGCTTTTCGACAAGGAAGAGCGCGTGCTGGAAAATGCCGCAGCGATGGTCGCCCAACTGGAGCAGGTGGCGCAGGGCGTGCGCGACTTGGCCGACGCCTACGGTAAAGGCTACACCGAGCAGCGGCGCATGTTGCGCATCAGCGACCGCCTGCAACTGGATTTGCACCAGGCAAACCGTGTCCTGGCTTCCCAGGCAGCGGAACTGAAACGCCTTAACTTGGCGCTGGAGAGCGAAGTGAAACGGCGCGAGGAACTGGCCGATGAATTGCGCAAAATCGCCACCACGGACGTTCTTACCGGGCTGCATACCCGCCGCCACGTTCTCGAACTGGGCGGCCTGGAGGAAAAACGCCGTCGCCGCCATGGCGGCAACCTCAGCCTGGTGCTGATCGACATCGACCACTTCAAAAAAGTAAACGACAGCCACGGCCATGCGGCGGGCGACGAGGTTTTGAAAAGATTTGCCGGAGTGTGCCGCACGGTATTTCGCGAAATTGACCTGATCGGGCGTTTCGGCGGCGAAGAGTTCCTGGTCATTTTGCCCGCCACGGGGCTGGACAACGCCTGTGACATTGCGGAGCGCCTACGCTGCCAGACGGAAAATGAAACCATTACCCTGCAAGGCACCGGCGTCAGGATAACCGTCAGTATCGGTGTCACGGAACTGCTGGAAACCGACCCGTCGCTGGAGCACGCGATATCCCGTGCCGACCTGGCGCTTTATCGCGCTAAAAATGCCGGGCGCAACCGCGTGGAATGCGGGGATGCGGCTGGGGTAGACAAATAGCCGGGCCATGATGTTGGCAGGATTTTAAAGGGGAAGTGGAGATGCCGCAGGAAGAACAGCAAGCGCAGGACGACAGCGTCAAAAAGCGCGCCTTCAAGCGCGTGGCGTTTGCCGGGGCGTTAGCGCTGGTGGCAGCCGTGGGCCTGACCATGATGTCGCGCGGCAACAAACCGGTGCCGCAGCCGCAGCCTACCGTGTTGCCCGCCGAACCGGTGGCCGCGCTTGAGTTGCAGCCCGAGCCTCAGCCCGTTTCCGCCGTAGCGGAAATATTGCCGGAAACCCCGCCGGAATCCGATGCGCCGCCCATCGTCGCCGTAGCGCCGCCGCCGCCCCCGCAGGTCATCAATCCGCCGTTGCAGGAAGCGCCGCGCCAGGCCGTCAGGCCACTGGCCGCGCCGTCCAGGGAAGAAAAACCGGCAGCCAGGCCGCTGCGTTCCCCGACCGAAACAGGCGGCAAGCCGCCTCCCAGCCAGGAACTGGTTGCGACCTCCAGGGAATCGGTGCGCGAGGCGCTCGCCAAATTCAACGATGCGCCCGCCGTCCGGGCTGTCGAAACCAGGCCGACGGCGCAAAAAACCGTGGAAGCCGTCCAGCCGCCAAAGCCCGCGCCAAAGGCAGCGGAAAGGGCGCCTGAAGCATTCCCGGAAAAAGCGCCGCCCCCCGCGCCTGCCCAAACCAGCCCGGCCGCCGGAAAAGGCTATGCCGTGCAACTGGGCGTATTTTCCAATCCGGACAACGCCACCCAGATGCAGGAAAAACTCTCGCAGCACGGCATCAAGTCCTACACGGAAACCCGCCTGCATGTCGGCCCCTTCCACAACAGGGCTGAGGCCGAGCAGGCCCAGGCCAAATTGCGCGGCCTGGGGATCAGTGCCGTGGTCGTGCCATTATCCAGATGATGCCGAAGGGGGATGCCGTGAGCCAGCTATCGCCGCGCAAGGCGGGATTCGACGATATACGCCGCTGGCTGAGCAGCGGCTGGGCGCTGTTCCGGCACACGCGGCCAGTCAGCCTGGCCTATGCCGCCCTGTTTTGCGCGGGCGCGGCGGCCATTTTTCCCGCCGTCGTCGTGCTCGGCTTCACGCCCATGACTATTCCCTTCGCCGGTGCCTTCATGCTCATCGCGCCGGCCTTCCTGAGCGGTTTTTTCGGCCTTGCCGACCGGATCGAGGCCGGGGAAAAACCGCGCATGGCCCACCTTGTCGGCGCGTTCCGCGCAAATTCGCCCAGTCTGTGGGTGCTGTCCCTGGTGTGCGCCTTCCTGTTCCTGGTGTGGGTGACCGATGCCGCCACGGTGTATGCCATGTATTTCGGCACCACGCCGATATTTTTTCTGGCGCAGTTTTTCCAATCGCTGTTTCGCGACTGGAGCCTGATTTCCTTTTTGCTGTTCACCTCGGCGATGGGCGCCGTGCTGGCCTTCATCATCTTTGCCATCAGCGCCTTCGCCGTGCCGCTGCTGTACTACCGCCGCACCGATCTGGCCGGTGCGGTCAGCGCCAGCGTGCGCGGCGTATTTGTCAATTTCCCGGTGATGATGGCCTGGGCGCTGCTGCTTTCCGCTGCCATCTTCGTCACCTTGCTGATTTTTCTTCCCGCACTGGTGGCGGTTTTCCCGGTGCTGGCCTATGCCGGGCGCGAAGCCTACCGCACGGTTTTCCCTGTCGGGGAAGCGGTTTCCATGGAGCAGAGAAAGCTTTCCGCCTGAACAATCGGGATGGGAAAGTCTGTTGCCAGCACCAGCAGGTCGGCATCTCCGGTCACCAGCCAATTGGCCTTGGCGGCAGCGGCAAGATGGAGAAAAACGGTATCACGCGGATCACGGCAATCCGGCACGAGTGGAAGTGTGGCGGGTAGAACGACGGTTTCGCAATAGGGCAGATAATCGGCAAGCAGGTCTTCCTGTTCGCTGGCTGCCAAGCCAAATTTCGGATAGGTCAGCACACGCAGCAATTCTTCGGCGGTAGCCTTGCAGATTAGCGGGACGGCACATTGGCGCCGCCAGATTTCGCGAAGTGGCGCGAGTCTTCCTGAGGAAAAAAGCAGTGCGGAAAGAACGATATTGGTATCGAAAACCGCCCGTGGTGGGCTTACTTTTCCTCGCGCGACCATTTTACCGCACCTGCAACGTCCAATTCGGTAATCCCCAGATCCGCGAGCTTGGCGCGCACCGCGTCGGAGCGCTGGATGCGCACCGGGGTAAGCACGATGCGCCCCCGTTCCGCCTGAACGTCGAAATATTCGGTATCGGAAAATTCGTTGATGACACTTTTGGGCAAGGTCAACTGGTTCTTGGAGGTCATTTTGGCAAGCATAATAAATTCCTGAAGTAAGGAAACAAGGAAATTATAGCATCGGCTGGCGGTTGTGCCGCCTCCCCGAATCAGCGCACCGGCAGGCCGCACGCCCGGATGTCGGCGGCGAAGGCCGCCAGCCATGCCGGGTCAACCGCAGACAGGCGCGCGGCTGCGGCCTGCAGGGAGGGGCGTGCCAATTCATACAGCATGACTCCCTCGATCCGTGTTCCCTGGGCCGACAGCGCTTTAACGAAGGCCAGCCAGGCGGCACGTTCCGTGTCCGGGGGTGGCTGACCGTCCAGCGCGAAAACAGCGGTTTGCAGCCAGGTGGGGCACAGAGCGGCGGCGATACGCAGGTGTGCGCGGACGCTGTCCGGCGCTTCCCGGCTGCCGTTGATTTCCCTCAAGCCCTGCGGCGTGACGCGGTCGAGCTTGAACCATATCTCGCCGCCCAGTTGCGCCATGGCGCGCAATCCCGCCTGCACTCCTGGGCGATGCAGCAGGCTGCCGTTGGTAATCAGCACCAGTTTGATGCGGCCAATCAGTCCGAATTCGGCCATCACCTCGCCGATCAGGGAAACCACGGCGGCGAAATTGGGCGCGCTGGTCGGCTCGCCGTTACCGGACAAGGCAATGTCGTTGAGACGGCGCGCTTCCGGGGCAACGCGCTGCGTCATGAAATCGCCGTGCAGCAGTTCCTTCAGAAAGCCGCGCAATTCCGCACCCAACAGTTCCAGATCGGCGGCGGGGGCGCTGCCGCGCGCGAGTTGCGGCACCTGGCAGTAAATACAGCGCCAGTTGCAGGCATTGTTGAGGTTCAGGTTGATACCGAGCGACACCCCTCCGCTACGGCGCGATACCACCGGATAGACGTAGGTCAGGGCGGCGCTGTCGCGGCTGTGGTCGGTGGTGGTGAGGCGTGGGAGATTGTCCATGCGCCGATTTTAGCAGGGCTTGCAAGCTGATGGCCCTGATGGAGAATGTCAAATTCCTGCGGGCTGTGTGTCAGGGCTGGTGTTTCCAGATTCGGGCTACCCGCGAACGACGGATATTGCCATCGTGAGTAGCCAGTGGCAGATTGTTTGCCCGAGCTGTTGCAGTAATGATGCGGTCAGCGGGATCACCATGGAATTCCTTGGGAAGGTTATCCAGTGCAAGAATCACGGCAATATCCATGGGTAGCAGGTGCACAGTTTCAGGGGAAGCTGCAACCGGTAGCCACTCGGACAGCGGGCCGAACAGTTCAAGCCGACCTTTGGCGGCGAGCATTTGCGCTTCCCACAAGCTGATTGGGGATAGCCCCGGTGGGGTGCCAGAAGCGGCGAGTTCATCCAGCGCATCGCGCTCAACGTCGCTCAACTGGGGTTGGCCAAGCAGCCACCACAGCCAGACGTGGGTGTCGAGAATGAGCGCCGGTTTCACTCACTGGTTCCCTCGTTAACAGCGTCGAACGCCGCAGCATCAAGCACGGATTCTTCCGCTTCTGCCAGCAATGCGCCGCAGCCGCGCAAGCGTAGCCACGGTGGTGTGTCGCGTGGGGTTGGCCCGGATGAGGGTATCAGGCGTGCGACAACCTTGCCGTGTCGCGTCAGGTCGAGCGAATTTCCGCCCTCTTCGACTTTATGGATGAGATCGAGGCAATGTGCCTTGAATTCGGATACGCTGACGGCGATGTGGGTCATCTTTGAATACTCCAACAACGTAGAGAGAATCGCTTCATTCTACCGCCTTGGCCCGATGATGCGCCAGTCACCCGAGGCGTTCGGGTGTTACAATTCGCAGGGTTCTTAATTCGCGTAATCCCCCGCCAACCATGCAAATCACCCGCAGACTCGAATTCGACGCCGGTCATCGCATTCCCAACCACCGCAGCCAGTGCCGCCATCTGCACGGTCACCGCTATGCCATCGAAATCACCTTGTCGGGTGACACCGTCCGCACGCCGGGTGCTGCCGACGAGGGCATGGTGATGGATTATTCAGAGGTGAAGGCGATTGCGCAGCGCGAACTGGTGGATGCCTGGGATCATGCCTTTCTGGTGTACGCCGGGGATGCCGTAGTCACCGATTTCCTGCGTACCCTGCCAGGCCACAAGACGGTGGAACTGGGCTTTGTTCCCACCGCCGAGAACCTCGCCGCCGAGGCCTTTCGCATCCTGAATGCGGCCTATCGCGACGCTCTGGGCAGCCATTTGCGCCTGGAACGGGTGCGCCTCTATGAAACCCCCAACAACTGGGCGGATGCGACGCGGGACTGAAGGGGTAGGAATATTCCTACAGCGTTAGGATTTCCCTGACACGCAAGTTAAAGATACGCTGATTTTTCGCAACCTTTGCGGCGTCTATCATTTCACTATCGGCTGGACAAATCGTCCCATGCCGCCTGTGAGCAAAGGAGCGCGAAATGGATACGAAATTTTCACCGCAGAAAATCGGGGAACGGTATTATTTCTCACTGTTCGGCGTGGGAGTCATCCGCGAAATCGCTGCCGGAATGACCTGGGTGGCCTTCAAGGGCTATCGCGTCGCATTCAACGGGGAGGGGAAGCATCTTGAGATTCGTGTCGGCTAGCCTGGGGGCGGGAGGGGGATGATGCCTGTCGGCGCCGAGAACGCCACTTCAACCCCTTCTTTCCCCCCCGTCCCGCCGCCGACACCCGGCGGCAGGCCGAGCGGCTTTCTCGTCCGGCACCGGCAATGGTTGGCCCTGGCCGCGCTGCTGGCTGCCCTGTGGCTGGCGCCGCCCTTGCAAATCCTGCAAGGCATCGACCTCATGCCCTTGTGGCTGCACACCTTCGCCGAGACTTTCGCCATCGTGGTGGCGATGTTGATCTTCGCCGTCGGCTGGCATAACCACGGCAAGGACAGTCCCGGCAACATCCTCATTCTGTCTTGCGCCTTTCTAGCTGCGGGGCTCATTGATTTCGCCCACCTCTTGTCATACAAGGGCATGCCGGATTTCGTCACGCCCTCTGGGGGGGAAAAGGGCATCAACTTCTGGCTGGCGGCGCGCTTTGCCGCTGCCCTGGGGCTGCTCGCCGCCGCTCTTCGTCCATGGCGGCCCCTGGCGCACCCCTGGACGCGCCACTTTTTGCTGCTGGGCGCCCTGGCTTTTACGGCGCTGGTTTACTGGCTGGGCCTGTTTCATCAGGCGTTATGGCCGCGCACCTTTATCGAAGGCCAGGGGTTGACCCCCTTCAAGATCGTTGCGGAATACACCCTCATTGCCATCATGCTGGTATCCGCCACGGCGTTTTATCTCCAGTCGAAACAGGCGCACGTTCACAATGCGCCCGACCTGTTCGCCGCCGTTGTCATCACGATCCTCAGCGAACTGTGCTTTACCCTGTATTCCGATGTTACCGACGGCCTGAATCTGCTGGGCCACATCTACAAGGTAGTGGCCTACGCTTTCCTGTACCGGGCCATTTTCATTTCTACCGTGCGCGAGCCGTTTTTGCAGGCGCAGGTGGAAATCGCCGCGCGCAAGCAGGCGGAGACGGCCCTGCGCGAGGCGGAAAAACGCCTGATAGCGCTCAACGAAGAGCTGGAGCAGCGCGTGGCGCAGCGCACTCGCCAGTTCGAAGCCGCCAACCAGGAACTGGAAGCCTTCAGCTATTCGGTTTCCCACGACCTGCGCGCGCCGCTACGCAGCGTGGACGGTTTCAGCCAGATATTGTTGCGCGACCATGCGGAAAAACTGGATGAAACCGGGCGCGACTATCTTCAGCGCGTCGTTCGTGCCAGCAAGCGCATGGGGGAACTGATCGACGACCTGTTGGCGCTTTCGCGGGTCAGTCGTAGCGATCTGAAAAAGGAAACTATCGATCTGTCGAAGCTGGTGTGTTCGGTGGGGCGCGAAATCAAGGCCGCTGATCCACAGCGCCAGGTGGAGTGGGTCATCCAGCCCGGTGTAACGGTGGCGGCGGATGGCCGCCTGATGCGCGCCCTGCTGGAAAACCTGTTGCGCAACGCCTGGAAATTCAGCGCCAAAAGGGCGGAGGCGTGCATCGAGTTCGGCGCTGTCGAACAGGGCGGTGAAAAAGTCCTGTTCGTGCGCGACAATGGGGCAGGTTTCGACATGCAGTACGCCCACAAGCTGTTCGGCGCTTTCCAGCGCCTGCATCGTGCCGAGGAATTCGAGGGTAGCGGCATCGGCCTGGCCATCGTGCAACGCATCGTCAACCAGCACGGCGGGCGCATCTGGGCGGAAAGCACGCCGGGCGAAGGTGCGACGTTTTATTTCACGGTGTGACCTGAATTTGTTATAAAAAGTGCCGCTGTTGAACGGATGGCGGTGGAGATTGAAAAATGGAACCATTGGGAATCGGATAAAAACTTATGCCAAACCGCACAATAATGCTGGTCGAGGATAACCCCGACGATGCCGATCTGGCCTTGCTGGCCTTCAAGGAAAGCGGTATTGGCGAAGACGCCGTGGTGGCGCGCGACGGCCAGGAGGCGCTGGATTACCTGTTGCACGGCGGCATGATCGGCGGGTGCAAGGCAGACTGCTTGCCCAAGGTCATTCTGCTGGATCTCAACCTTCCCCGCCTGGATGGGTTCGAGGTGCTCAAGCGTCTGCGCGACAATGTTCTGACGCGCTGCCTGCCGGTGGTGATTCTCAGCTCCTCGCGCGAGGAAAGCGATCTGGCGCGTTCCTACGCGCTGGGAGCCAACAGCTATATCCAGAAATCCCTGGATTTCCCCCGTTTTGTTCAGTCCGTCAAGCAGATGGGGGAATACTGGTTGTCCCTCAACGTGGTGCCGGAGACCTGCCATTGAAGCCACGTAAACTGCGCTTGCTGCAAATCGAGGATGCGCCCGACGACGCCGAGTTGATCGCCGCTGAATTGCGCCATGGCGGCTTCGAGGTTCACAATCTGCGCGTGGATAGCGCCGAAGCGATGAAGGCGGCGCTCAATGGCGGGACGTGGGATTGCGTGATTTCCGATTTCAATCTGCCGGGCTTTTCTCCGGGCGCCGCCCTGTGGCTGCTGCGCGAGCGCAAGCTGGACATTCCCTTCATCGTGGTTTCCGGCTGTATCGGCGAGGAAACCGCCGTCGCCCTGATGAAGGCCGGGGCGCACGATTACCTGATGAAAGATCACCTGGTGCGCCTGGTACCGGCGGTGGAGCGGGAGTTGCGCGAAGCCGCGCTACGCCGCGAACGCCATGTCGCCCTGGAGCGTTTGGCAACCAATGAAAAATTGCTGCGCGACATCACCTCCGCGCTGGGCGAGGGCATCCTTACCCAGGACTGCGATGGAAACCTGATTTTCATGAATCCTGAAGCCGAAAGGCTGCTGGGCTGGCGCGAGTTTGAACTGGTCGGTCGCAACATCCACGACACCGTCCACTACCTGAAAGCGGATGGTTCCCCCTCGCCGCGCGAGGAATGCCCGATTCGCGTATTGCTGACCACGCGCAGCACCTACCGTAGCGACGACGACATTTTCGTGCGCAAGGATGGCAGCGTCTTCCCGGTTTCCTACGTGGCGACGCCGATCCTGGAAAACGGCGAGGTGGTGGCTTTCGTCACGGCGTTCCAGGACATTAGCGAACGCAAGCTGGCGGAACTGGAAATCAGGGAATCACGGCGCCAGTTGCGCGCCCTGTCGCGCTTCCAGCAAACCGTGCGCGAGGAAGAGCGCACGCGCATTGCCCGCGAACTGCACGATGAATTGGGGCAGGTGCTGACAGCCTTGCGCATCGACCTCGGCTGGCTGCAACCGCGCGTCGGCAGCGGCGATCAGCGCGTCAATGACAAACTGGTGGCCATGTCGCGTCTGGTCGACGGCACCGTCGATTCGGTGCGACGCATTTCCGGGGACCTGCGCCCCGGCATGCTGGATGACCTCGGCCTAGCGGCGGCCATCGAATGGCTGGTGGAGCAGTTTCGCGCGCGCCACGGCATCGCTTGCGAACTCGCCATGAGCAGCGACGAATTCACCCTGAGCGACCAGTTGGCCACCGCCGTGTTTCGTATCGTCCAGGAGGCGCTCACCAATGTTGCGCGCCATGCCAAGGCCAGCCAGGTCAGCGTGACCATCGAGGACACCGGCGAGAGTATCGACCTGGAAGTGGCGGACAACGGCCTGGGATTCGAATTTTCCCCGCAGGCCGGAAAGAAAACCTATGGATTGCTGGGCATGCGCGAGCGCGTCAATATGCTGGGCGGCAACATGGAAATCAGCGGCAGTGGGGGAAAGGGTACCGTCGTGCGTGCCACCATCCCGTTCGTGCACCAAGGAGAAGAGCAATGATCCGCGTCCTGATCGCCGACGACCACCGCATTCTGCGCGAGGGGCTGAAACAGTTGCTGGCCGAGAGCGGCGACATCATTGTTGGCGGAGAAGCGGAAAACGGCTTCGAGGCGCTCGACAAGGTGCGCAAGGAAGACTGGGACGTCGTGGTGCTCGACATGTCGATGCCGGGCAAGAGCGGCATCGAACTAATCCGCCAGGTCAAGGACGAGAAGCCCAAGCTGCCGATCCTCATCCTCAGCATGCACAAGGAAGACGTGTATGCGTTGCGTACCCTGAAAGCCGGCGCCTCCGGCTATCTGTCCAAGGACAGCGCCACCGCCGAACTGGTCAAGGCCATCCGCAAAGTGGCGGGCGGCGGCGTGTACATCAACAGCCATATTGCCGAAAAGCTGGCCATCGGCCTGATGCCCGCCAACGACGCGGCGCCGCATACCCTGCTCTCGGACCGCGAGTACCAGATTTTCCTCATGCTGGTATCCGGCAAGAGCATCACCGACATCGCCGACGAGCTGCATCTCAGCGTCAAGACCGTCAGCACGCATAAAACACGCATCATGCAGAAGATGAACATCACCTCGCTGTCGGGCCTCATCAAGTACGCCATCAAGCACGACCTGCTGGAAGACGGGGAAGAGGATAACGAGTAGCGGTCTGTTCCCTCTTGCCAGGTCAACCGCTCGTCTTCCCGCTCCGCACCGTTTTGCTTGTCAGTTTGTCAGACAATTCCTACCCTTCCCCCCCGTTAGTCCTATCCGCACATTCAGCATTCGCTGATATTTTTTCTGTGCGCTGCCCGGCATCATGGCACCACGTAACGAACGCGGGTGTGCCGCCAAATGAAAATTTTTCTTGTTGAAGATTCGCCGGAAATCCTGCACCGCCTCTACACCCTGGTTGCGGAGACCGGCGGCATGACGGTGGTGGGGCAGGCGGATGGCCAGGAGCGCGCCCTGGCGGGGATTTTCAGCAAGCTGCCGGAGGTGGTGATTCTGGACCTGTCCCTGAACAGCGGCAGCGGCATCGTGGTGTTGCAGCAGGTGAAGCTGCACTGTCCGGGAATCCGCATCATCGTGCTGACCAACAACAGCCAGCCGCAATACCGAAAAAAGTGCCATTTGCTGGGCGCCGAGCATTTCCTGGACAAAACGCGGGATTTCACCACGCTGGGCGGTCTGCTGGCCGCGCTGGTGAATGTGGAAAAGCCCCGTGAAGCGGCATGAGGAGAGGATAGTGGCAAATCAAGAATCAACCATGAACAGTTGGATTTATCCGCTGCTACCCGCTGGACTGGGGGCGCTGGCCTTGCCATTGCTGGGTGGAATCGGCGCAGTCAATCTGGCCGTGGCAGCGGGGGTGCTGGCTGCCGGTGCGGTTTCCGCTGTCATGCTGGTGAAACGCGAACGTGCCATGCTGCAAGCGGCAGCGGATGACAGCGAACACACTTGCTGCACGCGCTACCGCGCCGATGTGGAAGCCTTTCTCGACGGCTTGGGCAACATGGAAAGCCAGGTCACCTCCTTGTGGGTGAAGCAGATCGAATCCGGCCGCATGCAGAGCGAGCAGGCGATGATCGAACTGACCGGGCGTTTTTCCGGCATCGTGGAAAATCTGGACCAGGCCATCCGTGCCGCCAGCCTGTCCGCAGAATCGGTGGATAACCCGCAGGGCCTGGCGGCGATTTTTTCGCGCAGCGAAACGCGCTTGCAGGCGGTCATCCAGGCCATGCGCGACACGCTGGGACACGGCGGCGAACTGCTCGGCAGCGTGAGCAACCTGGTGCAGTTCATCGACCAGTTGAAGGAAATGGCTGCCTCGGTAGCCAGCATCGCCGACCGCACCAACTTGCTGGCGCTCAATGCCGCCATCGAAGCGGCGCGCGCCGGGGAAGCCGGGCGCGGTTTCGCGGTGGTCGCCGACGAGGTGCGCAAGCTCTCCAACCTGTCCGGCGAAACCGGGCACCAGATCAGCGAAAAGGTGCAGATCATCAGCAAGGCCATCAGCACCTCGTTCGAGGTGGCGGAAAAATCCGCCGAGGCCGACGCCACCTCGGTGACCCAATCCGAAGCCGCCCTCTACGGCGTGCTGGAGGAATTCCGCCAGGTCACCGGCGGCCTGACGCAAGCGGCCACCATCCTGCGCAGCACCGGCAGCGGCATCAAGAGTGAAGTGGCCGAATCGCTGGTGCAGTTGCAGTTCCAGGACCGCGTCAGCCAGATCCTGTGCCACGTGCGCGACAACATCAACACCTTCCCCGCCTACCTGCGGCAAAGCGAGGAGAAGTATTACGAGCAGGGGCGCCTGATGGCCATCGACTGGACGGGGCTGCTGCAACAGCTTGAGCGTTCCTACGCCACCAGCGAGGAACGCAGCATTCACGCCGGCAAGAAGACTGCGGCGGCTGACGATGAAATCACTTTTTTCTAGGAGGAAAACACCATGGCAAAAACCATCATGATCGTTGACGATTCCGCCACCTTGCGGCAAGTCGTGTCGATTGCGCTCAAGGGCGCGGGCTACGACGTTATCGAAGGCTGCGACGGCAAGGACGCGCTGAACAAGCTCACCGGGCAGAAAGTGCATCTGATCGTCAGCGACGTCAACATGCCCAACATGGACGGCATCACCTTCGTGCAGGAGGTGAAAAAGCTGCCGGCCTACAAATTCACCCCGGTCATCATGCTCACCACCGAGGCGGGCGAGGACAAGAAAGCCGCCGGTCAGGCGGCGGGCGCCAAGGCCTGGGTAATCAAACCCTTCAAGCCCGACCAGATGCTGACGGCGGTTTCCAAACTGATCCTGCCCTGACGATCATGCAGGTTGGGCCAGCGCTCCTGGTCATGAAAATGCGTCCTTCTGTCATTCCCTTACGGAGATAAACCATGGAAATTCCAATTGGCAACAACGTCAGCCAGCTTTCCCCCGAGGGAGAATTGACCATCTTTACCGCCGCCGACCTCAAGGCACAACTGACGGCGGCGCTGGCCGTTTCTCCTGAACTGGAGATTAACCTCTCGCAGATCAGCGAAATGGATAGTGCCGGCCTGCAACTGCTGATCGTGGCGAAAAACGAATGCCAGGCGCGCAACGGCAGCCTGCGCCTGACCGGGCACAGCCCGGCGGTGATGGAGGTGCTGGATATCTGCAACATGGCGGCCTTCTTCGGCGACCCGGTCGTCATCCCTTCCCGCGAAAAATAAGGAGCACAACATGAGCATGGACCCGGCACTGCAAACCTTCATCGTCGAAAGCCGCGAACTGCTGCAGGCGATGGAAGACGGACTCTACGACATCGAAAGCGCGGACGATCGCGACGAATGCGTCAACGCCATCTTCCGCGCCGCGCACACCATCAAGGGTTCGGCGGGGCTGTTCGGCTTCGACGAAATCGTCGCCTTTACCCATGTGGCGGAAAGCGTGCTCGACAAGGTGCGCGCCGGCAAGATCGACATGGATGCAGAACTGGTGGCCCTGTTTCTCGCCTGCGGCGACCATATCGCGTCAATGATCGACGCGCTGGAAGCAGGCGTTGCCGGGCTGGACGAAGGAGGACGCGCCGCCGGTGCCGGGTTGATGGAAAAACTCTCGGCCTGCCTGGGCGCTGCCAAAGCGGCGGCCAGCGTTCCGCAAGCCCCAGCACCCGGCGGCGAGCAAGTGGAGAGAATGGACGGCGACCGCGCAGAAACCGACAACTGGCACATCTCGCTACGCTTCACCCAGGACGTGCTGCGCCAGGGCATGGACCCGCTGTCCTTCCTGCGCTACATGGGCAAGCTGGGGCGCATCGTCGGCATCTCCACGCTGCACGACAACTTGCCGCCGCTCGCCGAGCTGGACCCGGAAGCTTGCTATCTCGGCTATGAAATCAGCCTGCACAGCGATGCCGACAAGTCGGCCATCGAGGGCATTTTCGATTTCGTGCGCGAAGATGCGTGCATCACCATCATCCCGCCGCGCAGCCGCATCACCGACTACCTGCGCGTGATCCACGAACTGCCCGAGGAAGACATGAAAATCGGCCAGATGCTGGTCAAGTGCGGCACCCTCACCGAGCGCGAACTGGCGCAGATGATCGATGTGCAGAGCCGCGCGGTCGAGGAAGGGGACGGCAAGCCGCACATCGGTGAAATCCTGGTCAGCGAAGGCATGGTGGCGCCGCAGGTGGTGGACGCCGCGCTGGAAAAACAGAAGCAAGTCAAGGAAATCAAGGCGCGCGAAAACCAGGTCATCAAGGTGGATGCGGAGCGTCTCGACCACCTTATCAACCTGGTGGGCGAACTGGTCATCGCCGGGGCATCCGCCACCCTGCTGTCGCAGCGCGGCGGCGATGCCCAGTTGCAGGAAGCGACCTCCAACGTCTCGCGCCTGGTCGAAGAAATACGCGACGGCGCCCTGCAACTGCGCATGGTGCAGATCGGCGAGACCTTCAAGCGCTTCAACCGCGTGGTGCGCGACGTGAGCCGCGACCTGGGCAAGGACGTCGAGCTGTCCATCGGCGGCGCCGAAACCGAACTCGACAAGACCGTGGTGGACCGCATCGGCGACCCGCTCATGCACCTGGTGCGCAATTCCATGGATCACGGCATCGAAGCCCCGGAAGCGCGCCTGGCTTGCGGCAAACCGGCGCGCGGCACGGTACGGCTCAACGCCTATCACGAATCCGGCAGCATCGTCATCGAAGTCGGCGACGACGGCGCGGGACTCAACAAGGAAAAAATCCTCAAGAAAGCCATCGAAAAAGGCATTGTCGAAGCGGGGCAAAACTTGAGCGACCAGGAAATCTACCAGTTAATCTTCGCCCCCGGCTTTTCCACCGCCGAGCAGGTCACCAACATTTCCGGGCGCGGCGTGGGCATGGACGTGGTGCGCCGCAACATCGAGGCGCTGCGCGGCACCATCGAGCTGGATTCGCAGGAAGGCGCCGGTTCCACCACGCGCATCCGCCTGCCGCTGACGCTGGCGATTATCGACGGTTTCCTCATGGGCGTGGGCAGCGCCTCTTATGTCGTCCCGCTCGACATGGTGGTGGAGTGCATGGAACTGAGCGAAACCGAACGTATTGAAAGCCAGGGCCGCGACTTTCTCAACCTGCGCGGCGCGGCGCTGCCCTTCGTGCGGCTGCGCGAGGAATTCCGCGAACCGGGCAGGGCGGGCAAGCGCGAAAACGTGGTGGTGGTGCAATACGGCAACCAGAAGGCCGGCTTCGTGGTGGATGAACTGATGGGCGAATTCCAGACCGTCATCAAGCCGCTCGGCAAGCTGTTCGGCAATCTGAAAGGCATCAGCGGTTCGACCATTCTGGGCAGCGGCGAGGTGGCGCTGATCCTCGACGTGCCCGCGCTGGTGAATCAGGCGGTGGGCAGGGAATCAAGGGAACTGGTAGCAACACACTAGCAAACGGGTATTTGTAACGGAGTGGTTTTAACTTAATTTCAAGGAGTGCATCATGTTCAAAAATATGAAAATCGGTACGCGTCTGGGTCTGGGTTTCGGCCTGGTGTTGGCATTGCTGGGCATGGTCGCCTTCATCGGTATTACGCGCATGGCCGGGCTGAACCAAGCCATCGACAGGGTGGTGCTCGACCGCTGGCCGAAGACCGTGCAGGCCAATAGCACTATTGATCTGATCAACGAGCAGTCGCGGGTGCTACGCAACATCATCCTTCTCGACGATCCGGTGGAAATGAAAGCGGAATTCGGGCGCATCGGCGAAAGCCGTAAGGCCATCGGTGAATTGCTGGGCAAGCTGGAGGCCTCCATCACCTCCGAGGTCGGCAAGAAACACATGCAGGCCATCATGGGGGCGCGCACCCAATACGCGGCGGACATGGACAAGGCACTGAGCCTTGCCATGGAGATGAAAAACAGCGATGCCACCAAAGTGTTGTTCGGCGATCTGCGCAAGAGCCAGCGCGAATATTTCAAGGCGGTCAACGACCTGGTGGCGTTTCAGGGTACGCTGATGGACGAGGCCGGGGCGCAAACCACCAAGGACTACGAAGAGGGCCGCAATATTTCGCTGACACTGGCGATTATCGCCTCCATTTTCGGTATCGCCATCGCCTTCTGGGTCACGCGCTCAATTACCAAGCCAATCAACGAAGCCGTCAATGTCGCCAACCAGTTGGCGGAGGGCGACCTGAGTGCCAGGATCGAGGTCAGCAGCAGGGACGAAACCGGGCTGTTGCTGGCCGCCATGCAGCACATGGTGGGCAAGCTCTCTGAAATCATCGGCGAAGTGCGCGGTGCGGCAGATAATCTTTCCAGCGCCTCAGAAGAAGTCAGCGCCACCGCGCAATCCCTGTCGCAAGGCTCCAGCGAGCAGGCGGCCAGCGTCGAAGAAACTTCCGCCTCGGTGGAACAGATGTCAGCCTCCATCAACCAGAACACCGACAACGCCAAGGTCACTGACGGCATGGCCACCCAAGCCGCCAAACAGGCGGTGGAAGGCGGCGAGGCGGTCAAGCAGACGGTCGTCGCCATGAAGCAGATCGCCGACAAGATCGGCATCATCGACGACATCGCCTACCAGACCAACATGCTGGCCTTGAATGCCGCCATCGAAGCCGCGCGTGCCGGAGAACACGGCAAAGGCTTCGCGGTGGTGGCAGCGGAGGTGCGCAAACTCGCCGAGCGCAGCCAGAAGGCCGCGCAGGAAATCGGCCAGGTGGCGGGCAGCAGCGTGGACCTGGCGGAACGCGCCGGCAAGCTGCTGGATGAAATGGTGCCGGCCATCAACAAGACCTCCGACCTGGTGCAGGAAATCACCTCCGCCTCGGAAGAGCAATCTTCCGGGGTGGCGCAGATCAACACCGCCATGAGCCAGCTCAACCAGACCACCCAGCAGAACGCTTCCGCCTCGGAGGAACTGGCCGCCACCGCCGAGGAAATGAGCAGCCAGTCCGAGCAATTGCAACAGTTGATGGCCTTCTTCAAAATCGGCGATGGTTCGGCACCCAAGGGCGTGCACGGGGCAGCTAAACCGGCGGCAAGCAGCAAGCCGCGCAAGGCCGCCACGCCTTCGGCGAAAATGGCGGCGCTCGGAATGCCGACCAGCGAAGCCGAATTCGTGCGCTTCTAAGGGAGCAGGATCATGGGCGAATTGACAAAAACGGGAGCAAAAGGGGCGCTGGCAACACGCGGCGCTCAGGAGGGCCGGGAAGAGGACGACCAGTACCTGACCTTCCTGCTGGGCGGCGAGATGTTCGCCATCGGCATTCTCAACATCAAGGAAATCATCGAATACGGCGCCATGACCACGGTGCCGATGATGCCCGGCTTCATTCGCGGGGTCATCAACCTGCGCGGGCGGGTGGTGCCGGTGGTGGATATGTCGGCGCGTTTCGGGCGGCAGAGCACCGAGATCAACAAGCGCACCTGCATCGTCATCATCGAAGTGACGGCGGAAGGCGAAAAGCACGATGTCGGCATCGTGGTGGACGCGGTTTCGGAAGTGCTGGAGATCCCGCTTTCCGAGATCGAGCCGCCACCCTCGTTCGGCGCGAAAATCCGCGCCGACTTCATCAGCGGCATGGGCAAGGTGGCAGGCAAGTTCGTCATCCTGCTGGAAGTGAACAAGGTGCTGTCCATCGACGAGATGACGGCGTTGTCGCAAATCAGCGAGGCGCCGGCCTTGATGGCGGCCTGACGCAATCGCACCATGTGGGCAAGCAGGCAAGAAGTCGCGCAAACTGCCCGCCTCCCCCTTTGCAAAAGGGGAAAACACATGGTGCGATTGCCCTGCGGCGCCTGCCCTTCAAGGGAAGGGATGCGATCCTGTATGCCAGGATTCTTCATGCAAGGCCGTCCAAATGGCATTGACCACGGCGTCAGTTTCCTGTAACACCGGATTGTTCCAAAAACGGGTGACACGAAAACCAGCCTCACGTGATCGTTGACCGTGAACAATCTTGTTTGCTGTAGGGTGAACAGCATGGGAAAAAATCTATGGATGCCGGAAACGGGATGTTACGTGCCTTGATCGTCGAAGATTCACCCGATGTGCCGTACCCGTCTTATCGCAAGCGCTTTGAGGCAGCGCTGCTCGCGAGTGAGCGGGAGTTTCGCTCGCTGGCCGAGAACTTGCCCGACATGGTCATGCGCTACGGACGCGATTTCCAGTGCACCTATGTCAATCCCGCCTATGTGCGGGAAACCGGAATGTCGGTGAAGGTGGCCTTGAGGCTGTCTTTGGATGCGCAGTTGTGCGACAAATTCGGCATGTCGGAGGCGGAGTGCCGGTCCTGGCGGCAGCAGGTGATTGAAAGCGGCGAATCGAAGGAGAGGGTGGCGTCCCTGCAGCGGGTGCCGGAAAATGCCACGGTGCATTTTGCGTTACGCATGGTGGCGGAACGTGACGCCGAAGGCCATATTTTCGGCATTCTGGTCATTGGCCGCAACATCACGGACATGCTGGAGAGCAAGCGGCGGCTGGAAAAATCGCGCACGCAACTGCGCATGCTGGCGATTCACCGCGAGTCGGCACGAGAAGAAGAGCGCCTGCACCTCGCCCGGGAACTGCACGATGAGCTTGGGCAACATTTGACGGTGCTTCGGATCGGAATCAGCCTGCTCAAGCCCCAGTATGGCGGACTACTACCAGAGGCGGAAGAGACGGACGACCTGCTCAGCCTGGTCGACCAAACCATCCAGATCGTGCGCAACATCTCTTCTTCCTTGCGTCCGGTGGCGCTGGACCTGGGTATCGTTGCAGCGCTGCGATGGCTGACAACGGAATTTTCCCGCCACACCGGCATTATCTGCGACCTGAAGGCGCCCCAAACCGATGTCCCCATAGCGAAAGAGCATGCCATCATCTTGTTCAGAATTGCCCAGGAATCGATGACCAACGCGGCGCGGCACGGGAAAACCGAACTGATCCAGATCGTCTTCGAATACGGCCCGGAGGGTTATGTGCTTGAGATAAGGGACAATGGCGTCGGTTTTGATACGACGGACCAATGCAAGCATCAATCCTATGGACTTGTGGGCATCCGGGAGCGTGCGCTCGCAGTTGGCGGCGAAGTGGATATTTTCAGCGCACCCGGACAGGGAACCACGGTGAGGGTACGTATCCCGGCCGACAATAAGCTTGTAAGAAAATTCCTACGCAAGGATTAGGAAAGCACCTATTTCTTCTCTCCTCACGCAGGGCTTAGTATTACCCTTTCAGGAAGATGGTTTAAGAGTGCGGTGTTTGTCCGGGAGGTTGAAATGCCAAAAATTATCATCGTTGACGACCATGCGCTGGTGAGAGAAGGCCTGCGGCGTATTTTTTCGCTGACTGACGATATCGTTGTGGTTGGCGAGGCAGCCACTGGCAGCGATGCGCTGGAACAACTGCGGAAATTGCCCTGTCAGGTACTGCTTCTGGATATGTCGATGCCCGGTGTTTGCGGTGTCGATTTGATCAAGCGGATCAAGCAAGAGCGGCCATTATTGCCAGTCCTCGTTCTCACCATCTGCGAGGATTTTCATCTTGCGCTTCGTGCGCTAAGTGCTGGGGCGGCGGGGTATGCGACCAAGGATAGCGAACCGGGTGAACTGATCTCTGCTGTTCGCAAGGTGTTTGCTGGGGACCGCTATGTGACCCAGAAACTGGCCGAGGGAGTGATGCTGGAGCTAAGCGTTTCCACTGACCGGCCGGCCCATGAAAAGTTATCCGAGAGAGAACTTCAGGTGCTGCATTTGCTGGTGTCCGGCAAACACATCACGGAAATTGGTGCGGAATTGTCTCTCAGCGCCAAAACCATCAGTACACACAAGTCGCGGGTCATGACCAAGCTGGGTGTTCAAAATAACGCCGATTTGATTCGCTACAGCATCAAGCATAACCTCTTCGAATCAAGTGGCGCGGCCGCGTAAATAAAGTACTCGCCGGGCAAGCCCGCCCCCACGGGGCTTGGTGGGTTTCTATGACACATCCGGGCTAGCCTGGCGCATTTTCGTCAAACCAGATCGTCTCTCCCCAGCCGAACGGCAAAAAACCAGAACAACCTGTCCTTGGCATGTTGCGCCGGGAAATCATTTCCGCGCCATGCCGACGTTTTTCCATGAGCCTTGCGCATGGCGGATTAGCCTCAGCGGCGCTTCTGCGCGCCCCCTGGATTTCAGTGGCGTCCTGTAATCGTTCACCTATAGCGGAATCAATCAACGCTTACCCAAAAATCCACTTTTGCCGATAGAGCGCTGTCGCCAATTAGGGCAATCTATTCCCACCGAACACGGCTCTCTGCCGCAGGGCAGGGGGCTTGATTGAGTAAGGGAGCGGCGGGATTTTCCCGAAAATGACTGGAAAGCATGAGTGCCTCTTCGTCCGCGCCTTGAGCGGGGCGGCAAGCGGGTAAAAAAGGAGACAGCAGAATGAATATCCTGATTGTGGAATCTGAAAGTGAGCGCGCGAGACCGACACCTCTGCATGGGTTGCATGATGACGGGCATGAGGTGTGTTTTTCCCGGACCATGGATGAAGCATGCGCCTTTCAGGAGCATCACTGGCCGGAACTCATATTGATGAATATGTCGATGCATCAACCCAACATCCACGAGTGGGTGAGAAAAATCAGGGGAATTCCCATTGGCCATCGCTATGTGCCGATCATATTTCTTGCACCTATACATGATGACGATGCGTTGGGTCGATTCATGGCGAGCTACGCCGATGATTTTATTGAATTGCCCCACAACCAGAATTCCCTGAAGGCCAAGCTGGCGGTGATTGAGCGCAGCATTCAAACGCAGGCCAGCCTGGCGAACCTCAAGCATAAAACTGACATGGAAATCGGCATGGCAAAACAGATGTTCGCTGCCTTAACCCAGCGCGCGCAGGCCGAGGTGCCCAATTTGAACCACTGGCTGTGGCCAGCCGGACACTTTAGCGGTGACGTGTTGATCTACGACAAAACCCCCGATGGCGAATTGCGCGTGATGCTGGCGGATTTCACCGGCCATGGTTTGACTGCCGCGGTTGGCGCGCTACCGAGTTCCGACGCGTTTTTTGCGATGACTCGCAAGGGAATGTCTGTTTCCGAGATCGTCTGCGAAATCAATGCCAAGCTGAAGCTGGTATTGCCTACCGGTTATTTTTCATCGGCCTGCATATTCGGCATCAACGCGGAAAGAACTGAACTGGAGATATGGAATGGTGGCCTGCCCCCGGTGTTGCTGCTGGATAGCGGCAACCGCATCGTGTCGATGGTAAAAAGTAGCAAGCCGCCCCTGGGTATCCTCTCGCCTGAGGATTTTGACTGCGAAACCCTCAGTTTGAATGTGCCGGGGCAATTCAGCATGTTGATGCACAGCGATGGTCTCACTGAAGCCGTCAATCCCGATGGAGAAACGTATGGTGAGGAACGGCTTCAGCTTGCCATAAACGATTCCAGCACGCAGCACGGCCTGCTGGAGGGCGTCAAGCAATCCTTGCTGGCTTTCATGAGGGGCCTGGAACCGCTGGACGACGTTTCCTTGGTGATGCTGGGGTCCAATTGATCCGCCGGAGGTAATCATGACAAGCATGCAAGAAGTGAAGAACGCAGACACTCCGCCGCTGGCTTTCCCCTATCACGAAATGCGTTGCGTGGACGAGGAGAACTGTTTTCGCGAGTTGGTGGAGAGCCTGGATCACGGCATTATCGTCGTGGCACAAAGCGGAAAGGTGATTTTTGCAAATAATGCGGCAGCACGCCTGTTTCTGTGTTCCCCGGAAAATCTGGTCGGGCAGCATTGGCGATTTCCGCTCACTCTGGGCGAAATTTCGGGAATCGAGGTTCCCCAGTACGAAGGCGGTGAGGTGTCGGTCGAGATGCGCGTTGCGGACATCGATTGGGAAGGGGGGGCTGCCTATCTGGTGTCTTTGCACAATGTTTCCAGCAATCACAAGCTCAAGGCGGCATTGCAGAAAAGCAATGACCGTTTGCGGGTAATCCTCAACGCCTCGCCCATGGCGATTATCATGCTGGACAGCGAATTGCGGGTCATGCTCTGGAGTCCGGTGGCGGAGAGGCTGTTTGGGTGGAACGAACGGGAGGTGGTTGGCAGCGCCTTCCCCATTCGTTCCTGCAAGGGTACTGATGATGTCCGGCAATGCTGTCAGATCGTTCTCCAGGGCGGGTCGGTTTGGGGGGTCGAACTGGTCCAGCAGCAATGCCGGAATGGCGAGGCGCTGGACATCAGTGTCTGGATTGCGCCACTTCACAATAATCATGCGCTGGCCGGCGGTGTGCTGATGCTGGTTGACGACATTACCGCCCACAGGCAGGCAGAGGCCCGAATACAGTTTCTTTCCAACCATAATGCGCTGACCGGTTTGCCTAACCGTGCCATGTTGCTAGAAATCATCGACGATGCCATCAATGCGCGCAAAAACAGAAACGCTGTCATGGCGGTGTTCCACATTGGCATAGACCGGTTTAGAAACATCAATGAATCATTGGGGTATGAGGATGCCGATGATCTGCTGTGCAAGGTAGCCGAACATCTCAAGCAGGCAATTCGTGATAGCGATGTCATATCTCACCTGGGCGGCGATGAGTTTGTCCTTTTTCTGCCGACCATCCGGGACGCCAAAGTGATTGGAAGGATCGCCAAGAAAGTGCTCATGACGCTGTCCGAGCCCATTCTGTTGAAGGATGGCATGGAGGTGTTTGTGACGGCCAGCCTGGGTATTACGGTTTTTCCCGATGACGGCCGGTTCGGGGAAGAATTGTTGCGCAAGGCCGAATCGGCGATGCGGCGAGCCAAGGAATACGCCGGAAGCAATTTCCATTTCTTTTCTTCCACGGCCAACGCGTGCTCGGTGGAGCGCGTGCTGCTCGAAAGCGGTCTGAGGCATGCGTTGGTGCGGGAAGAGCTGTTGCTCAATTTTCAGCCTCAGGTGGAGATGAGCACGGGGCGCATCATCGGCTCGGAAGCCCTGGTGCGCTGGAATCATCCCGAATTGGGCGAGTTGTCTCCGGGGCGTTTCATCGGTATCGCCGAGGAATGCGGACTGATTATTCCGCTTGGCGAATGGGTGTTGAACAGTGCTTGCAGCCAAGCCATGGCATGGCGGGAAATGGGGCTGAGGCCTGTGCCGGTTTCAGTCAATGTGTCGCCGTTGCAATTTCACAGCAATGTGCATAGAACCGTTGAAAAAGTTCTTCGCGAAACCGGTATGGACCCCTCAATGCTTGAGCTGGAACTGACCGAGGGCGCCGTAATGCGTGATGCCGAGACGGCAGTGAAAACACTTGGAAAACTCAAGAAAATGGGCGTCAGGATTTCCATTGACGACTTCGGGATAGGGTATTCATCGCTGAGTTATCTGAAGCGTTTCCCCATCGACAAGCTGAAAATCGACCAGTCGTTTGTGCGTGACATCCCGGGAGATCACGACAGCGAAGCCATTATCAACACCATCGTCGGACTGGCTAGAAATCTCAGGCTGAAGGTGATTGCGGAAGGGGTGGAAAATGCTGCGCAGCTAAATTTCCTGCGTTCGCTGGGCTGTGACGAAGTGCAGGGCTACTACTTCTGGCGCCCCATGACAGCGGAAAAATATATCGGCCTGCTTCGCTAGACCGGGATCGTCGATGTAGGCCTTCGCCTACCGGAAAACACCATTTTTCTGACTTGAATATCCGGTAACGCTGATATTTTCTTTCTGCCACATCCGTCATTCTGACAATCGTGTGCTTCTTAACGGTAAGGAGAAAAAAATGAGATTGGAATCTATTGAAACAGGTGACGCTGAAAAAAACGGTTCCTATTACTGGGTTGGTGGAGAGCTGACCATGCATACAATGCCGTGCATCCGGCGCGAGTTGTTGCATAAGTTGAACTGTTGCAAAGAAGTAAAAGTCGATTTTACCGAGGTGCGCGTCGTGGATACCATCGGTGTCGGGGCAATTCTCGCCATGCGCCATGAAGCCTCACAAAAAGACCAGACCTTGCATTTCATATCCTGCAATGAGGCATTCCTGAAACTTCTGAATTTAATGTATTGCGCAGATTTTGGTTCTGATCTGGAAAATTGATTGTTGAAAAGCTGAAAAACTGAAAAACACAGGAGATGACCATGAACAATATCGCAATCGCACCAGCAAGGTTTGATCATAAGGCGCGCGTTGTCACCTTCTCAGACAATGATGTATGCATGCTTCGCGCGGAACTGGAAATAATCATGCATGAAGAGGCATACCTCAAAAAAATCGCGGGCGCGGCAGCATTGCTGGTGGCACGCCTGGACAGGGTGAGCTTGCCTGGCAAAACGGCGATGGCGGCGGTTACCCTCGCGGGGCTGATCGATGGGATGCCGGATGACATGGTGAGCGAGGCGATGGGGCTGGTAGACGTAACCTGCCTCCCCACCACGAGATGACGGCATTGTCGCAAATTCAGTGAGGCGTCGGCTTTGATGGCCGCCTGATCCTGTAGTGGCGGGACGCGATGGCAAGCGCCTCGCCGCTTCAGCAAGCATTTCAGCCGCGATGCGCCAATTCCTCGCGGATAACCTGAATAGCATAAGCCCATCCACGGGGTTGCGGAGCGTCCCTTAACCTTGTGCTTTACCTTGCATTTAACATCCTTTGCGGTGTTGAAATGCCAGTTAGTCCGGATACTTCATAAAAAACCACCAAGCCTTGTGGGAGCGGGCTTGCCCGCGAGTTCTTTGGTTCGGCTGAGAAAGTCAAAATCTCGCGGCCATACCCGACAGCCTGTCGGCTTGGGCACAAGAGTCCGCTCCCACAGAGTTTGTCAGAATTTGTGAAACATCCGGGTTAGGCGGCTTTTGGCAGGGGGGCGTACAAGGCACGTTTGCTGATGGAAAGAATTTCGATGCCGACGATATGTCCTTGGGCATCGTAGTCAGCCATGACCCCGGGTTCAATTTGCCGGGTTGCCTCGACTTCAGCATCGGAGATTTCCAGGTAAGCGGCATCGGCGATTGGATCGAATTCAAATTTCATATGTCGGTAACCTCGTCGTCGAAAAATACTGTGACCACGGTCACGGGTTCAAGAGTCTCATTGTAGATCACGCGCAGGATGCGGAACCCCTTTTCAGGGATAGGGCGCAGAGCGTGGGCCAAGGTCGGATCATCGAGGTCGTTCGCTGTCCGGGCCGGATGCTCCAGCGTTGCGACAATCCATTCCTCGCGAATTTTCCGTTTGACGCATCGCTTGCGGGCGTGTTCGGTAAGGACATAGTTCATGCGTCAGCAGTCTATCGGGAAGCGAGCCAACTTCCAACTGCGCAACTCAAATGAACCTGAAAATCATCTAGCCTCAAATCCCTGTCGGAATAATCCTATAGCCCTCCCCGTATCTTCCTACACACCAAATCAGCGTTTGCCGATATTTTTTTCGGACAGGATTGTCCATCATGGCATCACTGGCAAACGGAAATACCGTTCGCAGTCCGGGGCGTGAAATGCGCGCGTTCCATGGACTGAATATCGTGAATATCCAACATCGAGGAGAAAAACATCATGCTTGACAATATGACGGTAAAAACCAAATTACTGTTGCTGCTAATCACGGCGCTGGTCGCGGCGGCGCTGATCGGCGGCGCGGGTTGGATGGGGCTGCGCGCCACCGGACACGCCATAAACGAAATCGGTATGGTGCGCCTGCCCTCGGTGCAGGGGCTCCTGGTTTTGAGCGAAGGGCAGACGGCGGTGCGTTCCGCCAACCGCTGGGTGATGACCTGGGAAAACGATTACAAGGCGCAAAGCCAGTTTGCCGAGGTGCTGAAAGCACGCAAGGCCGCCTGGGACAACCTGGAGCGTGGCTGGAAAATTTATGAACCGCTGCCGCAAACCGAAGAGGAAGCGGTGATGTGGAAACAACTCCTCAAGGAATTCGGTGACTGGAAGGCGGGAGACCAGAAAATCAGCGAAGTGATCGAAGCCTTGAGCCGCAACAACAACGAGGCTGAACAGAAGGTGCTGTTCGCAAAGTACTTTGCGCTGGCAGCGGAAAACGCCGCCAACTTTACCGCTTCGGACGCCACGCTGAACAAGATCGTCGATCTCAACGTCAAATACGGCAACGAGGCCGTTGCCAGCGGACAGGCGGCCGAGCACCAGGCCAACCTCGTCATGGCGGGCGTGGGTGTGGCGGCCACCATCGTGCTCATCCTGCTGGGCACGCTCATCATCCGTAGCATTCTGAAGCAATTGGGCGGCGACCCGATCTACGTTTCGCGCGTGGTCGGCGAAATTGCCAACGGCGACCTGAGCGTACAGGTGAACCTCCAGCCCGGCGACAGCACCAGCATGCTGGCAGCCATCGGCGGCATGGCGGAAAAACTCACCTGATTAGTTACATGCCTCAGCCGCCCGAATATCAGTTTCAGTGCATGGGGTTG
>CAZGOY010000001.1:0-267472 GCA_964527565.1 uncultured Sulfuricella sp. | reverse complement strand
GCGCTACCTTCTTAAACTCGGCTCGTTATTGTCTTGACAGAGGGGTCCACTATAGGAATTGCTGCTGGGACTGACGGAATACTTTGCATTTTACAACGCGGAGAGAACGCACCAGTCTCTGGGCTACCGCACACCGGAAGCCGTCTACCGAACAGCGGCTGGCGGCGGGGCAAGCATTGTCGATAAGTTCACCGCGCGAAAGGAAAATCGCCAGGAATGCAAACCAGAAAAAACGGGGCAGCGCCGTGCAGCTGCATGTGAAGCGCTACCTTCTTAAACTCGGCTCGTTATTGTCTTGACAGAGGGGGCCACTATATGGATTTCGATCCGCTGTATTCCGGGCTTGGCGACGATAGCGAGAGTCGGCGGAAGCGATACCGCGAGTTCCTGAAAGAGGGGATACCGAACGGTGAGTGGGGATTGATCCGCGAAGCAGTAAAGCGAGGCCAGCTTACCGGGAACTCCAGATTTGCGGAACAGGTTGAGAAGATTGTCGGGCGGCGCATAGAAACGCGCGGACCGGGACGGCCTGTAAAGGAGGCAAGTGAGCGTGGAAAATAAATCTGTCCCCTTTTTGTTGTCCCCTTTTTGCCTTTTTCGGAAGGGTGGTCAAATTTGCGCGCTGATTGACAGTGTTGCCGCTCTGCGCTTGCAATCGCCGCACCCTCAAGCTAGGATTCCATGGTGAAATACAAAATGAGATACAAACATGAGCATGGTATCCGTCCGTTTGCCGGACAAATTGCTGGAACAGGTCAACGCGTTCGCCCTTGAACTCGAAATCCCGCGTGCCGAGTACATGCGCATGGCGCTGGAAGCGATGAACCGCGAGATGCTGGGCAAGCGGCGCCGCGAACGGTTGAAAGCCCTCAGCCTGCGGGTGCGTGAAGAAAGCATGAAGGTCAATGCCGAATTCGAGGGCCTGGATGATGACATCCGGGCTTGAATGCGGTGCCATTTATCTCGCCAATCTGAACCCCGGTCGAGGCAGCGAACCCGGTAAGGTGCGCCCGGTGCTGGTCGTGCAAGACCAGGGGCTGCTGGATGCCGGCCATCCTTCCACGCTCGTTATCCCGCTCACCACCACCCTTATGGACGACGCGGAACCCTTGCGTATCCGCTTGTTCGCCCAGGACAAGCTGGAAAAGGATTCCGATTTGCTGATTGACCAGTTGCGCGCCATCGACAACCGCCGTTTACTTGGCGAAGCGCTTGCTTGCTGCGATGCGGGCTTGATGGAGCGCGTTCAGCAGGCCGTCATGGAGGTGATGGGGTATGGGGCTTACATAACCCCTATACCGAATTCCACCAGCAGTTCCGCCGTTTCGCACAACGGCAGGGCCATAACGCCCGAGTAGCTGCCGCCCAGGCGGCGCGGTATGGTGGGTTACGGCTGGGCGACCCCCGAGGAACCATAGTGCGCACCTTCCTTTTCGTCCCACGGCTGCAATTCGTGGCGTGGCGGTTTGCTCATGAAAAACAGCACGGTGGTGCAACTGGCGAAGAACAGCGTGGTTGCCATGGCGCTGGCGGTCAGCACGTCCTGAATGCCCTTGTCCCAGATGAGATAAATGAAGATCGCGAAGCTGGCGGCCATACAGGGCAGGCAGGCTACGGCGAAGCCCAGGGCGATTTTCTTGCCGGTAGAGCGTACAGTCATGATGATTCCTCGATGGCGTGACGCAAGGCCACAAATTCAAGTTTCGTAATCAACCACCCGGCGCTCCGTGCGCACTGCCTTCACCACCGGCACGACAAGCGCGTGCGCCGGATGGTTCTGGTAGGCTTCCAAGGCCTGCCGGGTTTCAAATTCGGAATAGAGCACCACGTCGGCTGACTCGCTCTCGCGGCTGACATCAATGCCCACTTCCAGGCGCAACAGGCCGGGGATTTGCCCATTCAAGCCCTCTAGCGCCTCCTTGATTCGGAGTGCGTTTTCCTGAAAAGGTTCATTGATGCGCCACATGACGATGTGTTTGATCATTTTTTCAGTTCCTGCTTCCCGTCATTTCTGCTGAACGGCTAGGGGTTGCCGCCCATGATGGTGAGTATGGACTGCAACTGTTCCGCCACCTCGCGCCCCAGCGTGGTGAGATAGCCGCCGTCGGGAAGGGTCACCAGCTTTTTGTCATACAGGCGCTGCGCCGAGGCGATGACCGCCGGGTCGGCGTCCTTGTGCACCTTGATGCCTTCCTGCATGGTGTCGAGATCGTAATGGGCGAGAAAATTCAGTTCTGCGACGAGTTCCGGGGTCAGTCTGGGAATAACGGACAGCATGATGTGCTCCTTGATTGAGTAATGCGTTTATTGTGGCACGGAATGCCGCAGCCCTTTCTCGTCACCGGCGGATTTTTTGCGGTTGGAGCCCGAGACGACCTTGTATTCGAAAATACGGCATTCCAGCGCACCGTTGTACAGCGGGATGCGGCGCGAGGCGGAAAGACGTATCAGCTTGGCCAGCGCCAGGTCGGCGGTGAGAATGTAGGCATTCCAGCCGCCGAAGTGTTTCTTCAGCACATCGCCCAGGCGCGGATAAAATTCGGCCAGTTCCTGCTCATCGCCCAGGCGCTCGCCATAGGGCGGGTTGGTCACCAGATAGCCGCTCGGCTGCGGGGCGGAAATTTCCAGTACGTCCACCTGCTTCAATTGCACCACCTCATCCAGGCCGGCCTGTTGCAGGTTGGCGCGCGCGTCCTCGACCGCCCTGCCGTATTTGTCGCTGCCGTAGATCGGCAGCGGGGTTTTCGGTTTTTCGGCGGCGGCGGCCTCGTTGTAAATGGCTTCCCAGGTGGCCGCGTCGTAATTTTTCATTTTTTCGAAAGCGAACCAGCGTTCGATGCCGGGCGCGATATTCAGCGCCATCATCGCCGCTTCGATCAGGAAAGTGCCGCTGCCGCACATCGGGTCGAGCAGCGGGGTGCCGGGCTGCCAGCCGGACAGTTTGAGAATGCCCGCCGCCAAGTTCTCGCGCAACGGCGCGATACCCTGTTCCTTGCGGTAGCCGCGCTTGAACAAGGCCTCGCCGGAGGTGTCGAGATACAGCGTGACGTGGTCGGCGCTGAGAAAGCCGAACACGCGCATGTCCGGCCCCACGGTGGCGACGCTGGGACGCTCGCCGCACGCGGCGCGGAACTTGTCGCACACCGCGTCCTTGATGCGCAGCGTGACGAAATCCAGGCTTTTCAGCGGGCACTTGATGGCGTTCACATCGACGCGGAGGGTGCAGCTCACGTCGAACAGATCCGGCCAGGGGATGCCCATTGCCGCCTGGTAGACATCCTCCTCGCTGCGGTAGGGCTTTTCCGCCAGGCGCCACAGGATGCGGCTGGCAAGGCGGCTGTGCAGGTTGGCGCGGTAGGCGGTTTCCAGCGTGCCGGAAAAGCCCACGCCGCCGTCGGTAGGCAGGATGTCGGCGCCGCCGATGGCCTTCAGTTCTTCGGCCAGCAGGGCTTCAAGACCGCGCGGGCAGGGGGCGAAAAAGCGCCTTTTGATGGTGTCCATGTCAACTTACCGGGTGGAAGTTCGCGGGAGAGCAATCCCGTTCCTGCGTCTGGAAGCCAGAGCCTGTGATTGATACGGCTCGCATTATAGCCGTATTCCTACCATTCCCCGGCAAGCAACCAGCTGACGACGAAATACAGCCCCATTGCCACCCAGGCGTACATGACCAGATCACCGGCCAGGGCTTTCTTGCCCTGAAAACTCTCCAGCCAGCGCTTGGCAAGGAGGAAGGCGATCAGGGCGCACACGGAGAAGATCAGCATCCAACTGGGATCGAACTGCCAGAACTCCCCCAGCCAGGTTTTGAGCCAACCGTCCGGCGCCAGCATCTTGACCGTCACGCCGACGACACCGACGAGCATCAGGCAAAAAGTTGCCAGGTCCAGCAACAATCGTAAAATGTTCTTACCTTGTTCGGCCATGATGCATCTCCTCCGGCATTTCGCTTATCTCTCAGCCTCATCAAGCGCCATTTCCAGCGCCAGCCAGTCTTCCTCCTGCTGCGCGAGGCGGGTTTCCAGCACCTCGCGCTCATCGTTGAGGTGCGCGATGAGCGGGTTGGCGGCATCGTCGTAGAGCGCCGGGTCGGCCAACTGGCGATGGATCTCGGCCAGCCGCTCCTGGCTGCGCGCCATTTCCGTCTCGATCTTGTCTTTCTTCGACTGCAACGCCTTTTTCTTGATGCCCGGTTCGCGCCGTATCTTTTCGCCGGGCGCCTTGGCGGCGCTTTCGCGCGGGCGGCGCGCCTCTATCCACTGCTTGTAACCTTCCAGGTCGCTGTCGAAAAGCGCGGCGGCGCCGTCCGCCACCAGCCACAATTCATCGGCGGTGGCGCGGATCAGGCTGCGGTCGTGCGACACCAGCACCATGGCGCCGCCATATTCCTGCAAGGCCAGGCCGAGCGCGTCGCGCATGTCGAGGTCGAGGTGGTTGGTCGGCTCGTCGAGCAGCAACAGGTGCGGCTTTTGCCAGGCCAGCAAGGCCAGCGCCAGACGACTTTTCTCGCCGCCGGAAAAGCTCGCCACCGGGCGGTCTTCGTCTTCCCCGGCGAGACCGAACCGCCCGAGAAAATTGCGCAGTTCCTGGGTGGTGGTTTTGGGCGCGAGGCGTTCGAGATGCGCCAGCGGCGTGGCGGCGAGATCGAGATGTTCGAGCTGGTGCTGGGCAAAATAGCCGATGCGCACATCAGGAGCGAATTCCAGCTTCCCCGCCGTGGGCGCCAGTTCACCCGCCAGCAGCTTGATGAGGGTGGACTTGCCCGCGCCATTGGGCCCCAGCAACGCCAGGCGTGCCCCGGCGCGCAATACCAGGTTGAGCCCCGAGAACAGCGTTTTGTCGCCATAGGCGAAAGCGGCGTTTTCCAGGCGCAACAGGACATCCGGGCTGCGCTCCGGGGCTTCGATCTCCAGTTCGAAATGACCGTTTTCGAGGTGGGCGGGCGCTAGGCGTTCCAGGCGCTCCAAGGCTTTCAAGCGGCTTTGCGCCTGGCGTGCCTTGGTGGCCTTGGCGCGGAAGCGGCGCACGAAATCCTCGAGATGGGCAATCTTGGTCTGTTGCTGGCGGAACGCTTCGTTCTGTTGCGCAGCGCGCTCGGCGCGGGTGCGCTCGAAGGCATCGTAATCCCCGCTGTAGAGGTCGATGACCAAATCGTGAACGTGGGCGATGCGGTTGACGCAGGCGTTGAGAAACTCGCGGTCGTGCGAAACGATCACCAGGCTGCCGGGATAACGCGCCAGATATTGCTCCAGCCACAGGATGGCTTCGAGATCGAGGTGGTTGGTCGGCTCGTCGAGCAGCAGCAGGTCGGCGCGGCGCATCAGCGCGCGCGCCAGGTTGAGGCGCATGCGCCAGCCGCCGGAAAAACTGGCGACCTGGCGCGCGAGGGTGTCGCTGGCGAACCCCAGGCCGGCCAGCAGTTGCGCCGCCCGCGCCGGGGCAGCGTAGCCCTCGATGGTCTCGAAGCGGTGTTGCGCCTCGAACCAGGCGGCGTCGTGATTTTCCCGCGCCAGTTCCTGTTCCAGGCGGCGCAGCTCGACATCGCCGTCGAGCACGAACTCCAGCGCGGGCTGGGTGGAATTGACGATTTCCTGTTCCACCGAAGCCAGCGTCTTGCCCTGTTGCAGGGCAACTTCGCCGCTGTCTGGACGGATTTCGCCACGTATCAGGCGAAACAGGGTGGATTTGCCGCAGCCGTTCTTGCCCACCAGGCCGACGCGCTGGCTGGCGAAGATTTGCAGGTTGGCTTGCTGGAAGAGCGTCTTGCCGCCCTGCAGGTAGGTGAGATTCTGGATAGTCAGCATGGGGCGCTATGATAACAGACGCCCCATGCGACGAGCCGTCGCCGTTGATGTGCTCCGGCGCTTAAAACTGGAAGCGGCGGATCACCTCCTGCATGCGCCCGGAAAGCTGGCGCAAATCCTGGGTGGCGCCGGTGGTGGAAACGATGGTGGCGCTGTTTTCCTCCGCCATGCGCACGATGCCGTCGACGCGCCGCGTGATTTCGCCGCTGGCCTCGCTTTGCTGGCGGGTGGCATCGGCGATGTGGCGGATCATTTCGGCGACGCGGTTCAGGCTGTTGTTGATGCTTTCCAGCGATTCGCCGGCCTGCGCCGCCATCCTTACCCCGTCGTCGACCTGCTTGCCGCCTCTTTCCATGTTGCTGACAGTATTGCCGGTTTCCGCCTGGATGGCGGTAATCATGGTGGAAATCTCACTGGTGGCATTGCCGGTGCGTTCGGCCAGCTTGCGCACTTCGTCGGCGACGACGGCGAAACCGCGTCCCTGCTCGCCGGCACGCGCCGCTTCGATGGCGGCGTTGAGCGCCAGCAGGTTGGTCTGGTCGGCGATGTCCTTGATGACGTCGACGATCTGGCCGATCTGTTGCGAGCGCTGCCCGAGCGCGTCGATCAGGCGCGCCGACTGGCTGAAGGTTTCGGCGATTTCACGAATGCCCTGGGCGGCGCCGTTGACCACTTGCTGACCCTGGGTAGCCAGATCGCCGGTTTCGGACGAAGCCGAGGTGGCGTGCTGGCTGCGGCTGGCCACTTCCTGGATGGCGCGGTTCAGGCTTTCCACCGAAACGGCGGCGCTGGCTGCTTCGCGCGTCTGGTTGTCCGAACCTTGCGCCACCCTTTCTGCGGTTTCGGAAAGTTGCGCCGAGGCGGCGGTGACCTGTTCGGCTGCCTGATGCACCTGGCCGATGATCGCGGCGAATTCTTCCGCCATCCTGTTGAAGGCGCGCGCCACTTGCCCCAGTTCGTCGTTGGTGCGCAACGCCACCCGGGTGGTCAGGTCGCCGCCGGACAGTTTGACAGCGGCAGCTTCCAGCGTGGCCACGCCGCGCGTGATGCAACGCGTGATGAACAGCCCGGCCAGCACGGAAAGCACCAGCCCGGCCACAATGCTGGCGATGGTGATGATCTGGACTTTTTGCGCATAGGCGGAAGAGTGCTCGTAAGCCTTGCGCGCATTATCGACCTGGTATTTGAGCAGGGCGTCGATGGCCGCCGAGGCCCTGGCGTAAGCCGGGTCCATCACATCCTTGCGCAGGGTGTCGGCTTCGCTGAAATTCTCCGCCTGCAACAGGTCGATCATCGGCATGATGCCGGTTTTCCCGAAATTGACGCGCGCCTCGATGAAAGCATCTGCCAGGGCTTTCTCTTCCGGCGGCATGGGGCGGTCGGTATAGGCCTTGAGGATGTTTTCGATCTTGAAGATAAAGGCGCGGATGCGGTCGGCATGCCCCATGATTTCGAAGGCATCGGTTTCCTGGCGCGCGGCGGCCAGTGCCAGACGCGCCTGCAACTGGTAGTTGCGCACCTCGTTGAGCTGGTCGATGGCGACCAGATGGTTGTTGTAGACGGAAGACAGTGCCGTTGACGTGGTGTGGATGCCGGAAAGTCCGGTTATCCCCACCCACACCAACAGCAGCGAAGCAAACCCGATCAGCGCGTACAGCCGGGTCTTGATCTTGAAATTGCTCAACATGACACACCCTCCAATTTATCTTATTTGTAAACGCAGTTTACCCGTCCGCACGCGCAAGCGAAACAGCGTGACGGTGAATTTATCGGAGGCTTTATGACCCGTTTGAAATAACCGCCGAATCGTTCGACGATCTGTTCCGGGGGGGCCGCCCGGTGCGCTTCGAGGGTCAGCCGCAACAGATGCAGATCAAGGTGGACGTGAAGGAAAACGAAGGGGCGGTACACACCGGTGTGCCGCCCCTTTTTGCCACCGATGCCCCGTTTCAGAACAACTCGGAAACCTGCATGTAACGCCCGGCCTGCGCGCCGGTGTTGGCCTTGGAAATGTAGCTGGTCAACGGTGGCTGCGCCGGCAAACCGAAGTAGGACTGCGCGGCGCTGTAATTGTGCAACAGCGATTTCTGGGTCTGTACGCCTTGCAGCACCTTGTTCAGGGTACGGGTGGTGTATTGCAGTTCGCTGTTCGCGCCGGTGGCGCGCGTGACCGTATTCGACAGGCGATCCGCGGTATTGGCCAGCAATGCGGCGGCAGCATCCGGGTTGGCGGCGAAGGCGCTTTGCAGCTTGTCCTTGTCCAGTGCCAGGGTGCCGTCGCTACTTTGGGTAATGCCTGCACCGGAAAGCGTGACTTTGTTGTTGCCGTAGCCGTAGGAAGCCTGCGCCACGGTGTCGCGCACCTCGCCGGACAGCTTCGCCGTCAGCCCGTCACTGGCCAGAGGCGGGCTGATATTCTGCCGCGAGGCGCTGGATAACTCGTTCACGCTTTTTTGCAGGGCGTTGTAGGCTTCGACGAACTTCTGTGCGCTTGCCGTGTAGGCCTCGGCATCCCGCGCCACCTTGACGGTAGCGCTGCCCGTGGCGGCAATATCCAGGGTCACGCCTTTGGCCGCCGCCGTATTCACGGTGTTCGACTGGCTGACCACGCCGGTACCGTTGACGGTCAACTGCGCATTCTGCGCGGCTGCCGTTTCGGTGAGGTTCTTGCCGTAACCGCTCGGGCCCGCCGTCGGGTCGAAGGCGAAAGCCGACAGGCCGGCCAGGTCGCCGCTCCCGCCGTCGTTATCGGCAACGGTCAGCTTGATGGTGTTGTCCGTGCCGGTCTGGGTGCTGGTCAACGACAACTGGTAACCGCCGCCGCTTTGCACCACACTGGCCTTGACACCCGCCCCCGCCGCATTGATGGCATTGGCGATACCGCTCAGCGTGCCGTTGCCGGCGCTGATGGTGAGGGTCTTGCCGCCGTCGGCGGGGGTGAAGGTATTGGTGCCCGCGTTATAGGCTCCAGTCTGGAGGGTGATGCTGCCGGTGCCGACGATGGTCGCATCCTTGTCGGCCACCACGCCGCTGGTCAGGGTTTGCGCCTTGGCCAGCTGGGTGACGTTGACATCATATTGCCCCGCACCGCTTGCCTCCTTGCCGACCTTCGCCTTGAGGGTTTTTTCTTCGTCCGAAGCGGCCTTGAAGGGAGCGGCATCGCCGGCGCTCTTGAAACTGCTCAGTGCCGTCTTGAAAGTATCCATCGCCGACTGGAGTTTGCCGTATGCGGACAATTTTACCTGGTAACTCGACTCCTGCCGGTTCAGGCTGGAAACCGAACTGGCGCCCCCCAGCCGAGAAGCCCGCCCCACGCCCGGCAGGGCGCCCAAGGCGCCGTACTGGTTGTAGGCAGAGCCATAAAGGCTTGAGACATTTCCCAACATTTTCAATTCCCTCCGCTGGAAGTATAGCACCCTGGCAGAAGAATTTAAGGACAAGCCCGCACCGTGTCAGGACAATCGCACTGGCTGCCCCCCCCCCCCTTTGAAAAAAGGGGAAGGACTCGCCTTCCGGCCCGCCATCTTCTTTCATGGTGACGGACGGCCAAGGCCGGAACAGAAACCGGAGTCAGTCAGGCTGCGCCTGGCGTTGCGCCCAACACCCCGTTCCACAAGCGCCGGACCGCCTGCGCGTGGGAGGCTACGCTTTCCGCTTCCACGCGCGCATATTCCGCCCCTTGCAGGCGCAACTGGTGTTGCAACTTGCGGAACGTGCGGTAGGCCTTGCGGCAGGGTTCCGCCAATGCACCGGGAATCAGGCCGAACTCGGCAGCAGCTTTGAGTAGCGCGAGATTGCCGCTGTTGCGGGTCAGTTCAGGATGCGCGACGGCATGCGCCAGCACCAGGAACTGCACGATGAATTCGACGTCGATGATGCCGCCCGCATCGTGCTTGAGGTCGAATAGTCCGCTGGCATTGGGGTGGGCTTCGTGCATTTTGCGGCGCATTTCCTGCACTTCGTTTTGCAGGGCGAGAGGGTCGCGCTGCTGTTGCAGCACGGCGCAACGGATGCGTTCGAAGTGTGCGCCCACCTGGGTGTCCCCAGCGCACCAGCGCGCACGCGTCAGCGCCTGGTGTTCCCAGACCCAGGCCTGATTTTTCTGGTATTCCTCGAAGGCTTCCACGCTGCTTACCAGAAGGCCGCTGGCGCCGTTGGGGCGCAGGCGCAGGTCGGTGTCGTAGAGTGTCCCCGCCGAAGTGTAGCTGGTCAGCCAGGTGTTGATGCGCTGCCCCAGGCGGGCATAGACTTCCGGCGCTTCCTGGGCGTCATCGTCGTAGAGGAAGATGATGTCGAGGTCGGAGGCGTAGCCGAGTTCCTTGCCGCCCAGCTTGCCGTAGCCGATGACGGCAAAGCGCGGTGAGTCGCAATGGCGGGCGCGCAGTCCGGCCCAGGCCAGGCGCAGGATTTCGCCGAGCAGCAGATCGGCCAGCGCGGAAAGATGGTCGGAGAGAATTTCCAGCGCCAGGGTGCCGCTCAAGTCCTGCGCCACCAGGCGGAACACCTGCGCCTGCTTGAAATGGCGCAGGATGTCCATCTGCCGTTCGGTATCGCCGTCCGCCTGATCGAGTTGCGTTTGCAGGTCGCTTTTCAGTCTGTTCCAGTCGGGCACGGACTGGAGCTCGCGCACGTCGAGCAGTTCGTCGAGCAGGATGGGGTGTTGCGTCAGGTATTCCGACACCCACGGGCTGGCGGCCACCAGCCGCGCCACCTGGTTGAGGGTTTGCGGATATTCGACCAGCAGGGCCAGATAGGCGCCGCGTCGGCTGATAGTCTCCAGCAGCTTGAGGATGCGTCCCAGCGTGGTGTCGGGATCGGGGAATTGCCCGGCAAGCTGGATCAGTGGCGGCATCAGGGCGTCGAAGCGGGCGCGGCTGGCCTCCGGCAATTGGGTATAGCGTGCGCTCTGGCGGATTTGCGTCAGGTGCCCCCACACCTGGGGCGGCTGGCGGTAGCCCAGCTCGCCCAGTTGCGCCACGGCCTCGGCCTCATCCGGCGCGCCCTGCCACAGCGCTGCCAGCGGATGACTTTCCTGGCTGCTTTGCGGCGCGGCGAACACCTGCTCGAAATGGCGTGTGACCTTGCCGCGATGACCGTCCAGCACCGTCATGAAGGCCGGGTAAGCGGCAAAGCCCAGCGCTTCGGCAATCAGTTGCCGGTCGGCGTCGTTGTCGGGCAGAGTCTGGGTCTGGGCATCGTTAAGGTATTGCAGGCGGTGTTCCAGGTTGCGCAGGAAGTAATAGGCCTCACGCAACTCGACCACGGCCTGGAGCGGCAGGAGCTGGCGCGTAGCCAGAATGTCCAGCGCTTCCAGCGTGGAGCGGGTTTGCAGGGCGGGTTCCTTGCCGC
Source organism: uncultured Sulfuricella sp. (assembly GCA_964527565.1). Taxonomy (GTDB): domain Bacteria; phylum Pseudomonadota; class Gammaproteobacteria; order Burkholderiales; family Sulfuricellaceae; genus JAGXQV01. The sequence continues at coordinate 256,322 of CAZGOY010000001.1, read as the reverse complement.
CGCGGATCAACTGGAACACCTGGGTGATGAACTCGATTTCGCGGATGCCGCCCGGCCCCAGCTTGATGTTGTCGCTCATGTCGCGCCGCGCTACCTCGCGGCGGATCTGGGCGTGCAGTTCGCGCATCGAGGCAAAAGCGCCGAAATCCAGGTATTTGCGAAACACGAAGGGGCGCAACAGCGCTGCCAGTTCCGCGTAGTGCGTGCCCGTGAGGGGGCGTCCCTTGATCCAGGCATAGCGTTCCCACTCGCGTCCCTGCATCAGGTAGTACTCTTCCAGCATGGCGAAGCTGCCCACCAGCGGCCCGCTGTCGCCGTAGGGACGCAGACGCATGTCAACGCGGAACACGAAACCGTCCTCGGTGGCGTCATTGAGCGCGGCGATCAGCTTGCGGCCCAGGCGGGTGAAATATTCATTGTTGCTGAGCGCGCGCGGGCCATTGGTTTCGCCTTCCTCGGGGTAGGCGAAGATCAGGTCGATGTCGGAGGACACATTCAGCTCGCCGCCGCCCAGCTTGCCCATGCCGACCACCACCAGATCCTGCGCGGTTCCGCTTTCCTCGCCGACAGGCGTGCCGTGCTGGCGGCGCTGCCAGGCGTCGAGGCGCTCCAGCGCGAATGTCAGGGTGACTTCGGCCAGGGTGCTGGCGGTGCCCATCACTTCGCGCAGGTCGGCCAGCCCTCCCAAATCGCGCGCGATCAGGCGCAGCATGACGCGCTTGCGCAAGGCGCGCAGGGTCTTTTTCAGCGCGGCTTCGTCCTGCGGACCGGCGCCGTCCAGTGCCGCTCGCATTTCTGCGGCGCGCCACGCAACAGGCAAATTTTCGCGCAGATCGGTCAGCAGGCTGGTGTCGCTCTCGCTCAGGTGACGGGCAAAATGGCTGAGGCGCAAGGCCTTTTCGATGGTCGTGCCGGTGGCTTGTTTATCCATGGGGCATTCCGGGAGCAACGGAAGGGGGAAGGAATATGAAAGAGCTAACTTATATAAGATTGTCGTGCGCTATGGAAAGCGATGGTCAAAAGATTTATCATCTGCCCGTAACATTCAAGCCCCATCGTAACACACGCCCCAAATCAGAGGAGAGAAAATGGCTAACATCGAATCCGTAATGAACGAGCTGCGCATCTTTGAACCCAGCGCGGAATTCAAGGCGCAGGCCAACGTGTCCGGCATGGAACAATACCAGGCGCTGTGCGCCGAGGCCGACAAGGACTATGAAGGCTTCTGGGCCAAATTGGCGCGTGAACTGCTGGTATGGAAGAAGCCCTTCACCAAGGCACTCGACGAGAGCAACGCCCCCTTCTACAAATGGTTCGAGGATGGCGAGTTGAATGTTTCCTGGAACTGTCTCGACCGCCACCTGACCACTCAGCCCGACAAATTGGCCATCATTTTCGAGGCGGACGACGGCAAGGTCACCAAGGTCAGCTACAAGGACCTGTACCATCGCGTGTGTCGCTTCGCCAATGGCTTGAAAACCTTCAATCTGTCGGTCGGCGACCGCGTGGTGATCTACCTGCCGATGAGCATCGAGGCGGTGGTGGCGATGCAGGCCTGCGCCCGACTGGGCCTGACCCATTCCGTGGTGTTCGGCGGCTTTTCCGCCAAGAGCCTGCAAGAACGCATCGAGGACGCCGGCGCCAAGCTGGTCATCACCGCCGATGGCCAGTCCCGCGGCGGCAAGGCGATGCCGCTCAAGCCGGCGGTCGACGAAGCGCTTACCATGGGCGGCTGCGATTCCATCCAGAAAGTGGTGGTCTACAAACGCACCGGCGGCGATGTCGCCTGGAACGCCAAGCTCGACACTTGGTGGCACGACATCGAGCAAGGGCAGCCCGACACCTGCGAACCGGTGTACGTCGGCGCCGAGCATCCGCTGTTCCTGCTCTACACCTCCGGTTCCACCGGCAAGCCCAAGGGCGTGCAGCATTCTTCCGGCGGCTATCTGTTGCACGCCATGAACACCATGCGCTGGACCTTCGACGTCAAGGACAGCGACGTATTCTGGTGTACCGCCGACGTGGGCTGGATCACCGGCCACACCTACGTGACCTACGGCCCGCTGGCGATGGGCGTGACCCAGGTGGTGTTCGAGGGCGTGCCGACCTATCCTGACGCCACCCGTTTCTGGAAAATCATCCAGAACCACAAGGTCAGCATTTTTTACACCGCGCCGACCGCGATCCGCTCCCTCATCAAGCTGGGTGCCGATCTGCCCACCCAGCACGACCTCTCCAGCCTGCGCCTGCTGGGCACGGTGGGCGAGCCGATCAACCCGGAAGCCTGGATGTGGTATTACAACGTGGTCGGTCAAACGCGCTGCCCGATCGTCGATACCTTCTGGCAGACTGAAACCGGCGGCCACGTCATTACCCCGCTGCCGGGCGCCACGCCGCTGGTGCCGGGTTCCTGCACCCTGCCCTTCCCCGGCATCCAGGCCGCCGTGGTCGATGAAACCGGCAACGATGTGGAATGGGGCAAGGGCGGTTTCCTGGTCATCAAGCGCCCGTGGCCGTCAATGATCCGCACCATCTGGGGCGACCCGGAACGCTACAAGAAGAGCTACTACCCGGAAGGCCTGGGCGGCAAGCTGTATCTCGCCGGCGACGGCGCGGTGCGCGACGCCAAGACCGGCAACTTCACCATCATGGGGCGCATCGACGACGTGCTGAACGTTTCCGGCCATCGCCTGGGCACCATGGAAATCGAGTCCGCGCTGGTATCGCACCCGCTGGTGGCGGAGGCCGCCGTGGTCGGCAAGCCGCACGACATCAAGGGCGAAGCGGTGGTGGCGTTCGTGGTGCTCAAGCAGCATCGCCCCGAGGGTGAGGAAGCGCGCAAAATCGTTACTGATTTGCGCAACCACGTCGGCCACGAAATCGGCCCGATTGCCAAGCCCGACGAAATCCGCTTCGGTGACAATCTGCCCAAGACGCGCTCCGGAAAAATCATGCGCCGCCTGCTGCGTGCCATCGCCAAGGGCGAGGAAATCACCCAGGATATTTCCACCCTGGAAAATCCGGCGATTCTCGAGCAGCTCAAGCAACCGGTGAAGTAAGCGCGACTTCGCCTGAGTAAAGAAAACCGCCGGCTGGTCCGGCGGTTTTTTTCGCCTGCAAGCTGCACCCCTTTCCCGCCAAAACCATTAAAATCCGCGGGGCGGAATTCAAATTTATTTTCACCCATAATTGTAGGCGACCCCCAGAGGGGCATGGTCGGAAAATTTCTGGCCCTTGAAAACACTTCCTTCCCTTGCGGTGCCGGCGATCCCAGGCGTTGCAACATGCAAGTCGATTCGCCATCCGACATTTTTGTCATACGCCGCCCCCCTGTTGCTCCACCAGGTGTAAGACTCCCCTTCCTGTTCAGGGTAGAGATTGCGATACACGTCGACCCAACCGCGCGCGTAAAGGCGCGTAAGCCAATCGCGCTCTTCCGGCAGGAAGCCGCTATTTTTCAGGTTGCCTTTCCAATTTTTCAGGTCGATAGGGCAGTGAGCGATATTCCAGTCCCCGCAGACCACAAATTCGCGGCCTTCCGCCCTCAATGCATCCATAACGGGCAGGAACGCATCGAGAAACTCGAATTTCGCCTGTTGCCGTTCGGGAGACGAGGAACCCGATGGGACGTATAGCGAGACCACGGAAAAGTGGCCGAAGTCGGCCCGGATAAACCGCCCTTCGGCGTCAAAACCCGCATGCCCAATGCCTTCGACAATTCGGTCGGGTTCCCGTCGGCAGTAGATGCCCACTCCCGAATACCCCTTTTTCTCGGCGAAGTGGAAAAAGCCTTGATAGCCTTCGGGATTCCGCATTGGGGGCGTGATATCGGCGTCTTGTGCCTTCAGCTCCTGGACGCACACAACATCAGCATTCGCGGCCTTCATCCACTCGAAGAAGCCCTTCGTGTTCGCGGAACGAATGCCGTTCAGATTCAATGAGATGATTCGTAGCATGAGCACTTTTCGATTGATTGAAAAACGCCATATTAGGCTGTTTTCGCGGATTGCGTTGGTGGCCGCAGAGGGAAATCGCCGCGCCGTTGAATTATAATCGCTCCCTCACTCCTCATCTGGACAGGCGCCCCATCATGCAAGCAAACTCGCCCCCCGGCAAAACCTGGTCGGGACGTTTCAACGAACCGGTCAGCGAACTGGTCAAACGCTACACCGCTTCCGTCACCTTCGACAAACGGCTGGCGGAATTCGACATCCAGGGCTCGCTCGCCCACGCCGCCATGCTGGAGCGCGCCGGGCTGCTGTCCGCCGCCGATCTGGCCGCCATCCGCGACGGCATGGGGAAAATTCTCGACGACATCCGCGCCGGGCGCTTCGCATGGTCGGTCGATCTGGAAGATGTACACATGAACATCGAACGGCGTCTCACCGATCTCATCGGCGACGCCGGCAAGCGCCTGCACACCGGGCGCTCGCGCAACGACCAGGTGGCCACCGACGTGCGCCTGTGGCTGCGCGCCGAAATCGACGGCCTGCTGCGCCTCATCGGCGATTTCCAGGCCGCGCTGCTCGATCTGGCCGAAGAGCATGCCGATACCGTGATGCCCGGCTTCACCCATTTGCAGGTGGCGCAGCCGGTGACCTTCGGCCACCACCTGCTGGCCTACTACGAGATGAGCAAGCGCGATGCCGGACGCCTGGCCGATGCGCGCCGCCGCGTCAACCGCCTGCCGCTGGGCGCGGCGGCGCTGGCGGGCACCAGCTTTCCCATCGACCGCGAATCCGTGGCCCGCGAACTGGGTTTCGACGGAGTCTGCGAAAACTCGCTGGACGCAGTTTCCGACCGCGATTTCGCCATCGAATTCACCGCCTGCGCGGCGCTGGTCATGACCCACCTGTCGCGCCTGTCGGAAGAATTGATTCTGTGGATGAGCCCGCGCGTCGGCTTTATCGACATTGCCGACCGTTTCTGCACCGGCTCGTCGATCATGCCGCAGAAGAAAAATCCCGACGTGCCGGAACTGGTGCGCGGCAAGAGCGGGCGCGTGGTGGGCCACCTGATGGGGCTGCTCACCCTGATGAAAGCGCAGCCGCTGGCCTACAACAAGGACAATCAGGAAGACAAGGAACCGCTGTTCGACACCGTCGATACCCTGCGCGATACGCTGGCGATCTACGCCGACATGATGCGCGGCATCACGGTGAAGAAAGAAGCGATGCGCCAAGCCGCGCTGCAAGGCTTCGCCACCGCCACCGACCTGGCCGATTACCTAGTGAAAAAGGGGCTGCCCTTCCGCGACGCCCACGAAGCGGTGGCGCGCGCCGTGCGCCACGCCGAGGGCAAGGGCTGCGATCTGTCCGATCTGCCGCTGGAAGAACTACGCGGGTTTTCCGCGCTCATCACGGATGACATCTACGCCGTGCTCACCCTGGAAGGTTCGCTGGCCAGCCGCAACCACATCGGCGGCACCGCTCCCGAACAGGTCAGGAAGGCGATAGCGCGGGCGCGCGCCGATTTGAAATAAGACTTGCGAACCACACCTTCAAAACACGTTCTCAGGTCTGCTTCCACGGCAGTCCTTCGAAGCGCCAACCGTTCACTGCGTTGCGGTGATGCTCGTTGTCCAGTTCGCCCTCGAAGCCGTGCAGGACATTGTAGACCTGGGTCATGCCGGCTTGCTCCAGCGCCTGACCGGCTTCGATGGAGCGCCGCCCGCTACGGCAAATCAGCACCACCGGGCGGTTCATGCTGGCGGCCTTTTTGGAATGGGCGACGAAATCCGGGTTGATTTCCCAATCCGGCCCATCGTACCAGGGGATCAGGATGGAATTGTCGGGGTGGCCGACGAAGAGAAACTCGATTTCGCTACGCACGTCGATGAACACCGCTTCGGGGTTTGTCTGTAGGAATTCGAAGGCCTGTGGGGGGGTGAGGTGCTGCATGATGGTCTCCTTAACGTTCGCTGTACCCGTCCATTGTAGGCGGGAAAGCGGTTATGGCGCCATCCACGCCCCTTTGCGCTTGAAATCGGCCCCCATAAGCAAGTCCACCCCGGCAGCTGCGGCTGGATCCGACCTTCCCGTCTTCCCGTCAGAACTTGATTTCCAGGCGCGCCGCCAAAGAGAGGTAGGTTTGGCGGATGGTTTCCGCGATCTGGTTGGTGTTGCCGTGGATTTCCCGGCCGGCGGTGCGGTAGTCGTCGTGCAGCAGGTTGGCGGCGGATAGGCGCAGCTGGGCGTTGGCGTCGAATTTCCACAGGGCGTAAACGTCGAGGATGCGCTTCACGCCCTGGTAATAAATCTGTGAATCCGTCTGCTGGACGGCATAGGCGGGCATCCAGTTGAAATTCCCGCCCAAGCTCAGCGGCAGGCCGCGCACGCGGTAGTCCAGGCCGAGGTTGGCGGTGTGCCGGGGCTGCTGGTCGAGGCGGTTGTCCGGTCCCGGCACGCCGTCCACGCTCGACCTGTAGCGGCTGTAGTTGGCGCGCACGCTCAACTGGGGGGCGTCCTTGACCAGTTCGTCGAGGCGGAACTTGGCTTCCAGTTCGATGCCGCGGCTGGTGGCGCTGCCGACGTTCCGCGGCATCGACACCCAGCGCTGCTGCGGCGACCAGCCGACGGTTTGCAGGCTGGTGACGTTGCGGATCAAATCGTCGATGTCGCGGCGGAACAGGCTGGCGCTGAACAGCCCGCCCGCCGCCAGGTAATGCTCGACGGCGAGGTCCAGCCCCCAAGCCAGCTCGGGCCTGAGGTTGGGGTTGCCGATGCTGTCCGGGCTGGTGGCGGTGTTGGCGCCCGCCGCCGGGTAGTTGGTGGATAGCGTGGGCAGCGCCGTGAGGTTGGTCAGAGTGGGGGCGCGGTAGGTGCGCGTCAGCCCCAGGCGCACCTGGTCCTTGCTCTCCTCGGTGAAACGCCAGACGCTGTGGAATAGGGGGCTCAATACGCCGCTACGGTTGCTTGCGGAATCGGCCGCCGATTCGCTCAGGGTGCGGATGCCCTCCCAGCGCAGGCCGCCGTAGACCGCCCACAGCGGGGTGACGTCCCATTCGTCCTGGGCGAAGCCGGCCACCCGCAGGGTGCGCGCCAGCACGTTGTCGCCGTAGCGCGCCAGGGGATCGACGCCGTCCTGGATGGAACTGGCGCGCTCGCGCCGGTTTCCCGCCTCCAGCTCCCAACCCGCCGCGAACTGGTGCGCCTGCGCCAGCGAGCGCGAGTATTTTCCGCTGAAGCCGGCGCTATTGTCGCGCACTCCGGTGCTGTTGCGGATAGTGTGGGCCAGCCCGCCGAGCGCGTCGTACTCGTTGCGCGCGGTGTGGCTGTCGCTCTCGAACTGGCCGACGTTGAAGCGCGCTTCCAGCCTGGCGCCATCGGCGAGCTTCCTTTTCAGGTTACCCATGCCGCGCACCCAGGCGGAGGCGGAGTCGCCCTGCCAACGGGCATTGGCGTAGCTCGCCGGCTGCGCGCCCACCGTCTGGTCGAGCCGGGCATCGCCCTGGCTGGTGCTGCGCCACTGTCCCATGAAGGGCTGAAAGCTGAAGCTGTCGCCGCCGTCCAGTTTCCAGTTAAGCCGCGCGTTCAGGTGCACTCCGTCGGAAATCCGCCGACTTTCTTCGCGCAGCGTTTGCACCAGGGTCGGCGCACCGCTACGGATATCCGTCGCGGTCGTGGCGGTGGCCGAAACGCTGGGCAGTTCCTTGTGCATGAGCTTGCCGGAAAGGTTGTAGCTGAAATTCCCGTCGCTGCCGCCGCGCTGCAACGACACGCCGGGCTGGAAGCGGCCATCTTCCCAGCCCAGGCTGGCGTAGACTTCGTTGGTCTTCTTGGCGAATTCTTCCCGGAGGACGATGTTGATGGTGCCTGCGATGGCGCGGGCGCTGTACTCGGCCACCGGCGCGCGCATCACCTCGATGCGCTCCACCTGCTCCGGCGGCAGGTCGTCGAGCGAATAGCCGCGCGGCGCCGGTTCGCCATTGATCAGGATCATGGTGTAGCCTTTGCCCAGGCCGCGCATGCGGATGTCGCCGCCGCGTCCCGGCGTGCCGGAAACCGTGATGCCGGGCAGGCGCTTGAGTACCTCGCTGACCGAAGAGTCGCCATAGCGCTGGAGTTCCTCGCGACCGAACACCGTCCTGGCGGCGGTCGAATAACGGCGTTCCTCGGTATCTGAAAAGCGCTTGCCGCTCACCACCACTTCGCCCAGGGTGCTGTCGGGAACGGCGGTCTGCCCGGCGGGTACGGGATTCTCGGCGGCGCAGACAGCGCCGCAACACGCCGACAAAACGGCGCAACAGGCGATTTGCAGGGATTTTATCGTCATGATTTCAGCGGTACGGAGATGCCAAGCGGGGACACTCTACCATGCACCGGGCACTCCTTCTTCGCTTAACGAACCCAAAACAAAAACAGCCCGGAGGTCCGAGCTGTTTTGGTTCGATACCAGTTGATTTCTACTCAGCAACCATCACGCGAGTCTTCATTAGATCCTGAATGACCCTCTCACGGAAACTCGGGCTTTGTGATTGGTGAGATGCGAATGCAACGACGCTGGCCGAACGTTGCTGTACAGGAATGTTTGCTGGGCGCATAGCCTGAGAGACCTGCATCGGGAGATCAAGCGTCAAAGAGAGCTGGTTGTTTTCCTTGTGACGCTTGTTGCTCATTCTCCGTTAGCTCCGCAATGACCCATTTTTCGTGGGTTGAATAATCATCCAGTGACACCTTAACGACAGGTGAAGCAGACTTCTTGTCGAATGTTTGCAGTTTCCCATCGCTGCCCTTGCGTGTCAATCCAACATTGAACAGCTTAAGGATATTTTTCGGCGCTATTCCTGAAAACTGAAGGAAAAGCACCTTTTTACCTGCATCGCCCTCACCCTCCGACACCGAGTCAGAGTGAAGCTCTGTGGCGAGACTTTTAGGATAAGGCTCAATGAACAGCACCTTCTGAATACCACTTGCCACGATGTGCCGTGCGCATGAGTGGCAGGGAAATGTCGTTGAGAACAGCGTCCCACCCAATAAACCAGCCTTGTGGGTTCTCGCAACTGAGGTAATTGCATCCATTTCGGCATGCACCGCCCGTGAATACTCAATCAAACTCTTCACGTCGGTTGCCTTGACTGCTTTGGTCACATCTTCCAGACGCGCCCCCTCGACGAGCAGGTTGTCCTTCTTCAGCTTGACGAATATTTGCTGGTAGAGGACATCTTTCTTCTTGTCATTGTGGCAACGCCTGTCTTGCCAAGCATGACAGCGATGGTCGCGCTCTTCGGCGTCTTCTGTATACAGCCCCCCGCCGTACTGCGGCACATCATTACGACCGAGCCCTATCAATTCCCCTTTTTCGCTCACGATCGCAGCACCAACTTGCCGAGACAGGCAAGCAGATTTCGCAGCCTCGGCATACGCCGCATACATCGATGACTCATCAAGCGTCGGAGTGTGCACCGGGCTGCCAAAAATAATCTCAAGGAAGCGATCCAGTGATTTTTCTAGCTGGATCTTGTTCTCCTGATCGTTTCGCACGAAAAAGTCTGCCTGATAAAAGACGTCACGAACTTTTTGCCCGTGGTCATCCTCTTCGCGATAATCGCGCTGAATAATTGCCCCTAGGGCCGCCGTGTCCAAATTCTGTTGCAAGGTGAGCCGCTGCTCGCGGACTCCCAGAGGCGCGAAAACCCCGATCAGCCAGAATATCTCACCATACGTTGACCGCAGTAGTTTGAGCTCTTCAGGATGCTTGATGGAATCAATGATGTGGACCTGCCGAAGTTTCCTGGGCACAGCTATTCCATCGACCGTTTTCCCAAAACCTTCCAGATCCCTGCGTTCAGCAATTTTCTCAACAGCTTTTGCCGCCAGATACGAGAATCCACAAGCTTTCCGTAGTTTGTCGCCAACCGTCTGCAGTTTATCGATTCGCTCCGCCGCTGGGAGTTGCTCGGCAATCGCATCTTCAACCAACTTTGCGCCCTGCGCTATGTACTCGCTCAGTTTGTAATGATGCACCTCGTACGAATACTGGCTGGAAAGGATTTCCTTCAACGTTGCGAATGTTGTCGTACAACCCGACCCTACAGGGCCAACGAGCGCAATAACCAACTCTTCGGTGAGTCGTTCATTCAAACGCGGAATCCTGGCGGGGTGCTCTACAGCATCCTGCGCTTGCGCACCGACAACTTTTAGAACATTCGTTCCTGCTGTACTCATACCACCCTCTGAACTCGTTATTGTTTATCCCTAACGCTACTACCCAGCACATCTGCCAGACCACACATACTTGGCATAAATGGCACCTCGGCGGAGGAAATTCATTTTAAGCGCCATGATGCCTGAATCGATACTCTTTCGCAGCCCCAGCTTATGTCGATACCAAGTCAGCACATATCAAATCGAATAATTGAGCCCCATCATGTCTAGCTGGAAATCGGCACCACCAGAACAGTCGGGGACAGCGTTTCCATACAGTCTTTTTAGCGGAGACTGGCATGGAGACAAAAACCTGCAACGCATGTGGCCAGGCGGTTCTCCAGCCAGATTCGGTGATGATGATTCGACCGCTGGTCGGCGATTTCTGCGTGCACATGCCGAGGCGCTGTATTGCTTAGGGTGCAGGCGTTGATGTAAGTGCTAAGGCACATGGCAACTTCAAGCGTACGGTGAACTGGCCACACGAGAGTGGATTCCGCTACGTGTTCCATGCAGATGGCGATACCAACCGCGAGTTGATCGTGAGCGTACTCGTTTTCCATGTGCCGAAGTGACCCGCTCGGTACCGATGGCAGCCTCCGAAATGGGCTGGTCATCCAAGCCCGCAGTCAAACCCGGAAATCCGACGCACTCATAATTCCTTGCCGCATAAGGCAATGTGCGCGTGCCACGAAGGAAGGGAGATTTTGAGAGAACAGCGGGCAGAATAATGCGAACTGACTGCCCCTCGACCCAAGTCCTGCACACCCCTGGCACACGCAGAATGGGCGCGAACCTCGCGTGTCGTGCGGGGAGCAGAAATGGAAACGCCCAACTGAGAACAGTTGGGCGTTAAATTCTGGTGGCCAAGGGCGGAATCGAACCACCGACACAAGGATTTTCAGTCCTCTGCTCTACCGACTGAGCTACTTGGCCATGCTAACCACGAGAAAAGCAGCGGGTGCCCCTCTCGAAGGTGCGCATTTAACCCTGAAATTGGATTTCCGTCAACCGGCTTCGACATATTCTTGCCTGACGGGGATGACGATATATAATTCGCCAAACGAGTGACGTTTCGATGGCGGCGCGGCGGCAAGGCGTCACCGCCATCTACTGGTTCAGGAAGCGCGGTGGCATGCGTGGCTGTTGAACATCATCTCAGGAGGACGGGATGGACCGCTTGATGATCAGGGATTTTTACAGATTACGCACGGAAAACCTGCGTTTGAAGGAAGAGCGCGAGGGTTTGATCCGTATCGTCGGCGCGGCGATGGTGCTGATTCGCGACCTGGATACGGATACCTTCCAGAGCTTCGAGGCGGCGGAACTGATGGCCGACTGCCTGGAGCATTTGCCGGAAGGGGTGTTGAGCGAGGCGCAGGTGCTGTCCCGCGTGTAAGGCCGGGCTGCTTACCAGAGTTTCCACCACGGCGTATCCACACTCCCGCCCCTGAGGGTGCCGCTGCCGGGAAAATTCTTCTGCATCACGCGCTGCGCGTCATCGCGCAGGTCGTTCATCCCCATCGCGTCATAGGCCTTCACCATCAACGCCAACGCCTCCTCGGTGGCAGGCGCCTGCGGGTAGTTCTGCAGCACGTACTGCCCGCGATTCGCCGCCGCCACGTAGGCGCCGCGCCGCAGGTAATAGCGCGCCACATGCACTTCGTGCGAAGCCAGCGCGTTGACCAGATATTTCATGCGCGCCACGGCATCCGGGGCATATTTGCTGGTGGGAAAACGGGTGGCCAGTTCCTTGAAGGATTCGAAGGATTCGCGCGCCGCCTTGGGGTCGCGCTCGGTCATGTCCTGGCGCGCGACCGAACCGAGCAGACCGAGGTCTTCGTTGAAGTTGACCAGGCCTTTCAGATAATAGGCGTAATCGACGTTGGGGTGGTTGGGGTGAAGCTTGATGAAGCGGTCGCAGGCGGCAATCGCGGAAACCGGCTCGCTGCTCTTGAAATAGGCATAGGCCACTTCCAGCTGAGCCTGCTGGGCATAACGCCCGTAGGGGAAACGCGCTTCCAGCGTCTCGAAATACTTGATCGCCTTTTCGTAACCGCCTTCCGCCATTTGCGCCTTGGCCTCGGAAAACAGTTTTTGAGCCGACCAGTTGCGGGTTTCGTCATGCGCTTGCGGCAACAGACTGCAACCGCCGAGCCACAGCAGGAAAATAAACGTTAAACTACGCTTCATGACGCAACCCCTGAACAATTTGGACGATTATAGCGCAAAGCCCGGCCAACTCCATCTGATCATCCCCCCGGACATGGCCGGCCTGCGCCTTGACCAGGCCTTGCAGAAATTGCTCCCGGAATATTCGCGCAGCCGCCTGCAGGAATGGATCAAGCAACAGCGCGTCACGGTGGCAGGTAGCTACGCCACCCCCAAACAGGCGGTGTGGGGCGGGGAAAGCGTGCTAGTGGCGCCGCAGGCGCTGCCGGCGGAAAGCGCCTTCGTGGCCCAGGAGATCGCGCTCGACATCGCCTTCGAGGACGAAGCGCTGATCGTCATCAACAAACCCGCCGGGCTGGTGGTCCATCCGGGTAGCGGCAACTGGGAAGGCACCCTGCTCAACGCCCTGCTGCATCACGCCCCGCAACTGTCCGGCATCCCGCGCGCCGGTATCGTCCACCGGCTGGACAAGGACACCAGCGGCCTGTTGGTGGTCGCCAAGACGCTCACCGCGCAAACCGATCTGGTGCGCCAGCTTCAGGCGCGCACGGTGAAACGCGAATATCTGGCCCTGGCGCAAGGCATCGTGGCGAGCGACGGCGAAGTGGAGGCTCCCATCGGTCGCCATCCCCAGCAACGTACCAAAATGGCCGTCGTCTCCGGCGGCAAACCGGCACGCACCCACTATCGCATCGTCGAACGCTTCGTCGTACACACCCTGCTCGAATGCCGCCTGGAAACCGGGCGCACCCACCAGATTCGTGTCCACCTGCAATCCATCGGCCACGCCTTGGTCGGCGACCCGGTTTATGGCGGCAAGCCGGTGGCCGCCACCCCCGCCGTGCGCGAAGCGGTCAGCAAGCTCGGGCGGCAGGCGCTGCACGCCACGCGCTTGGGACTATTCCACCCCGGCTCGCGCGAACCCATGGAATGGCACGCCGACATGCCCGCCGACATGTTGGCATTGCTCGGGACTTTGCGCGGTGAAGCCTGACGGCTGGATCATTCCCGGCTGGCCTGCGCCCGCCAACGTCCACGCCCTTTCCACCACCCGTTACGGCGGCGCCAGCAGCGCCCCTTACGCCAGCCTGAACCTGGGCGAGCATGTCGGTGATGACGCACATGCGGTGACGCAAAACCGCGCCCTGCTGCGCCAGCACTTGCCCGCCGACCCGCTGTGGCTGAAACAGGTTCACGGCACCGCCGTAGCAGACGCCGGGCGCATGACGGGCACGCCCGAAGCTGATGCCTGCATGGCACACCAGGCGGGCCAGGTTTGCGCGGTTCTGACCGCCGACTGCCTACCGCTGCTGCTGTGCGACCGGCACGGCACGGCGGTCGCCGCCGCCCACGCCGGCTGGCGCGGGCTGGCCGAAGGCGTGATCGAGGCCACTGTGGCGTCCATGCGGCGCGACCCCGCCGCGCTGCTGGCTTGGCTCGGCCCGGCCATCGGCCCCCAGGCTTTTGAAGTCGGCGACGAAGTGCGCGAGCGCTTCCTGGCGCACGACGGCGCGGCGGCAAGCGCGTTCATCCCGCACGGCAAGGGCAAATGGCTGGCGGATATTTTTCGGCTGGCACGCCTCAGGCTGGCGGAATGCGGCGTCACGCAAGTGAGCGGTGGCGATTTTTGCACTTTCAGCGAGGTGAACCGCTTTTTCTCCTACCGCCGCGAGGGAACGACGGGACGCATGGCCTCATTGATCTGGCTCAGTTAATTCATTGCGCCTATAATGCGTGGCCTATGCTTGCAAGCAACGCCAAAACCATCCTCCTGATCGAACTGCTGGACACCGGCCAGCCTTATGACGCCGCCGACATCGTCCAGCGCTTCGACGCGATCGTCAGCGCGCATGGCGGCAACCACATCAATGCCGTCGGCAAAAAAATCGTCTGCACCCTGAACGACCCGAATACCGCAGCGGAAACCGCCATCGAACTGATGGCCTGCGACTATCCCGGAAAAAATACCGGCCAGCCGGTTACCCGCATGTCCATCTGCCAGCTTCCCGCCGCCAGGGAAGCCAGGGAAGCGCACACGCACGCGGTGACTGCGGCAGTGCGCGAACTGGTAAAAGCCGCGCCCGGCCAGATCGTCACCACCCAGGAAACCGCAGACAGCCTGTCGAGCAAGCATGAAGTCCGCTTCGGCGCCACCGACGGCAAGACCGGGGTGCGCGTATTTGAAATCGTCTTACCCAAAAGCTTTGAAGCCACCCGCCTAGCTTCCGTTGCCGACCGCACCGGCAAGAAAATGCGCCTGCGCTGGCGGCAGAGCCAGGGCAACCAGGAAAAGGTGTTGTACAGCGGCCACCCCATCCTCACCTTTGGGCGTGAGGATGGCAACGACATCGTCAGCGAAAGCGACATGGCCTCACGCCGACACGGACGCCTGGAATTCCGCGGCGGCAGCATTTTCCTGATTGACGAAAGTACCAATGGCACCTTCGTGTTTCCCGAAGTCGGCCCCAAGTTCAGCGTGAAGCGCGGTGAACGCACCCTCCCGCCACGCGGTTATTTTTGTCTGGGCGAGGAAACCAACCACGACCATCCCGCCGCCATCCATTTCGTCACCGTCTTTTCCGCCGGCTGAACCAGCGGCAAACCTAGGAGTTAACCCGCATGTCTTTTGAATCGCTCGGCCTGATACCGGAATTGCTCAAGGCCATCTCTGACCAAGGCTACACCGAGCCCACCCCGATCCAGGCGCAAGCGATTCCCGTCGTCCTGCAAGGGCTGGACGTCATGGGCGGCGCCCAAACCGGCACCGGCAAGACCGCCGGCTTCACCCTGCCGTTGCTGCAACGCCTCGCCGCTTACGCCAGCACCAGCACCTCCCCGGCGCGCCATCCGATCCGCGCCGTCATCCTGGTGCCGACGCGGGAACTGGCGGCGCAGGTGGCGGAAAGCGTGCAAACCTACGGCAAATATGTTCCGCTGCGTTCCGCCGTGGTCTACGGCGGCATCAGCATCGCCCCGCAACTGGCCGAACTGCGCCGCGGCGTGGAAATCCTGGTGGCGACGCCGGGGCGCCTGCTCGACCACGTGGAGCAGAAATCGGTGAATTTTTCCCAGGTGGAAATGCTGGTGCTCGACGAAGCCGACCGCATGCTGGACATGGGCTTCCTGCCCGACATCACGCGCATCCTCAACCTGCTGCCGACCAAGCGGCAAAGCCTGCTGTTCTCGGCCACTTTCTCCGACGACATCAAAAAGCTTGCCGACCGCCTGCTCAAGGACCCGGTGCTGATCGAAGCGGAAAGGCACAACACCGCCGCCGAAACCGTGACGCAGGTGATCTACCCCGTCGATCTGGCGCGCAAGCGCGAACTGCTCGCCCACCTGGTCAGATCGCAGAACTTGCAGCAGGTGCTGGTTTTTTGCCGCACCAAGCAAGGCGCGGGCAAATTGGCGCTGCAACTGGAGCGAGACGGCATCAGCGCCACCGCCATCCACGGCGACAAGAGCCAGCAGCAGCGCACCGAAGCCCTGAAAGCCTTCAAGGACGGCGAAGTGCGCGTGCTGGTCGCCACCGACGTGGCCGCGCGCGGCATCGACATCGACCAGTTGCCGCACGTCGTCAACTATGAATTGCCGCACGTGCCGGAAGATTACGTGCACCGCATCGGGCGCACCGGACGCGGCGGCAGCGAGGGCGACGCCATCTCGCTGGTGTGCGAGGAGGAACTGAAACTGCTGGCCGCCATCGAGCACATGCTGAAACGCTCGATTCCGTCGGAAATCATTCCCGGCTTTGACGTCAACTCGGCAATCGCCACCCACCCGGAGGAAGGCCGCACGGCGCCGCGCTACGAACGTTCCGCGCGCCCCGAACGCTGCAACCGAGCCGAGCGCGGCGGCCCCGCCAGCGAAGCGCGCCCCGCACGGCGCGGCACGTCCAGCATTGCCGCGGACGGATTCGATTTCTCCAAACCCTACGAGAACAAACCGCATCTCCCGCCGGTCATCGAAGCCGCCTACCCCCCCGCCGCAAAAGGGGACGGGAAAAAGCCGAAAAAGCCCCTGCCCGCGCTGTTCATGCCGCCGGCACCACCTTCCCAAGCGCTTGATTGAGCGGCGACAAAGCCGCCTTCAGGCTGCGTAAGGGGATTCAGCACCCCGGATCATTGTTGCTTAAATCCCCCCATTACCGCTGGAGGGCTCCTTCCCAATGGAAACAACCGAGGAGAAAGTTCGGCGCCTGATGGCCGAAGACGTTGCCATTGTGGATTACAACGCTTCTTGGCCGGAAATGTTCCGGCAAGAAGCGGCTCACCTGCGTACCTGCCTACCTCCCGAAGTGATAGGACGAATAGAGCATTTCGGCAGCACTGCCGTACCGGGTCTAGCTGCGAAACCGATCATCGACATGCTGGTGGAGGTCCATTCACTGGAAGAGACCCGAAAGCGCGTTGTCCCCATCCTCACCGCTCAGGGGTACGATTACCTGTGGCGCCCAACCTGGGGCGGCGACATTCCGCCCTTTTATGCCTGGTTCATCAAACGCAATGCTGCGGGTGAACGGACGCACCATCTGCACATGATCGAGAGGGATTTCGAGCACTGGGAGCGCCTGCGTTTCCGTGATTATCTGGTGGCCCACCCGGACGAAGCGCGCGAATACGGCAAAATCAAACGTGCGCTGGCGGAACGCTACCCGCGAAACCGCGCGGCTTACAGCAATGGGAAAAGCGCGTTCATCGAAAGGATCATGGACAAGCTAAAAAATGCTGGTGCTTTGCCTTAAAACTCTTGCTTAGCATCAGGTATGCCCGGCACTACTTATTCATGATTTCTTCTTGATGACCATCGGGTGGGCGTGGCGGCTGAGAATGAAATCGGCGATGAACTTGAGCCAGATGGTTACGCCGGCCATTGCCGACCAGGTTTCATAGTCCATGCTGGCCGTCAACACGCCGATAATCGCCCACACCACGATAACGCCGGCCACCAGGTTGATCAACATCGCATAGGGCGCGAATTTCTTCGGGTTGGCGGGCGGCTCGCCATGCTTGAGCGCGACCTCCGAATAATCCCTGCGCACCTGGATGCGCCAGGCGCGGCGCAGCCAGAAGAAGGCGATGGGAAACAGGGCCAGAAACAATATCCACGTCAAGGCCACACTGAAGTCGAAAATCATACAAACTCCCAGATTCAGCCCGGATATTTATAAATGCCTCCCAATCCTGTAGGAGGGGCCTTGGCCCCGAGCTTTAGATTTTTTCGCAGATGAACGGAAAAAAACTCGGGGCCAAGGCCCCTCCTACCAGCAAGACAGCACTTTTATAAGATATTCGGGCTACATTCAAAAAAAACCCCGCCGGTTTTGTGGGCGGGGTTGTGATTCTGGCAAACACCCGGCCAAGCGGGTGTTGCCCGGTGCAGGACTGGCGGCTTAGTGCGCGCCATCCACAGCCTTTGAACCACGCGGGGTACGCACGGCTTCGACCATGTGCTGGATGTGCTCGGGCGGTTCCTTGGTCATCTTGTCCACCGCGAAGGCGACGCCGAAGTTGACCAGGGCGCCGATTGCACCGAAAGCTTCCGGCGTGATGGTAAAGAAGCTGTTGGCACCACCGATCAGGTCCAGATACTCGGTTCCCTTGACGAAGAAGATGCCCTTGTGCGCAAACACGTAGAACAGGGTCACGGTCAGGCCCGACAACATGCCGGCGATGGCGCCTTCCTTGTTCATCTTCTTGGAGAAGATGCCCATCATGATGGCCGGGAACAGCGATGAGGCCGCGATACCGAAGGCCAGGGCCACGGTACCCGCCGCAAAGCCTGGCGGATTCAAGCCGAGATAGCCGGAGATGACGATGGCCACAGCCATCGAAATCTTGCCCGCCAGCAGTTCGCCCTTCTCGCTGATGTTCGGCACAAACACGCCCTTCACCAGATCATGCGAAACGGCGGCTGAAATCGCCATCAGCAGACCGGCTGCGGTAGACAGCGCAGCGGCGAGACCGCCGGCGGCCACCAGCGCGATCACCCAGTTCGGCAGCAGCGCGATTTCCGGGTTGGCCAGCACGATGATGTCGGCGTTGACCGTCAGTTCGTTACCCTTCCAGCCGGCGGCTTCGGCCTTGGCCTTGGCGGCGTCGTTCTTGGTCTTGTCGTTGTAATACTGGATGCGGCCGTCACCGTTCTTGTCTTCGAACTTCAGCAGGCCGGTTTTCTCCCAGCGCTTCATCCAGTCCGGACGCGCCTCGTAGTTGAGGCTGGATTCCGTCGCGTACAGGTCGCCGTTGGTCACGACGGCGGTGTTCACCGTGCCGTGCAGGTTCAGCTTGGCCATGGCGGCAACTGCGGGCGCCGTGGTGTAGAGGATGGCGATGAAGACCAGCGCCCAGCCTGCTGAAGAACGCGCCGCCTTGACCGTCGGAACGGTGAAGAAGCGCATGATGACGTGCGGCAGACCGGCGGTGCCGATCATCAGCGACATCGTGTAGACGAACATGTTGAGCGTGCTGCCTGCCGTCGTCGTGGTGTACTGGCCGAAGCCGAGATCAACCACTACCTGGTCGAGTTTTTGCAGCAGGGAGACATCCGTGCCCGCCATCGCGGAACCGAGACCCAGTTGCGGGATCGGCATGCCGGTGAGGTGTAGCGAGATGAAGATCGCCGGAATGGTGTAGGCGAAGATCAGCACGATGTACTGGGCCACCTGGGTATAGGTGATGCCCTTCATGCCGCCGAACACCGCGTACATGAAGACGATGCCCATACCGACGTAAATGCCGGTATCGCTCGACACGCCGAGGAAGCGCGAGAAAGCCACGCCGACGCCGGTCATCTGGCCGATGATGTAGGTGATCGAGGCGGTCAGCAGGCAAACCACGGCCACCGTGGAGGCGGTCTTGGAGTAGTAGCGGTCACCGATGAACTGCGGCACGGTAAACTTGCCGAATTTGCGCAGGTAGGGTGCGAGCAGCATCGCCAGCAGCACGTAGCCGCCGGTCCAGCCCATCAGGAACAGGCCGCCGCCGTAACCCATGTTGGCGATCAGGCCGGCCATCGAGATGAACGAAGCGGCCGACATCCAGTCGGCCGCTGTGGCCATCCCGTTCATGACCGGCGGAACGCCGCCGCCGGCCACGTAAAACTCGCTGGTGCTGCCGGCGCGCGCCCAGATGGCGATCCCGATGTACAGCGCAAACGTCGCGCCGACCACCAGGTAAATCATTGTTTGCAGATCCATGTATGGCTCCCTGTGTTTTAGTCTTCGTGTACGTCGAACTCACGGTCGATTTCGTTCATCCGCTTCGCGTAATAGAAAATCAACGCGATGAAGATATAGATCGAACCCTGATGGGCAAACCAGAAGCCCAAGGGGTAGCCGCCCAGCTTGATCGCGTTGAGCATGTCGGCGAACAGGATGCCGGCGCCGAACGAGACTGCGAACCACACGATCAGGATTTTGGTCAGCAAACCCAGTGTCGCGCGCCAATAGGCGTTCGAACTTTCGCTACCGCTAACTTGTGACATTTACATCCTCCTTTTTGGAATCATAAAGAGCGGATTACCCCGCCCATGACCATTCGATACAAGGCCCACCTAGCTTTTCAACCCCTCGATGTAACCCCGGCGGCGAGTATAAGACCATTGAAATCGGCGGTAAAGATTTTTTAACTTGACAAGCTGTCTTATGTCTTCCATAAGAGATACAAGTTTGCCAAAACCAGGGAGCTAGCCGGCGCCGCGCGTCCAGCGATGCAGATTTTCCAAATCCTGCAAGCCCTTAAAGGTCTTGATGTTTTTATGGCGCCCCTGCTCGATGGCTACCTGGTAGAGCTGGGCGGTGGTCAGCGCATCGGCCAGCGCATTGTGGCGAGCGTAATTCTGGATGCCGAAGTGGCGGGTCCACTCGTCCAGCGTGCGCAGCACATGGGCGTGCTGCGGATTCAGGCCCGGCGCCACGTAAGCCAGGTCCAGCCAGGGGTGATTGAAACGCAGCCCAAGAAAGGTCTTGAGGGCGCGCCGGATCATGGTTTTGTCGAAAGTGACGTGAAAAGCCACCAGCGGGTCTTTGCCGAGAAACTCCAGGAAGCACAGCAGCGCCTCCGTCGGCGGCACCCCCCCGGTCTGCGCGCTGCCGCCTATGCCGTGGATCAGGATATTGTCCTTGCCGCTGGAAGCGGACTGCTGCAGGATGATCTCGAAGCTGTCGCCCAGGCAGATGCGCCCCTGATTGACCGCCACCGCGCCGATGGCGATGAGTTTGTCGCGCGACAGATTGAGCCCGGTGGTTTCCACGTCCACCACCACAAAGCGCCCGCAAGTCAAATCCACCGGGCGGCTCGCTTCCGGCAGACAGCGCCAGGCATCGAGACGCGCCTTTTCCCCGGCACTCAGAAGCGGGGCCGGAGAAAACCAGCGGGCAAACAGGTTCACAGCTGGTAATCCAGGGCCAGACGTGCCTGGAGCTTGCGTGCCTGACGGAAAGCCTCCTTCAGGATGCGCCGGTCGAGGTCGTTGAGATCGTCGGGATCAATCCGGTTGCTCAGTTCGCTGCCGGCCTCGCTCTGCTGGTGCTGGACGCGCAGACGCAACAACTGGATAAACAGGAACGCCTCGACCCAGGCATCCGCATTCGGGATATTGAGCTTGGCGGCACTCAAGCGCAGGCGCTGAACGGTGTGCGTATGGGTATCCCCGGCAGCTAGGCTGTAAATCCGCGCTGCATCCACAAACGGGGTAATGCCGTTGAACTTGAGATCGAGCTTGTTGCCCTCGCCCACCACAAAATCGCGCACCAGCCCCAACGGCGGACGGTTGCGTAGCGCGTTGGCCGCCATCTGGTGCAGAAAGCGCGTATTTCCGGCCACCCTCGGCGCCAGCCAGTCGCGCAAGTCGTGCGCCAACTGGTGCCTGCCGTACAAAGGGCGGAAATCGAAAAAGATCGAAGCTTTCAGCAGCGCATCGGGCGAGCCGTGATCGATCCAGCCCTCGAACTTGTTTTTCCACTCGTCCAGACTCAAGCACCACTGCGGGTTGCTGGCCATGATGTCGCCCTGGCACAGCGGGAAACCGCAAGCGTCAAGCGCCTCGTTGATGCGCCGCGCCAGCGGCAGTAATTGCGCCCTCACCGCATCCGCCGTGCCGCCTTCCGGCACGGTAAAAATAATACCGTTATCCTGGTCGGTGTTGAGCGTCTGCTCAAGCCGCCCTTCGCTGCCCAGGGCGAGCCAACACAGACCGCCGTGGCACAAAGGGCCATCGCCTGCTCCCGCAGCGGCGCACTCCAGTTCGATGATGCGTTCGGTCAGGAGGTCGTTGAGGGCGGAAATGAATTGCGTGAGTTGTTCCGCAGCCACGCCCTGCGCCAGCATATTGTGCGCCAGCTGGCGAATGTCGCCGGCGGACTGTTTCAGCGCACCAATATTTTCCGCGTTGCGGATGGTGGCACTGATCTGGCGCAGCCCTACTCGTTGCAGAGTGAACAAGTCCTTTTCTGAAATTACGCCGACCAGCTTGCCGTTATCGGTAACCAGCACGTGGCGGAAGCCATGCTTGGCCATCACCAGCGCAGCTTCATAAGCCAGGGCGGTAGGCGGCAAGGTGGTCAACCCGGTGCTCATGATGCCGATAATGGGCTGCTCGAGGTCGATCTGTGCCAGGGCGACGCGGTTGAGTACGTCGTGCAAGGTAAAAATCCCCACCGGCTTGCCTTCTTCGACGGCAACCATCGAACCGATTCCCAACTGGTGCATGGTAGAGAGCACTTCGCGCACCGGGGCGTCCGGCGCGCAGGTCACCGGATCACGCCGCACAATGCCCGATAGCGGGCTGTTGAGCGACTGCTGTTCGGCGCTGGAATTGGCGTACTGCGCCTGGATGATCTGCTTCGACTGCTCCAGCAGGCTGGCGATGCGCCGCGTGCAGAAATCCTGGAACGCCGGGCTGAGCTGGATCATTTCCAGGAAATCCGCCGCCGCCATCTCGTAGCAGAAAGTATCGACGCTGGCCCGGTAGGTGCTGGTGACACCACGCTTGGATAGCAGGGCGCCGAGCGGGAAACACTCCCCCTCGTTGAGTTCCAGCCAAGCGTTGTCGTCCTGGGCCTTGACCACGCCCTGCTCGCCTTGCACCACCCCCTGCTTGATGACAAAAAAACGCGACACCACCCCCTGTTCGGGTGACAGGATCACCTCCCCCTTGGCGTAGTAGCCCACTTCCAGCTTCTGCACCAACTCCTTGAGATGGTCCCGCTCCATCAGGCTGAACGGGGCGAAGCGCTGAAGATGATCCATTGTCGCCAGCAACAATGAAAGAGGCATTGCAGATGAAGAGCCCATGATTTTCCTGTCCGCTATAAGATAGGTTAGCTAAACACAATCCACTACCGACCGTCAATTCTCCCTATTTTACTGTTGATCGTCTTGCCGGGGGTGCGCGGCGGGGAAAATGCGCACCACTTTGACCGCACGATCCTGGGTGTGCAGGATTTCCAGGGTGTGACCGGCCAGTTTGAAGCTCACGCCGGCCTCCGGGATGTCCTCGAAATGTTCCACGATCAGGCCGTTGAGGGTTTTCGGGCCATCCAGGGGAAAATCCAGGCTCAGTTTGCGGTTGAGGTCGCGCAACTGGCTGGAACCATCCGCCACCCAGCTGCCGTCCTCCTGCCTGCGGTAGCTGCCGGAGCGGCTGGGGGCAATCGTGGTGAACTCGCCGACGATTTCTTCGAGGATGTCGTTAAGACTTACCAGGCCGAGCAGCTCCCCATATTCATCGACCACCAGACCTGTGCGGCGCTGACTTTCCTGGAATAGCTGCATCTGTGCGAGCAGCGAGGTGCCGGCGTGGATGAAATACGGCTCGCGCATAACTTCTTCCAGCACCTGTGCATTGATTTCTCCACTGTGGATGCGGTGCAGCAGTTTGCGCACCTGGACCACACCGAGAACGTTGTCGAGCCTCTCCCGATAGGCCAGCAGGCGCGAATGGTGGCAGGTCACCACCTGTTCGCGCAGCACGTCTTCCGGCGCATCGAGATCCAGGGCTTCGATCTGGTTGCGCGGCGTCATCACGTCGGCGACGGTGGCATTTTCCAGCGCGAACAGGTTGGCGAGGATGCTCTGGTGCTTGGGCGGAATGTAATGGCCGCCTTCCAGCACCAGGGTGCGCAATTCCTCCATGCTGAGCGATGCGGCCGCACCCTGGTTTTGCGGCTTGATGCGCAGCAGCCACAGCAGGCCGCGTACCAGCAAGTTGACGAACCAGATCACCGGGTAAAACACCTTCAACAACAGCACGAGAACATAGCTGGCGGGAATGGCGATGCGTTCGGGATAGGCGGCCCCCAGCGTTTTCGGCGTAACTTCGCTAAACACCAGGATCAGGAAAGTAACCGTCAGGGTGGCGATGGTCAGCATCAGTTCGCTTTCGCCAAATAAGCGGATGGCAATGATCGTCACCAGGGTGGCGGCAGCGGCATTGGTCAGGTTGTTGCCAAGCAGCACAACGCCCAGCAGTTTGTCGGTTCTTTCCAGCAGGAACAGGGTCACCTTGGCGCCACGATGGCCGCTTTTTGCAAGATGTCTGAGGCGGTAACGATTGATCGCCATCAGACTGGTTTCCGATGCCGAGAAAAACCCGGAGCAGATTAGCAAAACGACCAGGGCAATCAGCAGTGCGCTTAAGGGAATATCGTCCAATCGGGAAAATCCGGGTTGTCTTGAAGTGTATTCTGGCGCCGGGGGTCAGGCGCGGTGCAGCAGGATTTCCAGCACGAACTTGCTGCCGAGATAGGCCAGCACCAGCATGGCAAAGCCGGACAGCGTCCAGATGATGGCGGTACGCCCGCGCCAGCCGTAGATGAAGCGTCCGCCGAGCAGCGCCGCATAGATGATCCACGACAGGATGGCGAACAACGTCTTGTGGCTAAAGAGCATGCCCTGGTGAAACAGTTCCTCGGAAAACAGAATGCCGCTGAGTATGGCCAGGGTGAGCAGCACGAAGCCCGCGCCGATGATGCGGAACAGCAGGTTTTCCATGGTCAGCAACGGCGGGAGGTTGCACAGCATCTTCGACAGCATGTGCTCATGCAGGCGCTGTTCCGCAAGCGCCATCAACATGGCATGCAGTGCGGCGATGGTGAACAGACTATAGGCCAACAGGGAGACCGCCAGATGTGCCATGAATGGCACGCCGCTATAGGGCAGGGGGTGCGGCGCGGGCAGGACGGCGGCGAGCAGCAGGCACAGGGCTGCGGCAGGCAACACCAGAATCTGCAAGCCTTCCAGCGGGAAGCGGAAACTCGCCAGCCAGTACACCAGCACCGTCAGCCAGGCGATGGTCAGTATCGCATTGCCGACGCCGAGATTAAGCACCGTGCCGGCGAACAGCGCCTGGACCAGCAGCCAACCGTGCAGCGCCAGCAAAGGGAGGGTTGCCACGCGCGTCCAGGTCTGCGCACCTTCCAGCGTAGCGCTGCCGAGCGCGAAGGCGCGCCGCAAATGCCAGCCCAATGCCGCGTAGAGCAGGGCAAGCAGCAGGTAGGGGAAGAATCCGAGCATGGATAAGGTAAACTGCGCGTTTTTAGACTGTTCCAGTTTACACCAATCCTGCCCCGAATTTAAAGGAAGCGCCGCATGTTCGACAATCTGACCAACCGCCTTGCCGGGGTGATGAAACACCTGCGCGGCCAGGCGCGCCTGACCGAAACCAATATCCAGGACGCCCTGCGCGAAGTGCGCATGGCGCTGCTGGAAGCCGATGTGGCCCTGCCGGTGGTGAAGGATTTCATCGCTCACGTGAAAGAGCGCGCGCTCGGCCAAGAGGTGCTCGCCAGCCTGACGCCGGGGCAGGCGCTGATCGGCGTGGTGCACCAGGAACTGACCGCGCTGATGGGCGAGCACAACGCCGCCCTGAATCTGGCGGTCAAGCCGCCGGCGGTGATCCTGATGGCGGGGCTGCAAGGCGCCGGCAAAACCACCACGGCGGCCAAGCTGGCGAAAATCCTGCGCGAGCAGAAGAAAAAGGTGCTGCTCACCAGCTGCGACGTGTATCGTCCCGCCGCCATGGAGCAGTTGCAGACATTGGCGAAGCAACTCGATATCGACTACTTTGCCGCCCCGGCCAGCGATGCGCCGGAAAAAATCGCGCGCGCCGCGCTGGATTTTGCCGACAAGCATTTTCACGACGTGCTGATCGTCGATACCGCCGGGCGTCTGGGCATCGACGAAGTGATGATGGACGAGATCAAGCGCCTGCATGCCGCGCTCAACCCCGCCGAAACACTGTTCGTGGTCGATGCCATGCAGGGCCAGGATGCTGTCAATACGGCGCGCGCCTTCAACGAGGCGCTGCCGCTCACCGGCGTGGTGCTCACCAAGCTGGACGGCGACGCGCGCGGTGGTGCGGCACTGTCGGTGCGTCACGTCACCGGCAAACCGATCAAGTTTGCCGGCGTCGGCGAAAAGCTCAACGGCCTGGAAGCCTTCCACCCCGAACGCATGGCCTCACGCATCCTCGGCATGGGCGACGTCCTCTCGCTGATCGAGGAAGCGCAGCGCGGCGTCGACCAGGAAGAAGCCGTCAAGCTGGCGAAGAAGCTCAAGTCGGGCAAGAGCTTCGACCTGGAAGATTTCAAGGCGCAAATGCAGCAGATGAAAAAAATGGGCGGCCTCTCCGCCCTGATGGACAAGCTGCCCGCGCAGCTCTCGCAGGCCGCCGCCGGTCAGCAGGTGGATGACAAGGCGATCAACCGCGTCGAGGGCATCATCAACTCCATGACCCCCGAGGAGCGGCGCAATCCGGTGATCCTGAAAGCCTCGCGCAAGCGCCGCATCGCCGCAGGTTCCGGGGTGCAGGTGCAGGAAATCAACCGCCTGCTCAAACAGTTCGAGCAGATGCAGAAAATGATGAAAATGATGGGCAAGGGCGGCGGCATGGCCAAGATGATGCGCGGCATGAAAGGCATGCTGCCGGGGATGTGAGGCGGGTATATATTATTCCGGGGCAGCGTTCGACCAGGGGTTGAATAGCTGAACGGGAAGGCCGACGAAATCCTTTACGTTACGGGTAATCAATACCAGGTCGTGTTCCAGTGCCGTGGCTGCCAAAAGACTATCGATGGCAGGCAGCGGGCGGCCTGCCGAGGCCATAAGCCGTCCCCATCGATCGGCAACGGCTTCATTGACGGGCAAAATTCGCCCCGTAAAGAATGTCGGCAGATCAGTCTCAAGCCAGTCGAGGAGGGATTGGCGGCGTGTTTCATTGCTGACGCCCTCGATGCCCTTGCGAATCTCCCCCAGCGTCAGCACACTCAAGTGCAGCGTGGCTGGCGGGCGTTGCAGGAACCAGGCGGCTACGCCGCTATCGGGTGATTTGCGACGCAGTTCAGACAATACATTGGTGTCGATCAGATAGCTCAAAACGACACCTCGCGGGTCTGGCTCCGGTCACGTTCGAGCGCGATGTCATCGGCGCCAAACAGCGGTGAGCGCCGCATGAAATCCACCAGGGAGTCCTGCGTCTGCGACAGGCGATCAAAGGTTTCGCGAGAAATCACCACGGCGACCGACTTGCCGTGCAAGGTAATGTCCTGCGGTTGATTCTGTGCGCGTTTAACCAGCTCGGACATCCGCGCTTTGGCCTCTTGCATTTGCCATGTTTGCATTTCAGCATCCCCTGTTCTGACTATTCAGGTCAGATTCTAGCCTCCGTACCGGCTTCCATCAAGTTTCCCGTTTCAGAAGGGTATCTTCATCCCCGCCGCCACACCGTTCCCTGCGGCGTGTCTTCCAGTACGATGCCGGCGTCGGTCAGTTCCTGGCGGATGCGGTCGGCTTCGGCGTAGTTTTTGGCTTTCTTGGCGGCGACCCGTTCGGCGATGCGTTGCTCGATTTTCTCCGGGGTGTAACCGGATTCTTCCGTACCGGCCTGGAGGAATTCGTTGGGGTCTCGCTGCAATAAACCCAGCACTCCACCCAGCGACTTCAATAGTGTTGTGTTCACCGGATCGTTGCTTCGGTTAGCTTCTGTTGCTAAGTCAAACAATTCAGCTATAGCTTCCGGGGTGTTGAAATCGTCGTCCATCGCTGCTCGAAACGTAGCCGCGAAAGTGTCATTCCAATTGACGGGAAGAGACCTTGGGGGAGTATTCTTAAGGGCGGTATAGAGCCGCGTCAGCGCGGCCTTGGCGTCGTCGAGGTGCTGGTCGGAATAGTTCAGCGGGCTGCGGTAATGGGCGCGCAGGATGAAGAAGCGCACCACTTCCGCGTCGTATTTTTCCAGCACTTCGCGGATGGTGAAAAAATTACCCAGCGATTTGGACATTTTTTCGTTATCCACGCGCACGAAGCCGTTGTGTATCCAGTAGTTGACGTGCTGGTGGCCGTGGGCGCCCTCGGACTGGGCGATTTCGTTTTCGTGGTGGGGAAACTGCAAGTCCGCGCCGCCGCCGTGGATGTCGAAATGCTCGCCGAGCAGGGCGTCACTCATCACCGAGCATTCGATGTGCCAGCCGGGGCGTCCCGCCCCCCAGGGCGAATCCCATTGCGGCTCGCCGGGTTTGGCCGACTTCCACAGCACGAAATCGAGCGGGTCGCGCTTGCCTTCCGCCACATTGACCCGCTCTCCGGCACGCAGGTCGTCGAGCGATTTGCCGGAAAGCTTGCCGTAACCGGGAAAGCCGTGCACCGAGTAGCACACGTCGCCGCTGGCCGCGACGTAGGCCAGGCCGTTCTTCATCAGGGTGTCGATCATGGCGATCATGCCCGGCACATACTGGGTGGCGCGCGGCTCGTGCTGCGGTTTTTCCACGCCCAGTGCTGCGGCGTCCTCGTCCATGGCGGCGATGAAGCGCCCGGTCAGCGCGCCGATGTCCTCGCCGTTGTGGGCGGCGCGCTGGATGATTTTGTCGTCGATGTCGGTGATGTTGCGCACGTAAGTCACGTCGAGGCCGCTGGCCTTCAGCCAGCGCTGCACCATGTCGAATACCACCAGCACGCGTGCGTGCCCCAGGTGGCAGTAGTCGTAAACCGTCATGCCGCACACGTACATGCGCGCCTTGCCGGGTTCGATGGGAATGAATTCCTGCTTGGCGCGAGTCAGGGTATTGTGGATTTTCAGCATGGGAGAAGCCAGTCGAATTAGAGGTGCGCGCCATTTTACAGGCGGGCGGCGAGCTTGTCCTGCGTCCGCCGAGATTCACCTCCAGGAAGCAGGGGCCTGTGAACTTGCAAACTTTTCCTGCCTCTGGCACTCTCAAGCGACGAGTGCTAAAATTCGAGCAGGAGGTAATTCACTATGACTCAAGCATTGATGGCCATGCCTTTTCCTTCCGCCGTTGGTAACCTGGAGAGCTATATCCAGGCGACGCGGGCGGTTCCGCTGCTGAGCGCGGAGGAAGAGACCGAGTTGGGACGTAAGCTGCGCCGGGATAATGATCTCGCAGCGGCGCGCGTGCTGGTACTTTCGCACCTGCGGTTGGTGGTGAGCATCGCCCGAAATTATTTGGGTTACGGGCTACCCCAGGCCGACTTGATCCAGGAAGGCAATATCGGGCTGATGAAGGCGGTGAAGCGTTTCGACCCGGAACGCGGCGTGCGTTTGGTTTCCTTCGCGGTACATTGGATACGCGCTGAAATCCATGAATTCATCCTGCGCAATTGGCGCATCGTCAAAATCGCCACCACCAAGGCGCAACGCAAATTGTTCTTCAACCTGCGCAGCATGAAGCAGGATCTCGGCACCCTGAGCCCGGACGAAGTGGACCAGATGGCGCGGGATTTGAACGTAAAGCCGGAAGATGTGGTAGAGATGGAAACCCGCTTTTCCGGCCAGGACATCGCCATGGAGTCGAATTCCGATGACGAAGACGACTATGCCGGCCCCATTGCCTACCTTGCGGCGCCGGATGCGGAACCGGGCGAACAACTGGCCACCGAGCAGATCGAGCGCTTGCGCGAACGTGGCTTGGCCCGCGCGCTGGCCAGCCTGGACGATCGCAGCCGCCGCATCGTGGAGGCGCGCTGGCTGGTGGACGACACCGCCACGCTGCACGATCTGGCCGCCGAATTCGGGGTTTCTGCGGAACGCATCCGCCAGATTGAGCAAAAGGCCATGCAGAAGATCAAGGCGGCAATTACCGCCGAAACGGCCTGATTGGCGGCGCCTTCGCTCCAACAAAAAAAGGCCGACTTGCGTCGGCCTTTTTATCGAGGTGCTTGTGGGGGGTTAACCCAAAATCACCGAGAAAAAGCTTACATAGGAAAAAACGATCATCAGCACTACCGTCGGCATCACCAGCTTGTCCATCTTGCTCTCCCCAAAAAACGCCAAAATTATCCAACAAAAATCAAGAAACCCGCATCAATAACGGGGGAATTCTAATTCATTCCGGCTTATCGTTCAAGCGGCGATAACGCGGGATCATGGGATCGTCGTCATCCATCAGGATGCGTTGCGCCGGGCCTTCGAGATCGTCGAACTGGCTGCTCCTGATGGCCCAGAATATGCCGATCCCGGCGATCACCGCCATGACCACCGCGCCCACCAGCAAATAGAACAATGTTGTCGCCGGCATTTCACTCTTCCTCGAAATCTTTTATCAGACAGACAGTAGACTAGCGCAGACGCAATGCGTTCAATACCACCACCAGCGAACTCGCCGACATGCCCAGCGCGGCGAGCCACGGCGGAATCAGCCCGGCAGCGGCGAAGGGCAAGGCAATTACGTTATAAACAATTGCCCAGGTAAAGTTTTGCCGCATCACCGTCATGCTGTCCTTGCCAGTCTGCAAGGCATGCCCGATGTCCGACAAGCTTTCCGACATCAGCACGATGTCGCTGCTGGAGCGGGCCACCTGCGTGCCGCCGCCCATGGCCAGCGAGACATCGGCACCGGCCAGCACCGGGGCGTCGTTGACGCCGTCTCCGGCCATGGCGACGATGTCACCGTGCTGCTGGAAGGCGCGCAAGGCCGCCAGCTTGTCCTCGGGTCGCAGGCTTGAACGCCAGTTTTCGATGCCGGCCTGCGCGGCGATGTGCGCCACGGCCTCCTCGCCATCGCCGCTGAGAATGCTTACCTTGACGCCCCGCTGCTTCAGTTCGGCTACCAACTCCGCCGCCTGCGGGCGCAATCCGTCCAGCAAAACGAACAGTGCCAGCGGGCGCGCGGCATCGCACAGCCATACCAGCGTGGCGCCGTCCGGCGCTTCGGGCTGTGGCAGGTTTTCCGTATGCGGCGAAAGTCGGCGGTTTCCCAAGGTATAAGCCATCCCGGCGGCGGTACCGGTCACCCCCTTACCCGGCACGTTGCGTGCCTCCTGCACCGCCAGCAAATCCCGACGCTCCACCCGGTTCAGGAAACTCTGGGCCAAGGGATGTTCCGAGGCCAGTTCCAGGCTGGCGGCGAGTTGCAGGCATTCCGGCGCCGACAGCCCGGCAAGCACGCGGATTTCCTGCAATACCGGCCTGCCGTAGGTCAGGGTGCCGGTTTTGTCAAGCACCAGGTGGTTCACTTTGGAAAGCGTTTCCAGCGCATGACCACGAGTCAGCAGGATACCGCGCCGCAGCAGGTGTGCACCAGCGGCGGCAAAGGTGGTTGGCGCGGCCAGGGACAGGGCACAGGGGCAGGTGACCACCAACACGGCGAGCACCACCTCGAACACCCGCGACGGGTCGAGCCACCACCACACGCCGCCGACCACTAGCGCCATCACCAGCAGCGCGAGAGTGAAATGCGAGGCGATACGGTCGGCCAGTTGTGCGAGACGCGGCTTTTCCGCTACCGCTCGGTCGAGCAGGCGCACGATGCCGGCCAGGACGGTATTTTCGCCTACGCCAGTCACTCTGAGCAGCATTGGATTGTCTTGGTTGATGCTGCCGGCGATGACCGTGCTGCCGGGCTGTTTTATCACTGGGCGGCTTTCCCCGGTGAGCAGGGCTTCATCGACGGCGCTTGCGCCTTCGGCGACCTCGGCATCGGCGGCAATCGCCTCACCCGGTTTGGTGAGAATGATGTCGCCAGGGTTGAGTTCCAGTACCGGGACGATTTCATGGCGCCCATCCACCACGCGCGTGGCCATCACCGGTGCCAGTTTCAGCAGGTTTTCGGCAGCCTCGACGGATTTTTCCTGGGCGTTGCGTTCGAGAAAGCGGCTGCCGAGCAGAAACAGGCTAAACATGGTAATGGCGTCGAAATAGACCACGCCACCTCCCTGCAAGGTCGTCCACACGCTGCCGGAGAACGCCACCACCAGCGCCAGCGACACCGGAACGTCCATGTTGACGCGGCGCGCGGACAGCGCATACCCGGCACTTTGGTAGAAAGGCAGCGCGGCGTAAAACATCACCGGCAGGGACAAAAACAGGCTGAAATAGCGCAGCATTTCTGCGGTTCCCGGCTCCATGCCGAAGGCAGCTCCGGCATATAGCGCCACCGCGATCATCATCACCTGCGCGGCGCACAGGCCGGCGACAGCGATGCGCCTGAGGTCGCGCGCGCGCTGCTGCGTGCGCACTTCGGCCTGCCGCTCCGCGCTGTAGGGGTGGGCGTTGTAGCCGAGTAACTGGATTTCCTGGAGGATGCGCGAGAGCTTGATGACCTCGTCGTCCCAGGTAATGCGCGCGCGATGGCTGGCGTAATTGACCTGCACTTCGCGCACGCCGTCGAGTTGGCGCAAATGGCGCTCGTTGAGCCAAATGCAGGCGGCGCAAGTGATGCCTTCGAGAATCAGCGATGCTTGGCGGGTCTGCCCGCCGCGTTCGATGACGAAACTCTTCTGAATGCTGGCGTGGTCATAGAGTGCCAGTTGCTGCAATTCTTCCGGCACCAGTTCGTGCCCGGAGGCAGGTAACGCGGTGCGATGCTTGTAATAATCAACGAGACCGTTTTCGACAATCGCCTGCGCCACCGCCTGGCAGCCGCGGCAGCACATCTCACGGGCTTCGCTCTCGATTTCCAGTGGATAATGTGCCCCGCGCGGAATCGGCAGGCCGCAGTGGAAACAGTCGTGGGCGGGCGGCGTTTCGCTCATCGGCGGCTAGCGTATCGACTGAACGAGGATTGCCTTGGCAGTTTCATAGCTGTCGCCCCCACGATCCACCTGCAGAACGGCAACCCACTGCCCCGGTTGATCAAGCCGGATTTCGCCCTGATGCTTACCGGCTTCCAGAGACTGGAACTGAATGACGATTTCCTGCTGCCCGTCGATGGCCGGACGACTGAGGGCCAGCCTGACGGTGGCATTGCTGATTAGCTGTTGCTCCTTGTCGCGCAAGGTTACCCATACCGTGCGCGCCTGTTTCTGGATTAATCCGTTCAACCCATCCACTTCGATATGCCAGCCGAGATTGCGTTGCGCACCGGTTTTTTTCAGGTACTGCGAAATGGTCTTCGCCGCTTCCTCATCGTGCGGGATTTCACCCGAAAAAGCGGTGTAGATATTTTTTTTGCCGTCACCGGGCATCACCAGCTTTGCCACGCCAGGAGGCAAGCCGCGCACGGCAATGGTCAGAAAGGCTGCCATTAGGACCGTCAGCATGATGAAGAAGGCGATGAAGAGGGCAGGTATCCAGTGGATGCGCTGCCCCTTGACGGCCTTGGCGCTGCCGCCCAGTGTCAGCACCGTGGCGGTGGCAACGTACACCGCCACGTGCAGCGTCATCATGTCGCCACCCGGCCAGTGGTTCATGCTGTAGGCCAGCATGGCGACCAGCGGAAGCGTGCAGCTGATGACGCCGCGCCAGTAGTTGGACACGCCCGCGAATCGCAAGCCGAAATAAATCAGCGCAATAACGATCACGCCACCGAACAATGTCTGGGTCATGGCGCTTCCTGCTTGGAATTAAAGCGGACTTTCTTGATCATCGGTTTATCCTGACTGTTCTTTTCGGCAACATGGAAGTCAAATTCGCTGATGTGTTGCGCATCGACGGGACTGAGTTTGACGTTGGCCATCACCAGCACGCTTTTGCCCGGACGCACCTTGACATCGCCCATGCCGCCGGGGATATCCAGTGCGGTTTCAGGCAAGCCCTGCGCGCTGATGTGGTAGTGCTGCTCCTCGATGGTCTTATTGGTGATGTGTATCTGGTAACGGTTGCGTATCTGTCCGTCGGACATCACCACGAACAGCGGCTGGCGTACCGGCTGGATGGACAACTGCACGTCATCCCGCGTGGCCAGATTGTAGACCAGCGCGAAGATCATCACCAGAATGGCAACGCCATAACCGACAGTGCGCACGCGCAGCAGGTCGAGATGCACCTTGCCGGGCGAGGCGCTTTCGATGTTGATTTCCGAATCGTAGCGCACCAAGCCACGCGGAAAGCCGCGTGCATCCATGATGGTGTTGCAGGCATCGACGCACAGCCCGCATGAAATACATTGATATTGCAGTCCGTTGCGTATGTCGATACCCACCGGACAGACCTGATAGCACATACCGCAATCGACACAATCACCGATACCCTGGTCGTGGCGCTCTTCCAGCGTCTTGCTGCCTTCACGCGGCACCGCGCGCCCGGCAGCGCCTTCGCCGCGCTGAATATCGTAATAGGGTGCCAGCGTTTCCGGCTCGTACATCACCCCCTGAAAACGCGAATAGGGGCACATGTAGATACATACTTGCTCGCGTGCCAACCCTGCGGCAGCGTAGGTGGTCAGCGTAAGGATCAGCACCGTAGAATAGGCCACCAGCGGCAGGCTTCCGTCGAAAAACCGCCCGGTCAATTCCGGCGCGTAACCGAAGTAAAGAATGAAGGAATAGGCCGTCCAGAAGGACAGCAGCAACCAGAAGAAATGCGTCAGGCTGTACTTGATGATTTTTTCGCCGCCCCATGCCTGCTTATGCAGGCGCAGGCGCGCCGGGCGCTCCCCCTGTATCCAGCTTTCAATGAAAATGAAGGCATCAGTCCACAGTGTCTGGAAGCAGAAATAGCCGCAAAATGCCCGGCCCACCAGGCCGGTGACGAAGAACAGCAACGCTGCCGCAATAAACAACAGCAAGGACAATGAAATCAGGTCCTGGGGATAAACCACCATGTCGAAAATAAAGAATCGCCGCCCGACCATGTCGAAGAGAATCGCCTGATCCGGCGCCTCGGTGCGCGCCCACGGCAGCCAGGGCAGGCCGAAATAGACGGCGAACGCCATCAGCAGCACAGCGCTCTTGAAATTGCGAAAAGCGCCCTTTACCGAACGGGAATGAATGGGGATGCGCTTCTGAAAAAGCGGCTGGCTGGACTGACTCTCTGTTGCGTTCAAAGCGTTGTCATTCTGCACAATCTGCTCCTAAGTTGCCGGGGTATTCCGCTACGCACATTATGGCCCCGGCGCCTCATCCGTAAATGACATTTGTCAGTTTCCAAGCCGAAATCTGATTTATTGCGGCGTGTTAGCAAAAAGACCCCGCCGTAAGGCGAGGTCTTCTATAAGCGCTACTATTGCGAAGCGGTGTTATTGCTTGCCACCACCCAACGTGTCGTGCACGTAGGCGGTCAACAGCTTGATCTGCTGTGCATTCAGGCGATCCTTCATCGCTGGCATGACGCCTTTGTTGAGACCGCTGGCGATCACCGCCTTCACCGCCGCGACTTTCGCCTCCGGAGTGCCAGCCGCCGGAACATCCGCCCACAACCAGATCTTGTCGGTCAGGTTGGCCGCGCCGATGTCCTGGTTGCCCTTGCCTTCCGGACCATGGCAACTGAAGCATACCGCCTTGCCGGAGAACAGTTCGGCACCGGCCGCCGCCTTGGCTTCGTCAGCAGGTTCGCCGGAAAGCTTCAGCACGTGGTTGGCCAGGCTTTCGATTTCGCCGTCATTAATATCCGCGCCTCCCTTGGGCGGCATGATGCCGTGACGCCCGTTGGTAATGCTCGCTTCAATCTTCTCGTAACTGCCGCCGTAAATCCAGTCATCGTCGGTCAGGTTGGGGGCAAACGCCATCTTGCCCGCACCGCCGCTCTGGTGACAGGGGGTGCAGTTGTCCTTGAACAGCACACCACCCGCAGAGGCCACAAAACCAAAGGCTTCAGGATCGGTTTTGAGCTGTTCGTAGGGCATGGCGGCAACCTTATCGACATACTTCTTCTGCGACTCGCGCGCCTCCTGCAAATCTTTCATCAGCAACGCACGGGTGTTCCAGTGCGTGGTTTTCTCCACGCCCTTGTCGTTGACGTAGGTAATGGTGCCGGTTCCGGTCAGGAAGCCCTTGCCGATCGGCCAGGAGGGATAGAACACCCAGTACACCAGCGCGAAGATGATGGACAGGTAGAACGTCCACAGCCACCAGGTCGGCAGGGGGTTGTTGAACTCTTGCAAATCATCGTCCCATACGTGACCGGTGGTTTGCTGCTGGGATTTTGCTTGGTCTTGACTCATGGTTTGGTTCCTCTGTGTCCAGATATCTTAATCTTCACGGAATGGGATGTTCTTGTGCGACTCCAAATGAGCGCCACGTTTCTTGTTGCCAAACACGTACCATAGGATGGCGCAGAAACAAATCATGAACAGCGCCAATGCCAGTGGCTTGGTGTTTTCGAACTTGGTGAACCACATCAGCCATTCCATGTTTTACCCTTTCGTCTCCAGTTGATATCAGCGGTACTGTACAAAACGGTCGTTGTCGTACTTGCTGAAATCGACCAGGGTGCCCAACATCTGCAGGTAGGCCACCAGCGCATCCATTTCGGTCACGTCGTTGGGGTTACCGTCGTAGTTGCCGGTTTGGGCCTGTTCCGCCAGATTCTTCTGGGCATCGGGGATGTGCAGTTGCCTTGCGACTTCTTCACCGAATTCCTTGACGTTTTTCTCGAATTCAGTCAAATCGTAGGAGTAGGGGACGCCCACCATGCGCAGTGCCGCCAGGCGACCTTCCAGATCGGAAGTGTCAAGCGGGGACATCAGCCACGGGTAGCGCGGCATGACGGATTCCGGCACCAGCGATTTCGGGTCAAGCAAATGCTGCACTTGCCATTCGTTGGAGTACTTCTTGCCGACGCGCGCCAAATCCGGCCCGGTACGCTTGGAACCCCACTGGAACGGGTGGTCGTACTGGGATTCGGCAGCCAGCGAGTAATGCCCGTAACGCATCTGCTCGTCGCGGAACGGACGGATCATCTGCGAATGGCACAAGAAACAGCCCTCGCGGATGTAAATGTCGCGCCCACGCTGTTCCAGTGCGGTATACGGACGCACGCCCTCAACTTTTTCCACCGTGTCCTTGATAAAGAACAACGGCACGATTTCGACCAGCCCGCCAATGCTGATGGCCAGCAACGTCAGCACCAGCATCAGGCCAAGGTTTGTTTCGATCTTTTCATGTTTAATCATGATCTTTCCTCATTTCTTGGAATGCCCCGCCAGGGCGGAGCATCGTTCCCTAGTCTATCCCCAGAATCAAGCCGCGTTCGTCGCCAGGTTGCCGGAAGCCGGTGCGTTCTTGGCTTGCCCGATGGTCATGAACACGTTGTATACCATCAGCACCATCCCGGTCAGGAAGAACACCCCGCCCAGTGCGCGCATGGCAAAGTAAGGATGCATGGCGGCAACGGTTTCGGCGAAAGAGTATTGCAGATTGCCGTAATCGTCGTAAGCACGCCACATCAGCCCCTGCATGATGCCGGATATCCACATCGCAGTGATGTACAGCAGCGTGCCGATGGTCGCCAGCCAGAAATGTATGTTGATCAGCTTGATGCTATACATTTTGCCGGTATCCCACAGCTTGGGCACCAGGTGGTACAGCGAACCGAAAGTCAGCATCGCCACGAAACCCAGGGCGCCGGAGTGCACGTGACCCACGGTCCAGTCGGTGTAGTGGGACAGCGCGTTGACGTCCTTGAGGGACATCATCGGGCCTTCGAAAGTGGACATGCCGTAGAACGACAGGGACACGATCAGGAAGCGCAGGATCGGGTCGGTGCGCAGCTTGTCCCAGGCACCGGACATGGTCATGATGCCGTTGATCATGCCGCCCCAGGAAGGCATCAGCAGCATGATGGAGAAGGTCGCACCCATGGTGGAAACCCAGTCAGGCAGGGCAGTCCAATGCAGGTGGTGAGGACCTGCCCACATGTACATAAAGATCAGCGCCCAGAAGTGGACAATGGACAGACGGTAGGAGTAAATCGGGCGACCGGCCTGCTTGGGCACGAAGTAGTACATCATGCCGAGGAAGGCAGCGGTCAGGAAGAAACCCACCGCATTGTGACCGTACCACCATTGAATCATGGCATCCTGAACACCGGAAAACACCGGGTAGGACTTGGTCAGACTGACCGGCACCGCCAGGTTGTTGAAGATGTGCAGCAGCGCAACCGCCAGGATGAACGCCATGTAGAACCAGTTGGCGACATAGATGTGCGGTTCCTTGCGCTTGAACACCGTACCGATATAAACGATGGCGTAGGTTACCCATACCACGGCAATCAGCAGATCGACCGGCCATTCCATTTCCGCGTATTCACGGCCTTGGGAATAGCCCAGCACGTCACCCAGCGCAGCCAGCACGATGACGAGCTGGTAGCCCCAGAACGTGAAGCTGGCCATGCCGTCCGACAGCAGGCGCACACCGCAGGTGCGCTGGACGATGTAATACGACGTTGCGAACAGCGCGCAACCGCCGAAGCCGAAAATCACCGCGCCGGTATGCACCGGACGCAAACGGCCAAAGGTAATCCACGGCAGATCCAGATTGAGCGCAGGCCATGCCAGTTGCGAGGCGATAATCACCCCCACCAGCATCCCCACCGCCCCCCAGATCAGAGCCATGATCGTAAATTTACGAACCACGTCGTAATTGTATTGCTGCCCGGCACTCGCTACTCCGACCGACGCCATAATTTTCTCCTTGCTATGAATATAAACTTCGGGCTTCCCAATGGCGTGCCCCCACACCTACAAAAGGGCAACGCCTGCCTGCAAAAACGCTTACTTGAACAACGCTCTCTGCACTACCCCTTAGAAAGCAAGCCGCCGAAAACGACGACCGGTGCTGCCCTTCCCCAACTCGATGCAGGCGTGCCAAAAGGCGCAACTGCGCCATCTGGCTTCACACACCGCGCAAATATAACCCTAATTGGCCACGGATACCCTGACAGGCGTCAACTTTGATGCAATTATTCATACCCAGCCATCCGAAATATGTTGACCAGAATACCCGGAAATAAGGCCTTGCAGCGCAGTCCGTGCCATGTTTTTTCTACGCACCGCGCATTTCGCAGGGAGCAGAAGCTATCCGCGGGCAATGCCTTTCAGCTTTACGGCATCGTTGAGGGTAATCTGACGACGTTGGGATACGATCAGCCCTTCGTCCTGAAAGCGCGCCAGCACGCGGCACACAGTTTCCTCGGCCAAACCGAGGTAATTGCCGATGTCGCTACGCGACATGCTGAGATTGAATTGAATGGGGGAATAATGACGCCGCTCGAAGCGGCGGGACAAGCTAAGCAGATAGGTCGCCACCCGCTCCTCGGCGCTTTTCTTGCCGAGCAACAGCATCAATTCCTGATTATGGCGGATTTCCCCGCTCATGATGCGCAACATCTGATACTGGATGGAGGGCATCCTTTCCACCAGTTCCTGGAAGCGGTCGATGGAAACTTCGCATACCGAGGTGGTTTCCAGCGCGCGGGCTTCGCAGCTATAAACAAGCGAGTCGATGTCGTTGAGGCCGACCAGTTCGCCGGCGATATGAAAACCGGTGATCTGCACACGCCCGTCGTCGGTAAAAACATAGCTCTTCACCGATCCGCTACGGATGGCATAAATATACTCAAAGGACTGGCCGACACGGTAAAGCACCTCGCCGCGCTTGAAAACCTGCTTGCGCTTGACAATGCTGTCCAGCAACGAGGTATCGCTCTGATTCAAGCCCATGGGCAGGCACAGGTTGTAAACCCCGCAGTCCTTGCAGGAAATCGGGGAACATCCCGGCGCCGAACTCGCCAGTTGAATGGAGTGATTCATCATGATGTTTGATAGCCTTGTCTGTGCCAATTACGGTTAAGCGGATACACCATTCTCATGCCGCCTACTCTCCGTCGACGGCCATTGCCGCCATAGGCAGGTCGGCGATGCGGTATTTTCCGGTTTTTACCGCTTGCGCCAGTTTTTCCAGTGTCTGTTCGCGCAACAGCGCGGCGATCTTTTCCTTGATCGGCTTCCACTTGTTGTGCATCGGGCAGGCCGTCTCCTCGCTGCACACTTTCAGTCCCAGCACGCAATCCTCCGTGAAGCCCACCCCCTCAATGAGCACCAGTATCTGCATGAGATCGATTTTTTCGCCCCCCTCACGCAAGCAGAAGCCGCCCTGCCGCCCGCGGTAAGAATACAGCAGGTTGCCCTTGCACAGGGTTTGCATGATTTTGGCGAGATAGGCCGTGGGAACATTCAGCCGTTCCGCGATCTTGCGATTGAGTATCGGCTCGCCGGGAGGCTGGGTGGCAATGTAGATCAGCGCCTGAACTGCATATTGGCCGGTGCGGGAGAGTATCATTTTTCAGCGTACCCATTTAAGTGACATCGTTGTCCCATTTTACAAGGGGCGCTCTCATTTGCAAACCGGTGTTTTTTGCTGTTTTTTTGCCGTTTTTTTTGGAAATATTCGCTTTACCCCTCCGCCGAGGAAAACCCTTCCGGCCTGTACCCCATCTGCCGCGCCAGCAGCAGCACCGGATGCATCACCTCCAGATCCAGCCCGGCGCGGCGTGCGCCCGCGGCAAGATGCAGCGCGCAACCCAGGTTCGGGCTGACCACTTTGACGGCGGCACTCGCCCGCAAAACCGCCACCTTGTCCGCCAGCAATGCCTGGGACATTTCCGGCTGGGTCAACTGATAAGCGCCGCCCGCGCCGCAGCATTGATCGTTACCGTCCAGCGCCGCCGCCGTCATGTCGGGAATGCGCTGCAACAGTTGCAGCAATGCTGCCTGCCCATGCAGGACATGACGCTGCGAACACGGTTCATGCACGGCGACCGTTTCAGGCAGCGGCTGAACGTCCACATCGCTCCAGTCCGCCCCTGCCAGGAATGCGCCGATTTCCCGCACCTTGCCGGCCAATGCCCCCGCCGCCACGCCAGCCGTCTG
The DNA here is from genome assembly GCA_964527565.1 of uncultured Sulfuricella sp. Lineage (GTDB taxonomy): Bacteria > Pseudomonadota > Gammaproteobacteria > Burkholderiales > Sulfuricellaceae > JAGXQV01. The sequence goes on along the minus strand of CAZGOY010000001.1, from coordinate 215,966 downwards.
CGGATAGTCACGCATGGCTGCCGCACATCCGCTGGCCGTGACGATGACCGCATCCCAGCCGCCGCCCGCAAACGCCGCAGCATTTTCCTCAGCCAGCGCGGCGGCCTTGTCCGTTTCGCCTTGGGTGGCATGCAGGGCGCCGCAGCAGGTCTGCCCGGAAGGGACTTCTACCGTATAGCCCAAGCGGTTGAGCACGAATATCGAGGCGCGCAGGGTTTCAACGTCGAGCGCACGCGCCACGCAGCCGAGAAACAGCGCCACCGTGCCGCGTGCTTCTGCCGTTGCCGGATAAGGGGAACGCCAAGCGGCCTGCGCAGGCAGGTCCGGCAGCGCGTCCGCCAGATCGCCCAGTCGCGTCCACCCCAGCCTGCCCGCCAGGCGCGCCAAGCGTCGTCCGCCCAGGCGCTGCCAGGCGCGCAGCGCGCGCGCGCCCCAAGCCAGCCCAGAAGGGCTCGCCACCACCCGGTCCAGTGCCAGACGGCGCAACGCACGCCGAACAACGCCGCGTTTTCTGGCCGAGGCACTGACTGCGCGCACCCGGTTCACCAAGAGGCCATAGGGCACATGGTTCGGGCAGGCGCTTTCGCACGCCCGGCAGCTCAGACATTGGTCGAGATGCGCGAAAAAACGGGATGTTGTCGGCAACGTCCCCTCCAGCACCGCCCCCATCAGCATGATGCGGCCGCGCGGCGAATCCGCCTCGCTCAGGGTTTTACGATAGGTAGGGCAATGCGGCAGACACAGGCCGCAGGCCACGCAACGCCCGGCCTCCGCCTGGGGAGAAAAGGCGCTGTCCATCGACAGTTCCGTCATGCCGCGTTATTTCCGCTTGATGAACAGGTCGGTAATCGTCCCTTCCGCCATCTCGGCGGCAAAGCACAGGGTTTCCGACAGGGTGGGGTGCGGGTGGATGGTGAGGCCGATATCCTGCGCGTCGGCGCCCATTTCCAGGGCGAGCACGGCTTCGGCGATGAGTTCCCCGGCGTTGGCGCCGACCATCCCGGCGCCGAGCAGGCGGCGGCTGCCCTTCTCGAAAATCAGCTTGGTCATGCCGTTATCGGCCCCCATCGCCAGCGCCCTGCCGCTGGCCGCCCAGGGAAAGACGGCCTTTTCGATGTCGATGCTTTGCACCTTGGCCTCGGTTTCGGTCAAGCCCATCCAGGCGATTTCCGGATCGGTGTAGGCCACGGCGGGAATAGCGCGCGCATCGAAGGCCGCCTTGTGTCCGGCGGCCACTTCCGCCGCCACCTTGCCTTCATGCACCGCCTTGTGCGCCAGCATGGGCTGGCCGACGATGTCGCCGATGGCGAAAATGTGCGGCACGTTGGTGCGCTGCTGCTTGTCGACCGGGATAAAGCCCTGCTCGCTGACGCCGACCCCGGCATGTTCCGCGCCGATCAGCTTGCCGCTGGGGCGCCGCCCCACGGCCAGCAGCACGCGGTCGTACAACTGCGGCGCAGGGGCGTTTTCCCCCTCGAAGGTGGCCAGGATGCCGTTCTTTTTCGCTTCCAGCGCGGCCACGCGGGTTTTCAGCAGGATGGCCTCGTAGCGCTTGGCAATACGCTTGGCCAGAGGTTTCACCAGATCCGGGTCGGCGCCGGGAACCAGTTGCTCTCCCAACTCCACTACGCTGACCTTCGACCCCAGCGCGTCGTACACCGTCGCCATTTCCAGGCCGATGATACCGCCGCCGATAACCAGCAACCGCTTCGGGATGTCGGCAAGCGCGAGCGCGCCCGTCGAATCCATGATGCGTGGGTCATCCGGGAAAGAAGGAATCTTCACCGCCTGCGAACCGGCGGCGATGATGGCATGGTCGAAGGAAATATCCTGCACGCCATCCGCCGTCTCCACGCGCAGGTGGTGCGGCGCGATGAAGCGCCCGGCCCCCTGCACCACGGTGACGTTGCGCTGTTTGGCAAGCTGCTTGAGGCCGCCGGTGAGCTTGGCGACCACGCTTTCCTTCCAGGCGCGGATTTTATCAAGGTCAATTTTCGGCACGGCGAAAGTCACGCCGTGCGCGCCCAGGTCCGCCGCCTCGGTGATCACCTTGGCCACGTGCAGCAAGGCCTTGGAGGGTATGCAGCCGACATTGAGGCACACCCCGCCCAGGCTGGCGTAGCGTTCGACAAGGATGACTTTCTTGCCTAGATCGGCAGCGCGGAAGGCCGCGGTGTAACCGCCGGGGCCCGCACCGAGCACCAAAACATCGGCGTGGATTTCAGCACTGCCGGAAGCCGCTTGCGCTGCTGTCGGAGCGAGTGCGGCGGGCGCAGGTGCAGCTTCGGCTGCCGGGCTTTCCGCCGCCTCCAGCGTGAGGATCAGCGAACCTTCGGAAACCTTGTCGCCCACCTTCACCTTGAGCGCCTTGACCACGCCAGACTGCGGCGCGGGGATTTCCATGGTGGCCTTGTCGCTTTCCAGGGTAAGCAGCGAAGCATCCTTCTCGATGCGCTCGCCCGGCTTGACCAGAATTTCGATCACATCGACGTTTTCAAAGCCGCCGATGTCGGGGACGGCGATTTCGACAATTTTAGTCATGTACATTCCTTCTAAAGCAGCAAACGCCGCACGTCCGCCAGCACCCGGCTCAAATGCGTCACAAAGCGGGCGCCCTGTGCGCCGTCGATGACGCGGTGATCATAGGACAGCGACAGCGGCAGCATCAAACGCGGCACGAATTCCTTGCCATTCCACACCGGCTTGGTCACGGCGCGCGAAACGCCCAGCACCGCGACTTCCGGGGCATTGATGATGGGGGTGAAGAAGGTGCCGCCGATGCCGCCCAGGCTGGAGATGGAGAAGCAGCCGCCCTGCATTTCCGCCGGGGAAACCTTGCGCTCGCGCGCGCGGACGGAAAGGTCGCCCAGTTCGCGGGCGATGTCCAGCACGCCCTTCTTGTCGGCATCGCGGATCACCGGCACCACCAGCCCTTCCGGCGTATCGACGGCCACGCCGATATGGAAATACTGTTTCATCACCAGCGCCTCACCGTCACTGGAAAGCGAGGCGTTGAAATCGGGATAGGCCTTCAGCGCCGCCACCACCGCCTTGACCAGGAAGGCGGGCAGCGTCAGGCGCACGCCCTGCGTCTTGGTCTCCTCGCCCATCGCCTTGCGGAAGGCTTCCAGGTCGGTAATGTCGGCTTCCTCGTGCTGGGTGACGTGCGGCGCGGTCACCCAGTTGCGGTGCAGGTTGGCGCCGGAAAGCTTGCGAATCTTGGTGAGCGGCTTGACTTCTACGGCGCCGAACTTGGCGAAATCCACCGTCGGCATTTCCAGCACCGCCAGCCCCGTTCCGCCGGCAACGCCGCGCGGGCGGGTCAATTCGGACTTGATGAAGGCCTGCACGTCTTCCTTCATGATGCGACGCTTGGTGCCGGAGCCTTTGACCAGCGCCAGGTTGACGCCCAGCTCGCGGGCGAAAGCGCGCACCGAGGGACTGGCGTGCACCCTGGCGGATGCCGGGGTTTCGTCGATTTCCAGCGGTGCGGGACGCGCAACGGGGGCCGGCGCGGGTACGGCGGGCGCCGCCTTCACCTCTGCCGCTTGTGGCGCAGGCGCGGGCGGCGGCGCAACGGAAGGCTGCACGCCGTCTTCCGCCTCCAGGGTCAGGATCACCGAGCCTTCGGAAACCTTGTCGCCGATCTTGACGCGCACGGTCTTGACCTTGCCGCCGAACGGCGCGGGGATGTCCATGGTGGCCTTGTCACTTTCCAGGGTGAGCAGCGCATCCTCCGCCTGGATCAGGTCGCCGTCCTTCACCAGGATTTCGATGACATCGACTTCGTTGAAGCTGCCGATGTCGGGGACGCGGATTTCTTTGATGGTAGCCATGCGTTCCTCTCCTTACACCGTCAGCGGGTTGGGCTTGTCGGCGTCGATGCCGTACTTGGCGATGGCTTCCGCGACCTTCGCGGCGGGCAGCCCGCCCTCGTCGGCCAGCGCCTTGAGGGCCGCCACCGCCACATGGTAGCGGTCGACCTCGAAGAAGCGGCGCAGGTTTTCGCGCGAATCCGAGCGCCCGAAGCCGTCGGTGCCCAGCGTCACGTAATGGCGCGGCACGAAGGCGCGGATCTGGTCGGCATAGGCCTTGATGTAGTCGGTCGAGGCCACCACCGGGCCGGAGCCGTCCTTCAGGCATTTCTCGACATAGCTCACGCGGCGCGTGTGCTCGGGGTGCAGCATGTTCCAGCGTTGCGCGTCCAGGCCGTCGCGGCGCAACTCGTTGAAGCTGGTGACGCTCCAGATGTCGGCGGACACGCCGAAATCCGCCTCCAGCAGTTCCGCCGCCGCGATCACCTCGCGCAGAATGGCGCCGCTGCCCAGCAACTGCACCTTGAGCTTCTTCTTCGGCGCGCCGCGCTGCAACAGGTACATGCCGTGCAGGATGCCCTCCTCCGCGCCCTTGGGCATGTGCGGGTGGGCGTAATTTTCGTTCATGATGGTGATGTAGTAGAAGACGTCCTCCTGCTCCTTCACCATGCGGCGCAGGCCATCCTGAACGATCACCGCCAGCTCGTAGGCGTAGCAGGGGTCGTAGGTGACGCAATTGGGAATGGTCGCGGCCAGGACGTGGCTGTGTCCGTCCTCGTGCTGCAAGCCTTCGCCGTTCAGGGTGGTGCGCCCCGCCGTGCCGCCCATCAGGAAGCCGCGTGCGCGGATGTCGCCCGCCGCCCAGGCCAGATCGCCGGTACGTTGCAGGCCGAACATCGAGTAAAAAGTGTAGAACGGAATCATCGGCACGCCGTGGTTGGCATAGCTGGTGGCGGCGGCCATCCACGAGGCGAACGCGCCCGCTTCGTTGATGCCCTCCTCGAGAATCTGTCCGGTCTTGGCTTCGCGGTAATAGCTTACCTGGTCGGCGTCCTGCGGCTCGTAGAGTTGCCCGACCGAGGAATAGATGCCGAGCTGGCGGAACATGCCTTCCATGCCGAAGGTGCGCGCTTCGTCGGGAATGATCGGCACGATGTGCTTGCCCACCACCTTGTCCTTGACCAGCGTGGCGAGGATGCGCACGAAGGCCATGGTGGTGGAAATTTCGCGCTCGCCGGTGCCGTTCAACTGCGCCTCGAAATCCGACAACGGCGGCACGTCGAGCGAAGCAGCCTCGCGGCGGCGCGCGGGCAAGTAGCCGCCCAGCTTCTCGCGGCGCTCCTTGAGATAGCGGATTTCCGGGCCGTCCTCGGCGGGCTTGTAGAACGGCACGTCGTGGATGTGCTCGTCGGCAACCGGGATATTGAAGCGGTCACGGAAGGCCTTCAGAGAAGCATCCGACATCTTCTTGGCCTGGTGGGTGATGTTCTGCCCCTCCCCCGATTCGCCCATGCCGTAGCCCTTCACCGTCTTGGCCAGAATCACCGTGGGCTGACCATCCGCCTTGGTGGCGGCGGCATAGGCGGCATACACTTTCTGTGGGTCGTGGCCGCCGCGATTCAGGCGCCACACGTCCTCGTCCGACATATTGGCCACCAGCTCCAGCAATTCCGGGTATTTGCCGAAGAAATGCTTGCGCACATAGGCGCCGTCTTTCGACTTGTAGTTCTGGTAGTCGCCGTCCACGCATTCCTGCATGCGCTTCCTGAGCAAGCCGCTCTTGTCCATTGCCAGCAAGGGGTCCCAGTAGCGGCCCCACACCACTTTGAGCACGTTCCAGCCCGCGCCGCGGAAATCCGATTCCAGTTCCTGGATGATCTTGCCGTTGCCGCGCACCGGGCCGTCCAGCCGCTGGAGGTTGCAGTTGATGACGAAGATCAGGTTGTCGAGTTTCTCGCGCCCGGCCAGCGAAATCGCGCCCAGTGTTTCCGCCTCGTCGGTCTCGCCGTCGCCGAGGAAGGCCCACACCTTGCGTCCGGAGCAGTCAACAATGCCGCGATCGGTCAGGTATTTCATGAAGCGCGCCTGGTAGATCGCCTGTAGCGGCCCCAGCCCCATCGATACGGTGGGGAACTGCCAGAAGTCCGGCATCAGCCAGGGGTGCGGATAGGAAGGAATGCCCTCGCCACCAACTTCCTGGCGAAAGTTGCCGAGCTGTTCCTCGCTGATGCGCCCTTCGAGGAAGGCGCGCGCATAGATGCCGGGCGCCGAGTGCCCCTGGATGTACAGCAGGTCGCCGCCGTGGCTTTGATTGGCGGCGTGGAAAAAATGGTTGAAGCCGACATCGTACAGCGTGGCCGCCGAGGCGAAACTGGCGATATGCCCGCCCACGCCGGGACTCTTGGCATTGGCGCGCATCACCGTGGCAATGGCATTCCAGCGGATGATCGCGCGGATGCGCCGCTCCAGCGCCATGTCGCCGGGGCAGCGTTCTTCCTGGTTGACCGGGATGGTGTTGAGGTATGCGGTGTTGGCCGAAAACGGGATGTGCGCACCGGAGCGCCGCGCCTTGTCGATCAGCTTTTCCAGCAGATAATGCGCGCGTTCCGCGCCTTCGAATTCCAGCACCGCGTCGAGCGCGTCCAGCCATTCCTGGGTTTCCTGCGGGTCAATATCGGGAATCGGGGTCATGCCTGTCACCTCCTGATGCAGCCAATGCATCGTTCAACTGTTTCACAAGAGTTGCAACCTACTGCCAGAAAACGGATTATATTTCTTAGCTCATCTACATGAGTCATATGATCAAATAACAACCAGTCCGCTATGATTGACCGAATCGCCGGTCAGGTCAAGAGCGGCTCCGGCGCCCGCCAGAACAACCGCCCCCCTAGTGAGCGACAAGGCAATAAAGCCGCCCAAACAGCACACCTCCCTTTGTACCTGTTAGAATTGCGATTTTACGTGATCGTCATCGAGATTCCCCTTGAAACACCATTTAACCCAACTATTTGCAATGGCGCGGGAAAACATTGCGCCCGAACACCGCGACACCGAATTCGTCATTGAACGCCCGCGCCAGGCGCAGCATGGCGATTACGCCTGCAACCTGGCGCTGCAACTCGCCCGCCCCATGCGCAAGAATCCACGCGACCTGGCACAGCAACTGCTGGATGCCCTGCCTGCTTCGCCCTATGTCGAGAAGGCGGAAATTGCCGGTGCGGGCTTCATCAATCTATTCCTCAGCGCCGCCGCCAAGCAGGAAGTGGTCGGGCGCGTCCTGCGGGAGCGGGATGCCTTCGGACGCGGCAATCTGGGACAGGGCCGGAAAATCCAGGTCGAATTCGTCTCCGCCAACCCCACCGGGCCGCTGCATGTCGGCCACGGACGCGGCGCGGCGTTCGGCATGAGCTTGTCCAATATTCTGGTAGCCGCCGGTTTCGAGGTGACGCGCGAATTCTACGTCAACGACGCGGGGCGCCAGATGGACATCCTGGCGCTTTCCACCTGGCTGCGCTATCTGGAGCTCCACGGCATCGCGCTACCGTTTCCCGGCAACGCCTACCAGGGCGGCTATGTGCGCGACATGGCGCAACTCATAGTGAACGCCCACGGTGACCGCTACGTCCACTTGCCCAACGCCGTGCTGTCCGGCGTGCCGGCGCACGAGGAGGATGCCGAGGGACATCTGGATGCCTTGATCGCCAACGCGAAAGCACTGCTCGGCGAGGATTTTGTCTATATTCACAACCTGGCCCTCACCGAGCAGTTGGGCGATTGCCGCAACGACCTGACCGAATTCGGCGTAACCTTCGATTCCTGGTTTTCCGAAAAATCGCTGTTCGACAGCGGCCTGGTCGAACGGGCGGTGAACCAGCTTGAGAAACACGGCCACATTTACCTTCAGGATGGTGCCAAATGGTTTCGCTCAACCCAATTCGGCGACGAAAAAGATCGCGTGGTACAACGCGAGAATGGCTTGTTTACCTATTTCGCCTCGGACATCGCCTATCACCTCAACAAGTTCGAACGCGGTTTCACGCAAGTCGTCAACATCTGGGGTGCGGATCATCACGGCTACATCGCGCGCGTCAAAGGCGCCCTGCAGGCGCTGAAAGAGGACCCGGAACGTCTGCTTATCGCCCTGGTGCAGTTCGCCGTGCTGTATCGCGGCGCGGAAAAACTGCCCATGTCTACCCGCAGCGGCAGCTTCGTCACCCTGCGCGAGTTGCGTCGGGAAGTGGGCAACGATGCGGCACGCTTTTTCTACGTCTTGCGCAAGAGCGACCAGCATCTTGATTTCGACCTCGAACTGGCCAAGTCGCAAAGCAACGACAACCCGGTGTATTACATCCAGTACGCCCATGCCCGTATTTGCAGCGTGCTGGAACAATGGGGCGGCGTGGAGTCGGACCTGCTTGACGTGGACAGCGCGCCGCTGACCGGCAGCCATGAGCTGGCGCTGCTCAACCGCCTGGCGGCCTGGCCGGAAACGCTGGAGGCCGCAGCCGCCGACATGGCACCGCACTTGCTCGCCTATTACCTCAAGGATCTGGCCGGGGAATTGCACAGTTACTACAACGCCGAACATTTCCTGGTTCCCGACGAAGCCGTCAAGCTGGCGCGCCTGGCACTGATCAGCGCCGTCCGCCAGGCGTTGCGCAACGGCCTGGGGCTGCTCGGCGTGAGCGCCCCGGAAAAAATGTAAGGGAGCAGGACGAAAAGCCATGGCCAGAGATTACAAACGCAACGAACGCCCCTCCGCCTCCGCCTCGAAAAAGGACGGACATCCCATGCTGGCCGGGGTGCTGATCGGCCTGTTCATCGGACTGGCAGCGGCCATCGGCGTGGCCATCTACATCAACCGGTCGCCCTCGCCCTTCGTCGCCAACGTCAAACCCGCCGAGACGGTAACGGCTGCCCAGCAGCCCGCCCCGCCCCTCGCTCCCGTTCAGGACGCTACTGCCCCGGCGCAACCTGCGGCAACGCCTGCCGGCAAGGACGGCAAACCTGCGGAAAAACAGCGTTTCGAGTTCTACGACATCCTGCAAGGCAAGGAAGCGCCGGTCACCGAGCAGGAGGTAAAAGCCTCCGCCGCCCAGCAACCTGCCGGCAAACTCAAGGAAAATTACTTCTTGCAGGCCGGTGCGTTCCAGACCGGAAACGAGGCCGACAACCTCAAGGCCAAACTGGCGCTACTGGGAGTGGAAGCCGTGATCCAGACCGCCGACATCCCCGAGAAGGGCGTGTGGCACCGGGTGCGCGTCGGTCCTTTCGCCAATATCGAGGAACTGAACAAAACACGCGGCCTGCTGTCGAAAAACGGCATTCAGGCCGCACTGGTAAAAATTCATGAATAAAGGAGACAAGCAATGAAACAACTGAAATTTTTGATGTTCGCCTGGCTATCCTGCCTGGCCTTGCTGGCGCAGGCGGAAGAACCGCAACTGGGCCGGGAGTACACGCTGGTGGCGCAACCCCAGCCGACCGATGCCAAGAAGATCGAAGTCATGAAAATATTCGCCTACTCCTGCCCGCATTGTTTCGACCTGGAGCCCGTCATCCACCCCTGGTCGAAAAAACTGCCCAAGGATGTCTCCTTTGTCCGCATCCACGCCGTCAGCAACCCGGCATGGGTCCCCCTGGCGAAACTGTTTTATGCGCTGGAATCGCTCGGTGAACTGGAACGCCTGCACGCCGACGCCTTCAACGCCTACCACATCAAGGACGTGAAGCTGAGCGACGAAAAGACCGCCACCGAATGGGTCGCGAAACAGGGGATTGATGCAAAGAAATTCACCGATGCCTACAACAGCTTCGGCGTGCAGAGCAAGATCGCCCGCTCCCGGCAATTGACCAGCGCCTTCGGCATTAACGGCGTACCGACCATCGTGGTGGCCGGCAAGTTTCAAACCTCGGCAGCCATGGCAGGCGGTCATGAAAACGCTTTGAAAGTGACCGATTACCTCATCAATCTAGCGCGCAAGGCACAGAAATAGGAGTTCACGGCGGGCGGCGCAGCGCTACGCCGCCAGCGCTGCCAACAGTTTCTCGTGGATGCCGCCGAAGCCGCCGTTACTCATCACCAGAATGTGGTCGCCGGGCCGGGCGGCGGCGGCGATAGCGTTAACTAGATGCGCCAGGTCGTCATGCACGAGCGCCTTGTCGCCCAAGGGAGACAGGGCCTCGCTGGCGTCCCAGCCCAGGTTCGCCCCGTAGCAGAACACGCGGTCGGCCTCCTTCAGGCTTTCCGGCAAGGCCTCCTTCATCACCCCCAGTTTCATGGTATTGGAACGCGGCTCCAGCACGGCGAGAATGCGCGCGCCGCCAGCCTTCCTGCGCAAGCCGCCGACGGTGGTGGCAATGGCGGTGGGATGGTGGGCGAAGTCGTCGTAGACGGTGATGCCATTGACGCTGCCGCGCACTTCCATGCGCCGCTTGACGTTGCTGAAGCGGGAGAGCGCATCAATGCCCGCGGCTGCGGGCACCCCGGCGTGGCGCGCGGCGGCAATGGCGGCCAGGGCGTTCATGCGGTTGTGCTCGCCGAGCAGTTCCCAGTTCAGCATGCCCTGAAAATCCTCGCGCAGCGCCACCATGTTGGCGCCGATGGTCCAGCCGTCGGCGCTGCCGAAGTGCTCGACCTCGGTCCAGCAGCCGCGCGCCAGGACACGCTTGAGGCTGTCCTCGCGCCCGTTGGCGACGATCAGGCCGTTGCCCGGCACGGTGCGCACCAAGTGGTGAAACTGGGTTTCGATGGCTGCCAGGTCGGGGAAGATGTCGGCGTGGTCGAATTCCAGGTTGTTGAGCACGAGGGTGCGCGGACGGTAATGAACGAACTTGGAACGCTTATCGAAGAAGGCGGTATCGTATTCGTCGGCTTCAACCACGAAAAATGGCGAATCGGTGAGGCGCGCCGAAACTCCGAAATTCTGTGGCACCCCGCCGATCAGGAAGCCCGGCGCTAGCCCGGCGTCTTCCAATATCCACGCCAGCATGGCGGCGGTGGTGGTCTTGCCGTGTGTGCCCGCCACCGCCAGCGTCCATTTGTCCTTGAGTACGTTTTCCGCCAGCCATTGCGGGCCGGAAACGTAAGGCAGGCCGCGATTGAGGATTTCCTCCATCAGCGGGTTGCCGCGCGAAACCACGTTGCCGATGACGAAAACATCGGGTTCCAGCTTGACCTGCTCGGGGTCAAAACCCTCAGTGAGGGCAATGCCCTGCGCTTCGAGCTGGGTACTCATGGGCGGATAGACGTTGGCGTCGCAGCCGGTGACGGCATGGCCGGCTTGGCTTGCCAGCACGGCAATGCCGCCCATGAAGGTGCCGCAAATGCCGAGAATGTGGATATGCATGTGATTAAACCCCGAAATACTTGGCCGCCGGATGGTGCACCACGATGGCGCTGGTGCTGTCTTCCGGCCACAACTGGCTCTCGTCGCCCATCACCACGCCGATGCGCTCGGCGCCCAGCAGGTCGAGGATTTTGTCCTGGTCGGCGAGGTTGGGGCAGGCCGGGTAGCCGAAGGAATAGCGGCTGCCGCGATAATGCTGCTTGATGAGATCGTGGATGGCGCGCGCGTCTTCCGTGCCGAAACCCAGTTCGGCGCGGATGCGCTTGTGGATGAATTCGGCCAGCCCTTCCGCGCCCTCGGCGTTCATGCCGTGCCAGTATAAATATTCCTGATACACGTCGCGGCTGAACAAATCGCGCGCGAAATCCGAGGCGTGCTGCCCGACGGTGACCAGTTGGAAGGCCACCACGTCAATTTCCCCGCTCGCAGCGGGGCGAAAGAAATCGGCGATGCACAGCTTGCGTTCCGTGGTCTGGCGCGGAAAGGGGAAACGGCAGCGTTCCGTGCGCCCTTCCGGCTCGTTGAACACAATCAGTTCGTCGCCCGCCGCCTGGCAGGGGAAATAGCCGTACACCGCTTGAGGCCTGAGGATAGCTTCCGCTTCGCTTTGCGCGATCAGGCGGTTGAAGATCGGATCGATCTCGCCCTTGGCCCAAGCGCGGTATTCCTCGCTGCTCTTGCCTTTCGGCTTGTAGCCCCACTGGAACTTGTACAGCGCGGTCTTGTTGATGTACGGCACCACCGCCTTGAGCGGAATCTGTTCGATACAGCGCGCGCCCCAGAAAGGCGGGGCGGGAACGGGATTGTCGTGGGGAATATTCACTGGTTGAGCCGCACCAGCAAGTGATGCATTTTTTCCGGGTCGTGTGTTTTCAGCATTTTTTGCGCGATGCTACTGATTTTCGGCAATTCGGCTTTCAGCACCTGTTGCTTGACCGTCAGGATATGCGCCGGATGCATGGAAAAACGGCGCAAGCCCAGCCCCAGCAGCAGGCGGGTCAACAGCGGGTCGCCAGCCATTTCGCCGCAAACGGATACGGGGATGCCCACCTTGTCGGCGGCGCTGATGGTATCGGCGATCAGTTGCAGCACCGCCGGATGCAAGGGGTCGTAGAGGTGCGCCACGGCATCGTCGGTGCGGTCGATGGCCAGGGTGTACTGGATCAGGTCGTTGGTGCCGATGGAAAGAAAATCCAGTTCGCGGGCAAACGCCTGCGCCGCCAGCGCCGCCGCCGGGATCTCGATCATGCCCCCGATAGGTACGTTGGGATCAAAGGGGATTTCCTCCAATGCCAGGCTTTGTTTGGCGTGGACGATCATGTGGCGGGCCTGGCGCAATTCCGCCAGCGACGACAGCATGGGAATCAGGATGCGCACCTTGCCGTAGGCCGAAGCGCGCAGAATGGCGCGCAACTGGGTGTGGAACAGTTGAGGCTCGGCCAGGCACAGGCGGATGGCGCGCAAACCCAGCGCGGGATTGGCGCTTTCGCGGGTGGTGCCGGTGAGATGCTTGTCGGCGCCCAAATCGAGGGTGCGGATGGTGACAGGCAACCCGCGCATTTCCTGCGCCACCTGGAGGTAGGCGCGATATTGCTCCTCCTCGTCCGGCAGGCCGTCGCGGTTGAGAAACAGGAATTCGCTGCGGAACAAGCCAATCCCGGTGGCCCCCGCCTCCTTCACCTGCACCAGGTCCTGCGGCAACTCGATGTTGGCGTGCAGTTCCACCGGCACGCCGTCCAGCGTGGTGGCTGTGGTGGTCTTCAAGCGCTTGAGCTTCTGCTTTTCCAGTTCCCACTGGCTCTGGCGCAGCTTATATTCGGCCAGCACCTGCTTGTCCGGGTTGACGATCACCACGCCCTGCTGACCATCGACAATCAGCAACTCGTTTTCGTGAATGATCGTGCGCGCATGGTGCAGCGCGACGATGGAGGGGATGTTCAGGCTGCGCGCCATGATCGCGGTGTGCGAAGTGGCGCCGCCGACATCGGTGGTAAAGGCGGCGATGCGGTTCTGCTTGAACAGGATCATGTCGGCGGGCGACAGATCGTGCGCCACCAAAATGCGGCTTTGTTCGCTGGCCGTCGGCAGGGGCATGGCGCTGGGCTGTCCAAGCAGGGCCTTGAGCACGCGCTCCACCACCTGCACCACGTCGCGCTCGCGTTCGCGCAGGTAGTCGTCCTCGATCTGCTGGAACTGCACGAGCAGGGCGTCCATCTGCTGTTTCAGCGCCCATTCGGCGTTGACCTGCTGGGCTTCGATCAGCTGCAGCGGCACCACGGAAAGGGTGGAATCCTCCAGAATCAGCAAGTGCAAATCGAGGAACGCTGCATATTCCGGCGGCGCGCCGGGTGGAATGTTGACGCGCAGGGATTCCAGCTCCGTGCGGGTGGTGACGATGGCCGCCTGGAAGCGCTCGATTTCCGCCACCAGCTGGTCGTGCGGCACCACGTAGTGCGGCACCTCCAGCACGGCGTGCGAAATCAGGTGGGCATAACCGATGGCGATGCCGCCGGATACACCGACCCCATGCAGGGTGAAACTCACTCGCCTTCTCCAAATTTATCGGCAATCAGCGCGACCAGCGCACTCATGGCTTGAGCTTCGTCCTCGCCATCGATTTCCAGGCTCACTGAACTGCCCTTGTTGGCGGCCAGCATCATCACCCCCATGATGCTCTTGGCGTTGACACGCCGATCTGAGCGGCTAATCCAGACAGTGCTTTTGAACTGTCCGGCCAATTGGGTGAGTTTCGCTGAGGCCCGCGCATGCAACCCGAGTTTATTTGTTATTTCAATATCTTGCAGTAACATCACAAGCTTCCATGGTAATGTGCACCACGCCGTCGCGGCCACCGGAAAGGGTTTTTTCCACCACCGTGGTCATCGGGCTGGCGCAATAGGTCAACGCGCGTACCAGCATCGGCATGCTGACGCCGGCCACCCCCTCAATGCGCCCCGGTTCGAGCAGGCGGCAGGCGATGTTGGAAGGCGTCGCGCCGTACATGTCGGTCAGAACCAGAACGCCGTCGCCCTCGTCAAGCTGGCGCACCAGATCCAGTGCCTGCGGCAACAGGGCCGCAGGGTCGTCGTCCACCGTCACGCCGAGCTGGCGCAACGGCAATTCCTTACCGGAAAAAACGTGCTGAGCGCAGTGAATCAGGCTGTCGCCCAAATTACCGTGCGCGATGATGAGTATGCCGACCATTCGCGATCATCTGAAAACAGTAAAAGGGGGATTCTATTACTTTCGGAAGGGAAAAGGTTGCTGGTCTGCATTGTTCGGTGCAGCCAAACGAGCTGAAATCGTCGTGTTGCCAACCAGTTCCCGCCGTTTGCTTTCGCGCATGCCAATTCCTCAAGAAATTGGACCAGCGTTTGCATCACACCGGATGTTTCTGGAGTTCAAACTTTGTTTAAATCAGAAAATTGCGTTGATGGTCGGGGTGAGAGGATTCGAACCTCCGGCCTCTACGTCCCGAACGTAGCGCTCTACCAGGCTAAGCTACACCCCGAAATACCTGAATCCAGCCGGAACCGGCTAGAAACTTCGCGTCACCGCAAAGTCCGCCAATTGTAGCAAAGATTCCTTGTGATTTGAATCCGGCAGGCAAGAAATTGCCGCGCAGGCGGCATCCGCCTCGCGGCGTGCCTGCTCGCGCACGCTGTCCAGCGCGCCGGTTTCAAGGATCGCCTGCAACACCTCCTGCAAGTCGTCCAGCCCGCCTTCCTCGATGGCGCGGCGCACCGCCGCCGCCTGCCGGGCGTTGCCGTTGCGCATGGCGTGGATCAACGGCAGGGTGGGCTTACCTTCGGCCAGGTCGTCGCCAACGTTCTTACCGGTTTCGGCGTGGTCGCCGGAATAGTCCAGCACGTCATCGATCAACTGGAAAGCCGTACCCAGGCGCATGCCGTACTCGGCCATGGCGTCTTCGGTCGCGCGCGGCGCATCGCCCAGGATTGCGCCCAGGCGCGTGGCGGCCTCGAACAGTTTGGCGGTCTTGTAGTGGATCACTTGCAGGTAGCGCGCCTCGTCGATGTCGGCGTCGTGGCAATTGAGTAGTTGCAGCACCTCGCCCTCGGCGATAATGTTGGTGGCATCCGCCATCACCGCCATCACGCGCAGGCTGTTGGCGCCCATCATCATCTGGAAGGCGCGCGAATAGAGGAAATCGCCGACCAGCACGCTGGCGGCGTTGCCGAACAGGGTGTTGGCGGTGGGGTTGCCGCGCCGCAGGGCGGATTCATCGACCACGTCGTCGTGCAGCAGGGTGGCGGTGTGGATGAATTCGATGACCGCCGCCAGCTCCAGGTGTTGCTGGCCGCGATAGCCGCAGGCCCCGGCGGAAAGCAGCACCAGCGCCGGGCGCAGGCGCTTGCCGCCGCTGTTGATAATGTATTCCGCCACTTGGCGGATCAGCACCACATCGGAGTAAAGGCGCTGGCGGATGACTTCATCCACGGCGCGCATATCCTGCTCGATGGGTGCCCGTATGCTTTCTATCGACACGAAAACAGCCCGAAACAATGAAAAGAACGGATGTTAGGAAGGAGGGCGCCGGGGTGTCAAGCGTTTTTCCCGGAATTTCCGGGCGCGCGGACGAACGGCGCCCGGATGGGGAAGCGCAGTAGATTTATTCGCAGGCGCTCAAGCGATGGTGATTTCTTTCGCCAGATACACGTCCTGAATGGCGTTCAGCAGCGCCACGCCGTCCTTCATCGGCTTCTGGAAAGCTTTCCTGCCGGAAATCAGGCCCATGCCGCCGGCGCGCTTGTTGATGACGGCGGTGCGCACGGCCTGTCCAAGATCATTTTCTCCCGATGAACCGCCCGAGTTGATGAGACCGGCGCGCCCCATGTAGCAGTTGGCGACCTGGTAGCGCACCAGGTCGATGGGATGCTCGCTGGTCAGTTCCGAATACACCTTGGGATGGGTTTTGCCGAACTTGATGGCGTTATAGCCGCCGTTGTTCTCGGCCATCTTCTGCTTGACGATGTCGGCCTCGATGGTGGCGGCAAGATGGTTGGCCTGGCCGGTGAGGTCGGCGGAAACATGGTAATCGACGCCGTCCTTCTTGAAACCGGGGTTGCGCAGATAGGCCCACAGCACCGTGGCCATGCCCAGCTCGTGGGCATGGGCGAAGGCTTCGGAGATTTCCTGGATTTGCCTGCGCGATTCGGGCGAGCCGTAATACACCGTGGCGCCCACCGCCACCGCACCCATGTCGAAAGCCTGGTCAACGCTGGCGAACAGGGTCTGATCGTAGATGGCGGGGAAGGTGAGGATTTCGTTATGGTTGATCTTCACCAGGAAGGGAATCTTGTGCGCGTATTTGCGCGCCACCGAGCCCAGCACGCCGAGCGTCGAGGCCACCGCGTTGCAGCCGCCTTCGATAGCCAGCTTGACGATGTTTTCCGGGTCGAAATAAATCGGGTTGGGCGCGAAGGAGGCGCCGCCGGAATGCTCGATGCCCTGGTCGACCGGCAGGATGGAGAGGTAGCCGCTGCCCGCCATGCGCCCATGATTGTAGAGCGTTTGCAGCGCGCGCAGCACGCCGGGCTTGAGGTCTTTTTGCGCGACCACCCGGTCGACGTAGTCCGGACCGGGCAAGTGCAGCATGTCCTTGGGGATGCCCTTGCATTGATAGCCCAGCAGGGTCTCGGCTTCATTTCCCAGCAATTGCGTGATGTCGGTCATGGCGTACTCTCCTTGGAACAGTGATTGGTACAGTGGGGGGATCAATTCGAGTCATTGTCCGGGCGGCCCTCGGGGACGATTTCCGCCCGAACGATCTCCAGCGCGTCGCGCAGGGTTTCCTCGGAAACCCCGTTGAGGCTTTCCGCCAGGATGTCAGCGGCATCCCAGGTGCCTTCCGGCAACTGGTCGGGGTCGAGCTCGGCGACGAATACGGCGGCGGCACCGGCAATTTTCAGCAGGGTCTGGCGTTCTTTCATCAACATTTCCAGTTCCGTGCGCAACATGGCGAGTTCCTGGTCTTTCATGGCGTGGGGCATGGTGTCGGCTTTCTGCAAAAGGAATTGACTGAGGGTATAGTGGGATGACGCTAAAGCTTTGTCAACGGTGGCCGAACATCTTGCCATGATCTCCGTCCTGTCGCGCCTTTTGAAATCAGCCCTGCCTTTCCTTGCGCTTCTGCTGGCAGCCTGTGCCGCCGTGCCGCCGTCCGCGCCGCCGCGCGCCAGCGAACAGGGGCGCGAAGTGGTGATGTATGCACTGGGTTTGATGGGGGTCGATTACCGCTTCGGCGGCAAGAATCCGGAAAGCGGGCTGGATTGCAGCGGCATGGTGAGCTACATCTATCGCAATGCGACCGGGCTGAACCTTCCGCACAACGCTGCGCGGATTGCCGGAATCGGTAAGGCCATCGAACCGGAAAGACTGGCGCCCGGCGACCTGGTTTTTTTCAATACCAGCGGTCAGCGTTTTTCCCATGTCGGCATCTACCTGGGCGACGACCGCTTCATCCATGCCCCTAGCCGTAACGGCAAGATCAAGATTAGCAGTCTGAAATCCGCCTATTATGCCCAGCGGCTGGAAGCAGCACGCACGTTTTTCGACTAGCAGCCTGTCGGACTTTCGCATTCAGCGGCAAAGACGGTAATTTATCAGGGCTGCCCTGACTGGGGTACCATTTGATGCGCTACGCTTCAGGAATGGCTTGGCCTGCCGGAGCTATCCCGCTCCACGCGGCGGGGTTATCATTCCGAAGTTGACATTTGCCATCCTGGAGAAACACCATGCCCCACCCCCTCGCCGGACAACCCGCTCCCGCCGAAGTGCTCACCAACATCCCTGCGCTGCTCGCCGCCTATCATGAGCGCCCTGATCCCTCCGACTCCCTGCAGCGTGTGGCGTTCGGCACCAGCGGCCATCGCGGCAGCTCTCTGAACCGCAGCTTCAACGAAATGCACATCCACGCCATCATGCAGGCGGTGTGCGAGCATCGCGCCGCGCAGGGCATTGCCGGGCCGCTCTATCTCGGCATGGATACCCACGCCCTGTCCGCCCCGGCGCAACGCAGCGCGCTGGAAGTGCTGGCGGCCAACGGCGTCGAGACGCGCATCCAGTCCGGCGGCGGCTATACGCCGACGCCGGTGATTTCGCGGGCGATACTCGCGCACAATCGCGCCGCCGCCGCGCCGCGCGCCGATGGGATCGTTATCACGCCTTCGCACAACCCTCCGCGCGATGGCGGCATCAAGTACAACCCGCCCAACGGCGGCCCGGCGGATACCGACGTCACCGGCTGGATCGAGCAACGCGCCAATGCGCTGATGAGCGGGGGCAACCGTGACGTAAAACGGCTTTCCTACGAGCAGGCGCTGGCCGCGCCGTGCGTGCAGCAGCAGGATTTCGCCGCACCCTACATCGCCGACCTGGAAAACGTCATCGACATGGCCGCCATCCGCGCAGCCGGGCTGAAAATCGGCGTCGACCCGCTGGGCGGTGCCGCCGTGGCCTACTGGCAGCCGATTGCCGAAAAATACGGCCTGAACATTGAGGTGGTAAACACCCAGGTTGATCCCGCCTTTGCCTTCATGACGCTGGATCACGACGGCAAGATCCGCATGGATTGCTCCAGCCCCTGGGCCATGACCAGCCTGGTGAAGCTCAAAGATCGCTTCGACATCGCCTGGGGCAACGACGCCGACGTGGATCGCCACGGCATCGTCGCGCCCTCGGTGGGCCTGCTCAACCCCAATCATTTTCTGGCCGTCGCCATCCATTACCTGTTGACCCATCGCGCGCAATGGCCGCAAAACGCCGCCGTGGGCAAGACCCTGGTATCGAGCGGACTGATCGACCGCGTGGTGGGCGAACTGGGACGCACGCTGCTGGAGGTGCCGGTCGGCTTCAAGTGGTTCGCCCCCGGCCTGCTGGCGGGCACCCTGTGCTTCGGCGGCGAGGAGAGCGCCGGCGCGAGCTTCCTGCGCCGCGACGGCACGGCGTGGAGCACCGACAAGGACGGCATCATCATGGGGCTGCTGGCCGCTGAAATCACCGCCGTCACCGGCAAGGACCCCGGTCGCTATTACCAGGAACTCGCCGCCCGCCACGGCACGCCGTACTACACGCGCATCGACGCCGCCGCTACCCCGGCGCAGAAAGCCGCCTTCAAGCAGTTGACCGGTGAAAAGGTGAGCGCCGCCATGCTGGCGGGCGAGCCCATCACGGCCCGCTTCACGCGCGCCCCCGGCAACGATGCGCCCATCGGCGGACTCAAGGTGGTGACGGAAAACGGCTGGTTCGCCGCGCGCCCCTCCGGCACCGAAGACATCTACAAGATTTATGCGGAGAGCTTCAAGAGCGCCGAACACCTGGCGCGCATTGTCGAGGAGGCGCGGGAAATCGTCACGCAGGCTTTGGAAGGATAGAAGACCGCCTTACGACGCCAGCTTGCGGAAATGGCAGTAAACGAACGGCTGCACCGTGCCGAAGGGTGTGAGATGGGCTTCCCGCTCATGATGCAGGAGCGCGAAGCCGACCCCGAATTCGGCGTGCAGGCTTTCCGCGCTGTAGCGCACCACCGGCAGGCCGCTGCATTGCTCGGGGCCGTCTTCGGCGAAAGTGGCGATGATGGCGTCCCCGCCCGGCTTCACGGCGTGCGCTACCACCGCAAGGTAGGCGGCACGGGCTTCCGGGGTGGTGAGAAAATGAAAGACCGCGCGGTCGTGCCAGACGTCGAAGTGCCGTGATGGCAGATCGGCCCGCATGATGTCGGCTTCCAGCCAGCGCACGCATCCGCTATGCTCTCCCAGGCGGCGTTGCGCCGCCGCCAGCGCGGCTGACGAGATGTCGAGCACGGAAACGCGACTGTAACCGGCCGCCAACAGGTCGTCGATCAAGGTCGAAGCGCCGCCGCCCACGTCGATGATGTCGGCCTCGCGCCCGGCGCCGCTGGCGCAAATGAGTTGCAGGGAACATGCCGCGCGTTCCTGAAACCAGCTCACCGAATGGGCGGCCTTGGCGGCGTAGACTTGTTCCCAGTGCGGTTTCATGGACATGCCGTGTTTATCACGCCGTTACCAGCAGGCGTTTGCCGATGGCTTTCCAGTCCTTGCTTTCGCTTTCCAGCGCGGTTTGCGTCAGCGGGTTGTGCGCCAGCCAGCTCTTGTCCAGGGTCAACTGGAAGCCGTTGCCGATGGCCTCAAGGTGCATTTCACGCGGAAAATCCGGCTCCATGCGATTGCGGCAGAACAGCACCGCCAAGCGCAACGCCAGTACCAATGCCCAATCCTGCTGGGCCGGAGCTTGGTTCAGTATCTTGCCCAAAGCGCCGCGTTGCGCCAGCACCAGCAGGGCGAGACGCGCCTGCTCCTTGCGCGAAAAACCGGGCATGTCGGCATTTTCCAGGATGTAGGCGGAATGCTTGTGATAACCCGCATGGGCAATGCCCAGGCCGATTTCATGCAGGCGCGCCGCCCAGGAAAAGAATTGCAGCGCGGTTTCCACATCGAGCGGCAGGGTGTCGGATAGTTGCCGCAACAGTTCGACGCCCAGCGTCTCCACGCGCCCGGCCTGCACCGGATCGACCTGGTAGCGCCGCATGAAACGGCGCGCCGTGGTTTCGCGCATATCGTGGCGGTGAAAGCGCCCGAGCATGTCGTACAGCACCCCCTCGCGCAACGCTGTATCCACCACCGTCATGCCTTCAATGCCCAGTTCGGCAAAGGCCGCCGCCATAATGGCGAAGCCGCCGGGCAGCACCGGCACGCGGTCGGGGCGCAGCCCGGCCAGGGATAGCCTGCTGCAGCAACCCGCCTTGATGAGGGCGGCGCGCAGATTGTCGAGACCCTCACGGGTGATGCCCGCCTCCGCCCAGCCGTTGGCCTCGATGATTTCGGCCAGCGCGCGCGCGCTGCCTGAAGAGCCGACCGCCTGCTGCCAATGGCCGGCATAGTAGGCGCTGGAGATCAACTGGATTTCATTGCGCGCGGTTAGTTCCGCGCGCTGCATGGCGCTCTTGGTGACCTTGCCGTCGGGGAAAAAGCGCCGACTGTAGCTGACGCAGCCCATGTACAAGCTTTCCATCACCTGCGGCTTGTGCCCGGTGCCGATGACGAACTCGGTGGAACCGCCGCCGATGTCGATCACCAGGCGCTTGTCGCGCGATGCCGGCAGGCTGTGCGAAACGCCGAGATAGATGAGGCGCGCTTCCTCGCGCCCGGCGATGATTTCGATGGGAAAGCCCAGCGCCGCTTCGGCTTCGGCGAGGAACACGGGGGCATTCTTGGCCACGCGGAAGGTGTTGGTCGCCACCGCCCGCACCGCTTCCGGCGGCAGGCCGCGCAGGCGCTCGCCGAAACGCTTCAGGCTGGCGAGGGCGCGGTCGCGCGTTTCCTGGTCGAGCACCTTGTCGTCGGAGAGGCCGGCAGCCAGGCGCACCGTGTCTTTCAGGGCATCGAGAGGGTAAAGCTGGTCATCCTCCACCCGCGCCACCTGCAACCGGAAGCTGTTGGACCCCAGGTCGACGGCGGCAACGGTGGAATAGGCTTTCATCGGCGAAATTATTGTCCGCGCACTTGCTGCTCGATTTCGGCGGGGGAGACGTGGCGCACATCCTTGCCCTTCACCGTGTAGATCACGTATTCGGCGATATTCTTGGCATGGTCGCCGATGCGCTCGATGGCCTTGGCGGTGAACATCACGTCAAGCGATTGCGAGATGGTGCGCGGGTCTTCCATCATGAAGGTAATGAGCTGGCGGAAAACCGAGCGGAATTCCTCGTCGACCTTTTCGTCGGCGCGGCTCACATCCACCGCCAGCGTCGCGTCCATGCGGGCGAAGGCGTCGAGCGCCTTGCGCAGCATTTCCAGCACCAGTTCGCTCATCAGTTCGATTTCGCGGAAACGCGGGCGCGACAGGCCGGAACTGTAAATGCGCTTGGACAGGCGCGCGATCTTGCCCGCCTTGTCGCCGATGCGTTCGAGATCGGAAATGGTCTTGATCACCGTCATCACCAGGCGCAAATCGCCGGCGGTGGGCTGGCGGCGCGCGATGATGTGGGTGCACTGCTCGTCGATATTGACGTCCAGCGCATTGACCTTGTGGTCGTCGGCGATCACCCGGTTGGCGATTTCCTCGTCGCCGGTGGTCAAGGCCTCAATGGCGCGCACGATCTGTTCTTCGACCAGCCCGCCCATTTGCAGCACCATCGCGCGCACGCTTTCCAGCTCCGCATCGAACTGCTTGTAAATATGTTCACCCGCCATTTTTCACGCTCCCAAAAAATCCCTGAAAATGGCGAATGGTAGCTTCGCCATGTGACCGTTTTGTGGCAGTCACCTATTGCGCCCCTGCTATGCTACGCGGTCAGCGTTTTCACGCCATCCTCGGCGCCGAGCAGCAGCACATCGGCGGGACGCGCGGCGAACAGTCCGTTGGTGACCACGCCGACAATCGCGTTGATGCGGGCTTCCAGCTCCACCGGGTTCATGATCTGCAAACCGTGCACGTCGAGAATCACGTTGCCGTTATCCGTGGCAAAGCCCTGGCGCAACACCGGCTGGCCGCCCAGCGCCGTCAACTGGCGCGCCACGTAGCTGCGCGCCATGGGAATCACCTCCACCGGCAGCGGAAACTTGCCCAGCATGCCGACCAGCTTGGAAGCGTCGGCGATGCACACGAATTTGCGGCTGCACGCAGCGACGATCTTCTCGCGCGTCAGCGCGCCGCCGCCGCCCTTGATCATATGCATGTGCGCGGTAATTTCGTCGGCGCCATCCACATAGACGGCCAGTTCGCCCGCCTCGTTGAGATCGAGCACCTCGATGCCGTGCTGCTTCAGGCGTTGCGCCGTCGCCTCGGAGCTGGCTACGGCACCGTCAATCTTGTGCTTGATCTTCGCCAACTCGTCGATGAAGAAGTTGGCGGTGGAGCCGGTGCCCACACCGATAATGCCGCTCGGCACGTGCTCGATGGCGGCGCGCGCCGTCGCCTGTTTCAGTTCGTCTTGCGTCATTTCCTCACCCCGTGGCATTGTTTTGTCATGTAGTGGCGATTATTGCAGGAATCGGCGGATTACGGAATGGCGCGCTTCGGGTTTGGCGCAATTCCTGCTACCCTTTGAAGCTGTTCGCAAAAACCTTTGACGCCGCCATGCCGACCGATTATCTGGAAAAAATCCTCACCGCCCGCGTTTACGACGTGGCCGTGGAAACCCCGCTGGAAGCTGCGCCCAACCTGTCGCGGCGTATCAACAACACCCTGCTCCTGAAACGCGAGGACATGCAGCCGGTGTTTTCCTTCAAGCTGCGCGGCGCCTACAACAAGATGGCGCAACTGCCGAAAGCCGTATTGAAGCGCGGCGTCATCGCCGCCAGCGCCGGCAACCATGCCCAGGGCGTGGCGCTGGCGGCGCAAAAACTGGGTTGCGAAGCGACCATCGTGATGCCCGTCACCACACCGCAAATCAAGATCGACGCAGTCGCCGCACGCGGCGCCACGGTGGTGTTGCACGGCGACTCCTACAGTGACGCCTACCTGCGCGCCATCGAGCTGGTGAAGGAGAAAAAGCTCACCTTCGTCCATCCCTACGACGACCCCGACGTCATCGCCGGCCAGGGCACCATTGCCATGGAAATGCTGCGCCAGCACAGCGAGCCGATTTACGCCGTTTTCGTCCCGGTGGGCGGCGGCGGCCTGATCGCCGGCATCGCCGCCTACATCAAGCGCCTCAAGCCGGAAACCCTGGTCATCGGCGTCGAGCCGGTGGATGCCGACGCCATGTACCAGTCGCTCAACAAGGACGAGCGCGTGACCCTGCATCAGGTCGGCATCTTCGCCGACGGCGTGGCGGTCAAGCAGGTAGGCGAGGAAACCTTCCGTATTTGCCGCGACCTGGTCGATGAAGTCATCCTGGTCAACACCGACGCCATCTGCGCCGCCATCAAGGATGTCTTCGAGGATACCCGCAGCATCCTCGAACCCGCCGGCGCGCTGGGCGTGGCGGGCGCCAAGGCGTATGCCGCGCGCGAAAAGCTCAAGGGCAAGACGCTGGCCGCCATCGCCTCCGGCGCCAACATGAATTTCGACCGCCTGCGCTTCGTCGCCGAACGCTCCGAGCTGGGCGAGCAGCGCGAGGCCATCCTCGCCGTCACCATCCCCGAGAAACCCGGCAGCTTCAAAACCTTCTGCGCCCTGCTGGGCAAGCGCAGCATTACCGAATTCAACTACCGCTATTCGGACGCGAAACAGGCGCACGTCTTCGCCGGCATCCAGGTGCAAAACCGTGCCGAGATCGACAAGCTGCTCGCCGCCCTGGAACGCAAGGGCCTGAACCCGCTCGACATGAGCGGCAACGAAATGGCCAAGCTGCACGTGCGCCACATGGTCGGCGGCCACGCCCCGCAGGTGGAAAACGAAGTGCTGTTCCGCTTCGAATTTCCCGAGCGCCCCGGCGCGCTGATGAACTTCCTCGACAGCATGAGCCAGAACTGGAACATCAGCCTGTTCCACTACCGCAACCACGGCGCGGATTACGGCCGCGTGCTGGTCGGCGTGCAAGTGCCGCCCGGCGAACTCCCGGCCTTCCAGGGCTTCCTCGACAAACTGGGCTATCCGTATTGGGACGAAAGCGGGAACCCGGCGTATCGCTTGTTTCTGGCGTGAGGGTAGATGTAACTGGGCATTATGGGCAAGCAACTGGCGTCACTACCTGCCTGGATGCGGGGATCATCTGGTAACCGCCTGTGGTTTTCTGCACATCGATTTTTAAAGACTTGGCGCCACGCAAGGCGTCTGTTGAACTCGGACAACAGGCAGTGCTGGTGATGGTGCAGATTGATGGTGCAGTGCTGTCACATTTTCCATCACTTGGGTCGCTGTCACCCACCCCCTCAACTGCTATTTTGATTTTACAGGGCATGAAGCCCGGTGAAGATACGCCCGTGATAAGGGGGTTGGATGTACAGTCCCCGCTCCCAAGCTGCGCCACGCAGTACTTCAACCCGCTCTGCACCGCCGTCAGCGCCATGTTGCCGTTGTGCGTCACGCTGGTGGTGGCGCTGGTTACCACGGAAAAATTGGTCATGGCGTAGAGCATGACGCTCCCCGCCACCATCATGAAAACAACGGTGGCAAGGATGAAGGCGCCGGTTTGTCGGAAAAAATTTGCCATAAACTTATTGCGAAACAAAGGTAAACGCCTGTTTGAGCAGACTCCAGCCTTCCACTGTTGTGACTTTTACATCGACAACCCCGGACTGCGAATTTGAAAAGGTAGTATTCAATACAGAGTTGGTGCTCGTAATATCAGGAGTTCTGGAAAAAAGCACGCTGGCGCCTGAAATAACATCGATTTGTCGCCACCCGCCAGTCGCCACTGGAAAAAATCCGTTAATTGAAACCGCGATATTGTTACCGTCCGCCAGGCCGGAAACCGGGGAAATACTGCTAACGTAAGGCCCGTTAACGTAGCTATATAACGTTGCTGAAACCGGAATATGGACATCAGTCTTATCGGGATCGGGGTAATCGAAAACCACATTCAAACACATACGTCCTTTGCAGCCGGTCGGAGTGTAAATGAACGGGCATCCACCTACCAATTTCCCCTGCACCCCATTGAGCAATATACCGCTCACCGCTGTGTTGGACATTCTCAGATTTTCGCCATCCCACCAATACGCCACTACATGGCTGACCACATCATTGCCGGTCACCCCACTGGCAACCACCATACTCATCATGCAGTTAGAAGAGAGGGGTTGTTGCGCCGTTCCCACCACCAACGCCCGCCGAAAATCCTCGCTCAAGCGCCACAACGCTGCTTCCCTGGGCGAAAGCGACTGCTGCGCCTGTGCACTGAGCAGATAGGAAGGCACCAGCTTGCTTATCAACTGGCTGCCGACGGCAGCAATCACCCCGAACAGCACGATGGTCACCACCATTTCCATCAGGGTGAAGCCGTTTGGGAGCAGGCGCTTACTGGACATGGAAGGTGTCTCCGGCCAAGGAAACGCAGCTTACACAAATATCTGTACTGATCGTAACAGCAACATGCATTGCGGAAATAGTGGAAACGACATAACTATTACTAGCAAAAACTGCGCGATACGTGGTGCCGTCAACATTGAAAATTGCTGGCGCGGTGCTGGAAGCCGCCACCGCCGACAGATACGGCCCGGAAAGCAACCTATCCATCTCGCTGGCGGCGAGGTCTTCCATGACCGCCAGTTGCAACGGCGAAACGCTGCTCTTCAATACCGAGGAGAATGCCGAGAGAAACCCGGTGACCAGCACCGCGATGACGACAATCGCCGTAATGACTTCGACGATGGAAAAGCCGCGCTGGGCTTTGGGGTTATCAGGTAACAAGGTAGGCATAACCCGTGGGCTCGATCTTGACGGTGAAACGTGTTTCGCCGTTATTAACCAGGCACGTCTTGCCGACGGCAGGCATGGGGGCGCCATCAACTGTCAATGTACTGTCCGCTTTATAAACAATACTACTCGTACAACCCGTGATCTGAATTTCACGGTCAAGCTCGAAAACATAATCATCCGCAGAAAGTTTGACAGGAGTGCCGCTCTGGGTCACCTTAATCTGGGCTGGCGTAATCTCTACCTTTGTCTCCACCCCTTGCCTCTGCGCCAGCACCTGCGCATATTGCAACGCCGCCACCAGCCGATTGGCCGCCGACCCCGTACCGATGTCACCCGCCCTGTCCATCTTCGGCATGACCCAGGCGGCCAGCGTCACCGTAATCACCATGACGGCAACCACCTCCACCAGGGTAAAGCCATGTTGTGTGCGTCGGGTTGGCACGGATATTCTTTTCATAGGAGGCACGATAAAGCCATATCGGTAGATTGTGTCAAAAACTTTGTCGGGATTTTGCGGCACAAGGGCGAAAGCGGCAAGCAGATTGCCTACATAAGCAATATTGCTAGATACTGCTTCCTCACCTAGAATGCAACGCATGAACGCTGTCCTTTCCCCCATTGAATCCGAGTTTGCCACCACCGAGGAAGCTGAAGCCTATGACCGCTGGTTTCGCGCCAAGGTGGAACGCTCGTTGCAATTGGCCGACACTCCGGAATCCCGGCGCATTCCCCACGATGAAGTCATGTCCAAGGCTCGTGCCCGCATTGAGGCGAGCATTCTGAAAAATGCAACACGTCGTCTGGCTTGATGAAACAGCAAGCCAAGACCTGAATCAAATTCTGGGCTACATCGGGGACCGCAATCCGCTTGCGGCACTGAAGTTGCAGGAGGAAATCGAACATGCCGTTTCGCAATTACCGTTCCACCCTTATTTATACCGGCTTGGGAGAGTTGCAGGCACCCGTGAACTGGTTGTACACCCCAATTATTTGATTGTGTATCGCATCACTCCATCCGCAATGGAAATTATCAACGTCATGCATTCAAGGCGACAATATCCTGTGTGACGATTTTAGTCTTAACCTTTGTGCCACGTAATTCCGGCTTGCCTGAGGAAACCCCAATGTCTCTCGAACAAACCGACAAAAAGAACTGGACGCTACAGGACGGCGTGCAGATGGATGCGGCAACCGCCGAAGAGGTGGCGAAAATCGCTTGTGCGCTGAAATCGCTTTCCGCCTATGCGGCGCTGGCCTATGAGCAGGAAAACGATCCCGCCGAACTGCACCAGCTCGTCGATGACGGGCTGGAGGCGATGCAAAACATCTTCAAGTGGTAAGGAAGGAAAACGACATGGCACACATCGTCATCATGGGGGCAGGTCTCGGCGGCATGTCGATGGCTTACGAAATGCGCGAACAGGCCCGTCCCGAAGACAAGATCACCGTGGTATCCGATTCCCCGGTTTTCCAGTTTGTTCCTTCCAACCCTTGGGTGGCGGTCAACTGGCGCACCAAGGAAGACATCACCATCCCCATCGCGCCGTATTTCGAACGCAAGAACATCGGCTTCGTACCCACCGCCGCGCAGCGCGTGCACCCGGAAAAGAACCAGGTGGAACTGGCTGACGGCCGCTTCATCGATTATGACTTCCTGGTGATCGCCACCGGGCCGAAACTGGCTTTCGACGAAGTGGAGGGCGCAGGCCCCGGCAAGCACAGCCATTCCGTGTGCCACGTCGATCATGCCGTGGAAGCCGGCAAGGCGTGGGACGCTTTCGTGCAGGACCCCGGCCCGGTGGTGGTGGGCGCGGTGCAGGGCGCTTCCTGCTACGGCCCGGCCTACGAATTCGCCATGATCATGGATACCGATCTCAGGAAGCGCAAGATCCGCGACCGGGTGCCGATGACCTTCGTCACCGCCGAACCTTACATCGGCCACTTGGGACTGGGCGGCGTGGGCGACTCGAAGGGCATGATGGAATCGGTGCTGCGCGAGCGCCACATCAAGTGGATATGTAATGCCAAGGTAAGCAAAATCGAAGCGGGCAAGATGTTCGTCGCCGAGCATGACGACATGGGCAATCTCAAGAAGGAACACGAATTGCCTTTCAAACACGCCATGATGCTGCCGGCCTTCAAGGGCATCGACGCGGTGTTCGGCATCGAGGGGCTGACCAACCCGCGCGGTTTCATCTTGATCGACCCCTACCAGCGCAACCCGAAATTCAACAATATTTACTCGGTGGGCGTGTGCGTCGCCATCCCTCCGGTGGAAGCCACCCCGGTGCCTACGGGCACGCCCAAGACCGGCTACATGATCGAATCCATGGTCACCGCCACGGCGCACAACATCCGTGCGGTGCTGGACGGTCGCGAGCCGGACCAGAAAGGCACCTGGAACGCCATCTGCCTGGCAGACTTCGGCGACACCGGCGCAGCTTTCGTGGCCATGCCGCAAATCCCGCCGCGCAACGTCAACTGGTTCAAGGAAGGCAAGTGGGTGCACCTGGCGAAGATCGCCTTCGAAAAATACTTCCTGCGCAAAATGAAAAAAGGCAACACCGAGCCGATTTACGAAAAATACGTGCTCGGCGTGCTCGGCATCAAGAAGCTGAAATGACCCTCGCACCGCCGGACAGTGCCGACGATTACGACACGCCGTGGATTTTGACAGCCCCTGTAGGAGGGGCCTTGGCCCCGAGATTTTGACCTTTCCTGCTGAAACTAAAAGCTCGGGGGCAAGCCCCCTCCTACGGGTCTTGGTGGTTTT
The DNA here is from genome assembly GCA_964527565.1 of uncultured Sulfuricella sp. GTDB lineage: Bacteria > Pseudomonadota > Gammaproteobacteria > Burkholderiales > Sulfuricellaceae > JAGXQV01. The sequence continues at coordinate 186,684 of CAZGOY010000001.1, read as the reverse complement.
TTTATGAAACATTCGATCTGAGTCAAATCGAAGAGGAGAAAAAAATGCCCTATATCACCAGCATAGAACGCATTGGCAGGGAAAAAGGGATGCAGCAAGGCATGCAGCAAGGCATGCAACTGGGCATGCAGGAAGAAGCCGGCAGTTTGTTACGCCGCTTGCTGACCCGCCGTTTCGGCGCGCTCACGGCAGAAACCGCCGCGCGTATCGAGGCTGCCAGCCGCGACCAGTTGGAATGCTGGCTGGACAACATTCTGGATGCCGAAAGGCTCGAAGATGTTTTTAACGCGCACTGATTACTGCCCCTGGCGAACGCTATTCGCAGGCAAGCCATGTGCAGGCTGACGCTTTTTCTCGCCGCCTTGCTGTGCCTGCCCGCCGCGCAGGGGCGGGAATTGGGCAAGCTGTTTTTCACCCCGGCGGAACGCGCCGCGCTCGACCGCGAGCGGCAACGTAGCGGCATGCCGGAAGGCGCGCCGCCGCAGGGTGGCGTCACCCCGGACAATCTCACTCTGGACGGCTACGTGCGGCGCAGCGGCGGCAGAAGCACCGTGTGGATCAACGGTCAGCCGCAATATGGCCGCGATGCCGGACCGCCCGTGCGCATCACGGAAAAAGGCGGCAGCGCCGGGCAGGTGTGGGTCAGCCCGCCCGACGCCACCCGTTCCTTTCCGCTCAAGGCCGGCCAAGTGCTGACCCCCGCCAGCGGGGAAATCCGCGAGCGTTATCAGCTTGCCCCGGCCCCCGCACCGCTGCCGCCTGTCAGCACACCGTCCCAACCCGGCACGGAGAAATAAGCACCATGCGCCGCACCCACCTGCCCACCCGCCGCGCCCGTGGCTCGGCGCTGGTATTCATCCTCCTCATCCTGGTGGCGGGCGCCGCCTTTCTGGTCAGCGCGTTGAGAAGCAACCCGCAGATCGAGCGCGACAAGGTCACGGCGGATGCCCTGGCACAAGCCAAGGATGCGTTGATCGGCTTTGCGGCAACGTACCGGGACAAAAACCCCAACGATGTATTCGGCTATCTGCCATTACCTGATATGGGTACTTCGCGGGCAACTGCCACAGAAGGAAGCAACGCAGCAAACTTTGCGGGGAACACCAAAAATATTACCGTGATCGGCAGGCTGCCTTGGCAAGAATTGGGATTGCCAGCATTGCGTGACAGCCGCGGTGAATGCCTGTGGTATGCCGTATCCGGTTCATTCCAGAACATCCAGAAAGCCGATGTTCTGAACTGGGACTCGCTGGGTCACTTCGACACGTATTCATCCGACGGCACCGCCGCAGGCACGGTCAGCACGACCGGAAACAATTACCACCAGCGCGCCGTTGCAATCATCTTTTCAGCGGGTGAAATACTGCCTGGGCAAGGCCGTCAAACCTCCACCACCGATACGGTTACGACTTGCGGCGGTAATTACGATGTCCGCAACTACCTTGATGCTTACAATGCCGATGCCAACATCAGCAACATCGTGAATTATTTCACCGGCACAACCAACAATTCGACTGGATACGCCTACAACCTCACCAGCACGTCCAATGGCTCACTGCTAGACGCCACAGCACTTGCCGCCCCCAAGAATATCATTTTCGGTAGCATAGAAACCAACCTCGGGATGATCGTTAATGACCGGATTCTGGTCATTACTGCGGATGATATTTTCAAGCGTATCAAGCAACGCAACGATTTTAAGAGTGATATCGATACCCTGATGAACGACCTTGCAGCCTACCTGAACACCCTCACGGTCGCTTCACTTCCGGCAGCAAGCGGAAGCAAGGGAATTAACAATGTCGTTACCGACTTTCTAGCCGCTAACCCCGCACTCAGCACAAAGAAAACCAATATTCTGGATAACTGGAAAGAAAACTTGCTGTACGCCAAGCTGCCCACACCGACAGCAGTCACTATCGATGGCGTCCCCAGCTCAACTTCATGTGCTGCGGTGCTGATTTTTGGTGGCGAACGCACGACCAGGACAGTTTCACCACTTGTCGCGCAAACACGCGCATTATCAACTGACAAGAGCGATGCCACCATGTATCTGGAAGGCGTCAACGCTACTTCATTTCCAGGCGGCATCGCCTACTCCGGCGCGTCCCAATATCCGATAACCACCCCTTCTGCGGACGTAATACGATGCATCACAGGCTCTGGCGGCGGTGGCGGAACAACAGTGACCTTTTCAGACCCCGCCCAGTTCAGCCAGTTTGAACTGGCCGGTTCCGGGGTAACGGTTGACACGACTGATCCCGAAAACCCGGTCGCGCACATCGACGTGGCGGGCGGCAGCAGCGGTGGCTGTTTCTGGTTTCCTGATCCGCAGGCGATAAACGGAAAAACCCTGCGGGCATTCTATGAGTTTCAATTCAAGGAACCAGACCCGCCCGGTGCCGTAGACATCGGCTATGGTTTTACGTTTTCCCTCTTGGCAGAGGATATGGATAAACCAACCATTTGCAGCTCGCAAAGCCGCATGGGGGTGCTTCCAGCCAGCGAATATCCCTTCAGCCTGTTTGTCGAAACCGACATCCATGATGGCGGTGGTGACGAAACCGCCGCCAACCATACCGCCATCATGGCCAACGGCAATATCGTTCATTCCGCCACCAACGGCAATCTCACCGCCACCTGCAATGGCACCGCCGCGGGCTGCAACCACTCGCCCAGCAACAAGTTCGAGGAAAACCCCACGCCCCTGTGGCACAACCAGCGCGTGGAAATCCACAGCGGCTATAACAGCACCTGCACGGCCAGTGGCGGCACTTACAGCCTGGTCAAGGTGTGGGTGGATTGCCTTGCCTGCACCGATACAGCCGCCGATTTCGCTTCCTCGCCCACGGTGCGCCGCTGCATCAACCTGGATTCGTCGATGAACAAGGTCTATTTCGGCTTCACGGCGGGATTCTCTTCCGCCGGGGGCAATGTGCAGGGGGTGGCCATCAAGAGTCTGGACCTGCGCGTGGAATAACATCCGTCCGGCGCGATAGCCGCCGGACGTTGTGCCACACTTTCTTTCACTGTTCGTTCCTGTAATATCGCGAAAGGGGAGGACACGCAAGATCATGGCATTCGAAATCGCATGGGAAGCACGGGGGGTAAGCAAGCACTTCCATGGTCACGTCACCGACGACGAGCTTATCCAGAGTCTTGTGCAGGTCGAAAGCGACCCCCGCTTCGACAGCATACGTTACGTCATCAACGATTTTCTGGATGTCGAGGGTTTCACGGTTTCGGAAGATGGCGTGCTGATGGCCTCGGCAATCGACCGGGGTGCCGCCCAATCCAATCCGCACATCAGGATCGCCGTGGTTGCCACCGATTCGCAAATTCATGAACTGGCGCGCGTATACGCCGCCTCGCCGGTCAATGCCTACCCGACCGAAGTCTTCCTGAACGACGGAGAGGCCAGGCGCTGGGTTTCGGCCACCCCCGTGCAGTAAGACTTCCGTCCGGCATTTCCATCACGGTATTGCAGATTTCAGGCCGGATTTCCGGCACGACAAGAAAAACGGTTATAATTCAGCCCGTCCGAGGAGCGCTGCAACGGTTTTCCCGTCAGGCTCGGCTTTCTTCAACTGCGCTCGCCTTGTCATTAACCCGTGCCGGGCACGGGATGCCCAGGTGAGCCATGCGTCCCACTGCATCCCCCCGGCCACATCGTAAGGAGTTCGCTGTGGCTGACACCAACAACTTTACCGACTACATCGTCGCCGACCTGTCCCTGGCTGCCTGGGGACGCAAGGAAATCCAGATCGCCGAAGTCGAAATGCCCGGCCTGATGGCGGTGCGCGAGGAATACGCCGCCACCCAGCCGCTCAAGGGCGCGCGCATCACCGGCTCGCTGCACATGACCATCCAGACCGCCGTGCTGATCGAGACGCTGACGGCGCTGGGCGCGCAAGTGCGCTGGGCCTCGTGCAACATCTACTCGACCCAGGACCACGCCGCCGCCGCCATCGCCGCCGACGGCATTCCGGTCTTCGCCTGGAAGGGCGAATCGCTGGTTGAATACTGGGATTACACCCACAGGATTTTCGAGTGGCCGAACGGCCCCCAGGGTGAAAAACAGTTTTCCAACATGATCCTCGACGACGGCGGCGACGCCACGCTGCTGCTGCATCTGGGCACGCGCGCCGAAGCCGATCCTTCCGTCATTTCCAAACCGACCTGCGAGGAAGAGCGCGTGTTGTTCGCCTCCATCAAGGCCAAGCTGGCGACTTCCCCCAACTGGTATTCCGAGCGCATCCAGCACGTCAAGGGCGTCACCGAGGAAACCACCACCGGCGTGCACCGCCTCTATCAGATGGCCGAGGAAGGCCGCCTCAAGTTCCCGGCGATCAACGTCAACGATTCGGTGACCAAGTCCAAGTTCGACAATCTCTACGGCTGCCGCGAATCGCTGCTGGACGGCATCAAGCGCGCCACCGACGTGATGATCGCCGGCAAGATCTGCGTGGTGCTGGGTTACGGCGACGTGGGCAAGGGCTGCGCGCAAGCCTTCCGCGGCATGGGCGCGACCGTGATGGTGACCGAGATCGACCCGATCTGCGCGCTGCAAGCGGCGATGGAAGGCTACCGCGTGGTGACCATGGACGACGTGGCGAAGCTCGGCGACATCTTCGTCACCTGCACCGGCAACGTCAACGTCATCAACCACGACCACATGGTGGCGATGAAGAACGAAGCCATCGCCTGCAACATCGGCCACTTCGATTCGGAAATCGACATCGCCTCGCTGGAAAAATACCAGTGGGACGAGATCAAGCCGCAAGTCGATCACGTGGTCTTCCCCGATGGCAAGAAAATCATCGTGCTGGCCAAGGGGCGCCTGGTCAACCTGGGCTGCGCCACCGGCCACCCGTCCTTCGTCATGTCGGCCTCGTTCAGCAACCAGACCATCGCCCAGGTGGAATTGTTCAACAACGCCGAAAAGTACGAAAACAAGGTCTACGTGCTGCCCAAGCACCTCGACGAGAAAGTGGCGCGCCTGCACCTGAAGAAGATCGGCGTCAACCTGACCGTGCTCTCCGACACCCAGGCCGCCTACATCGGCGTGCCCAAGGAAGGGCCGTACAAGCCCAACCATTACCGCTATTGATTTTGTTGGACAACCTTTTTGGCAACCTGCAAAGGTTGCTAAAAAGGAGCAAAGTAAAACAATTTATCTGAAATAGACAAAACTTTATCCAAAACCCCGTGACGATAACCGAACCGCACAAACTGGCTTCTGTCGCTATTGCCAACCTTGAATCCCTCTATGTTGCCGATAATCGGCCTTGGGTTGTCGCCTATTCGGGAGGGAAAGACTCCACGGCGGTATTGCAACTGGTCTTTGAAATGTTGCTCAAATTGGGCATGAGCAGCCACAAGCCGGTATATGTACTTTCCTCAGATACGCAAGTTGAAGCGCCCAATGTAGCGGCCTACGTGTCAGCCTCGCTAAATAAAATACAAGCGTCTGCCGAGACGCTGAAACTGCCGCTGTCCACACATCTCGTAAGCCCTCCGCCGGAGGAAAGCTTTTGGGGAAAACTGATCGGCAAAGGTTATCCCCCGCCTTCCCGCTGGTTTCGTTGGTGTACCAGTAATATGAAGATCAAGCCTTCCCGGCGAGCCATAGAGGGTATCACCCGCATTCATGGGAGCGTCGTTCTGCTGCTGGGGACGCGGATTTCGGAAAGTGCCCAGCGTGGGCGCACGATGCAGGCGCGCGAAATCAATAGCAAGGGACTCAACCCCCATCACGAAATACCCAATGCCTTGGTCGCGACACCTATCGCAGAATGGACTACCGAAGACGTATGGGAATATCTTTCAAACTCCCCATGCCCGTGGGGAGGAAACCACAGTTTCCTGATATCGCTTTACCGCCAGGCGAGTGGCGGCGAGTGTCCGGTGATTTTCGACTTGAACACCCCCTCCTGTGGCGGGAGCCGTTTTGGTTGCTGGACGTGTACAGTGGTCAAGGAAGACAAGTCCCTGCAAGGTTTCATTCGTACCGGCGAGGAGTATTTGCAACCGCTAGTAGATTTTCGCAACTGGTTGATCGAGTTGCGCGACCGTCCGGGTTATCGGAGTGAAGTGAAGCGCAACCAGTCCTTGGGTGCTGGCCCATTCCTCCCTTCTGCCCGTCAGGAGATTCTGGACAGATTGCTGGCTACCGAAAAGGAAACCGGCCTGACTCTCGTCAGCGACGACGAATTACGCTACATTCAATTGGAATGGTCGAAAGAGTTTGATTTTCAGGGTAAATTGGCGGCAAACATCGCGGCTGGTTACGGGAGGGAAATTGCCATGGCGCAAAGTGGACGGATTATTACCTCGGAAGACGATTTATTAGAGCAGGCGGCCTTGGAGCATGGGTTTGATCCAGAACTGGTTCGGCAGGTTTTGGATATTCGGCGGCGGAATTATCCCTCTTTGGACAAATGGGGTGCCAAAAGCGGCTTGGAACAAGCGGTTGGCGACCTGCTAGAGAAAGCCGCCAAGCAAGTTGAACAGGCAACCCAAGTATGATTCTTGAGAATTTCCGCATTCACAATCTTTTTTCCTATCGGGGAACCAGCGAGTTCGAGTTGAGTCCGCCGTCGGATGGGCGCAATGTCATCCTTATCTGGGGCCGGAACGGCTATGGTAAAACCAGTTTTATAAACAGTCTCAAATTGTTGCTGACCGGGGTGTCAGATGATTTGCGCGAAAGCATCCAGGCCGGACGCAAGATCAAGCGTGACCAATATCTGCTGGGGATGGGAGATGAGTGGATGGGGGTGTTCAACCGTCATGCCCGTGTGGCGGGGGAAACTGAGTTCGGGATGTCCATGATTTGGCGGGAATCCGCCGGACGGGTGGAGGTGCAACGTAGCTGGACGTTGAAAAATCAGGAAGTCCACGAAATCCTGCGGGTGACCCCCAGCTTTGGCGATCCTCTCGAAGATCGGGACGGGGACGTTCAAGGCGAGGCGCGCGCTTTCCTGCAAACCCGCTTGCCGGAGGCCATCTTGCCGTTTTTTATTTACGACGGTGAAAAAGTCCAGCAGATTGCAGAGGCCAATCGTGAAGGGCAATTGAAACAAATTGAGCAATTGCTCGATCTGGCCGACATCGATATTGTCGACGAATATCTTAACCGCAACCTGGTGAAGTGGCGGCGCGCGTCCAATGACGCCAATCAGCACTCACTGGCCGCCTTGCGTTATCAGGTTCAGGCTGTTGAGGAAAAACTGGCCAATTTGGCGGCGGAACGTAACGTTGTCACGGATGAGATAGAAGAAACGACGTATGCGTTACGCCGCACCGACGCAGCCTTGCAGGCGCGTCGCCAGTTTGCCCTGCAAACCGAGGAGAATCGCTTGGCGGCGCAACACAATGAAATCCTAGCGCGCCTGGAGGAAAAAACCTCGGTATTTTTTGAATCGTTTACCCGCGACGCACCATTGGTGGTGCATCCTCTGCTGATGGGGGCTGCGGCAAGTGAATTGGAAAAACTCGCGACCCATCCCAACCGCCGCTTGCGCGACGAAATGGCGCGTATCTTCACTGCCTTGCCGCAACGCTTGTTGAACGAACCGCCCATGCCGGTACCGCCTTTGAGCGCGGAACAGGAAGATTTCCTCCGGCGCAAGCTGGCGCGGGTTCTCGACAGCTACCGCCCCGACGATGCGGACTTGGCCAGCGGTCTATTCCACCTATCCACGTCGCGGGCGGAAGCCATATTGCGGGTGGTCGAGGATTACGCCAACAATGACCGGCAACGCGTACTGTGGGCGCAGCAATTGGCAGAAATTCGCGGCCTCAAGCGGGAATTGGCCGACATCGAGCGCAAGCGCAATGATGTCTCCAATCTCGCCCCTCAGGAACGCGAGGCATTCCAGCAACGCCTAGCTGAACGCGATGCCTTGGATGGAAAACTGACGGAACTGAACAAACGCCTGTGGGAATTGGATGAACAAAAGCGCAACCTGAATCGGGAGTTGGAGCAGAAAAAGGACGCGTATCGCCAGGAAGAAAAAAAGTTGGTGGGTGCCAACCAGGCTCGCGACAAATTGGGCTTGGGGCAGAAATTGCATGCAGTACTTGCTACTTACCGAGAATTGCTAAAAGCTCGTCGCCGTGGCGATATTGAGTTTGCATTAAATGAGCGTTTTCGGGAACTGATGACCTCCCATAGCCAAATTAAGCAAATACGGGTCAACGACGATTTTTCACTCCATTATTTTGATGCCAGCGATGCCCCTGTTGGGATGGGAAATCTTTCCGCCGGTATGAAACAATTGGTCGCCCAAGCCCTCTTGTGGGGGCTAAAAGATGTTTCCGGCAAGGAAGCCCCGGTGGTAATGGATACCCCCTTGGCCCGTATCGACCGCCAGCATCAGGAAAACCTCATCACCCGTTATTACCCCAAGGCCGGGCCGCAGGTAATCGTCCTGCCCACCGACTCGGAACTGGATCGGGACAAATACGCCTTGCTCAAACCTCATGTTTATCGGGAATACCAACTGGTCAATCCAGAGGGCGACAACACGCACGTCGAGGACGGGGGATATTACTGATGGCCAAGATTTATACCTCGCGCACCGACGAGGACATCCTCAAATCGGTTATGACCAAAGGCTTGCTGGTGCAAAGGCCCCCAAAGTGGACGATTTTGCGGCTGGCCTTGGCGCTCTCCCTCAAACAAACGTCGCCGCCCGACGAAAGTTACGACAATCTGGAGGGGGACAAGGACGCCGAATACACTCTGGAAATTCTTACCGGTCGCAGTCAGAAGGAAAGTGATGGTTTTGTCGATGCGTTCCGGGCCTTGCTTTCCGTCTATCACCAACAGGATTTGTTCAACGACGAAGAAGATAGGCTCTACGCCCGTCTCATGCAGCGCCACATCCGCCGTGGATTAAGGGAAATCCAAAGTTCCTGGCGGGAGTCCCACGACTTCCATGAATTCCTGTTTCAGGAGTTTTTTGCCACTCAGCCGGGGCTGTCAGACACGGCCCCCGTTCAGGGCGGCGAAAGCCTCCTCCACGCATTGGAGGAATTCGGACTGCGGGCGGAAATCGCCGAGACCCGCGAGGGGCCGCGTGTGACTCGCTATTCGGTGCGTTTGGCCGAGGCGGAAGATTATGGCCGTTTGGAACGTCGCCTGGACGACTTGGCATTTACTTTGGGTTTGAAGGATGCTGGCGTGTTTCTTAGTCCCGCTGGCGAGCCAAAGACAGTTCTACTGGATGTCCCTCGTCCCGTCGAACAATGGAAGCAGGTAGGTGCTACCTTGCTGGGCGCATGGGAGGTGCCGGGAGGTGGCTTGCCTGTTTTGTTGGGAGTCGACGTGGAAGGCATGTCGGTTTCTTATGACCTCGCTGAAGCGCCGCATTTGTTGGTCGCCGGAACGACCGGAAGCGGCAAAAGTATTTGCCTTCATGCGCTGCTGCTTTCAGTCCTCTCAACCCGTTCGCCGCAGAGCGTCCAACTGGTTCTCATTGACCCCAAGCGGGTCGAGTTCACCCCATATCAAGGTTCGGCGGCTCTACACACACCAGTAGTAACGGAAGGTGTCGAAGCCATCCGTTGCCTAAAGGGCTTGGTGCGCGAAATGGAGTCTCGCGAAAAGCTGTTAGCCTCACGAGGTGCAAGGGAATGGGGAGAACTGGGAGGCGATGCTCCCCCCCGATTGGTGGTGGTGGTGGAAGAGCTTGCCGCTTTGCTTGCGCAAGCACCGGAAGCAGAGGAATCCTTGGTGCTATTGGCTCAAAAAGCCCGTGCTGCCGGCATACATCTGGTGTTGGCTACCCAGCGTCCCGACGCGGCGACGTTCAGCGGTTTGCTGCGCGCCAATATCCCTTCGCGCATCGCACTGACTGTCCAGAAAGCGGCGGACTCCCGCATTATTCTGGACGAGTCGGGAGCAGAAAAGCTATTGGGCAAGGGGGATATGTTGGTGAAATGGCTGGGTGGAAAAACCACCCGTGTACACGGCATCAATTTAACCCCGGATGACGTATCCGCTTGCCTGCGACAGATCAGGAAGGAGGGCTGAGTGATGGTCAATATTCTAGTTGAGGAATTTGCGCCGCTATTTCTTACGGTTGATAGGGTTGGGCCATTCCAGGAGCGACTGGAAGAATTTGATTTTACCGACGCCAACGATGAACCTTGCAATGTCTACCTGATGGTTTCCAAAAATGGACGAGGGAAAACCACCGTCATGGAAATGCTCGCCGCCATGATGGGTATGCTGGGGAAAATGGAAGCTGAGGTTCAGTCCTCGGGGCTGGGTTTCGAGTCATTCGATCGAGAAAACGGGCGTGCACAATGGGACGTGCGGGTCACGCTCAGCCAGGACGGACACCGCGAAACGGTGGTGCTGTCCCTGTTGGCGGGCGCGATGGGGGAGGAAACCTCCCTGAAGTTATGGGGCGAATCCGAACTCAAGAAATACGGGGCAAGCCAGTGGCATCGCTTTGGTTTTGTGCGGAATGCTTTTGGCAAATTCAGCATGGTTGGCCGCCACGACGAATGGATCGGAAACTTCAATGCGTTGATTCAGGGTGCTGTCGGTGAACGTTTGGCAGGCTTTGAAAGTGACGATCTCACCTATCCCACCCTGATCTACTTTTCTGCATATCGCAACATCATTCCGATTCAGACTCAGGAGCGAGCAATCGTTGCACCACGTGACTGGAATTACCAGCCGGTGCATGTTTTCAACGTGGAGGGCCGGGATTGGCGAGACTCCCTCGACAACCTGCTGGTGTGGCTAAAATGGCTGGACGACGGACGCTTCGAGAAAGCCGTGGATGCCATCAATGACCGAGTATTCAATGTGTCGGACGAGCGTCATTCCTCAGGCAAGAAACTCAAGGGTGTACGGAAGGAGCCGCCGGAAGCCATTATTCAGGCGGAAGGCCAGGAGCATCGTCTCGACCGACTTTCCAGCGGAGAAAAAAGCTTGGTGCAGCTTTATCTGCGCTTGGGGGCGCACATGACGCGCAATACGATTCTGCTGGTCGATGAGCCAGAAGTACATTTGCACCGCAATTGGCAGTACGAAACGCTATTCACGCTCATGAAGCTCGCCAAGGAGCATTTTCCCAACGTCTTCGTTGTTATGGCAACCCATTCCGAGCGAATGATGAAAGGATTTGGTCATCATATCGTTGAGAAGAATTTGCGTAAGGGGGTCTACATAATTGAGACGGCTGAAGAAGAGGCTCGTGCACGTGCTATCGCGGCGGAAGCACGGGCCGAGGCCGAACAAGCGCGGGAAAAAGCCGCCAAGTCAGGGGATGAATATGGGGGCAATTAAACATCAGAGGTTTATAACCGATTCAGACCGCCTAAGTGCCCGTTACGGTGGTGTGCCGGTTATTTATGTCGAGTCCGAAGAAGATCATTATGTGTTCGCCGAGTGTTGGTTTCGTGATCGTCAGTCTACGGTCGAATTTAAGCCGGCCTCGACAAAGGCATCCGTATCTGGGTGCAACGGGGTGATTGAGGCGGTCAACATGGAGAAACAAGCAGGTAATCCCGCGTGGGGTATCGTGGATCGAGATAGCGTGATGGCGCATAACCGATGGGACCTCGTGTACGAAACAAACGATGCAATTTTCGAAGCGGCAAAACCGTTTGGCAGTTCCGTCAAGGTGCTTCGTCGCTGGGAAATGGAAAGCTACCTGGTGGATGGGGAAGCGATGGAGTATCACCGCGCTTGTTTTGGAATGCAGGCTCCACGCGCCGAGAATGCAGTATATTCGGAGTTGCTGGATCATTGTCATGCATTAATTCCCCACGCCGCCATAAACGCTGTTCATCACCTCCATCACCGCGATGGGCTTGGCGATGGGTTTACTAACCGCTTTGTTTCCCGAGCCGACGTGGAGGGTGAAATTCAGCTCGTAATGCTTCCCCGCCTTCCTGAATCTGCTCGACAGGACTATGACCGCCATTTGGCGCAAGCAGATCATTTCGATATCAGCGAGTTACTCCCAGCCGAGCGGGTAAATAGCTTGCTGCGCCGGGTACATGGCAAAGCAGTCCTCGAAAGGTTCTGTAATGCTCATAGGCCAGAAATCCAAAATGCAAAAATAAGCGGGCATCTCGCAAAGCGCATGGAAGAACAAGGCCGAGTCCCAAATGAAATCGATACTTTCGTAACCCAAGTCGCCCAAACAGCCTTATAGCCTAAATATGACTACTGACAAGAACTCCCCCATTCTCAGTTTTGAATTTTTTCCGCCAAAAACGCCGGAAGGCATGGAAAAACTGCGCGCCACGCGTCGGCAACTGGCGCAGCTCAACCCGGAGTTTTTCTCGGTGACCTTCGGCGCGGGCGGCTCGACGCGCGACCGCACCCTGGAAACCGTGCTGGAAATCCAGGCGGAAGGCCATAAGGCGGCGCCGCACCTGTCGTGTATCGGCTCGACACGCGAGAACATCCGCACCATCCTGCACGAATACCAGAGCCACGGCATCCGCCACATCGTGGCGCTGCGCGGCGACCTGCCCTCGGGCTCGGCCTGCGCCGGGGAATTCCGCTACGCCAACGAGCTGGTGGAATTCATCCGCACCGAGACCGGCGACTGGTTCAACATCGAAGTGGCGGCCTACCCGGAATACCATCCCCAGGCGCTTTCGGCGCAGGCCGACCTGCGCAATTTCCAGCGCAAGGTGGAAGCCGGGGCGAACGCAGCGATCACGCAATACTTCTTCAATGCCGACGCTTACTTCAACTTCGTCGACGAATGCACGGCACTGGGGATCGCTCTCCCCATCGTGCCCGGCATCATGCCGATCACCAATTTCTCTCAACTGGCGCGCTTTTCCGATGCCTGCGGGGCGGAGATTCCGCGCTGGCTGCGCCTGAAGTTGCAGGGTTACGGCGACGACATCGAGTCGATACGCAGTTTCGGTCTCGACGTGGTGACGGGGATGTGCGAAGAGCTGCTGCGCCACGGCGCGCCGGGCCTGCATTTTTACACGCTGAACCAGGCCGGGCCGGTTTCGGCCATCTGGCAGCGCCTGGGGCACTGACGGCAATGGAAAAGGCGCCATGGGGCGCCTTTTCTACCTGTCCGGGCTAACGCGCGGTACCGGGCTAGCGCGGCGGACGGAACCCCACCTTGGCCTCGGGGCCGGCAAAAATCTTCTGCATGCCAAGGCGGGACTTGGCGTTGATCAGGATGGGCGCGCCGATATTGGCGTAAATATCCTGCATGGAAACCGGCCGGTTGGGCGGCAATACGCTTTTACTGGAGAGGACCACCAGCACCGTCAAATCAGCCGGATCCTCAAGCTGAATCTCGGCAATTTCACTGTCGGACAGAACGAATTCGTAATTGAAGCCAAAGACGGCAGGATCGGCCAATGGCAGGGCGACATCCGGGTCGGCCAACGATTGCAGGTGGAAAACAACGCCCGCCATGGGGTTGCCGTGGTCGTCCCCCTCGAAGAGCAGCTTCCACTCAGTGCTGCTTTCAAAGCCGGGAATGCCGCGCGGAAACTTGAGAATAGTCGCGGGATCGACTTCCAATTGCCCGAACCTGCTGGAATTAATCATCATGTGCCCCTCTTTTGGTTATCAGTTAAGACCTTGTTCATTCTAGAGGAATGAGGGACCAAGTCAAATGCCTTTCCCTGCGTGCGCCAGGCCACTTATGCGGTCTCCGGCAAGCACGCCGCGACGCCTGAACCAGCCGCCGCGCATCTCCAGTACGTACAGGGCATCGGCACGCGCCGCATGTTCATCCAGCGACCAGGGAGTCATTTCTTCGATATTGAGGATACGGCCCTGCGGGTCGATAAAGGCCGCACTGAGCGGATGTGGGGTATTTTTCATCCACATGGCATGACGCGCGGCCTGCGGAAAGACAAACAGCATGCCCTCGTTTTCACTCAGTTCGCGGCGCCCCATCAAGCCCTTTTCGCGCAAGGCCGGGGTAGCGGCGACGGCGGCGGAAATGATGTGACCGTTCACCGTCAGGGTAATCGGCTGACCGGCAAGAAGCGGCGTGGGAAAGAGCGCGGCAAACCCCAGAAACGCTGCGAACCACAGCAGGCGAAGTTTTGGGTGACAGCCATTCAGAATATTCATCATTTAGGATCGTTGGTGTTTCGTTGGCGCGGATGGCGGCAATGCTATTTTCTGGCGAGACCGGAATATTGTATAGGGTGAAAGTTCCGCGCGTCTCAATGCGGGGGGGCTTCTTGTGCTTGCCTTATTCAACGTAATGCCCAATTGGGCGAAATGGTGGGGAACATCTGAGCGAATTTTGTGTAAAATGAAACGAGTGTCGTGGATGATGGGCATTCTTATGGCCTTGGCTGTCGCCAACTTCGCCAAGCTGTTTTTCTAACCTAGACGGCAGGCCCACAAAGGGCCAATAAATGAAAAAGAAAAAAGAGAAAAAAGGGGGGGTGGTAGATCCCTAGGTGCGGTCTGCGGGGCGTTTGAGGAGCCGAATTGTTGAAAGCAGTAATTCTCGCCGGTGGTTTAGGCACCCGGATCTCGGAAGAAACCCATCTTCGCCCCAAGCCGATGATCGAGATTGGCGGCAAGCCGATTCTTTGGCACATCATGAAAAGCTATTCCGCCCACGGCGTGAATGATTTTGTGATTTGCTGCGGCTACAAGGGCTATCTGATCAAGGAATACTTTGCTAACTACTTCCTGCACATGTCGGACGTGACTTTCGACATGGCGCACAATCGCATGGAAGTGCACGAGCGCAAGGCTGAGCCCTGGCGAGTGACGCTGGTGGACACCGGCGAAGACACCATGACGGGTGGGCGGCTCAAACGTGTGGCCGCCTATCTCAGGGACGAAAATGCTTTCTGTTTCACCTATGGAGACGGCGTGGCAGATGTGGATATCGCCGCTTCCATCGCCTTCCACGAGGCACATGGGAAGTTGGCAACGGTGACGGCGGTGCTGCCGCCCGGGCGCTTCGGTTCCTTGGTGCGTGACGGCGAAGCGGTGCGTGGGTTTGTCGAGAAGCCGCGCGGTGATGGCGGCTGGATCAACGGGGGGTTTTTCGTTCTGTCGCCCAAGGTGATCGACACCATTGCTGATGATGATACGAGCTGGGAATTAGAGCCGATGGCTCGACTAGCTGCGGCAGACCAGTTGCGCGCTTTCGAGCACTCCGGTTTCTGGCAGCCGATGGACACGCTGCGGGAAAAGAACCTGCTCGAAGAGCTTTGGTCCTCGGGCAAAGCGCCGTGGAAACAATGGTAATGCCGCAACGCCGTCGCGTCGGCTTTTGGAGTGACAAGCGGGTGCTCGTCACCGGTCATACCGGCTTCAAAGGCAGTTGGCTGGTGTTCTGGCTACGGCAGCTTGGCGCGGAGGTCTGCGGCATCGCCTTGCCGTCCGCGACAAACCCCAACCTGTTCGAACTGGGGCGAGTGGCTGAGGGGATGGATAGCCACTATTGTGATATCCGTGATGCCGAACGCTTGGCGGCTTTGATACGCGCCAGTCGGCCAGAGATTATCCTGCACCTGGCCGCGCAGCCCCTGGTGAGGGCAGGCTATCGTGAGCCTGTCGCCACCTTCGCCAGCAACATCATGGGTACCGCCCATGTGTTGGATGCCATGCGCGGCCTGGATTCTGTGCGGGTGGCCTTAATGGTTACTACCGACAAGGTCTATCGGAATCTGGAACAACCCTATCCCTACCGCGAAGAGGACGCCTTGGGTGGGCACGACCCCTACAGCGCCAGCAAGGCGGCGAGCGAGATCGTGATTGCCAGCTACCGCGATGCTTTCCTGAGGGAGCAAGGTGTGGCGCTTGCGTCTGCCCGGGCAGGTAATGTGATCGGTGGCGGCGATTGGTCGGAAGACCGCTTGATTCCCGATGCGGTGCGAGCCTGGCAAGCCGGCCAGACTCTGGAGATTCGCCGACCGCAAGCTATTCGCCCATGGCAGCATGTGCTGGAGCCCTTGCACGGCTATCTAACCTTGGTGGAAAAACTCTGGCACCACCCCGAGCTGGCCGGTGCCTATAATTTTGGTCCCTACACCCACGAAGCAGCAACGGTGCGCGAAGTAATAGAACTTGCCCGCAAAGTCTACGGCAAGGGCGATGTCCGCTACGGAGACGGCAGCGCAGGCCCCCATGAGGCAGGCTGGCTGGCACTGGAAACAGCCAAGGCGCGGGTGAGGCTTGGCGTGTTGCCCAAGTGGAATCTGGCTGAGACGGTGACACGCACCATGCTCTGGTACCAAGCCCAGCACGACGGCGCCGACGCACGCGATCTGTGCCTCGCGGAAATCGCACAGCACGAATCCAGTGAAGATTGCGAGACTCGCTCATGAGTCGCTTCACGGTAACCGATTTGCCTCTGGCGGGCCTGAAGCGGGTGGAGCGTCGGCGCCAGGGCGATAGCCGGGGGTTTCTCTCGCGCTTGTTCTGTGCCGAAGAACTGACTGCGGCTGGCTGGGTCAAACCGATTGCCCAGATCAATCACACCTATACGGCCAAACAAGGCGCGGTGCGCGGCATGCATTTCCAGCACCCACCCCAGGCCGAGATGAAACTGGTGTCCTGCATCCGTGGCGAGGTGTGGGATGTGGCGGTCGATCTGCGGATTAACTCACCCACTTTTTTGCGCTGGCATGCCGAGCGGCTTTCCGCAGAGAACGGCCGCGCCCTGCTGATCCCGGAGGGCTTTGCCCATGGATTTCAGGCGCTGACTGACAATGTGGAGCTGCTTTACTGCCATTCTGAAGCCTATGCCGCCCAGGCCGAGGGCGGATTGAACCCCGCCGACCCACGCTTGGGAATTGCCTGGCCGCTGGCCATCACCGAACTGTCTGCCCGCGATGCCGGGCATGCGCTAATCAGATCCGACTTCGAGGGAGTGCGCGCTTGAAATGCCGTCACTGTGGCAGCGAATTGCACCTGCCGTTTCTCGACTTGGGCAATGCTCCGCCCTCGAATGCTTACCTGACCGAAGCAGCCATTCGCGCCCCTGAAATCTGGTTCCCCCTGCGTATTCTGGTTTGCGAAAGCTGCTGGCTGGTGCAGACGGAAGACCACGCGGGGCGGGAAGCACTCTTCACTCAGGACTACGCCTATTTCAGTTCGTTCTCCACGACCTGGTTGGCGCACGCGCAATGCTATGTCGCTCAAATGATCAAGCGTTTCGGCCTGAGCGCCCACAGCTGCGTGGTCGAGGTCGCCGCCAACGATGGCTATTTGCTGCAATATGTTAAGCAGGCGGGGATTCCCTGCTACGGCATTGAACCCACCACCAGCACCGCCAGCGCTGCGCGCAGCAAGGGTATCGACATTGTCGAGCGCTTCTTCGGGGTGGAACTGGCGGATGAATTGGCGCAAGCGGGGCGGCAAGCCGATCTGATGGCCGCCAACAATGTGCTGGCTCATGTGCCGGACATCAACGACTTTGTGGCCGGCTTCACCCGTCTGCTCAAGCCCCAGGGCGTAGCCACCTTCGAGTTTCCCCACCTGCTGCGCATGGTGCAGGAAAACCAGTTCGACACGGCGTATCATGAGCACTACTCGTATTTGTCGCTGACCGCCGTGCAGCGCATCTTTGCCGCCAACGGTCTGGCAGTGTTCGATGTCGAAGCATTGCCGACCCATGGCGGGAGCCTGCGCGTGTTTGCGCAGCGCAGCGATACAGGAAGCCATGCGCAAACACCTGCAGTAGCGACTTTGATGCAGGTGGAAGCAGAAGCGGGCATGACCACTCCGGCGTTCTACCGGGATTTCCAGCACAAGGCCGAGAAGGTCAAGGATGATCTGCTGCTGTTCCTGATCGACGCCAAGCATCGAGGGCTGAAAGTGGGTGCCTACGGAGCAGCAGCGAAGGGCAATACCCTGTTGAATTTCGCCGGCATCCGCCCCGACCTGCTGCCCTATGTGGCCGACAAAAACCCGGCCAAACAAGGCAAATGCATGCCGGGCAGCCGCATTCCCATCGTGGATGAAGCCCATCTCAAGGCCAAGCAGCCAGACCTCATCCTGATCCTGCCGTGGAATTTGCGCGAGGAAGTGATGGCACAGTTGGCGTATGTGCAGGAATGGGGCGGGCAGTTTGTGACGGTGGTGCCGGTACTGACCACCTTCGATTCACCAATGCCAAACCTGTTTTTATCAGCTTGGTAGCGGAATTGAGAACGAAATGAACGTCATCGGAATTGAAGATATCGAAACCCGCATCATCAGCATTCGTGGTGAAAAGGTGCTGATTGACGGGGATGTTGCTGAGATATATGGAGTAGAGACGAAACGTGTCAACGAGGCTGTCAAAAACAACCTTGACAAGTTCCCTGAGGACTATCTGATCGAGCTTACACAGCCCGAGAAAAATGAACTAGTCGAAAATTTCGACCGGTTCAACCGGCTGAAACACGCTACAGTAATGCCGAAAGCGTTTACCGAAAAGGGCCTGTACATGCTGGCCACCATTCTGAAAAGCCAACAGGCCACACAAACCACATTCGCCATTATCGAAACCTTCACCAAGGTTCGCCATCTTTCCAGAACCCTGAACCAGTTGACCGAAACGGAAGACGAATCCCGGCAGAAGTCTCTGATGCAAAAAAGCGGCGAAATCATCGCCGAGATATTGGGTGATGAGTTCACCACAACCGATACCGAAACAACCATCGAACTGAATGTAGCGTTCCTCAAGGTCAAGCACAAAATCAAGAAGAAGGGCAATAGCAGTGGCAAATAACAAACCCCGTATCCTCTACGCCAAGCCTTCCATCACCGAGCTGAAAGTGCGTTACGCCGCCGATGCCACTATCGTTTCCGTTTAAGCAATGAAAGTACTTCTGACAGGTGCCGGCGGATTCATTGGGCGCCACGTTCTCAATCAACTCCTGAATGCAGGAATTGACGCTGTCGTTGTCGGGCGTTCGCGCCCTGTCGGCTACACGGGCGACTTTATCGAGGCCGATCTTTTACAGAACGAAGACTGCGGCGACATCATTCAACGTGCTGGTGCCAGCCACCTCATCCATTTGGCTTGGTACGCCGAACATGGCCAATATTGGACTTCGCCCTTGAATCTTCGTTGGGTCGATGCGTCGGTGCGTCTGGCAGAGGCCTTTTGCGCTAACGGCGGCCAAGGGGTGGTGATTGCCGGCACCTGTGCGGAATATGACTGGTCACACGGCTATTGCCGGGAAGACAACACACCGCTTAATCCGACCACGCTCTACGGGGCTGCGAAGGATGCAACCCGCCGCCTGGTCATGGCGGTGTGTGCACGGCATCAAGTCCCCTGCGCCTGGGGGCGGATATTTCTGCCCTTTGGGCAGGGCGAATTCGCAGGCCGTTTGATTCCCTCGCTGACCGAAGTCTTCCGGGGCGTGCGGGCACCTTTTGGCGTGAATGCACACGCGTATCGTGATTTTCTGCACGCCTCGGATGTTGCGGAGGGCTTTTTCAGACTGCTGACCGAAGGTGCCGACGGCGCTTACAACGTGTGCTCGGGTGAGCCGACGCGTCTGGCCGAGGTGGTGACGACCCTGGCCTCCCTGCTGGACGCCGATCCGGAGCCCGTGTTGGCATTGACCACGGAGCGGCCCGCCGAGCCGCCCTTGCTCGTTGGCGAGAGCCTCAAGCTCAAGGCGCTCGGGTGGCGACCTGCACTCACGTTGGCGCAAGGACTTGAGCATACCCTCCAAGGGGAAACGATATGAAGCAGCGTCGCTGCCCGGTGTGCGAGCGCGCGCGATTAAGACCATTCCTGCAGCGTTCCCAAGTTCCGGCGCATCAGAACCTGGTGGTGAACAGCCAAGAGGCGGCCCGCACGGTCACGCGCGGGGAACTCGATTTGATGATTTGTGAAGACTGCGGATTCGTTTTCAACCGGGCGTTCGATTTGTCGCGCCTGAGCTACGGCGAAGACTATGACAACACGCAGTCCTGTTCGGCTTGCTTCGACGCCTATCTGGATGGCCTGGTGCGGGACATGGTCGAGCGCCAGGGGGTGCGCAACTGCACAATTGTCGAGGTGGGCTGCGGCAAGGGGCACTTTCTCAAGAAGCTGGTCAACTACCCAGGGGCGAACAACACGGGTTATGGATTTGACCCGAGCTATGTGGGTCCATTGTCCGGCCTGGATGGCCGCCTGCAATTTCGCACTTGCTACTACGATCAAAGTTGCACCGACATCGCGGCCGATGTGGTGGTCTGCCGCCATGTGATCGAGCACGTCCCTGAGCCATTGGAAATTCTGCACGCGGTGCGTGCCGCCCTGGCGTCGTCGCCGAAGGCCCGGGTGTTTTTTGAAACGCCTTGCGTCGAGTGGATTTTGCGTCACCGCGTGATCTGGGATTTCTTTTACGAGCACTGCTCTCTCTTTACGGCACAGTCTTTGGGGCTTGCCTTGCGCCGTGCCGGGTTTGCCATCGAGCGCGTCGAGCACATCTTTGGCGGGCAGTATCTCTGGCTGGAAGCCCGTGTGGCGGAGGTTGACGAGGCCTTGCCCGCAGCTGCCGAAACCGTGTCGCTGGCGATTGCGTATGCGGCAGAAGAGCATAAACTCCGGCAGGCTTGGTTGATGCGCTTAAGTGAACTGAGCCAAAACGGCAAGGTGGCCCTGTGGGGCGCAGGAGCAAAAGGCGCAACCTTTGCCAATCTGGTCGATCCGGCGTGCGCGCTGATTGATTGCGTGGTGGATCTGAATCCCAATAAACAGGGCCGTTATATCCCAGGTACTGGTCATCCGATTGTCGCGCTGGCCGAGCTGCCGTTCCGGGGGGTCCTCAATGCGTTGTTAATGAATCCGAATTATCGGGATGAAAACATGAAACTGCTGGCAGACGCCGGCATTGAACTGAATTTGATTGATTGGAGCGAATGATGAAACTGATACTGGACACTGAGGCCAAGACCTTGACGATGGATGATGCAGGACAAACCCAGGTGATGGACCTGTATTCCAAGCCAGCCTTCGAGGCGATCTCGCGCGCGTGGGTGCGCGTGGGCTGGAACCAGAAGTACCAATACACCTTCAGCTGGATGGGGCGTCCGGTGATTCAGTTGCCGGAAGACATGCTGCGCATGCAGGAGGCGGTTTTCCGGATCAAGCCGGATGTGATCATAGAAACCGGGGTGGCGCATGGCGGTTCGCTGATTTTTTATTCCAGCCTGTGCAAGGCGATGGATAAGGGCCGCATCATCGGGGTCGACATCGAAATTCGCGCACATAACCGGGTGGCCATCGAGGCGCATCCCTTGAATGACCGAATTACCTTGATCGAGGGGAGTTCAACGGCACCGGAAATCGTGTCGCGGGTGAAGTCCCTCGTGAAGCCGGGCGAAAGCGTGCTGGTGATTCTGGATTCCAACCACACCTATGCCCATGTTCGCGATGAGTTGGAAGCCTATGCCGATTTGGTGACGCCGGGGTCGTATATTGTCGCCACCGACGGCATCATGCATGACTTGGCCGATGTGCCGCGCGGTAAGCCGGAATGGGCGACCGACAACCCGACCTGGGCTGCACGTGACTTCGCTGCCGGGCACCCGGAATTCGTGATCGAGCAGCCGACATGGCCGTTTAACGAGAGCGAGTTGGATCAGAACGTCACGCATTGGCCGGGGGCATGGTTGAAGCGCCGGTGAACGCCGTCCCGCGCACCAAAAGAAAATGGGCACTCATGATCAAGTGCCCACTTTTTGTTCCAGATTGGCGCGCCCGACTGGAGTCGAACCAGCGACCTTTGGCTTCGGAGGCCAACACTCTATCCATCTGAGCTACGGGCGCAAACCCAAGGGTAGGATTCTAACAGCCCGCCGGGCTTTAAGGAAATCATCCGCACAACCATGATCCCTACTCACCAACAGACACCCCGCCTGTATCAGCGCATGCTCTCTGGGCGGAGGGTGCATTTGCTCGATCCCTCGCCGCTGGACATCGACGTGGCCGGGGATTTTCTTACCGCCATTTCGCGCGAACCGCGCTGGAACGGACAGACCGTGGGCGATGAGGCCTACCGCGTGGCGCAGCATTGCGTGCTGGAGGAGCGGGTACTGATGGAGATGGTGTGGCGCAAGGCGCCGCGCGCGGCGCGGCTGTACGTGCTGATCCACGATCTGGCGGAAGCCTTGCTGAAAGACCTGCCCTCGCCGCTCAAGGCCGCCATCAAGGCGCACGGCTATGGCGAAGTGGAAGAGCGGCTCGACCGCGCCATCCGCATCCGGGTCGGCCTGCCGCCGACCTTGCCGCCGGAGTGGGAGGAAAACCGCAAGCGCGCCGAACGCATCCTGGCCGTCACCGAGGCGGTGCGTCTCGGTTGCTGGACGGAGAAGGACGCGCGCCGCGACGTCGGCGCCGGTTATCGCGGCAAGCTGTGGGATGGCGAAATGCTGGCCTGGGGCGAGGCACGCTGCCGCGAGGAATGGCGCAGGAAGTACCTGTTCCTGGGCGGCGCGCTTTAGCCGGGATGTCACGAATCTGCAACATTCGCGTCATAATATGGCAAGCGCTGAGTCTCCTGACAGTCCGTCCGGGAGCCGCCTTGTTTCGGAGTAAGCCATGCCCGCCACCATATTGGTCGTGGAAGACGAACCGGCGATCCAGGAATTGGTCGCTTTTACCCTGCGCCAGGCCGGCCACCATCCGGTCATTGCCGACAACGCGGAAGCCGCACTGGGTATCGTGCGCAACACCCTGCCGGACCTGGTGCTGCTCGACTGGATGCTGCCCGGCATGAGCGGCGTGGCGCTGGCACGCAAGATCAAGGGCGACGCAGGCACCCGCGATGTTCCCATCATCATGCTGACGGCGCGCGGCGACGAGCAGGACAAAGTTACCGGGCTGGAAACCGGTGCCGACGACTACGTCACCAAGCCTTTCAGTCCGCGCGAACTGCTCGCCCGCATCAAGGCAGTGTTGCGCCGCCGCGCACCGCAGATGACCAGCGATCCCGTCGAAGCCGGCGGCCTGCGCCTCGACCCGGAAAGCCACCGCGTCAGCGGTAACGGTCAGCCGCTGGAACTCGGGCCGACCGAGTTCCGCTTGCTGCATTTCCTCATGACGCATCCAGAGCGCGTCCATTCGCGCACCCAGTTGCTCGATCAGGTGTGGGGCAGCCAGGTTTTTGTGGAAGACCGCACCGTCGATGTGCATATCCGGCGCCTGCGGCGCGCGCTCGAAACCAGCGGCCACGACTATCTGGTACAGACCGTGCGCGGCTCGGGCTACCGTTTTTCGGCGCTCCCGGAATAGGGAAGACATGCCCCATTTCTGGCTGCGCCCGCTGACCGCGCTGGCTTTCATCACCCTGTTCGCATTAATCCTGTGGGCAGCGGCAAGCGCCACTGCCGCGCTGGGTTTTATCAGCCTGGCCCTGCTGTTTTACCTGCTGTTCCATTTGCGCAACCTCGCCGCTTTCGCCGCCTGGCTGGCGCATTCGGAAAGAAAGCCTCTCCCCGATGGCAGCGGGGTGTGGGCCGACCTGTTTTCCATGCTGCACCAGCGGCAGCGCCACCAGTCGAGCAGCGAAACCAGCCTTTCCGCTACCCTGGAACGTTTTCAGCGCGCCGCCGAGGCCATGCCGGACGGCATTGTCATGCTCAACGAGCGCGACCAGATCGAATGGTGCAACAGTGTGGCGGAAGCCCAGCTCGGCTTGAGCCTGGAGCGCGACCGCGGCCAGTGGCTGGCCTATCTGTTGCGCCAGGCACAGTTTTCCGAGTATCTCGCCGCGCAAAATTACCGCGAACCGCTGGTCATCAAATCCCTGCGCAACCGCGACCTGACGCTGTCCTTCCAGATGGTGCCATTCGGTGACGAGCAGAAACTTCTGTTGATCCGCGACATCACGCAACTCGAGCGCGTGGAAACCATGCGCCGTGATTTCGTCGCCAATGTCTCGCACGAGTTGCGTACACCGCTTACCGTGGTGGGCGGTTTCCTGGAAACCCTGGTCGATGCGGGGGCCGACGGCACGCGGGCGGCAGAGCCCGCACAAATGCGCCGCTATCTCGGCTTGATGCTGGAACAGACCACGCGCATGCAACGTTTGGTGGAAGACCTGCTGACCCTGTCGCGCCTGGAAAACGGCCAGAGCGCGCCGGAACGCGCGGTGGCGGTGCCGCACCTGCTCGAATCGCTGTACCGCGAGGCGCAAACCCTGAGCGATGGGCGGCATCATCTGCGTCTCGACATTCGCGCCACCGCAGGGTTGCTCGGCAACGAGGACGAGTTGCGCAGCGCTTTCGGCAACCTGGTCAGCAACGCCATCCGCTACACCCCGGACGAAGGGGAAATCACCCTGACCTGGGAAGCCCATGCCGACGGCGTCGCTTTCTCCGTCAGCGACACCGGGCTGGGCATCGAAGCCCAGCACCTCCCGCGCCTCACCGAGCGTTTTTACCGCGTGGATCGCGGGCGCTCGCGCGAGACCGGCGGCACCGGGCTGGGGCTGGCCATCGTCAAGCATATTCTGACGCGCCACCAGGGGCGGCTGGAAATCGACAGTGTGCCGGACGAAGGCAGCACCTTCCGCGCCGTATTTCCGGCGCGGCGCGTCGTTCAAGCCGGGAAGGATAAGGCAAGCGCTTCCTGAAACGCGGCGCGCAGCTTGTCCGCGAGATCGGGAACGCGCGGCGGCGTGCCGTCGCGTTGCGGGATGCCCCATATCGGATTGGGGAAATGCCTGTCGCCGCGAAAACGCGGGATCACGTGCCAATGCAGGTGCGGCACCAGGTTGCCCAGGCTGGCGAGATTGATCTTGTCGGGTGCCAGTACCGCGCGCACCGCCTGCTCCGCAGCCAGCACCACCGCCATGAAATGCACGCGCCCCATGGCGCCGAGGTCGGTCATTTCCTGGACGTGGCGCTTGAGGATTACGCGGCAGAAGCCGGGATAATCGGCATCATCGACCAGCACCACGCGGCACAGTTCGTTCTGCCAGAGGATTTCGCCGCCGGGGGCGGTGCACAGTTCACAATTCATGCGGTTCCTTTCTGTTACCGGATTTATATGAAACGTTCGGGCTAGAACGAATGGTACAGGTGCCCCAACGCCTTCAATTCGCGCCGCGCCGCGCAGTAATCCGGACAAAGCAGACCAACGGTGCGCCAAAAGGCCGCCGAGTGGTCGAGGTGTTTGAGGTGCGCCAGTTCGTGCGCCACCACGTAGTCGATGAGATGCGGCGCGGCTTTGACCAAGCGCCAGTTGAGGCGCACTTCGCCGCGCGCGTTGCAACTGCCCCAGCGGGTGGCGGCGTTCGACAGCGCCAGTGGTGGCGTTGCCACGCCCAGCAGCGCGGCGTAATGCGCGCTGCGTCCGGCAAGGTGCGCGAGCGCCTGGGCGCGGTACCACTTCAGCACCTTGGCCTTGATGGCCGCATCATCGGCGCTGTCGGCGGCTTCCACCCACAAATGCCCGTCCGTCATCACCGGTGGCGTCCTGGGCCTGCCGACAAGCACGGAAAGACGCAAGGCGCCGCCGAGAAACGGCAGGCTTTCGCCATCCCGCCATAATCGTTGCGCCGGACGGCGCGCCAGCATCTGCGCGAGCTTGTCGCGCACCCAGCCCGCTTTATCGGCCAGCACGGCTTCCAGGCGGTGCAGCGGCGCGCGCGCCGGGGCGTTGACGGTCAGACCGCTGCCGTCGATGCGTAGCGCGATGGTACGGCGGCGCGCGCTACGCTTGAGAACGTAACGGATTTCCGCGCCATCGGGCAGGCGGGCCGAGCGTTCCTCAATGCGCATCAGGGGTTTTGAGGTCATGCAGGCGCGTCATTTCGTTTTCGATCCAGGCCTCGACGCGGGCGTTCAGTTCGTCGGCCTTCATGCCGCGCGCATCGATGGGCTGGCCGATGCTCAAGGTAATCACGCCGGGCCGCTTGAGGAAGGCGTTCTTGCCCCAGAATTCGCCGGCATTGTGCGCCACCGGCACTACCACGGCGTCGTTATGCGTCGCCAGCCAGGCACCGCCGACATTGTATTTGCCTTTCTCGCCGGGCTTGATGCGCGTACCTTCCGGAAACACTACCACGCAAAATCCTTCCGCCAGCCGTTTTTTTCCCTGGATGGTGAGCTGGCGCAGGGCTTCGCGCGGCGAGCCGCGGTCGATGGCGATGGGGTTGCCCAGCGCCAGCCCCCAGCCGAAGAAGGGAATGCGCAGCAGTTCGCGCTTCAGCACCCACACCATGGGCGGGAAAATACCCTGGAAAGCCAGGGTTTCCCAGGCCGACTGGTGCTTGGAAAGGATCACGCAGGGATGCGCCGGGATGTTTTCCGCGCCGGTCACGCGGTGGGAAAGGCCGCAGGTCAGGCGCAACCAGGCCAGCATGATTTGCGACCAGGGACGGATAATGCGAAAGCGCGTCATCGGATCGGCGCGGAAAAACAGCAGGATCAGGAAACTGTAGAAGGGCGTGAAAAGCACCATGCCCAGGGTATACAGGGCGGAACGCAACCAGATCATGAAAGCCTCATGTCCGGTTGTCGATGATGTGCCGGGCCGCCTCGGCCAAATCGGCGAAGGTCAGGGTGCCTTCAGGCAGGCCGCCGTCGTCACGGGTTTTCTCGCCCTTGCCGGTCAACACCAATATCGGCTGGCCGCCCACTTCGGCGGCGGCCACCAGGTCGCGCAGGGAATCGCCGACGCACGGCACGTTGCCCAGATCGGTGTTGAAACGACGGGCGATTTCCAGAAACATGCCGGTATTGGGCTTGCGGCAGGCGCAGCTGGAATCGGCGGTGTGGGGACAGAAAAACAGTGCGTCGATGCGCCCGCCCAAGCGTCCCAGCGCCTTGTGCATCTTGTTGTGGATGGCGTTGAGCGTGGCCATGTCGAACAGCCCGCGCCCGATACCGGACTGGTTGCTCGCCACTACCACACGAAATCCTGATTGGTTGAGGCGCGCAATGGCCTCCAGGCTGCCGGGAATGGGTTCCCATTCGTCCGGGCTCTTGATGAACTGGGCGGAGTCGAAATTAATGACGCCGTCGCGGTCGAGAATAACGAGTTTCATGATGGGGGCCGGGGGCGCGGCTTGCGAGGAATTCGGTGGGCCAAGTTTAAACAGCTGACCTACCCCGGTCAATTGGGGCGGACGGAAAGAGAGCAATTGCACCCGGCGCGGCGGCTTTCCGGGCAATTTAAGCGGCGAAAGCGTAAAATCCGCCCATGCTGATGATGTTTTCCCGCCGCCTGTTTCGTGTTGCCGTTTATGCCCTGCTGACGTCGTGGCTGTTGTTCGCCGTCATGGTGCTGGCGTTGCGCTACTGGGTGCTGCCTAATATTGGCGAATACCGCGAGGCCATCGCCGCCTCGCTTTCCCGTAGCGTGGGGCAAGGCATTGCCATCGGCGGCATCGCGGCGGGCTGGCACGGCTTGCGCCCCACGCTGACTCTGCGCGACGTGGTGGTGCAAGACGGCCAGGGACGCCCGGCGCTGTTTTTGCAGCAGGTGGAAAACACCCTGTCGTGGCGTTCGCTGCTGGTCGGAGGGGTGCGCCTGCACAGCTTGGAAATCTTCGGCCCGATGCTTGCCGTGCGGCGCAATGCCGCCGGACAACTTTTCGTCGGTGGCGTGGAGCTCGGCCAGGAAACCGACGAAGGGGGCTTCGCCGACTGGGTAATGAGCCAGCGCCAGATCATCATCCGCGATGCCATCATTTCCTGGAACGACGAAAAACGGGGAGCGCCGCCTCTGGTGTTGAAAAATTTCAATTTCCGCCTGGAGAACAGCGGCAAGCGCCACCGCTTCGGCCTGCGCGCCGTGCCTCCGGCGCATCTGGCCGGCCCGCTGGACGTGCGCGGAGATCTCCGGGGAAACAAGCTGCTGGAGCTGTTCTCCTGGCGCGGGGCATTGTACGCTGCCCTGGAGCGCACCGACCTGGCGGCATGGCGCGCCTGGTTCGACCTGCCCTTCGACCTGCAACGCGGCTATGGCGAACTGCGCCTGTGGCTCAACGTAGCGCAGAACGGCATCGCCGACGTCACCGCCGATCTGGCTTTGAGCGACATCGACATGCGCTGGGCGGACGGCTTGCCACGGCTCGACCTGGTTTCGGTGAACGGGCGGCTGGGGGGGCGCTTCGCCCAGCCAGGACACGAATTGCGCGCCCGCGGGCTGACCTTCACCACCCGCGAAGGCGTGCGGCTGCCACCTTCCGACATCATCGCACGCTATACCCCGGCGGCGGGCGGCAAGCCGGAAGGCGGGGAAATCCGCCTCAACCGGCTGGACCTGGGCGCCTTGGCGGCCCTGGCGGCGCACCTGCCGTTTTCCGAAGCGCAGCGCGCCTTGCTGGCGCAAAGCCGGCCACGCGGCGGCGTGAGCGATCTTTTCCTGCAATGGGACGGTGAGTGGCAGGCGCCGACACATTACCGCGCCAAGGGCAGCTTCGCGGAACTGGGCGTCAATGCGCTGGGGCAACGGGAATCCATCAGTTTCAGCGGAATGAGCGGCGATTTCGACGCCAGCGAAAAGGGCGGCAAGCTGGCGCTGAAAGGGCGCGGTGTCGGCCTCCACTTGCCGGAATTGTTTCCTGAACCGCTCACCTTCACAACCCTTGGCGCGCAGGCATCCTGGCAAAAGCGCGCCAATGGCGTGGATGTCCGCCTGGCGGCCGCCGATTTTGCCAACGACCACCTGACGGGGCATGCCCACGGCACTTACCGCCACACCCCCGGCACTCCCGGCGAGATCGATCTGAACGGGCAGCTGACGCGCGCCGACGCACGCCATGCCAGCCGCTACATTCCCCTGACGGTGGGAAAAGCGACGCGCGACTGGCTGAGCACGTCGATACTCGGCGGACGTTCCAGCGATGTGCGCCTGCGCCTGAAAGGGAACCTCGCCCAGTTTCCCTTCGTGGACGGCAAATCGGGCATTTTCGAGGTATCCGCAAAGGTCAACGACGGCGTGCTGGAATACGCCACGGGCTGGCCGCGCATCGAAAATATCGCGCTCGATCTGCTGTTTCGCGGTGCGCGCATGGATATCCAGGCCCATGCCGGCAACACCTACGGCATGAAAATCGGCAAGGTGCATACGGCAATCGCCGACTTGCTGGCGCCGGAAGAAATCCTCGAACTGGAAGGCTCGGCCAGCGGACCGACCAAAGACATGCTCAAATTCGTCGCGCAAAGCCCGGTGGCGGGCATGATCGACCATTTCACCGAAGACATGCAGGCCGGCGGCAACGGCAATTTCACGCTCCGGCTGAAAATCCCCCTGCGCCACAGCAAGGATACCCTGGTCAGCGGGGGATACCAGTTCGTCAACAACCGGGTCGACCCCGGCGAAGGCCTGCCGCTGCTGGAACAGGTCAACGGCAAGCTGGAATTCACCGAAGCGCAGGTCAGGATTCCCGCCATCACTTTCCAGGCGCTGGGCGGCGCCACCACGCTGGACGGGGCCAGCCACAAGGACGGCGCCATACGCCTCAACCTGAAGGGACGCGCCACGGCGGCCGGCATTGCCCGCCTGGGTAGCCATCCCGCAACGCAACAATTGAACGGAGCAACCGATTGGCGCGGGCAAGTGACGATCCGCAAGAAAGCTGCGGAATTCGTACTGGATTCGACCTTGCAGGGCCTGGCCTCCGCCCTGCCGCCTCCGTTTGCCAAGCTTGAGGCGGATTCCGTCGCCCTGCGCGTTGAGAAAAAAATTGTCGGCGCGCAACGCGACAGCTGGCAGATCAGTTATGGCGATGTATTGTCGGCACACTTTCAGCGCCGCCTGGACAAGGACAAGCCCGTTATCGAGCGCGGCACGATCCGCATCGGCACGGCCGCCATGCCCCAGGCGCAAGGCGGAATATGGCTCAACAGCGACCTGCCCGCCCTGGATTTCGACGCGTGGTACGCCCTCTTCAAATCCTCGCCGGAAGGTCCGGGCATCGGGTTCACCGGCATCAATTTCCGCTGCGGGCAACTGGCCTTGCATGGCCGCCATTTCCACGATGTGAAAGTCAGCGCCACCAGCCACAATGAAAACTGGAAAGCCGCGATACAAAGCCGCGAAATGGCGGGCGACCTGTTCTGGCGCCCGGAAGGGAAGGGACACGTCGAGGCGCGCCTGCGCTATCTGAGCATACCGGAGACCATCACCGAAAATGCCGCCGCCGCACCCGAGGGAACCAGCCGCAACTGGCCGGCGCTGGACGTGGTGGCGGATAGCTTCCAGGTCAAGAACAAGTCCCTGGGCAAGCTCGAACTCAAGGCATTCAACGAAGACGCCGACTGGCGCATCGAGCGCATCAAACTGAGCAACCCGGATGCCACGCTGGCCATGGATGGCTTGTGGCAGGCATGGCGGCGCAATCCGCGCACGCGCGTCAACCTGCGTCTCGACGTGCAGAACGTGGGCAAGCTGCTGGTGCGCCTGGGCTATCCCAACGCGGTACGCAACGGCACGGCGCGCCTGGAAGGGCAGCTTTCCTGGCAGGGCAGCCCGCAGGAAATCGACTATCCGACGCTGTCTGGCGACATGGTGCTGGAAGCGCACAAAGGGCAGTTCAGCAAGATTGAGCCGGGCATCGGCAAGCTGCTGGGCATTCTCAGCCTGCAAGCGCTGCCGCGCCGCATCACCCTGGATTTCCGCGATATTTTCAGCGAGGGATTTGCCTTCGACGACATTTCCGGCACCCTGAAAGCGCAGCGCGGCGTGGTTTCCAGCGACGATTTCCGCATTGAAGGCCCAGCCGCCAAAGTGACCATGAAAGGGGAAACCGACGTTGCCCATGAAACCCAGGCCCTGCGGGTGCGCGTGGCCCCGGCCATCAGCGCCGGCGTTTCCATGGCCGGCGTGTTGCTGGCCTCACCGGTGGTGGGAATCACCGCCCTGGTGGTGCAAAAACTGCTGAAGGACCCGCTCGACCAGATTGCCGCTTATGAATACAGCATAAGCGGAACATGGGATAATCCGCAGGTAGGGAAAATCGCTCCCGAGGTGGAGCCATACGAAAATGAAAGCGGGTTCTGATTCCCGCCTGAAAAAACAGTGAGGACAGCAATGACCAGCAAAGCCAGTTTCGCCAAGACCAAATCGCGCGCCGCCCCCGTCGCCAAGGCCAAGCCGCAGGCCGGCGTGTTCCGGGTGGCCGCCATCCAGATGGCCTCCGGCCCCAACGTCCCGGCCAATCTGAGCGAAGCCGAACGGCTGATCGGCATGGCAGTTGCGCAAGGCGCCAAACTGGTGGCGCTACCGGAATTTTTCGCCATCATGGGCAACAAGGAAAGCGACAAACTGGCGGTGTGCGAAGCGGAAGGCAAGGGACCGATCCAGAAATTCCTCAGCGGCATGGCGAAACATCACAAGATCTGGCTGGTTGGCGGTTCCGTGCCGCTGAAAGCCAACGACCCCAACAAGGTACGTAATGCCTGCCTGGTTTACGACGACAAGGGCAAGCTGGCGGCGCGCTACGACAAGATACACCTGTTTGGTCTGGACCTCGGCAACGAGCGCTACCACGAGGAAGAATCCATCGAACCGGGCGACCAGGTGGTGGTGGTGGACACCCCCTTCGGGCGCCTCGGGCTGTCGGTGTGCTACGACTTGCGCTTTCCCGAGCTCTATCGCGCCATGGGCAATGTCGATCTCATCGTGCTGCCCGCCGCCTTCACCGAGACCACCGGCAAGGCGCACTGGGAAATCCTGGTGCGCGCGCGCGCCGTCGAAAACCTCGCCTACGTGATCGCCCCGGCGCAAGGCGGCTACCACCTGAGCGGGCGCGAAACCCACGGCAACAGCATGATCGTCGATCCCTGGGGCGTGGTGCTCGACCGCCTGCCGCGCGGTTCCGGCGTGGTCGCCGCCAACATCAACCCCGCCTACCAGGCCAGCCTGCGCAGCAGCCTGCCGGCGCTCACGCACCGCACCTTGCACCAGTGCTGAAAATCCGGCGGAAAATATGATCACGGCGTAGTTGCTCATACCGAGCACGGCATCACGTTTCGAATTATCAGCGCCCGAACGGCGGCCACTCAAGAGAGGAATCGCTATGAACAAC
This sequence comes from uncultured Sulfuricella sp., assembly GCA_964527565.1. Classification (GTDB taxonomy): domain Bacteria; phylum Pseudomonadota; class Gammaproteobacteria; order Burkholderiales; family Sulfuricellaceae; genus JAGXQV01. Next base: position 154,716 of record CAZGOY010000001.1, on the reverse strand, counting down.
GAGTCTGACGACCTGCGTCCCGAGTATGACTTCGACTTTTCCAAGGCTGTCCGTGGCAAGTATTACCAGCAATACAAGGCAAGCAGCAACGTTAGTTTATGCGGCCAGCATGGTTATAATGTCTTCCCATGAATCCGCTGCCCCTGTCTCTTGCCATTCTGTTCGCCGACATCAGCGGCAGCACGCGCCTGTATGAAACCCTGGGCGACCAGACCGCGCTGGGCAAGATCGAACAATGCCTGACCCTGCTCGGCGGCATCGCGCGCCGCCACGGCGGGGAAACCATCAAGACCATCGGCGATGAAATCCTGTGCGCCTTTCCCAATGCGGCCAATGCGGTCGAGGCCGCCATGGCCATGCAGGAGGAGATGGAGCGCGTCACGGGCGGGATGCGCATCCGCATCGGCCTGCATTCCGGAGAGGTGATCCGCGAAGGCGGCGACGTTTTCGGCGACGCGGTCAACGTGGCCGCGCGCATGGCGGGGCTGGCCGCCGCCGAGCAGATCATCACCACGCGCGACACGGTAGACGCGCTGCCGCCCCTGTTGCGCGCCAGCGTGCGTTACCTGGGGCTGACCAACGTCAAGGGCAAGCGCGAGGACGTACAGATCTGCGAAGTGCTGTGGAAAACCGACGCCGAGATGACCATGATGCCGACCGCGCTGCCCGGCATGGTGCGCAAGGGACAGGTTGCGGTTTTGCGCCTGGAGCACGGCGGACGGCAACTGCAATTGAACGTGCAACAACCGTGCGCCGTGGTCGGGCGCGGCAGCGAATGCGAACTGCTGGTCAACGATCCCCTGGCCTCACGCCGCCATGCCAACATCGAACTGCGCAACGGCAAATTCTTTCTCGCCGACCAGAGCACCAACGGCACCTATCTCACCCAAGGCGGCAAGACACTCTACCTGCACCGCGAGGAAATGGCGCTCGCCGGCTCCGGCCAGTTCGGGCTGGGGCACGAAGTGTCCGCCGCCGCGCCGGAAGCGGTGCATTTCACCTGCGAGTAAGGGCGCGCCACGGAGTATGACGCGTTGAATTTAGCCCGAACGTTTCATAAAAAGTGTCTTCAACCCCCACGGGGTTGGGTGGTTTTCATGAAATATCCGGGCTAGGTTAAATCATGGCTCGGGAATACCTCCGCATCTGCCCGGTGTGCGCTGCCGCCAACCCCGCCGCGCGGCTGGTGTGCGCCTGCGGGGCTGCGCTGGACGCCGTCGATTTCACACTCGCCGTCCCGGCTCCAGCGCCGCAATCCGCCGAAGCGGAGGCACGCCCTCCCGCCGGGGAAGCGGCTTCGGCAGCGATTACGCAGCTTTGCCCGCACGCCGACTGCGGCCAGCCCAATCCTCTCGGGGAAACGCGCTGCCTCTACTGCAATCGCCCCCTGCAAGCCGCCGATCCGGCCCCGGAAACCCCGGCTTCCGATGCGCGTTACCACCTACCCGCGCCGCTGCGCGACGGCCACCGTCTACTGGAAGTTCTGCCCACGCGGGGCAGCGAAGCCGATCTGCTGCTGGTGGAAACGCGGCCTCCGGCAAAACCGGAAAAGCGCATCGTCAAGCTGTACCGCAAGGGCATCCAGCCCGATTCCGCCCTGCTTGAGCGCATCGCCCAGGCCGAGGCGCGCCATGTGGTGCGCCTCTACAGCCACGGGCAGGCGGACGGCTTCGCCTATGAGCTGATGGAATACTGCCCCCACGGCAACCTGCGCGCGCTGCTGGAATCCGGCCCGCTGAGCCGCGAGCGCATCCGCCTGATGGTCCGCGAAATCGGCGCGGCCATCGCCGAAATCCATGCGCGCCAAATCCTGCACCGCGACCTCAAGCCGGAAAACATCCTGCTGCGCACCCCGCAGCCGCTCGATCTGGTGCTCTCCGATTTCGGTACCGCCTCGTTGCACGACGCTACGATGCTCTTTACCGGCGTCGCCCACACCGCCAGGTACGCCGCGCCGGAGGCGCTCACCGGGGTGCTCGACGAGAAGGCCGACTGGTGGTCGCTGGGCATGATGGTGCTGGAAGCCGCGAGCGGGCAGCACCCTTTTGCCGGGCTGTCGGAGCAGGTCATCCACCATCGCCTGGCCACCGCTTCGGTCGATGTGCGCAGCGTTTTCGACGACGATCTGCGCAAGCTGTGCCGCGGCCTGCTGTTGCGCGACCCGCAACGGCGCTGGGGGCGCAACGAAGTGGCGCGCTGGGTGAACGGCGACGCCACCCTCCCCGACCCCGGCGACGACGTGCGCCCCGCCGGGCCGGTGGTCCCCTATCGCATCGGGCAAGCGCAATGCGTTACCGCCGTGGAACTGGCGCTGGCGCTGGCGAAAAACTGGCCGGACGCGATCAAGGACCTGAAGCGCGGCGCGGTCGCTTCCTGGCTGGAAAACCAGTTGCACGACCACAATCTCCTGCGCAAGCTGGCCGATGCCATGGAAGAGCGCGGCTTGAGCGACGACCTGCGTTTGCTGCGCTTCATCCGCGCCGCCGCGCCGGACATGCCCGCCGTGTGGCGCGGAAAGCTGCTGGACCGCGCCTCCCTGACGGGGGCGGCGCGTCTCGCTCTCGACGGCAATGAAGCCGCGCTGGATTGGCTGGAAAGCCTGGCGGCGGAGCCGGTGCTGGCGGAATGCGCCGCCACCGGCGTCTCCGATTTGCAAGCCATTGACGTCGGCTGGCGTGACTGCCAGCAGCAGTTCGTCACCCTGTGGGAGCGCGCACACCAGGCCGAAGAAGGCTGGCGCACCACGCCCAAGTCGCATGGCGGCGAGAATGGCGCCTACCTGAATTTTGATGATGCCGTGTATTCCCGCCCCCTGCGCATCACCCTGCCGGCGCGGCGCAACCTGAACCCGCGCCTATTGCTGGCCTTGTTCGATCCCGCCTATATCGAAACCCAGCGCAGCCGGATACTCGCGGCGCTGGGGGAAATCGCCGCTTACTGCCCGTGGTTCGAGTCCCTGGGGAACCCGGCCAGCCTCGCCCCCGGCAGCGTGCTCGCCATGGAGAGGCTGCTCGTCTATGCTCAGGACGATGCGGCGGTGGAAAAGGAACGGCTGGGCGAGTCCGAACGCAGCCGGGCGCTGAACTTGCGCCTCATCCGCACCCGGCTCAAAACCGCGCTGGGGGAAATCGTGATTATTTTCGCCCATCACGGTTTGCAGCGCGACAACCTGCGCGACTTGCGCCAAGCGCTCGACCGGTTTGGCGAAACCGCCAACTGGGCACTGGGCTTCGCTTACAGCGAAAAGGAATACCAGGCGCTGCGGGAGGACATCGAGCGCCTGCTGCGCTTCGCCCTTCACCTGGAACAGTCGCTTAACCGCCTGGAACAGGTCGAACGGGTCAATGCCATATTCTTCCGGCCCTACCGGCTTGGCTTGGCGGCAGCCATCCTGCTTTCCGTTTATTCCGCCTTTCCTGCCGCTACCACGCCGCTGTGGTTAGCCGGGGCGAGCGCGGCGGGCTTTCTCGCCATGCGCCTGCGCGCCGCGCGCATGGAACGCAAACAGGTGGAAGCGGCCTGGCAACGTTTCGAAAAACGGATTACAGCTTTTGGGACGCGCAAGGATGAAGAAATCCGCGATTAAACAGCGGTACGTAACGCCGAACGGCGCCTTCCGGTACAGCGCGGCCTAACCGTTGCGTCCGTCCCTCTCCGCTTGCGCCGTCTTGCTGGGATAACCCCAGGTGTTCTTCCAGGCACCGAGCACCAGGTTGGGATAGTGCGCTTGCCCGAGACTGCCGTTGTAGCGGCCCAGGGCGCGGAACAGGTCGCCGCGCTCGATGTCGAGATAGTGGCGCAGGATGGTGCAGCCATAGCGCAGATTGGTGCGCAGGTGAAAGAGATTTTGCCCCGATGTGCCGATTTCCTTGACCCAGAAGGGCATCACCTGCATGAAGCCGCGCGCCCCGGCGCTGGAGACCGCATATTTCTTGAAACCGCTCTCCACCTGGATGAGACCCAGCACCAGTTGCGGGTCGAGACCGGCGCGGGTGGCCTCGTAATGCACGGTTTTCAGGAAATCGAAGCGGGTTTCCTTGTCGGGAATGCGCTTTTCCAGGCGCCGCGACATCTCCGCCAGCCAGGAATAAGCCTCGCTCTGCGAAGCGAAGGCCAGGCGCGGCGCGGCGCTGTCGCTCACCGCCTTGTTCAGAGTGGCGCGCACGCTGGCTTCGAGCGGCTCGTAGCGCTGGTCTCCGGCATGGGCCGCCATGGCGGCCAGCCCCAGGCAAAATAATACGATCAGTTTACGCATAGCACTGATTTTAGACGCTCCACCGCTTCCTGCAAGGGCCAGGCCGTGGCCTTCTCGTCGCGGCGCCCCTGATATTCGACATTGCCTTCCTTGAGGCCGCGCTCGCCGATGACGATGCGGTGCGGAATGCCGATCAGTTCGAGGTCGGCAAACATCACGCCGGGGCGCTCGTCGCGGTCGTCCAGCAACACGTCGAACCCGGCGGCAGTCAATTCCGCATACAGGCTTTCAGCGGTTTCGCGCACCAGCTCGCTGCGCCCCAAGCCGATGGGGGCCAGCGCCACCTGGAACGGCGCCATGGTTTGCGGCCAGACGATGCCGCGCGCATCGTGATTCTGCTCGATGCATGATGCGACGATACGCGATACGCCGATGCCGTAGCAGCCCATCTCCATGACCTGTTCCTTGCCGTGCTCGTCCAGATACCGGGCGTTCATCGCTTCCGAATACTTGGTGCGCAACTGGAAGATGTGGCCGACCTCGATGCCGCGGCACAGTTCCAGGCTGCCCTTGCCGTCCGGGCTGGGGTCGCCCGAGACCACGTTGCGGATGTCCACCACTTCCTTGAGTTCCGGCAGGTCGCGGCCAAAGTTGACGCCGGTGAGATGGTAGCCATCCTCGTTGGCGCCGCACACGAAATCGGCCATGACGGCCACCGCGCGGTCGGCGATGATCGGGATGCTCAGCCCCAACGGCCCGATGGAGCCGGGCGCGCAGCCCACTGCGGCGCGGATGGCGCCGTCGGCGGCGAAAGTCACGCCGCCGCTCAACTGGATCAGCTTGCCGGCCTTGACCTCGTTCAACGAGTGGTCGCCCCTGAGCAGCAGGGCCACCAGCCCGTCCTTGCCCTCGACGATCAGCGTCTTGACGGTCCGCGCCGGATCGACCTTGAGGAAGGCGCTCACCTCCTCGATGCTGTGCCTGCCCGGCGTATGGACTTTTTCCATGGCCTGGCCGGGTGCGGGACGGGGCGCCGCAGGCGAAACGGCCTCGGCCAACTCGATGTTGGCGGCATAGTCGGAGGCCGGGCAGAAGGCGATGGCGTCCTCGCCGGAATCGGCCAGCACGTGGAATTCATGCGAACCGGTGCCGCCGATGGCGCCGGTGTCCGCCGCCACGGCGCGGAATTGCAGGCCCAGACGAGTGAAGATGCGGCTGTAGGTCTCGTGCATCACTTGGTAGGTCTGTTGCAAACTGGCGAAATCGGTATGGAAGGAATAGGCGTCCTTCATGACGAATTCGCGCGCGCGCATCACGCCGAAACGCGGACGGATCTCGTCGCGGAACTTGGTCTGGATCTGGTAGAAATTGATCGGCAACTGGCGGTAGCTCTTGATCTCGCGGCGCGCCAGATCGGTGATGACTTCCTCGTGGGTGGGGCCGAAGCAAAAATCGCGCTCGTGCCGGTCCTTGATTTTCAGCATCTGCGGGCCGAACACGTCCCAGCGCCCGGTTTCCTGCCACAGTTCGGCGGGAATCACCGCCGGCATCAGCACTTCCACTGCGCCGCTCTTGTTCATCTCTTCGCGCACGATGCTCTCGACGCGCCGCAGCACGCGCAAGCCCAACGGCATCCAGGTATAAAGCCCGCTGCCCAGGCGCTTGATGAGCCCGGCGCGCAGCATCAGCTTGTGACTGACCAGCTCCGCCTCGGCGGGAGCTTCCTTGAGAGTGGAAAGAAAGAAGCGGGAAACGCGCATAGTGAAATCTTCCGGATAATTTGGCGAAAGGCCGCAATTTTACAGGGTTTTTCATTGGTAAACCGTATTTGCCAAACAGTATAATGGCGCCTTTTTGCCCCCCATACCATGGCACTGCTTTCCCGCTGGCGCATCCACAAAACCATCGCCGACCCCGCCTCCGTCGACGTCAGCGAGCGCGACGGCGTGCGCTCCCTGCACCTGGGCAGCGATACGGTGCAAAGCGCCATGCGCCTGTGTGCACCGAACGAGCTCGAATTGGCCTATACCCGCAGCATGATGGCCTTCCTGCTGTTTCATCCCGAACCGAAGGAAATGCTCATGATCGGGTTGGGCGGCGGCTCGATGGCGAAATTCGTTCATCACCACCTGCCCGCCTGCCGCACCACCGCCCTGGAAATCAGCCCGCAGGTGCTGGCGATTGCCCGCTCGCATTTTTTCCTGCCGCCCGACGACGAGCGCCTTTCCGTGCTGGTGGAGGAAGGCGGGCAATATGTCGCCACCCACCCGGCTTGCTCCGACGTCATTCTCTCGGACGGCTTCGACGGGCGCACCCTGGCGGAACCGCTTTCGACCCAGTTGTTCTTCAGCGACTGCCGCCGCGCCCTCACACCCCACGGCGTTTTTGCCATCAACCTGTGGGGCAGCGACAAGAATTTCCCGCTCTATCAACAACGCATCAACGACAGCTTCGACAATCTCACGCTGTGCCTGCCCGCAGAAAAACACGGCAATATCGTGGTCTTTGCCTTCACCCGCAGCCAGGGCAATCCGCGCTGGGACGACCTGCTGGAACGGGCGCACGTCCTGGAGTCGCTATATGGCCTGGACTTCCCGCGTTTCGTCAATCGCCTGCGCGACCTCAACCTGCATAGCGCGAAACGGCTGCTGATTTGATTTTCGCGGCATCCCGGGTACCCCTCCAGCTTTCAATAGTGGGCTAAATATGCAAAAATTACGCCAACTTAACGAATTCAGGGGTGATTGAGGTGATAGACCGTGACGGTTATCGCCCCAACGTCGGCATCATTATTTGCAACGCAAAAAATGAAGTTTTTTGGGGCAAGCGCATCAGGGAGCATTCCTGGCAGTTTCCGCAGGGGGGCATCAAGTCCGGTGAAACGCCGGAGCAGGCCATGTACCGCGAGCTGGCGGAAGAAGTGGGATTGCAGCCGCAGCACGTCAGGATACTCGGGCGCACCAAGGACTGGTTGCGCTACGAGGTGCCGCAGCATTGGGTGCGCCGCGAGTGGCGCGGCAGTTACAAGGGACAGAAGCAGATCTGGTTTCTGTTGCGTTTGGTGGGGCGCGACTGCGATGTGTCGCTACGCTCCAGCAACCACCCCGAATTCGACGCCTGGCGCTGGCACAGCTACTGGATTCCGTTGGAATCGGTGATCGAGTTCAAGCGCGAGGTGTACCGCCAGGCGCTGAACGAGCTGGCGGCCTACCTCAACAAGGGGAAACCCGCCTGAATTATTCGTGCTTGCTCGCCTTCATGTACATGTACAGCGACCAACCGACCACCACCACCGTGGCGCCGACAACCGTTACGACCGACATGATGCCGACGGTGGAGCCGAAAAGAACGTTGAGCATGATTTTCTCCTGTTTTTAAGTTAAATGGTTGCCACCCCGGTTCAGGACACACAGATTCAGGATATGCAGGTCGATTATAATCAACTTGGCAGGCTTTTGAAAAGCGCGGCTTATGCCGCCAGCAATTTTGCTTATCACCCAGGAGCTTTCATGCATCCCACTCTTATTTCAGACGCGACCGGAACGGCATTCCCGTGAACGCCAAGGGAATCATCGCGCTGTTGCTGTGCGCGCTGCCCTTGGCGGCACAGGCGGAATGGGGTCAGTTCGACATCGAATTCGACAATGAAAAACCGTGGCGTGAATTGCAGCAGCAGCTTCCCCCCACCCCTAGGGAAGAGAACCTGTTGCCGTTTTTCGTCAGCGCCGCCACCGACAACCGTTTTTTCGTGGATAGCGCCTCGATCAGCCTCGGCGAGGACGGCGTGGCGCGCTACACCCTGCTGGTGAAATCCTCCCAGGGGGCGGTGAACGTCACTTTCGAGGGCATCCGTTGCGCCACCCGCGAGAGAAAGCTTTATGCCTTTGGCCGTGCAGGTGGCGCCTGGTCAAAAGCACGCACCGCGAAGTGGGAGGGCATCGCCTACCATGACCGCAACCGCCAGCACCACGTGCTGTATGACGATTTTTTCTGCCCCGGCGGAATAATCGCGGCCTCCCCTGAACAGGCCATCGCCGCCTTCCGGCGCGATCCGCTGAACCGCTGATTTGCCGGTTCCGTTGGGCAAAAAAAGCCGCCTCGAAGGGCGGCAAAGGGGGAGAGAAACGAACTTGCGAAAAATCTCAAACGCAGCCGGTCGGCTTGGGCAACCCGGCGATGCGGCAGCCTTGCTTGGCCGGGCCGTAAGGAAACAGTTCATACAGGTACTTGGAATTGCCCTTTTCCGGGCCGTATTCCTTGGTCATGGCCTTCTGCATCAGGCGGATGTTCGGCACCGTGCCGCTTTCGGCAAACCCCTGGCGCAGGAAGTTGATGACCTCCCAGTGGTTTTCCGTCAGTTGCAGGTTTTCCTTGGTGGCAATGCTTTGCGCCAGACCTTCCGACCATTGGGACAGGTCGCGCAGGTAGCCTTCGGGGTCGGTTGCCACGGTGATGCCGTTGATTTCGAATTCCATGATGATCTCCTTGTTGAGAAATGAGGTACTGAGTTAGGCTTTATTTCAAACTTGGATCAATTCTAAATATATCCGACCATATCTGTCAACTACTTTTGACAATTATTTTTCCCGCTCGCCGCACGGCACCAACATAAGCTGCCATCACATTGAAAATATAGAGTTCTTCATTCATGAGCCTTTCCTTTTCCCCTGCCGCCCTTGACCAATGCATGATTGCCGACCGGGCACGTTTGCGGCAGATGGCACAAAAAATTCACCATCTCACCCGTTCCGGCAAGCCGGCTGACAAGTTGCTTGCCCAATGGGAAACGGATGCGGCGGCTTCCCTGGCTCGCGCCGCACAACGGCTGGCGCGGCTGCCCGTCCCTGTTTTTCCGGAAGAACTGCCGGTTTCCGGCAAGCGTGCCGACATTGCCGCCGCCATCGAAAAGCACCAGGTGGTCATCGTCTGCGGCGAAACCGGCTCGGGCAAAACCACGCAATTGCCGAAAATTTGCCTGGAACTCAAGCGCGGCGTTTACGGGCTCATCGGCCATACCCAGCCGCGCCGCCTGGCCGCGCACACGGTGGCGGCGCGCATCGCGCAGGAACTGAACTCTCCGCTGGGGCGCGAGGTCGGCTACAAGGTGCGCTTCAACGACAACATCGGCGCGGACAGCGTCATCAAACTGATGACCGACGGCATCCTGCTCGCCGAAACGCAGCACGACCGCCTGCTTTCCGCATACGACACGATCATCATCGACGAGGCCCACGAACGCAGCCTGAACATCGATTTCCTGCTCGGCTATCTCAAGCAGCTCCTACCCAGGCGCCCCGACCTGAAAATCATCGTCACCTCGGCGACCATCGATGCGCAACGTTTTTCCGAGCATTTCGCCGGGCCTGCCGGGCCAGCGCCGGTCATCGAAGTGTCGGGCCGTCTGTATCCGGTGGAAATCCGCTACCGCCCGCTGAAAGTCGTGAGCGGCAAGGGCACCGACAAGGAAACGCCGGAGGATCTGGAAGACGCCATCCTCGATGCCGTCGATGATCTCGCGCGCCTGCCGCAGGGCGGCGACATCCTGATCTTTCTGCCCGGCGAACGGGAGATTCGGGACACCGCCGAGGCGCTACGCAAGCATCATCCCGCCGGTGCGGAAATCCTGCCGCTCTATGCGCGGCTCTCCGCCGCCGAGCAGGAACGCATTTTCAAACCCGGCGGTGGGCGGCGCATCGTGCTAGCCACCAACGTGGCGGAAACCTCGCTCACCGTGCCGGGCATCCGCTACGTGATCGACCCCGGCCAAGCACGCATCCTGCGCTACAGCACACGCTCCAAGGTCGAGCGCCTGCTGGTGGAAAATATCTCGCAGGCTTCCGCCAACCAGCGCGCCGGGCGCTGCGGGCGGGTGATGAGCGGCGTGTGCGTGCGCCTGTATGCCGAGGAAGATTTCGCGGCCCGACCGCCCTACACCGACCCGGAAATCCGCCGCAGCAACCTGGCCGCGGTGATTCTGCGCATGAAGGCGCTGGGGCTCGACGACGTGGAGAACTTCCCCTTCATCGAACCGCCCGACAGCCGCGCGATTGCCGACGGTTTCAAGCTGCTGGAGGAACTCCACGCCGTCGATGAACGCGGCAAGCTGACCGCCACTGGACGCGAGTTGGCGAAACTGCCCATCGACCCGCGCATGGGACGCATGGTGCTGGCGGCCAAGGGAGAAAACTGTCTCAGGGAGGTGCTGGTCATCGCTGCCGCATTGTCCGTGCAGGACCCGCGCGAACGCCCGCTGGAACGCCGCCAGGCGGCGGATGAAAAACACGCCCGCCACCAGGACGCGAATTCCGATTTCCTGGCCTTCCTCAATCTGTGGCAAGCCTATGACGAAGCGCTGAAACACCAGAAATCGCGGCGCAAGCTCACCGACTGGTGCCGCGACCAATTCCTTTCGCCTGCGCGCATGCGCGAATGGCGCGAATTGCACGGCCAGTTGCACGCCATCGTTGCCGAACTGGGCTGGCGCGAAAACCAGGTGGCGGCCTCTTTTGAGGAAATCCACCGCGCCCTGCTGGCCGGCCTGCTCGGCAACATCGGTTTCAGGAGCGAGACACAGGAATACGACGGCGCGCGCGGCATCAAGTTTTTCCTGTTCCCCGGATCGGCACTGTTCCAGAAGAAGCCCGGCCAGGCGGGCGCGAAATGGGTGATGGCGGCGGAACTGGCGGAAACCACCCGCCTATACGCGCGCACCGCCGCGAAAATCGAGCCGGAATGGCTGGAGAAAGTGGGCGCTCACCTGCTGAAACGCCATTATTTCGACCCGCATTGGGAAAAGCAGCCCGCACAGGTGACGGCGTGGGAGCGCGTCACACTTTACGGCCTGACCATCGTGCCCAAACGGCGCGTACATTACGGCCCGCTGAACCCCACAGAAGCGCGCGAGATATTCATCCGTGGCGCGTTGGCAGAGGGTGAATTCAACACACGCGCACCGTTTTTCGCCCACAACCGCCAACTCATCGCCGAAGTCGAGGAACTCGAACACAAGTCGCGCCGCCAGGACGTGCTGGTCGACGAGCACACCCTGTTCGCCTTCTACGACGCGCGCATCCCGGCGGGCATCCACAACGGCGCGGATTTCGAAAAATGGCGGCGCGAAGCAGAAAAAGCCGATCCGCGCCTGCTGTACCTGACGCGCGACGACCTGATGCGCCACGGCGCGGAAAGTATTACCGAGGAACAATTCCCGGAAACGCTGGCGGTTGCCGGCAGCGCGTGCGCGCTCACTTACCGCTTCGAACCCGGCCACCCGCTGGACGGCGCCACTCTCAGCGTGCCGCTGCATCTGCTCAACCAGATCGACGCCGCGCGCGGCGAATGGCTGGTGCCCGGCATGCTGCGCGAGAAGATCACCTGGCTCACCAAGGCGCTGCCCAAGCGCGTCCGCGCGGCTTGCGTGCCGGTGCCGGAATTCGTCACCGGGGCGCTGGTGGCCTTTTCACCCGCCCCCCTCGCGGCTTCCCTGACCGCCACCTTGGCCGCCCACATCCTGCGCAAAACCGGTCAGGAAGTCCCCGCCGACGCCTGGAAGGAGGCCGACATCCCCGCCCACCTGCGCATGAATTACCGCATCATCGACGAGGTCGGCGCGGAACTGGCGGGCGGGCGCGATCTCGACGAATTGCGCAACCGCCTCGGGCAGGCGGCACGCCTGACTTTCGCGCGCGCGCCGGAACTGGATATCGAACGCGCCGGATTGACCGTCTGGGATTTCGGCGACCTGCCGGAGAAAATCGCCTTCACCCGCAACGGTCACCCCATTACCGGCTATCCGGCACTGGTCGACGAGGGTGAAAGTGCCGCCATCCGCTTGTTCGACACCCCCGAAGTAGCGGCGGCAGCCATGCGTGGCGGCGCGCGCCGCCTGCTGTGGCTGGCGCTGGCGGCGCAGGTGAAGCAACTGGACAAGGGGCTGCCGGGTTTCACCCAGGCCGCCATGCAGTTGCGCGCCGTGACCTCGCCGGACGATCTGCGCGCCGACCTGCTCTGCTCAATCGCCGACCGCGCCTTCCTGGGCGAAGACGAGGCACCGCGCAGCGAAAAAGCCTTTGCCGTTCAAAGAGACCGCGCACGCACCCGCCTCAGTGCCGTGGGCGATGCCGCCTGCCGCCAGTTAAGCGCCATCGCCGCCGAATATCACGCCATCTCGGGACGCCTGGCGAAAGCGCCGCACGCGGTGGCGCAAGACCTCCACGCGCAACTGGCCCATCTCGTTTTCAAAGGCTTTCTCAGCGCCACCCCGTGGGCGCAGCTCGCCCATCTGCCGCGCTATCTCCAGGCCATCCAGCGCCGCCTCGATAAGCTCCCCAACGAGCGCGACGTCCGCCACATGGCCGCCGTGCGCGAATGGGCGCAACTGATCGAAAAAAGGCTGGAGGAACAGCGCAGGAGCGAAATACCCGATCCGGCGCTGGACGCCGTGCGCTGGATGCTGGAGGAACTGCGCGTCTCGCTGTTCGCGCAGGAACTGAAGACGCCCTACCCGGTATCGCAGAAGCGCCTGCAGAAAGCCTGGGAAGGGCTGGCGGTCCGGTCGGGGGGGGGCGGTAGGGCGTAGGCACTGCACTGCACACCACTAACAACCTATTGTTTTAATTAGACTGGGAGCCCTAATTGGGTGCAAACCGCTTTTTCGATCAACTTCATATCCTTGTCAGAAACCTTGCCCAGGATATTTTTGAGCCTTGCCTTCGAGACCGTGGTGAGCTGGCTTGCAAGCGCCTTGCTCATGCTGTCGGCCACATTGACTACCGCCTCCCCCGGAAAAACCTTAGCCGTTTTGCTGGTTAACGGAACCACGATCACCCGGTTCAGCGCCGCATTTGCCCCATTGTTGCTGACAATGACGGCGGGGCGCGTTTTGGTGATTTCCCCACCGATAGCCGGCTCAAAGTCAATCCACCAAGCCTCACCGCGGTTCATCAACGACATCTCCAATAAGCGCCTCGCTCCATTCCAGGGCTTCGGCCTCGGCATCTTCATCCTGAGCCATTTCCCGGTAAGCCGCCTCAAGTGACTGCTCGGAAACATAGGGTTTCACCAATTCTTCAATGAACTGGCTGATTTTGCGGCGGCCAATCTGGCGGTATAGCCCTTCGTAGACCGCTTCATCCACTGTGATGGTTAATTTCTTGTGCATGACATTCCCCCAAGAAGCTAAAACACGTTGCACGTATGATAAAGCAACTTGCAGAAATTGTTGCAATTTTCAGATCATGTGGGATATATCTTCAGAACTCCGGCAGGGTGTAGGAACTGGGCCTGTCTTGATTGCCATCCCGCTTGAGCATAGACTCGCACGCATGACATCGCGTTACCCTGGAGCCTCATAATCATGCCTGCATCTACCGGTTTCCATCCGCAATTCGTCGTGAACCCTCAAGGGCATCGGACATCGGTACTGCTACCTGTCGAGGAGTACGAAACACTGCTTGAAGACCTGATCGACTTGGCTGCCGTGGCAGAGCGGCGCGACGAACCGCTTTCAGCGCATGACGACGTTGTTATGAAACTGAAAGCAGATGGCTTGTTATAAGGTTGTCTGGCGAGCTTCGGCGGAACGCAAACTACGGAAATTACCGCGCGAAGTTATCGCTGTCATGGTCCACCGCGCTTCGACACTTGCGGCTACCCATTCCCACACGGCGCCGTGAAGCGGGCTGGCACCGACCATACCTGGCGCATCCGCTCAGGCGATTACCGTCTGATTTACTCCGTGGCGAGCGGCGTACATCAGGCAGATCATCGTATATTGCCGCCAAGCGGCGGATGTCGTTGATCATGCGCCCGATTTCGCTGCCCTTGAGCCTGGCCTGAAAGAACGGGCGAAGCGACACCGCCCGCAATTCGTCGATCTGGCGTTCCGTGGACACGAGATCGAAACGCCCCTGCCGCCATTCCTCGTAAATCTGGTCGGGCGGCGTGCCGCGCGTCATCAACGCGGAAAGCAGGATATTGGTGTCGAGGACGACCCGCACGTGTCGTCAGTCGGCGGCGGGAACGGAAGCAACGGCGCGCACGTCACGCACGGCTTCGTCAATCATTGCCTCCAGCATGCCGGGCGGGAGGTCGCCGTTGCGGTCCTTCACGATCTGCACCGTGCGGTCGAGCATGCGCCAGCGCACGGCATCCTCGACAAACTTGGAAAGATCACCTTTTTTCATTCCTTGCGCGCCGAGGAATCCCCGCAAGGAAAGGTCGGTTTCTGGCGAAACCTTGATGGTCCATCGGACAGCTTCGGTCATGACATATCCTGATAAACGTTTATACGCCTTTCACCGTAGCAGCCGATTCGCCGGAGTGCAAATGATCCTGGAAACCGCGCTTCGAGCTGCTGCGCCACGACATCTGGCTGCCGCTGTACGTGGAAGTTGACCGCATCTACAACCTAGCCTGGCCTGCCCGGCCCGTGCTGATCGAACACGCTGGCGAGATGGTGGATTTCCACGCGGGGAATCATCCCTACCGCTGAATTCCTTTCATTCCGCCCCGGTCAAGTGCAATTTCCCGGCGCGCGGCAGGCGCTTGATGGCGATTTCCCGACGGCTGGCGGCGGCGCGGTCGGGATGTTCTTCCGTGTAGACCACCGTCACCGGCAGGCGCGAGCGCGTGTATTTCGCGGCGCTGCCGGCGTTGTGAGCCGCCAGGCGCTTTTCCAGATCGTTGGTGATGCCGGTGTAGAGCGTGCCGTCGGCACATTCAAGAATGTAGCAGCACCAGCCCACGGGCTATTCCTGCTCAGACCCGGCGCATCCGGCGCAGGCGCCACAGCGCAGCCAGCAGCATGCACCAAGCCAGCGCCAGCACCGGCAGGTTGCCGCCGCGCACGTAGGGCGTGGCCCCGGCATAGCCTTGCGCCGTGCCGTCGAGCCGTGTTGTTTCGAATTGCGGGGCCAGCGCCACGGTGTTCCCACGCCGATCGATAATGGCGGTCACCCCGGTATTGGTAGCGCGCAGCATGAAACGTCCCATTTCCAGCGCGCGCATGCGGGCCATCTGCAAATGCTGCCAGGGAGCGACCGAATCGCCGAACCACGCGTCGTTGCTGACGTTGACCAGCAGCGTGGCTTCCGGCAACTGGCGGATCATTTCCTCGCCGAAGGCATCCTCGTAACACACGGCAATGGCCAGACGCTGCCCGGCCACACGCATGGGCGGCTGGTTTTCCGCACCGCGCGCAAAATCGTCCAGCGGAATGCGCAGAACGCTGCGCACCAGCCAGGGGCCGAAGGGTTTCAACGGAATGAATTCGCCAAAGGGCACCAGGTGCCGCTTGCGGTAAATCTGCACAGGCGCGCTGCCGAAACCCAGCACGCTGTTGTAATAGCGCTGGCCGTCGAGTTCCGGCGCGCCGATCAGGATGTCGCCCCCCAGGGCAACGGCATGTGCGGCCAGGCGTTCGTAATAGACGCGTGGCACCTCATTGACGAACAGCGGCAGCGCGGTTTCCGGCAGGATGATGAGCCGCCCGCGGCTATTCAGCGCCAGGTCGCGATAGAGATCCAGCGTGGCGGCAGTTTTTTCCGGACGCCATTTCAGTTCCTGCGGAATATTGCCCTGCAACAGGCTGACGGTGAGCGGTGCGCCCTCGGCGTGCGTCCATTCCACCTGCTGCAAGCCCCAACCCGCCGCCCACAAGGCGGCAAACAGGGCAAGGGACGCCGTGGCTTCGCGTACATCCAGTTTGCGGCGGATGATGCCATCGAGCAGCGGCGCCAGCGCCCCCGCGCTCAAGAGCAGCATCAGGGAGACACCGTACACGCCCAACAAGGGTGCATAACCGGACAAAGGGCCGTCCGGCACCTGGGAATAGCCCAGCGCCAGCCAGGGAAAACCGGTGAAAAGCCAGCCGCGCACCCACTCCAGCAGCAGCCATAAGCCCGGCAACGTCAGCAGGTAGCGTTGCGCCGCCGAACCGCCCAGACGCGCCTGGAGCCATCCGGCGGCGGCGGGAAACAGCGCCAGCACGACACAGAACAGCGCCGTGGCCGACACCGCCACCGGCGCGGGCATGCCGCCGAATTCGTGCAGGCTGACGTAAACCCAGTTCACCCCCGCACCGAACAGCCCCAGCCCGAAAGCAAAGCCGGTGAACAGGGCATCACGCGCCGAGGCGCGTGCCCACAGACGAAACAGCAGCGCCAGCGTCACCGCCGGCAGGACGAACAGGTCGAAAGGGGCAAAGCCTGCCACGGTCAGCACGCCCAGCAGGAAAGGGGCGAACAGCGGGCGCAGGCGGGCGGCAAGAGTGGGTTTCATTGGGTCCAATAACAAGTCGTCGCCATTATAATCCGAAACCATTCGGCCTTTTCCCCGCCGACAGATAAGATCAACGGCTCAGCCGTTTTCTCCATCATGCGACGGATGGCTATTCCCAAATACTGGCCTGAAATTTGCTATGATTTTTGAAAAGCACGTTTTCAACTCTTGGTGTGACGAGCATGTTCAAATTCGAACTCTTCCTGGAAAAAAGACCGCTACGCGAATATTTTTTCGACAATAAACCGTCGATTACCATCGGGCGCCATCCCCGGCACGATATTCATATCGACTTTATCGGCGTCAGCGGCACGCACGCGCGCGTCCATTTCCTTCCAGAGCTTCTTCTGGAAGACCTGGGCAGCAAGAACGGCACCCTGCTCAACGGCGAGCGCATCGCGCACAGCGCGCCGCTGAAACACAGCGACATCATCGGCATCACCCGTTACGAATTGCGCTTCTCGGACGGACAGGCGGCCAGGGAGGCCGACGAGGAAGATTGCGCCGGACATGAGATGGTCACCACCTTGCTGATTCCCCCCCACGGAGAGGGAGAGGAAGACGACACGGACGCCACGGTGAATTTCCCGTCCGGCTGCAACCTGGAAATGAGTACGCGCGAATTCGAATGTCTTTACTGGCTGTCGCGCGGCAAGAGCACGGCGGAAATATCCGCGCTGCTGAAAATCAGCGAACGCGCGGTCAATTTTCACGCCACCAACATCTGCGGCAAGCTGGGTACAGCCAACCGCGCCCAGGCAGTCGCCAAGGCGATTGTGCTGAAGCTGATCGACCCATGACGCGCATCGAACGGACTCATGGCGCCTCCCTGCGCCTGAATCGGGCAATACGGTTTTTTATGGAATGTGCGGCCTGGATTGTGTCAGCGCAGCAGTGGCGGCAACAGTTTCTCCAGCGTCTCCTCGCTCAATTCGCCGACATGGGAGGCAATGAGCTTGCCCTGGCGGTCGAGGAGCACGCTGTACGGCAATCCGCCCTGGCGGTTGCCGAGGGTGGCGGATAATTCCACGGCGCTGTCCTGGCCGATCAGGATGGGGTAGTTGATGGGGTTTTCCCGCAGGAAGGCCTGCACGTTTTCCCGGCTGTCGATGGCCACGCCGATGAAGACCAGCCCCTGCGCGCCGTATTTTTGCTGGAGTTTGACGAAGCCCGGCATTTCCTTGCGGCACGGCGGGCACCACGTGGCCCAGAAATTCAGCACCACTACCTTGCCGCGCCACTGCGCCAACGGCTGGACCATGCCCTGCGCGTCGGGGAAGGCGGCGGCGAAAACCTGCTCTCCGGCTTGTGCATCCACGCCCTGTAGCGGCGCGCTACCGGCATTGAAGAGGGCGAAATAGCCGCCTGCCAGGGCGAACAGAATGGCTGCGGCGATGAAGAGGTTACGCATGGTTTAGCCCAGATTTTTCATGAATACTACCCAACTCCGTGGGAGCGGACTCTTGTGCCCAAGCCGACAGGCTGTCGGGTATGGCCGCGAGATTTTAACTTTACACATGCCGAACGGAAAAACTCGGGGGCAAGCCCCCTCCCACAGGTAAGGCGACGTTTTTATGAAATGTTCGGGTTATTTCAGGACGCCGTCCAGCGAGGAAAGAAATTTCTCCGGGTTTTCGTAGCCGATGACCCGTCCGCTTTCCTTGCCGTCCGCGCCGAAAAAAATGATACCGGGCGGGCCGAACAGGTTGAAGCGCTTCTGCAGCGCCTGGTCGTCCGCGCTATTGGCGGTGACATCGGCCTTGAGCAGCATGACATCCTGCAGCCGGGCAATCACGCGGGCGTCGCTGAAGGTAAAGCGTTCCAGTTCCTTGCACGCAATGCACCAGTCGGCGTAGAAATCGAGCATCACCGTCTTGCCGCCGGCCTGGCGCAGGCGTTCGTCCAGTTCAGCGCTATTCCTTACTTTTTCGAAGCGCAGGTGCGGGGCTTCGGCGCCGTTCGCCGCACCGCGCAGGCCGGCCAGCGGTTGCAGGATGTCGCGCCCGCCGGACAAGGCGCCGAGCAGCAGGGCAACGCCGGCAACCAGGGCGATGACGCCGACGCCTTTCCAGAATTTCCTGAACCCCCTGGCCGGCGGCGGCAAGGGATCGAGCGCATGCAGGTAAATCGCCGACACGATCAGCAGCGCCGCCCACAGCAGCATGTGCAGGGTGACGGAGATGACCGGCGAGATCAGCCAGATCGCCATGCCGAGCATGAGCACGCCGAAAAAGCCCTTGACCGCGCTCATCCAGGCGCCCGCCTTGGGCAGCAGGGTGCCCGCCGACATGCCGACCAGCAGCAGGGGCAGGCCCATGCCCAGCGCCATGGTGAATAGCGCCGCGCCGCCCAGCACCACGTCGCGGGTCTGGCCGATGTACAGCAATGCGCCGGCCAGCGGCGCCGCCACGCAGGGGCCGACGATCACGGCGGACAAGACGCCCATGACGAATACGCCGGTGAGGCTGCCGCCCTTGATCTGGTTGGCCTCCTTGTTGAACCAGCTCTGGATGAAGCTGGGCATTTGCAGTTCGTAAAAACCGAACATCGAAAAGGCCAGCAGCACGAAAATCAGGGCGAAGGTGCCTAGTACCCAGGGGTTTTGCAGGGCGCTGGAGATCAGCGCGCCGGACAGTCCGGCGGCCACCCCGGCCAGCGCATAGGTGATGGCCATGCCGAGAACGTAGGCCAGCGACAGGGCGAAGGTACGTCCCCTGGAAAGGTGCTGCCCCTGGCCGACGATGATGCCGGAAAGGATGGGAATCATCGGGAAAACGCAGGGGGTGAGCGCCAGCAGCAGGCCGAAACCGAAGAAACTGGCGATCACCAGCCAGAAGCTGCCGCCCTTGAACAGGTCGGCGATGCGCGAGGATTCATCGACCGCCGGGGTGCGCAAGGATTCGCCGGGGGCGGCGGAAGGCGCGGCTCCGGCGGCTTGCGCGCTGCCTTGCGGCGGCGCTTCCGTGCCGGTCGCCGCTTTGGCGGTCGGCGGCGCGGCGGGCAAGGTCAGTTTGAAGGTCTTGGCCTGCGGCGGATAGCAGATGCCCTTGTCGCTGCATCCCTGGAATTCCACGGTCAAGGCAAGCGCCCTGGCCTGCGGGTTGCCGTTGGTTAGCGTGATGACCGCCTGCACCGGGCGGTGATAGACCTCGGTCTTGCCGAAATTGGGGTCGTTCTTGATTTCGCCGGGCGGCAGGCTGACGCTGGCGATGGCGCTTTCAGCGCCGTTTTCCAGGGTAAACTGGATCTTGTCGCGATACAGGTAGTACCCCTCGGCGATTTCAAAGTCGGCCAGCAGGGTCTGCCGGTCACGCGCTCTGACGAATAGCGGGAACGCCTGTTCCACCGGCAGAAACTCCGCTTCGCTACCGGTCATGCCGCCGCTGAACTGGCGTAGCGCCGCCAGCATGGAACCGGCGGGATTAGGAGGGGCGCTTGCGGACTTGGCGGCGGGTAGGCTGATTTTCGCGCTATGGGCTTGCGGCGGGTAGCACACGCCAACGTCGGCGCAGCCCTGCGACACGGCTTTCAAGGTCAGGCTGGCAGCATTGCCGGAGCGGGTCAGCGGGATGCGCGCGATGACTTCGCGGCGATAGGTTTCCACCTTGCCGAAATACTCGTCCTGCTTGATCTTGCCGGGAGGGAGTTGCGCGGCTCCCAGGCTGAATTCGCCGGACGGCTCGACGGAAAAAGCGAACTTGTCGCGGTACAGATAATAGCCGTCGGCAATCTGGTAACGCACTTCCAGAAAAGCGGCATCGACCACGCGCGCGGAAAAGCGAAAGGCCTGTTCCGGGTCCAGCAGTTCGTCCTCGGCAGCGTGGGCAAACAGGGAAAAGCACAGCAACAGGGCGGCAAGGATACGCATGGGGGATCATTTCTCCGTCGGGCGGGTTTCGGCAGTCACCCAATCCAGGTAGGCGGGCAGTCCGGTCTCGATTGGGACAACGATAATTTCAGGAAGTTCGTAGGGGTGGCTGGCGCGAATGGCTTGCTCCACCTTGCCGTAACTGGCGCGCGATGTTTTAATCAGCAACGGGGTTTCCTGCGCGCTTTCGATTTTTCCCTGCCAGCGGTAAACCGATGTGCAGGGCGCCAGGATGTTGACGCAGGCCGCCAGCCTTTCATCAACCAGCGTCTCGGCCAAGCGTGCGGCGCTTTGCGCATCGGGCAGATTGCTGAAGATGAGGATGGCGTCACTGTTCATGTTTTTCAGGAGTGTCTGTCGATGCGCGGCCTGTTGATGCTGGCTATTTTACTGGCTTTTCCGGTTTTGGAAATTTTTACCTTGACGCGCCTCGCCGACCTGGTGGGCTGGTGGCTGCTCGTCTGGCTATTGCTGGTCGGGGTGCTGGGGATTTCGCTGGTGCGCGATGCCGGCTTCGGCGCCCCCCTGCGCCTGCTGGCCGCCCTGCAATCCGGGAAATCGCTGGGCGCATCGCTGTTTTATGGCTTCATTCCCCTGCTGGCCGGCATCTTGCTGATTTTCCCCGGTGTGCTCAGCGATGTCGTCGCCTTCATCCTGCTGCTGTTGCAGGTCTCCGCCCCGCGCCAGGCGCCGCCTGCGCCAAACGGCGTGGCGGAAGACGGGGTGATCGAAGGCGAGTGGCGCCAGGTTGACGAAGTGCGCAAGCGGCTTCCATGAAGGAAGCGGCAATCTGCGACAATCACGGATAATCTTTTCCCCTTGGAGGAACCACCGATGACTTTCACAATCACCATCCAGCCCGCCAATCGCCCGTTCATCGCCGCTGCCGGCGAAACCATCCTGGAAGCGGCGCTGCGCGAGGGTGTCACCCTGCCTTACGGCTGCCGCAACGGTGCGTGCGGGGCGTGCAAAGGCAAGGTGCTGGCGGGAAATGTCGATCACGGCGCCTACCAGGCGCACGCCCTGAGCGAGGCCGAGCGTGCGGACGGCTTGGCCCTGTTCTGCTGCGCCAAACCGCTGTCCGACGTGACGATAGAAGCGCGCGAGATCAGCGCGAACCAGGATGTTCCGGTGAAAATCCTGCCGTGCCGCGTGGAAAGGCTGGAAAAGCCCGCACCCGACGTAGCCATTCTGTGGCTCAAGCTGCCCGCCGGCGAACGTCTTCAGTTTCTCGCCGGGCAATACGTCGAAATCCTGCTCAAGGACGGCAAGCGCCGCGCTTTTTCGCTGGCCAACGCGCCGCACGACGACGAATTCCTGCAACTGCACATCCGCCACGTGCCGGGCGGGCAGTTTACCGGCTTCGTATTCAATGAAATGCAGGAAAAAGCCATCCTGCGCATCGAGGGGCCGCACGGCAGCTTTTTTCTGCGCGAAGACAGCGATAAACCGCTGGTGCTGGTAGGCGGCGGCACCGGCTTCGCCCCGCTGAAAGCCATCATCGAACATATGTTCCACCACAATCATCAGCGCGAGCTCACCCTTTACTGGGGCGGGCGCACCCCGCGCGACCTGTACCTGGCGGACCTGGCGCAACGCTGGGCGGCGGAACACGGCAATTTCAAATTTGTCCCGGTGGTTTCCGCCCCCGCGCCGGGCGACGGCTGGCAGGGCCGCACCGGCTTCGTCCACCAGGCGGTGCTGGAGGACTACGCCGACCTGTCCGGCGTGCAGGTCTACGCCTGCGGCGCGCCCCCCATGCTGGCCGCCGCGCGCGACAGCTTCACCGCTCAACGCGGTCTGCCGCCGGAAGAATTTTTTTCGGACGCCTTTACCTTCGCAGCCAGAGACAAGTCGGCGGCGGCATAGTCCTTTGTCAACCGGTCACTCCTTCATGCCCCACGCCGGCCAAATTCTGCAAGACGTATTCGGCTATTCCGCCTTCCGGGGCGAGCAGCAGGCCGTCGTCGAACACGTCGCGGCGGGGGGCGATGCGCTGGTGCTGATGCCCACCGGCGGCGGCAAGTCCTTGTGCTACCAGATTCCCGCGCTGATGCGGCCCGGCGTGGGCGTGGTGGTGTCGCCGCTGATCGCGCTGATGCAGGACCAGGTGGACGCACTCAAGCAGCTCGGCGTGCAGGCCGCCTTTCTCAATTCCAGCCTCAGCGCCGAAGCCGGGCGCGCAGTGTTCGGGCGCCTGATGCGCGGCGAACTGGATCTGCTCTACGTGGCGCCGGAGCGGCTGTTGATGGACAGTTTTCTCGGCTATCTCGACGAATTGCACGACGGGCCGGGGCTGGCGCTGTTCGCCATCGACGAGGCGCACTGCGTTTCGCAATGGGGGCACGATTTCCGTCCCGAATACCGCGAATTGACGGTGCTGCACCAGCGTTTTCCCGAGGTGCCGCGCATTGCGCTCACCGCCACGGCGGATGCTCCGACGCGGCGCGAGATCGTCGAACGGCTGTCCCTCGAGGCGGCGCGCCAGTTCGTTTCCAGCTTCGACCGCCCCAACATCCGTTACCGGGTGGTGCTGAAGGACAACGCGCGTCGGCAATTGCTGGATTTTTTGGAAAGCGAGCACGCCAGTGATGCGGGCATCGTCTATTGCCTGTCGCGCCGCAAGGTGGAGGAAACCGCCGCCTGGCTCAAGGAGCAAGGCTGGGACGCGCTGCCTTATCATGCCGGGCTGGATGCCGCCACGCGCGAGCGTCACCAGTCGCGCTTCCTGCGCGAGGAAGGCGTCGTCATGGTGGCTACCGTCGCCTTCGGCATGGGCATCGACAAACCCAACGTGCGCTTCGTCGCCCATCTCGATCTGCCCAAGAGCATGGAGGGTTATTACCAGGAAACCGGGCGCGCCGGGCGCGACGGCTTGCCGGCCAACGCCTGGATGGCCTACGGCCTGGGCGACGTGATTTCCATGCGCCAGATGCTGGCTTCCGGTGAGGCCCCGGAAGAACGCAAGCGCCTGGAGTTGCGCAAGCTCGACGCCCTGCTCGGCTACTGCGAGTCCACCACCTGCCGCCATCAGGCGATATTGCGCTATTTCAGCGAGGAGCATCCGGGCAACTGCGACCAGTGCGACAACTGTCTGGAGCCGGTGGACACCTGGGACGCCAGCGAGGCCGCGCGCATGGCGCTGTCCTGTGTTTACCGCAGCGGCCAGCGCTTCGGCGCCGGGCACCTGATCGACGTGCTGCTCGGCAAATCCACGCCGCAGGTCGAGAAATTCCGCCATGCGCAGCTTTCCACTTTCGGCATCGGCGAAGCGCTCACGCAGGCGCAGTGGAGCGGCGTCTTCCGCCAACTGGTGGCCGGCGGGCTGCTCAGCGTCGATATGGAAGGCTACGGCGGCCTGCGCCTTGCCGAGGCGGCGCGCCCGGTGCTGCGCGGCGAACAGGCGGTATGGCTGCGGCGCGATGCCGAGCGCGTGCGCCAGCGCACCAGCAAGGCCGAGCGCGCCGCGCGGGCCAAGGAAACCTACGATGCCGCGCGCGACGACCCGCTGTGGCTGGCTCTCAAGGCCCGGCGCACGGAACTGGCGCGCGAGCAGGGGGTGCCGCCTTACGTGATCTTCCACGACAGCACCCTGCTGGAAATGCTCGAACGGCGTCCTGCCACCCTGGCTGCAATGGGACAGATCGGCGGCATCGGACAGGCCAAGCTGGAGCGTTACGGCAAGGCGTTTTTACAAGTGCTGGAAGAGGCGGGGGCGTGATACCGTTTGTCAACGCTTAACCTCTGCCCTCACGAACAGACGCCCATGACTTGGGGCCCCGGCGGTCCGCTAAACCTTACCGGGTAGAGGAATTCCACCTCCAATCTCTTGCCAGCTTTCCCGGCGCACTAGGTGTCCTTTTGTTTGAGCAGCCGTATTTTATTCTCCCTTTGTTTGATCCTGTTTTTTTGGCCGCCCTCTCAGTCTGGGTTGCACAACTTGTCCCAAGCGTTTTTCGATAGCTTCGGCAAAACATCCGTCACTTACCACAACACCCTGCTGGGTAGCGGCACGGATAAGAGCCAAATCCGGGTCATCCACCTGCGCCGCAAACAGTTCACGATAGGCTTGCAGACGGTTTTCCGGCGATGTGCCGAGGCTCAGGTATTCGTGGTGAGGCGTAATCAGGGGATTGTCCACACCCAGTGCATTGGCGCGGTAGCTACTCCAGCGGCACTCGCCCGGGGCCTTCACCATTTCAGCCCGCACCGGGTTAAGTTCGACATAGCGCTGACATGCCAGCAAATAGCGTTCCGTCTGAATGTAACTGGACTTATAGCGCCCCTGCCACAACCCGCCGCTACGCTGGTAAGTACGGTTCACATACTGGACATAGCGACGCCCCATATCCTGCATCAAACAACCCAACTCCGCCGCCGATGGAGCCGTCAGCACCAAGTGGACATGGTTGGTCATCAGGCAGTAGGCATGAAGCGAGATGCCGCGCTTTTTCGAATAGACTCCTAACCAGTCCAGATAAAGGCTGCAATCGTCATCGGAAAAAAATACCGGCTGCCGATCCACCCCGCGTTGGATAATGTGCTGTGGATTGCCGGGCAGGTCGATCCGGAGACGGCGAGGCACGATTATTTAGCCAGTGCTACCGGATAATTGGGATGTTGCGGATTCACGGTCAACGTCTGCTGGCGAGGATCAACCACAAGATCCATTGCCTCCAGAGGAATGACGCCAAGCAAAGGTTCATTTCCCAACACCACCGCCTCGGTCACATAACTGCGATTTTCGAACGCAATCTCTATCGGCGCAATCTTCGGGACTTTGCGCTGATGCCCATCCGCCAAGGTAACGGTTTGCTGGCTGACCTCGTCAATATCAAAACCCAGTTGCACGGCAATCTCCTCGGTCACGCACATGAAAGTCGCCCCCGTATCGACAAGCGCGGTGACCTGCACTTGCTGACGATTGAAAAGATTGGTTAATCTCAGTCTCGCATAGGTAAGGCCCATCTCGCTCCCCTTGTCAGTTGCCACTTAGCCGTCAATAGAGCCGAATAGGGGTCTGACCCCTTTATTGGGCTGGGCCTGCCGCCTAGTTTAGAAAAACTGCTTAGCGAAGTTGGCGACAGCCAAGGCAATAATAATACCCATCATCCACGACAGTTTATCGAACTTGGCATCCAAGCCATCCATGCGTCGATCCATTTTTACCAGATCATCACGCACAGATCGAATGTCGCTCTTGGTCGCCAGCGTGGAATCCATAATTTCCGACAGCGTTTCCTTCTGGACTTCCACCAATGCGGAAGCCAACTCACGCGAAGCACCCGCCTTTTCCAAGCGCTCAACGAATTTCAATGTGTCGAAAGTAATTGTGCTCATGATTCATGCCCCCCGTAAGTCGTTTCATTTTACACAAAATTCGCTCAGATATTCTCACCATTTCACCCAATTCGTACAATGGACCTTACGTTAAACAAAGTGGGTGTCCTTTAGTTTGTTTATTTTGACCCCGTTCAGTGCGGCAGGGTAAAAGCCAGCTTCGCCAGCAAGGCCAAGATGCCAGTGGAGAGTGCCAGCGACAGACCGACCATCCACCTGACCAACCGAATTTCGTAATCCAGTCGCTGGATTTCTTTTTGCAGCGTGCTTTCCATTTTGGACAGGTCACCCTTGGTGGCCAACTGCGCATCCATCACTTCGGAGAGTGAATCCTTCTGCGCTTCCGCCAGCGCGGCGGCATACTCGCGCGACATCCCGGCCTTCTCCAACCGTTCTACGAATTTGAGAGTATCGAAAGTAATTGCGCTCATGATTCATACTCCATCGACAGTTGCTTCATTTTACACAAAAACCCGCCCGCTAGTTTTGCGAAAACAACAAAGGGAGTCTGATTTTCACAGCAGTAAATAGGGTAGAGTAGAGAACAGGCTCTCGCCTGCCCTCCCTCATCAAACCGTGCATGCGCTACTAACGCACACGGCTTTCCGATGTTCTTCACACCGAGGCATGCGCTGTCTTCCAGCCCGCCGTTACCGGAACTTTGTATAGCCCGTAGTCTGCATAAAGTTTCTGACGTGGGAATCGCTCTAATGCCGTGTTCCGATCCCTGATCTTATGACGCTTCATCAGGTGCGTTCGCAGGCGGTTTTCCGCATACGTTTTCACCTTGTCGAGCACCTTGCTGGAGTTTCTGTAGTGGAAGTAGCCGACCCAGCCGCGAAGGCTGGCATTCATATTCCTCATCACGTCGCTCAGCGGTACCGGAGTTAGCCGTCGATCCGTCTGTTGCTTGATGCGGTCTTTGATTTTCACAAGCGATTTGGGCGCTGTCACGGATCACCCCAATGGCGCCACCCAAGATCGGCCTAATGGCGCCACCTGGAAGCACCCGAAACGGGGTCTCGAACGGGGTCAAGAATGCGTATTTTTTCCTCCTTTCGCAAGTGATGGTTTTGAGTTGTCCGGCATGGGTCTCGGTGCGCGGAAACTGTCGCCGTCCAGAACGACCCGGTAGGCCGCATGACGCAACCTATCCAGCGTAGCCGCGCCGAGCATTTTGTTGGCGGCGAAGGCATCGCCCCACTCGCCGAAGTCGAGGTTGCTGGTCAGGATTGTCGCCGTCCGCTCGTAGCGTTCCGCGATCAGATCATGGAAGTCCTCGTCCTGGGGCGGGCGTAGCGGCTTCAGCCCGAAGTCGTCGATGATCAGCAGACCCACCCGCGCCAACTGCTGGAAGCGCCGCTCATAACTGCCGGTCGCCCGCGCGCCGTGCAGGCTACCGAGCAACTGGGTTTGCGTCGAGAACAGCACGTCATAGCCTTGCCGCACCGCGCCGTGCCCCAGCGCCTGTGCCAGATGGCTCTTGCCGGTGCCGCACGGGCCGGCGATCAGCACCGCCACCTTCTCTTCGATGTAACGCCCGGTCGCCAGATCATGCACCAAGCTCCGGTTGAGTTGGGGCAAACGGTCGAAGTCAAAGCCATCCAGCGTCTTCTGCGAGCGGAAGCTGGCGCGGCGCAACCGGGATTGAAGCTTGGTCTGCTCGCGGCGCGCCACCTCGTCCTGGATCAACAGCGACAGGAATTCCGTGTAGGCCAGGTGGCTGTCGACCGCTTGGCGGTTGCGCGCCTCCAGTGAATCGAGAATGCCGGACAGGCGCAGTTGCTTGAGCAGCGGGGAGAGTTCGGGAATAGGATTCATGGTGTGCCTCAATTCAATAAAAGTGACGTGTCACGGCAAAAGCGGCCGCCTTGGGTATAAGTCTCGGCCAGCGCGTCGAACGTCTGTAGCTCGGCTTGGCTATCCAGCCCCTTGGCGAGGATCGCCTTGACCGTCCGCAGTCGCGGCTGATCGAAGGCCATCGCGCTGATGCTCTCGCCTTTGACCTTGTGACGGCGGCGTATCTTGCCGATGGTTTCCATGCAAATCACTCCAGGTTGCTCCAGCCAAAAAGGGCCGGATGATGGCACAAACCGGGGTGGTCAAATTTGGACGCTGATCACCCCGGATTCCTGGTCAGTTTTGCACGCTGATTTACACTTGAAGAACTCGAAACCGATATTTCTGAACCCATACAATGTGATATTGACAATGCCAGATTACGTGCGATGCTCTTTCAAACCTGCTCATGCTCTTTCCTTTCATTTAAGTGTTGTGGGGACAACACCAAGAAAGGTACCCGTATGAGCAGGTCTTCTGACAGGCAAAGCCAGTCAGGTGATGACCACGTCCTTAGGACGTGGTTTTTTAATTGTCAATAAAAAATGACCAAACTCACCGAATCCGCCATTGAAGATTTTGCCATCAAGCTGTTCGAGCGCTTGGGCTACGACGCTGTCCACGGCCCGGACATCGCCCCCGATGGCGAGAAGCCCGAGCGCAGCCGCTACGACGAGGTATTGCTGGCCGGACGGTTGGAGCAGGCTATTCGTCGCATCAACCCCAAGCTCTCCCCGGTGCTGCTGCAAACCGCCCTCAAGGAGGTGCAGCGC
This sequence comes from uncultured Sulfuricella sp., assembly GCA_964527565.1. Taxonomy (GTDB): domain Bacteria; phylum Pseudomonadota; class Gammaproteobacteria; order Burkholderiales; family Sulfuricellaceae; genus JAGXQV01. The sequence goes on along the minus strand of CAZGOY010000001.1, from coordinate 126,422 downwards.
ATCCACTCGCCCGATTTGCTGGCGAACAACGAGGCTTTTCACCGCCTGCTCACCGAAGGGGTGAAAGTGAGCCGCCAGCAGGATGGCTTTGATCGCGGCGAACTGGTGTGGCTGCTCGACTTCGCCCGCCCGGAGAATAATGAGTTTCTGGTAATCAACCAGTTCACGGTGATAGAGAACCACCAGAACAAGCGCCCCGATCTGGTGCTGTTCGTCAACGGCATGCCGCTGGTGGTGATCGAGCTGAAAAACGCCAGCGACGAGAACGCCACCATCAAGGCCGCATACCGGCAACTGGAAACCTATAAACAGGCCATTCCCAGCCTGTTTACAGCGAATGCCTTTACGGTGATTTCCGATGGCCTGGAAGCTCGGGCGGGCACCCTGTCGTCCGGCCTGTCGCGCTTCATGGCCTGGAAAAGCGCGGACGGCAAGGCGGAAGCCTCGCACCTGGTCAGCCAGTTGGAGACATTGATCGTCGGGATGCTCAACAAGGCCACGCTGCTGGATTTGTTGCGCTTTTTTCTCGTCTTTGAAAAGTGCCGCAAGGAAGACGCCAAGACCGGTATCGTCAGCATCGTCACGGTTAAAAAGCTGGCGGCCTATCACCAGTATTACGCGGTGAATGCGGCGGTGGCCTCCACCCTGCGGGCGGCGGACATGAGCGAGCCGCTGGGGGTGAAACAAACCCCGGCCAGCTACGGCCTGCCCGGCGTGGCGCAGCAGCCCAAGGGCGACCGGAAGGCCGACGTGGTGTGGCATACCCAGGGATCGGGCAAATCGCTGTCGATGGTGTTTTACACCGGCAAGATCGTGCTGGCGATGAACAACCCCACGGTGCTGGTGATTACCGACCGCAACGACCTGGACGACCAGTTGTTCGATACCTTTGCGGCTTCCCGCCAGTTGCTGCGCCAGGAGCCGGTGCAGGCGGAGAGCCGCGAGCAGTTGAAGGAACTGCTGAAGGTGGCTTCCGGCGGGGTGGTTTTTTCCACCATCCAGAAATTCCAGCCCGAGACGGGCAATGTTTATGAGCAGTTGTCCGACCGGCACAACATCGTGGTGATTGTCGATGAGGCACACCGCACCCAGTACGGCTTTAGCGCCAAAACCGTGGATGAGAAAGACGCCAGCGGCGAGGTGATCGGCAAAAAAGTGGTGTACGGCTTTGCCAAATACCTGCGTGATGCTTTGCCGAGCGCGACTTATCTGGGATTTACCGGCACCCCGATTGAAAAAACCGACGTGAACACCCCGGCGGTGTTCGGCAACTACGTGGACATCTACGACATCGCCCAGGCGGTGGAAGATGGCGCGACGGTGCGGATTTATTACGAGAGCCGTTTGGCCAGGGTGGGCTTGAGCGACGAAGGCAAGAAGCTAATTGCCGAACTGGACGAGGAACTGGATCAAGACGAGTTGACCGAAACCCAGAAAGCCAAGGTCAAATGGACGAAAATGGAAGCGCTGATCGGCAGCGAGCGGCGTATCCGCAATATCGCACAGGATATCGTCAGCCATTTCGAGGCGCGGCAGGAAGTGTTTTCCGGCAAGGGCATGGTGGTGAGCATGTCGCGGCGCATCGCGGCGGAATTGTATGAAGAAATCGTCAAGATCAAACCGGAATGGCATTCGGACGATTTGAACAAGGGCGCAATCAAGGTGGTGATGACCGCCGCGAGCAGCGACGGCCCGCTGCTGGCCAAGCACCACACCACCAAGGAACAGCGCCGCTGGCTTGCCGAGCGCATGAAGGATGACGACGACCCGCTCAAGCTGGTGATCGTGCGCGATATGTGGCTGACCGGTTTCGATGCGCCGAGTATGCACACGCTCTACATCGACAAGCCGATGAAGGGCCACAACCTGATGCAGGCGATTGCACGGGTGAACCGGGTTCACAAGGACAAACCCGGCGGCCTGGTGGTGGATTATCTGGGCATCGCCGCCGACCTCAAGGAAGCGCTGTCGTTCTATTCCGACGCGGGCGGCAAGGGTGATCCGACACTGGCGCAGGAACAGGCGGTCAGCCTGATGCTGGAAAAGCTCGAAGTGGTGTCCGCCCTGTTCCACGGCTTCGCCTACGAAAACTATTTCGAGGCGGATACCGCCCAGAAATTGTCGCTGATCCTGGCGGCGGAAGAACACATCCTCGGCCTGGAGAATGGCAGAAAGCGCTTCATCGACGAGGTGACGGCGCTATCCCAGGCTTTCGCCATCGCCGTGCCCCACGAGCAGGCGATGGATGCCCGCGATGAAGTGGGCTTCTTCCAGGCGGTGAAAGCCCAGCTGGCCAAGTTCGACGCCACGGGCGAAGGGCGCAGCAATGAAGAAATCGAAACCACCATCCGCCAGGTGATCGACAAGGCGCTGGTGTCTGAGCAGGTCATCGACATTTTCGACGCGGCGGGCATCAGGAAGCCGGATATTTCCATCCTGTCCGATGAGTTTCTGGCTGAACTGAAAGGTTACGAGCACAAGAACGTGGCGCTGGAAGTGCTGAAAAAACTGCTCAACGACGAACTGAAAGCGCGCGCCAGAAAGAATCTGGTGCAGAGCCGGTCTTTGATGGAAATGCTGGAAAACGCCATCAAAAAATACCACAACAAAATTCTGACCGCTGCCGAGGTCATGGAAGAGCTGATCCGCATCAGCAAGGAAATCGTCGCTTCCGACGATGAAGCCCGGCACATGGGTCTGAGCGATTTTGAATATGCGTTCTACACGGCGGTCGCCAATAACCAGAGCGCCCGCGAACTGATGCAACACGAGCAGTTGCGCGAACTGGCCGTAGTTCTGACGCAACGGGTTCGTGAAAATGCCTCGATAGACTGGACGATCAAGGAAAGCGTGAAAGCCAAACTGAAAGTAATCGTGAAGCGCACCTTGCGCCAATTCGGCTATCCGCCCGACATGCAATTGCTCGCCACGGAAACGGTGTTGAAGCAGGCGGAGATGATTGCCAATGAGCTGGCGGTTGGGTATACGCCATGAGCGCCCCGCCGCTGCGCATCCTCATCGTTGACGACGAAGCCCCGGCGCGCCGCCGCCTGCGCGACCTGCTTGACGACTGCGCCGGCGAACTGCCGCTCGCCATCATCGGTGAAGCCGCCAACGGGCGCGAGGCTCTGGCCTTCGCCCAGGAACAAGCGCTGGACGTGATGCTGCTGGACATCCGCATGCCGGAAATGGACGGGCTGGAAACCGCGCGGCACCTGCTCGGGCTGGAGCGCCCGCCCGCCGTGATCTTTACCACCGCCTACGACAGTTACGCCATCCAGGCCTTCGAGGTCAACGCCATCGACTACCTGCTCAAGCCGGTGCGCGCCGAACGCCTGCTGGCCGCCCTGCGCAAGGCCGCCATGCCGCGCGCCGGCGCCTTGCGCGCCGCTGCCCATGAGGCGCGCCTCCACCTGAGCGTGAGCGAGCGCGGCAGGATCACCCTGATTCCGCTAGCGGAGATACTCTATCTGCGCGCCGACCTCAAATACGTCGCCGCGCGCACCGCGCAGCGCGAATACCTGCTGGAGGAATCGCTGAGCCACCTGGAGCAGGAATTTGCCGCCCGCTTCGTGCGCATCCACCGCAACTGCCTGGTGGCGCGCGATGCCATCGCCGGTTTTGAGAAGGACGCGGACGGCGGCTGGACGGTGCGCCTGCACGACGTGAAAGAAACCCTGCCGGTCAGTCGCCGCCAGCAGCACGTGGTGAAGGAACTGGGCCGTTAGAAACCGCCGTGGCGGCGCCGTTGACTGACCGGTCGGTCAGTGCTATCTTGGCCTTCGTTTCTTGCCACGGAATGGAGAAGGCATGCCGTTTCCCACCGAATCCGCAGCGGCACCGGTTTTACCCGGCGACGCTGCCGAACGTATCCTTGCCGCGGCGGAAAGGCTCTTTGCCGATTCCGGCTTCGACGCGGTGTCAATGAACGCCGTGGCGGAACTGGCTGGGGTGAGCAAGGCCAACGTCTTCCACCATTTCAATTCAAAAAATGCGCTCTACCTGGCGGTGATGCAGCAGGCCTGTCGGCGTTCCAGCCCGCTCATGGACAGCCTGGAAAACGCTGCCGGCAGCTTTGCCGAGCGCCTCCATCATTTCGCGCGCGCGCATTTGGCGCACCTGTTGGCACACCAACAGACCGCCCGCCTGATCCAGCGCGAAATCCTCCGCAACGATCCGCAACGCAGCCGGGAGCTGGCGGAACAGGTGTTCGGCGACAGTTTTGCGCGCCTGGTGGCGATTATGCGTGGCGAACAGGAACGCGGCGAATTGCGCGCCGATATGGATCCCGGCATGGTGGCGACGCTGTTCATTGCCGCCAACCTGTTCTTTTTCCAGTCGCGCGAAGTGTCGCGCCATTTGCCCGACATGCAGCATCTATCCGCCGACCCGACGGCCTACAGCGGCCAACTGGTAGACATCCTGCTGCACGGCATCACCCCGAAACCCTTTTCACCCGGTACGACATCATGAAGGAAACCCTGCCCCTCTCCACCTGGTTGATGGTGTTGTTGAGCGCAGCGCTGTTAAGCGCTTGCGGCAACAAGAGCGAGGAAAAGAAACCGTCCGCTCCGCCGTCGGCGATCATCACTGTTACCCAGGCGCAGACGCGCGATGTGCCGGTGATCGAGCGCGCGCTGGGCGAGGTTGACAGCGCCTCCGCGCCGAGGGTGGCGGCGGAGGTGGGCGGGCGCATTACCCGCCTGCACGCGGATGTGGGCGACGCGGTGCGGGCCGGACAGGTGCTGGCCGAAATCGAGGCCGGGGATTACCAGATGGCAAAACAGGGGGCGCAGGCCGAGGCGATGCGCCTGGAAGCGCTGCTGGCCAACCAGGCGCGTTTGGTGGCGCGCTACCGTGAACTGGTGAAAAAGGCCTTCATTTCGCCGCTGAAGATGGAAGAAACCGAATCTCAGCACGCCGCGCTTGCCGAACAGCTGACCGCCGCCCGCGCCCAACTGGAGCGGGCCGAGCGCAATTTGCGCCGCACCCGCGTGCTCGCGCCGGTTTCCGGACGCATCGACCAGCGCATGGCCTCTGCGGGTGACTGGATAGAATTGGGCAAGCCGGTGTTCCAGATCACCACCAGCACCGCGTTGCGCGTGCGCCTGCCGTTTCCGGAAAACGTCGCCGCGCGCATCCGGTCCGGTCAAAAGGTTTTACTGACCACGCCCACCGCGCCGGGGCGCGCAGTGGAAGGCGTCATCGCGCAACTGCGTCCGCAGGTCGGCAGCGGCAGCCGGACCTTCGACGCCATCGTCGAGGTGAAAAACCCCGGCGACTGGAAGCCGGGTGCGTCGGTGGATGGCGGCGTCGTGGTGGAAACCCGCCGGGGCGCGATCACGGTGCCGGAAGTCAGCGTGGTGCTGCGCCCCGCCGGGGCGGTGGTATATCGGGTGGCGGATGGCAAGGCGATACAGCACATCGTCAAAACCGGCGCACGCGCGGACGGGCAGGTGGAAATCCTGGAAGGTATTGCGGCGGGCGAAACTGTGGCGCTGGACGGCGCCGGCTTTCTTAGCGACCAGGCGGCGGTTACGGTGAAAATGCCGCTCGCGCAAAAGTCCGAGTAAGGGGAAGCCGCCATGACCTTGCCGGAACTTTCCATCAAGCGCCACGTGCTGGCGTTCATGATGTCGGCCGTGCTGGTGCTGTTCGGCTTCATCAGCTACCAGCGCATCGGCATGGACCGCTTTCCCCATATCGAATTTCCGGTGATCTCGATTTCCACTACCCTGAAGGGGGCCAACCCGGACATTGTCGATTCCAGCGTGACCAACGTGCTGGAAACCTCGATCAACAGCGTGCCGGGCATCGAGCATATCCAGTCGACTTCCTCGCCCGGCGTGTCGGTCATCAACATCACCTTCAAGCTGGACAAGAAGGTCGATATTGCTTTCAACGAAGTGCAGGCCAAGGTCAATCAGGTGCTGCGCGCCCTGCCTGACGAAGCAGACCCGCCGGTGGTTTCCAAGGTGGAAACCAACACCATGCCCATCATGTGGCTGTCGCTGCGCGGCGACCGCACCCAGCAGCAACTCAACCAGTATGCGCTCAACGTGGTCAAAAAACGCCTGGAAACCATCGATGGCGTGGGTGAGGTGCGCCTGGGCGGACGGCGCGACCGCACCATACGCGTCAACCTGCTGCCGACCCGCATGGCTGCGCACCAGGTTACCGCGCAAGACCTGCTGGCTGCCTTTGCCAGCGAGCACGTGCAGATGCCCGGCGGTTTCCTGGTGGGGGAAAAGACCGAAAACCTGATCAAGCTCGACCTCGAATTCCACCGCCTCACCGATCTGGAGAACATGATCGTGGCCTGGCGCGACGGGGCGCCGGTGCGGCTCAAGCAGGTCGCCGAAGTCGAGGACGGGCTCGCCGATTACCGCCAGCTGGCCCGTTTCATGGGCAAAACCACCGTGGGGCTGGGCATCGTCAAGGTGGCCAACACCAATACCGTGGCGATCATCGACGCGGTGAAGGCGCGCCTGGAAACCGAGGTCATTCCGCAATTGCCGCCCGGCATGACGCTGGACGTGGTTTCCAACGATGCGGTGTTCATCCAGGAAATCGTCGATTCGCTGAAGGAGCACCTGATCGAGGGCACCCTGCTGGCCTCGTTGATCGTTTGGCTGTTTTTGCGCAGCGTGCGTTCCACGCTGATTATCGCCACCGCGATTCCCGTATCGCTGCTGGGCGCGGTGGCGGTGATCTATTTTGCCGGCTTCACGCTCAACTCGCTGACCATGCTGGCGCTGCTGCTCCTGATCGGCGTGGTGGTGGATGACGCCATCGTGGTGCTGGAGAACATTTTCCGCCACCGCGAGGAAATCGACCCCGACCCGGTTGCGGCGGCGGTCAACGGTAGCCGTGAAGTGGTGTTCGCGGTGATTGCCGCCACCCTTTCCCTGGTGTCGATTTTTGCCCCGGTGATCTTTCTCGGCGGCATCATCGGCCAGTTCTTCAAGTCCTTTGCCGTGGTGGTGACCTTTGGCGTGCTGGTGTCGCTGTTCGTCTCGCTCACCCTCACGCCCATGCTGTGCTCGCGCTATCTCAAGGTCGACAAGCAGCACGGCAGGGTTTATTACGCCCTTGACCGTTTCTTTGGCGGCATGGACAACCTTTACCGTTACCTGCTCGGCAAGGCGCTCCTGCACCGCTGGAAAGTCGTGGCGATGACGCTGGCGGCGGTGGCGGCAAGCAGTTTCTTTTTCGCCAACGTCGGCAAAACCTTTGTGCCGGAGGAGGATGAGGGCCGCTTTCTGGTGAACATCCGCACCCCGCTGGGTTCGAGCATCGATTACACCGACAGCCGCTTGCGACAGGTTGAAGAAATCATGTTCCGGCACAAGGAAATCGCCACCGAGTTCGCGCTGATCGGCCTGGGGCGCGCGGGGCAGGTGAATCAGGCGCTGGTGGTGGCGCGCATGCTGCCGCGCGGCGAACGCACCGTTTCGCAGCAGGAAGCCATTGCTGCCTTGCGCAAGGAGTTTTCCCAGATCAGCGGCGCGCGCATTTTCGCCGGCCCCTATCCGATGGTGGGCGGGCAGCGCGGCGAGCCGCTGCAATTCGTGGTGAGCGGCCCCAACCTGGCAGAGGTCGGGCGCCTGTCGCAGCAGTTGCAGCAAAAACTTGCCGTCGAGCCGGGGCTGGGGCGCATGGACATGGATTTGCAGCTCGATCTGCCGCAACTCTCGCTCACCCCGGACCGCACGCGCATTGCCGCTGCCGGGCTGTCATCCCGGGATGTGGCGCTGGCGCTCAACGTGCTGTCCGGCGGCGTCGATGTCGCCAAATACAACGACGAGCCGGGCGACGGCCAGCGTTACGACATTCGCCTGAAAGCCAAGGACGGTGAATTCCGGGAACTTGCCGACCTCAACAAGATTTACCTGCGCAGCCGCGACGGCAAGTTGCTGCGCCTGGATAGCGTCACCGGCTTGCAACAGGTTCTGGGCGCGGCGGTCATCGGGCGCTTCGACCTGCAATACGCCGCCACTTTCTATGCTTCCCCCAGCATCCCGCTCGGCGACGCCGTCGCCAAGGTCAAGGAATCCGCCGCCGACATCCTGCCGCTGGGCTATACCGTCAAGATGATCGGCCAAGCCGAGGAGTTCGGCAAGACCATCAGCTATATGGTCTTCGCCTTCACCCTGGCAATGGTGCTGCTCTACATGGTGCTGGCCTCGCAATTCAATTCCTTCATCCAGCCCCTCATTATCATGGTGGCGCAACCGCTGGCGATTATCGGCGGCGTGATGGCCTTGTGGCTGACCGGCCACACCCTCAACATCTACTCGATGATCGGGCTGGTGCTGCTGATCGGCCTGGTGGCGAAAAACTCCATCCTGCTGGTCGATCTCACCAACCAGCGGCGCGAGCAGGGCAAGAATATCGACGATGCCCTGCGCGATGCCTGCCCGGTGCGCATGCGTCCGGTGCTAATGACCTCGCTCACGGTGATTCTGGCGCTGCTGCCCGCCGCGCTGGGGCTGGGGGCGGGCGCGGAGACCAACGGCCCGCTGGCGGTGGCGGTGATCGGCGGCATGATTACCTCCACTTTGCTGACGCTGGTGGTGGTGCCTTCCGTGTATTCGCTGGTGGAAGGGGCCATCGCATAATCCCTGTCGCCTCTCCAATTTCGCATCCCAACAACGAAACGCTGGGCTTCGTTGCGTGAAGCGCCAACCCGCAGCCCATAACACCAAATCCATAATTAAAACCTTATCCACACAATCAAAATCATTGACTGTTTTTTATGGTTCGCGCATCTTATAGTGACACACATGCACCACGGCAACGTGGCTAGCGATAACACCCTTAACCCAACTCGGAGAAAAAAACATGGATCAATCAAATCGTTATGCCGATCTAAGCCTGAAGGAAGAAGACCTCATCAAGGGCGACAAGCATGTGCTCGTCGCTTATCACATGCAGCCAGCCGCCGGATATGGCTACCTGGAAGTCGCCGCGCACATCGCCGCCGAATCCTCTACCGGCACCAATGTCGAAGTATGCACCACCGATGACTTCACCAAGGGCGTGGACGCGCTGGTGTATTTCATCGACGAAGCCAAGGGCGTGATGAAAGTCGCCTACCCGATCGACCTGTTCGACCGCAACATCATCGACGGTCGTACCATGCTGGTGTCGTTCCTGACTCTGTGCATCGGCAACAACCAGGGTCAGGGCGACGTCAAGTGCCTGAAGATGCACGATTTCTATGTGCCGCGCTCGATTCTGCGCCAGTACGACGGCCCGGCGATGAACATCGCCGACATGTGGGAGATTCTCGGTCGCCCACGCGTTGATGGCGGCTACATCGCCGGTACCATCATCAAGCCCAAGCTGGGCCTGCGTCCCGAGCCCTTCGCCAAGGCCTGCTATCAATTCTGGCTGGGCGGCGACTTCATCAAGAACGACGAGCCGCAAGGCAACCAGGTGTTCTGCCCCACCAAAAAAGTGATCCCGCTGGTGGTTGATTCCATGCGGCGTGCCATGGATGAGACCGGCCAAGCCAAGCTATTCTCCGCCAACATCACCGCCGACGATCATTACGAAATGCTCGCCCGCGCCGATTACATCCTGGAAACCTTCGGCCCGGATGCCAACAAGGTGGCCTTTCTGGTCGACGGCTACGTCGGCGGCCCCGGCATGGTTACCACCTGCCGCCGCCAGTATCCCAACCAGTTCCTCCACTACCACCGTGCCGGCCACGGCGCCGTGACCTCGCCGTCCGCGCTGCGCGGCTACACCGCATTCTGCCTGTCCAAGATGTCCCGCCTGCAGGGCGCCTCCGGCATCCACGTCGGCACCATGGGTTACGGCAAGATGGAAGGTGCGCAGGATGACCGCAACATCGCCTACATGATCGAGCGCGACTCCGCCGACGGCCCCTACTACCATCAGGAATGGTATGGCATGAAGGCCACCACGCCGATCATCTCCGGCGGCATGAACGCGTTGCGCCTGCCCGGCTTCTTCGAGAACCTCGGCCACGGCAACGTCATCAACACCGCAGGCGGCGGTGCCCTCGGCCACATCGACAGCCCGGCGGCCGGCGCGATCTCCCTGCGCCAGTCCTACGAGTGCTGGAAGGCCGGTGCCGACCCGATCGAGTGGGCCAAGCAGCACAAGGAATTCGCCCGCGCCTTCGAGTCCTTCCCGCATGATGCCGACAGGATTTTCCCCGGCTGGCGCGAAAAGCTGGGCGTGCACAAGTAAGAATTCGCTCAGCCCCACTCTCTGGCCGCATGGTAGCCAGAGAGTCCATAAAGGCAGCAACGGCAACGTTGCTGCCTTTTTCATTCCCAACACGCTGAATAGAAGGGCAGGACGTCGCCGCGCGAGATGAAGCCCACCATCTCCCCCGTCTCGTTCACCACCGGCACGCCGGTCAAACCGTATCCAGCAGCACACGGGCGATGCTGCGGGCATGATGGGCGCCCAAGCGCCGACTTCGAGCAACGCCGTTACTTCCGGCCAAGCGCTGCGGATCAAGCCGTCCCGTCGATCTCGTAGTCGATGGTGAGCCGGTCCGGCGCGGCGGGCCGGAACACCTCACCGGCGTAGCGCAGGTGAGCGGGATGGTCGCGGTAGCTCTCGATCACGACATCGCCGGAAAAACGGATCAGCCAGCAATAACGGTAGGCGGCGCCTTCCCGCATCGCCGTACCGTGGGCGACGCTTCTCACGCCGGGAATCGCCGCCAGACTTTCCTTGCCTTGCGCCACCCATTCGGCGACCCGTGGTTCCGCGACGGTCGGCGCAGGATTGTAGAGCACCACATGCTCCACTTCCCGCCAGCGACGGCATTGCATCAGCACTTCGGCGGCACGCCCGCCTCCGCCCCACAGGCGGATCATGCGCGCCGCCTCCTCGCGCACCGCATCGCGCACCCCGGCGACCAGCCGGGTGTAGCCGCCGTCGCTATGGCTGCGTAGCTGCTCGCGGATGCTGGCGGCTGCCGCGTCGGCCAGCGCGGTGTAGTAATTGATTTTGGCCACGCCGTTGGCGATCAGCTTTCTGAACTGGTCATGGCTAAGGCCGGTGCCGCCGTGGATCACCAGGGGGATGCCGACGGCCTCGTTGATTTTCCCCAGACGGGTCATATCCAGCCTGGACGCGCCCTTCATGCGTCCATGCACGGTGCCGACCGACACCGCCAGGCAGTCGACGCCGCTGCGTTCCACGAAGCCTTTCGCCTCCGCCGGTGAGGTGTAGGCAATTTCACCGGGGTGTCTTTGCGCGTCGTCGCCCTCCACCCCCGGCACATAGCCCAACTCGCCCTCGACCGCCGCGCCGCAGGCGCGCGCCATGGCAACCACCTCGCGCGTAAGCTTCAGGTTTTCGTCCAAGGGCAAGGCCGAGGCATCCACCATCACGCCGTTGCAGCCGACGCGAATGGCATGCACGGCGGTTTCGAGGCTGGCGCCGTGATCCAGATGAATGGCCACCGGCACCGGTGTGCGCCGCGCTGCCGCGACGCAGGCGGCCATAAGCAGGTCGAAGTCATAATGTTCGAAATGCGACTCGGCCAGGCTCAGAATCACCGGTGCCCGGCAGCTTTCCGCCGCCGCCAGGATGCCTTCGAGAAAATCCAGGCTGACCAGATCGAAAGCCCCCACCGCATAACCGTGGCGGTAGGCGTGATTTAGCATGTCGTTCATGTGTACCAGTGGCATGATGGCCTCGTGCGTTGTTATCGGGGTGATTCATCCGCTGCCAGAGCGTCGCGCAGCTCGAGCGCTGTCCTGAGCGCGGCATCGGCGCTTTCTGCCAGCACGTTGAAATGCCCCATCTTGCGACCGGGGCGGGCTCCCCGCTTGCCATAGAGGTGCAGCTTGGCGCGCGGCTGGCTCAGCACGTTGCCCCATGACGGTTCGCGCCCATCCTGCCACAAGTCGCCGAGCAGGTTGACCATCGCGGCTGGACTCAGCAGGTCGGGTGCGCCCAGCGGCAGGCCCGCCAGCGCCCGCACCTGCTGCTCGAACTGTGAGGTGAGACAGGCGTTCTGGGTGTAGTGGCCGCTGTTGTGGGGACGCGGCGCGATCTCGTTGACCAGCAACTGCCCGTTGTCGAGCACGAAGAACTCCACCGCCAGCACGCCACAATAATCGAGCGCAGCGGCGATAGCCGTGGCGGCATCGAGCGCCTGCTCGGACAGCTCCCTAGCGACCGGCGCGGGGGCGACGCTGATGTCGAGAATACCGTTGGCGTGCCGGTTCTCCGCCGCCGGAAAGGCTACGCTCTGGCCGTCCGCGCCGCGCGCCACCACCACCGAGATTTCCGTGCGCAGCGGCAGCCAGGCTTCAAGCACGCAGGGCGCGGTGCCCAGCCGCTCAAATGCCGCCCGCAGCTCGGCATGGCTGTTTATCCGCTCCTGCCCCTTGCCGTCGTAGCCCATGCGGGCGGTCTTGAGCAGGGCGGGCGCGCCGACACACTGGAAAGCCACGGCAAGATCGCCGTAGTTTTCCACGGCGGCGAACGGCGCCGTGGAAAACCCGTGGGATTGCAGGAAGGTTTTCTCGCGGCGGCGATCCTGGGCGACCGCGACGGCGGTCGCGCCGGGGCGCACCGGACAGAACTGCGCGAGGAATTCCAGGCTGTCCGCCGGGATGTTTTCGAATTCGGTGGTCACCGCCGCGCAAGCGCGGCCCATGCGCTCCAGCGCGGCAGGGTCGCGGTAACCGGCGCACAGATGAATGTCGGCCAGCGCGGCTGCCGGGCTGTCCGGGTCAGGGTCCAGCACCATCACGCGGTAGCCCATGGTGCGCGCGGCCACGGCGAACATACGACCGAGCTGGCCGCCGCCGAGGATACCCAGAGTGGATGGCGGCAGGATCATGGCAGTTCCGGCAGGGTCGAGGTTAGCGCGGCCTCACTTTGGGCAGCACGGAATGCCTCCAGGCGGAGCGCGATGCTCGGATCGTGGCGCGCCAGCAGGGCGGTGGCGAACAGCGCGGCATTGGCCGCGCCCGCCTCGCCCACGGCGAAGGTGGCGACCGGGATGCCTTTGGGCATCTGCACGATGGACAGCAGGGAGTCGATGCCCTTCAGGTAGCGCGACGGCACCGGCACGCCCAGCACCGGCAGCGCGGTCTTGGCCGCCAGCATGCCGGGCAGGTGGGCCGCGCCGCCCGCGCCGGCGATGATGCAGGCCAGGCCACGCGCCTGGGCGTCTTCGGCGTAGTGGAACAGCAGGTCGGGGGTGCGGTGGGCCGAAACCACCCGTGCCTCATAGGGCACGCCGAGATTGCGCAGCATTTCGCAGGCGTGGCGCATGACTTCCCAGTCGCTGCTGCTGCCCATGACGATGCCGACTTTGACTTGTTCGCTCATTCTTTACGTTCCTCGTTAGGTGGTTGCTTCTCTGGCTTCAGCCGGTATTGCGCAGACCGGCGGCAATGGCGTTGATGGAGCGCAGCAGCGGGCTGAACCAGCGTTCGTGCTCCGCCTGGGGCAGGCTGGCATCGCGGCAGCGTTGCAGCAGCAGCACCTGAATGTGGTTGAGCGGATCCAGGTAAGGATTGCGGCGCGCCAGCGACAAGGCCAGTTGCGGCGTTTCCTGCATCAGGCTGGCGGCTTCGGCGATCTCCAGCACCTGGGCGACGGTGCATTCGTATTCGGCGCGGATGATGCGGTAAACCGCATCGGCGCTTTCCCGGTTCCCGGCCAGCCCGGCATAACGCGCGGCAATGCCCATGTCGGCCTTGAACAACGCCATCTGGGTGTTGCTGAGCAGCGCCTGGAAAAACGGCCATTCCCGGTACATGCGCCGGAGCATGGCAAGACGTTCCGGGTCGGCGCCGCGCCAGTGTTGCAGCGCGCTGCCGATGCCGAACCAGGCGGGCAAGGTGTGGCGCGATTGCGCCCAGCCGAATACCCAGGCGATGGCGCGCACGGAATTTTTCGAACGGTCGCCCCTGGTGCGGTGGGAGGGCCGCGAGCCGATGTTGAGCAGGCCGATTTCGTTGACCGGGGTGGCTTCGTAAAAATAGTCGATGAAGCCCGGCGTGGCATCGGTCAGGTTGCGGAAGGCCGCCTCGCCGTCTGCCGCCAGCTTGTCCATGATGCCGAGGTAAGCGCCGCAGTCGTGCTCGCGCTCGCGGATCAGGCTGGTGCTGGCCTTGAGCAGGCCGGTCATGCCCATCGTCAGTTCATAGACGGCGGTTTCGGCATTGCTGTACTTGAACGACAGCACCTCGCCCTGTTCGGTGAACTTGATCTGGCCGCGCACGGTGCCTTCCGGCTGTGACAGGATGGCCTCATGGGTCGGGCCGCCGCCGCGCCCGACCGTGCCGCCGCGCCCGTGGAACAAGCGGCACTCGATGCCGCGCTCGCGCGCCAGCGCGGTGATCCGCGTTTGCGCCTCGTAGAGCGACCAGACCGAAGCGACAATGCCGCCGTCCTTGGCCGAATCGGAATAGCCGAGCATGACTTCCTGGCGATTGCCGGAGCACTTGAGCAGCGCCGCATAGGAAGGGTTGTCGAGCAGCGCCGTCATCACCGGCTCGATATGTTCCAGGTCGGCAATGGTTTCGAACAGCGGCGCGATGCCGATATGGCAGAACCAGTCGCCCCCGTTGCGCCCGGCCAACCCCGCCAGACTGGCGAGGAACATGACTTCCATCACGTGGCTGGCGCTGTGGGTCATCGAGATCACATAGGAACCGAAAGCCTGCGGGCTGACTTCGAGGCGCATCTTCGCCATCGCTTCGAATACCGCCAGGGTTTCGCGGCTGGTTGCGCCGAGCGCTTCGCGGCTGATTTCGAGAGCCTGGGCGCGGGTAATCAGGTCGCCCAACCATTCGATGCGCTGGGGTTCGCTGAGCGCCCAGTAATCGGGCAGCCCCGCCTGCTGCGCCAGCAGTTCGGCGACGGTCTCGCTGTGGCGGGTAGATTCCTGCCGCAGGTCGAGGTGTACCAGGTAAAAGCCGAAGGTTTCCGTCTTGCGGATCAAATCCTGCAGTTTGCCGTTGGCGGCCGCGCGGTCGCCGTGGCCGAGCAGCGAATCGCGGATCAGGGAAAGATCCGCGAGGAACTCCTGCTCCGACAGATAGCCGTCGGCAAACGGGCGGGCGTCGTTCCCTTCGATCAGCGCGTCTACCGCGCTCAGGTTGTGCTGCAACCGGTGACGCATCAGATACAGTTTGCGGCGATACGGTTCCTGGCCGAAATGCTGGGAAAAACCGGCGAATACCGCAGTGAAGCGCTGTTCGTCCTGTTCCAGGCTGTCGGCCATCGATACGCCGATCGCGCACAGGCGCTTGGAATGGGTCAACACATGGCCGAGCTTGACGATTTCGCTCAGATAATGACGCAGGACTTCGCGTTTCTGCAAGCGTAGCGCAAGGATCGTGGTTTCGGCGGTGACATGGGGGTTGCCGTCGCGGTCGCCGCCGATCCAGGAACCGAAACGCAGGAGGTTCGGCACGCGGATCGACTGGCCCTGCGCCGGTTCCGGCCCATAAGTGCGGGCGATGGCTTTTTCCAGGTAACGGTAGGTCTCGGGCACGGCCTCGAACAGGCTTTCGCGAAAGTAGAACAGCCCGTTCTTGATCTCGTCCCTGACCTGGGGCTTTTGCGAGCGCACCTCGTCGGTTTTCCACAGGGTCTGTATCTGCCCCTCGATCTCGCCGATCAGTTCGAGGCGCCGCTCCTTGCCGGTGCGCGGGTCATCCAGCTGCTCGGCGCTGAGAAAGATGCGGCGCAGGAGTTCCATGATGGTGCGGCGCCTGGATTCCGTGGGGTGTGCGGTGAATACCGGGATGTAGGCAGCCTGGTCGAGCAGGGTTTGGAGTTCCGTGGCGCTGACGCCCTGTTCATGAAACTCCCTGAGGGTGGCGTCGAAAGAACCTTTCCACAGGGGGCCGCCGCGATGCACCTGAGCGCGGCGGGTCTGGTGCTGGAAGGATTCCTCGGCCAGGTTGACTAGGCTGAAGTAAATACCGAACGCGCGCACCACATGGGTGAGCGTCTCCGCGTCCAGGGATTCGATAAGCTTTTCCAGGCGGAGCCGACCAATGGACGAATTTTTCCTGTGCAGGCGGATATAGCCATTGCGCAGGGCTTCCACTGCTTCCAGCACGCGCCCGCCTTCCTGGGCGCGCAGCACGTTGCCGAGCAGCTTGCCGAACAATTTTACGCGGGCGCGCAACTGGATATCGCTGGGTATTCTGGTCATATTCTCAAGTATCTTCCTGTCATATATTCCGTCAGAACTTTTCCGGGCGCAGCACTTCCACATCGCCGATATACAGAATCATGGCGTAGTTGTCATAGTAGCGCGCCCTGAGCGCGGCAGCGATGGCATAGGCGATGTCCGCGGCGCAGACCACCTCGATGCGGACGTTGGCGTTGCACCCCCAGCCGGCGTCGCGGATGCCGCGACTGCCCTTGCCGCGGGCATCGGTAATGGTGTGGCCGTGCGCCCCCAGACGTTCGATCTCGAGGACGAGTTCGTGCTCAAGCGCTGCCTCGGTGACGATGGTAATCAGCTTGCGGCGTTCGATGGTCATGGTGCGTCACCCTCCCAGGCGATGGATGTGCTCGGCGAGCCAGTGGTAAAGAGGAATGCCCACCAGGATATTGAAAGGAAAAGTCACCCCCAGCGAAGCGGCCAGCGACAGCGTTGGATTGGCTTCCGGCACCGACAGGCGCATGGCCGCCGGAACCGCGATGTAGGAGGCGCTCGCCGCGAGTGTTGCAAGCAGCACCGTGCCGCCCACGGATAGCCCCAGCACCCAGGCGAGCACTGCGCCCACGAGCGCTGAAGCGAGCGGCATTAGCAGGCCGAAAGCCAGCAGGAAAAGGCCGTGGCGGCGCAGGCTGCCCACTTGGCCCGCCGCGATCAACCCCATTTCCAGCAGAAAAAGCGCAAGCACCCCCTTGAACAGATCGAAGAACAGCCCCTCAATGGGTTTAATCCCCTCAGCCCCGCCTGCCCAGCCAATGAGCAAGCCGCCGAACAGCAGCACCATGCTCTTGCCCAGCAACACCTCGTGAGCCATTGAGCCCCAGGGCGTATTCTTGTTTATCCCGCGCGCCAGCAGGACCCCCAACACGATGGCAGGCATCTCCAGCAGCACCAGTAACACCGGCATGTACTCCTCGAAGGAAACCTGCCGGTAGGCGAGGTAGGCTACCGCGACTGCGTAGGTGCCCACGCTCACCGAACCGTAATGGGCGGCGATGGATGCCGCATCGGCCCGCTTGAAGCGCCCCGCGAAGCGCA
Source organism: uncultured Sulfuricella sp. (assembly GCA_964527565.1). Lineage (GTDB taxonomy): Bacteria > Pseudomonadota > Gammaproteobacteria > Burkholderiales > Sulfuricellaceae > JAGXQV01. The sequence goes on along the minus strand of CAZGOY010000001.1, from coordinate 109,186 downwards.
GCACGGGGTAGGCGGCCAGCGGCAGCAGGACGCCCATCAGCGCCACGGCCAGCATTTGCGGAAGCAGCGCACCGAACGGCTGCCTGGCCAGTTCCACGCCGCCCTTCAAACCGATGGCAAGCAGCAACAGGGTGCTGAGAAATTCGTAGATCGCCGGCGGCAGACGCAACTCGGCGCGCAGCAGGCCGGCAGCCAGCCCCAGCAGGAAAAACATGACGACAGGATCGAGAGCGGGCATGCGCGTTAATTCCTTGTCAGGGGTTGCAACTGTCGCAACGGCCCGCAGGAGCGGACACTGAAGGCAACTGCACGGTCACCCGGTGGCCGCATTTTACACAAAGATGGATTTCCGCCCGAACTTCCCGGGTCGGGGCGCCGCAATCCTCGCATGGCAGGCCGGGAACACCCTCGGCCAGTTGGAAGCCCGGTATCCCGCAGGCCGGACAGCGGGTACCAAGTTTGCGCGCCAGATCACTGGCCGCCAGGCCGATCGTCGCCATGCGCGTCGGATTCAAATGGGCGCGCACGTCGGTTTCCATGAAGGCACAACCGTTATCCGCTTCGCCGCAGGCCCAGTGGAAGGCTTCGCGGAGCCGCTGCCAGTCGGTGATACCCTTGCGGATGCGGGAATCATCCTCGCACTGCGGGCGCACCACCAAACCATGTTCGGGAAAGCCCGCTCCGCTGGCGAAGGCCTCGGCATCCGTCCAGTCCGCCGTGATCCGGTGGGCGATGCTGGCCTTGCCCGAAGCGATCCCCACCACCTCGATGCCGAGCAGATCGTCAATCCAGACAATCATCTCCACGTTCCAGGAAAACATTCCGAAGAACGGATCCGGCCCGAAGCTGCCCTCGCTGGCGATGCCCAGGGGGAGGCCCGCCAGTTCCATGCCGAGGCGCGCCTTCCTGCGCGCCGCCTCGAGTTGGGTGCCGTCGCGCGGAATATCGCGGGTAAAGGTGCCCAGTTGATCGGTGTCGAAGCTATCCACATGCGTCACCAGGCAACCCAATGACTGCACCAGTGCCGGTGCGATGATCTTTTCCTTGCCATGACGGGTAAGCAGCGCCACCCTGCGCCCCGAATAAATGCTGCCGTCCACTGGTGCCCTGCTCAGATCCCGGTTTATCCTCGGCATGACAGTACTCATCCGCCAATCCGGTCTGTGAGCCGAATCAGCAATTCACGATATTTTTCAATGGTTTTGGCAACAACATCAGGAGGCAATTCCGGCCCGGGAAACCGTTTGTTCCAGCCCCGATATTTCAGCCAGTCATGGACATGCTGCTTGTCGAAGCTGGGCGCCGCGTGCCCTGGACGGTATTGATCCAGTGCGCAGAAGGAGGCGGAATCCGGTGTCAGCACCTCGCCGATCAGATGTAGTTCTCCCCGCTCATCCAGGCCGAACTCAAAGCTGGCCTCAACGATGACGATGCCACGCGACTGCGCATAAGTGCTGGCTTCCGTATACAGTGCGTTGGAAATGCCGCGTATTTGAGTGGCTAATTCCTTGCCGAGCAGTTCTTCCGCTACTGCGAAGCCGATGTTTTCATCATGATGGGAGCCCTCCTTTGCCTTTCTTGAGAGGGTAAGTAATGGGGGAAACAGCTTGTCGGCTTCCAGCAGCCCGGCGGTCAGGGGAATACCGCACACGCTATGGTGCTTCCGGTATTCCTTCCATCCGGCGCCGACCAGGTAACCACGCACGACGGCCTTGACCGGCAACGGTACAAGCTTTTTCACCACGACAGCGCGCCGCCATATCTGCGCATACTCCCGCGGAGCAACCATGATTTCCGGCGGCATGCCGGTCAGATGGTTGGGCAAGATATGCTCAAGCCTGCCGAACCAGAAGCGTGACAATTCCGTCAGCACCTTACCCTTGTCCGGGACCGGTGTTGGCAACACCATTTCGAACACGGGCAGACGGTCGGTGGCGACTATCAGCAGGAACTGGCCGTTGATCTCATAAACCTCATGCACTTTTCCACGATGTAGAAGTTTCAGGCTATTAACGCTGGACTGAAATATCGTATGAATCATGGTTAAATTTTCATGAGGGGTTTGCATTGCCCAATCGTCGGCCACCATGGCGGCTCGCTGCTGAATTTCCATCATGCATGCTTCATCGCGTCAGCGCGGCGAACAGTGCCGGCAACTTTTCCGGCAGCCGTTGCACATGGTCGATGACCGTGTAGTTGTTGGCGCCGAAAATGCGTTCCACGTAACGGTCGGCTTGCGGGTCCAGGGTCAGGCAATAGGACTGGATGCCGCTGCTGCGCAGTTCCTCCGTGGCCTTCTTGGCGTCCATGCGCAGATATTGCGGATCGCGTTCGTCGATGTCCGCCGGTTCGCCGTCGGTGACGATCAGCAGCAGTTTGTGCTTCTCGCTGCGTTGCAGCAGGTGCCGCCCGGCGTGGCGCATGGCCGCGCCCATGCGGGTAGACAGGCCGCCCTTCATGCCCGCCAAGCGCGATTTCGCGTCGCCGTCGAAACGCTGTTCGAAATCCTTGAAGCGGAAGTACTGCACGTCGAGCCGTCCATCCGATGAGAAACCGTGGATCGCAAAGGGATCGCCGATGCCCGAGATGGCGGTGGCCACCAGGGCGCTGGCCTCGCGGGTCAGCTCCAGCACGGATTTCTCCGTGCCACGCACCTTCTCGTTGGTGGATTCGGACAGGTCGAGCAGGATCACCACCGCCAGGTCGCGGCGGTTGATAACGTTGCGCATGGTGATGCGCGGGTCGGGGTTGAGTCCGATGCGCGCCGCCACCATGGCGTCCACCGCGGCGTTGATGTCCAGTTCGTCGCCGTCTTCCAGTTTCCGCTGGCGCGAGACGCCCTGCGGGCGCAGGCGGTCGATGATCTGCTTGATGCGGTGGCTCACGCCCTTGTGGGCGGTGAGCACCTCCTCAACCAGCGCCGGGTCGCCGCGCCCCTGGCGCCGTTCGTAAACAGTAGCCCAGTTGGGGCGGTGCAACTGCACCTGGTAGTCCCACTCCTGATAATGGTAGGGATCGGAAACCGGCTCCTTGCCTTCCATCTGGTTGTAGGAGACACCTTCGTCCTCGTAGGGAAACAGCTCGCTGTTGAGCACCCAGATTTCCTGGGCATCGTCGCCGGCGTTTTCCACGTCGATTTCGTTGATGAATTCCATCAGGCCGACGTGTTTCCTCGTCTGGCGCTGGCTGGCCGGCAGATAAGCGCTGGATTCGCTCCAGTCGAACTGGTCGAGCGACCAGACGAAGCGGTTGTCGTCGCGGTAGGGAATGCGCAGGTTTTCCAGGATGCGCAGGCTCGGCACGGCGCGCCGGGCGGCCAGCAGGTTGAACAGGTCCAGCCCGAGATTCCAGGAGAACATGCCGTTGTCGCGGTTGGCGGCGATGTTACTGTGGAATTGCAGGACGATACCGTCCACCTCGGCGTCGCCGCTGCGCTCGACCGGGTCGAGCAGCGCCAGGGCGGCGCGCTCCAGCAGATCGACCGACTCGTGTTCGGGGTGCCCCGGCTTGGGCAGCACCATGAAGGCTTTCCACAGGCGGCGCATGCCGGGAAACGCCTGCGCCGCGCACCATTCCACCCGCGCATCCTCGATGAAGCCGACAAAGAACTGCTGCGCCGGGGCGAGCGCCTCGGCGGACTGCGGTTCGCTGGTGTAGGCCAGGTGCGCGGCCATGTGGGCGCTCATGGCGCGGTACAGTTCCTGGCCGCTCAATCCGCCGAGATCGTCGGCAGCGTCGGGCAGGTGCAGCGCGCGCGCCTCGATGAAGGGGCGGAAGCCCAAGTAGTCGGCGGCAACCGGGCGCAGATAGAAATCCCGCCCCCAGAAGGCGCGCAGATAGAAATTCAGCTTGCGCTGGCTGTCGATGAACAGGGTGCCGCGCCGTTCCTGCTGGAGGACGGCCTTGCTGTCCTCGCTTTGCAGCGAGAAATAGGCGGCTTGCCTAGGCAGGTCGCGGCGATAGGCGTCGGCGCCGAAATCCACCCAGCGGCGCAGGCCGGACAGAGTGAGTTTGCCAAGCAACTCGTCGAGCACTCCGAGCATTGGGCGCAGGCCGCGCGGCGCCTTGGCCGCGAGCCGGTGCAGCAATTGCAGGTAGGCGCGCAGCAACTCCGGGTCGCCCAAGCGGCGGGCGGCGGTGGGCAGGGTGGCGAATACCAGGGCGAGCACCTCGCCCGAGGCCATCGAAGCAAGCTTCATCACCGCATGCACACACTCGCGGATGACGTCCTCGCCGCACTCCTTGGCTACCAGCGGCATTTCGTTCAAGTAAGTGGTAAGCAGGGTAGCGTCCTTGCCCAGGTTCACGATGCCGCGTGCGCCGTCAAGCCAGTCCTTAAGGCCGGTGGGCGACATTGTCCGCGCCGCCTCGTGGAAGGAGGCGTCCAGGGTGTTTTCAAGTTCGGGCGCGGCCTTGACCAGGTCGTCCCGATAGTCGTCAAGATTGATGCTCATGGCCGTTCCTCGTCATGTAGGTGGGGGGGAGCGGCAAGGCCGCCGGTTCGTTTCAGCCGAAGAAAGTTTCCACCGCCGCGTCCAGCGTGTCGCGCATGTCGGGGTCGTCGGTCAGCGGACGCACCAGCGCCATACGGCAGGCGCGCGCCGGGGCGATGCCCTTGGCGATGAGCTGGCCGGCGTAGACCAGCAGGCGGGTGGACATGCCTTCGTCCAGGCCGTGGCCCTTGAGGTTGCGGCTGCGCGCCGCGACCTGAACCAGCTTCTCGGCGGTCTTGGCGTCGACGCCGGATTCGTGGGCGACGATCTCGGATTCGACGGCGGCGTCGGGGTAGTCGAAATCCATAGCGCCGAAGCGCTGCTTGGTGGATTGCTTGAGATCCTTCATCAGGCTCTGGTAGCCGGGGTTGTAGGAAATCACAATCTGGAAATCGGGGTGGGCTTCTACCACTTCGCCCTTCTTCTCCAGCGGCAGGTTGCGCCGGTGGTCGGTCAGCGGGTGGATTACCACGGTGGTGTCCTGGCGCGCCTCGACCACTTCGTCCAGGTAGCAGATAGCGCCGAGGCGGGCTGCGGTGGTCAGCGGGCCGTCTTGCCACCGGGTGCCATTGATGTCGAGGAGGAAACGCCCGACCAAGTCAGAAGCGGTCATGTCCTCGTTGCAGGCTACCGTAATCAGCGGCTTGCCGAGTTTCCACGCCATGTATTCGACAAAGCGCGATTTGCCGCAGCCGGTCGGCCCCTTGAGCATGACCGGCATGCGCGCGTTGTAGGCGGCCTCGTACAGATCCACTTCGTCGGCCACCGGACGATAGTAGGGTTGGCTTTTGACCAGGAACTGGTCGTGGGTGGTGTCGCTCATCGCATGGCTCCTTAAATTCCGTGTGGGGATGCCCCGTGGGGCACCCCATGTTTTGCGGCGGTTAGACCTTGATCGGGGCGCGGTGCACGATCATGTTGGCGCCCTGGGACTGCTTGATGTTGTCGTAGCCAAGCAGGCGCACGTGATGGCCGGGGTTAGCCTTCTTGCACAGCTCGATCTCGGCGAGGATGCGATCCACGTCGGTTTCGCCGAACATCGGCAGCTTCCACATATACCAGTAGTTGCTGCTGGCTTCCGCGGGTTCGGTGTGCTCGATCGCCGGATTCCAGCCCTGGTTCACGATGTACTGGATCTGCTTGCGGAGATGGTCGGCATCCATCGGCGGCAGATAGGAAAAGGTGCCCAACTTGCGGCTATTGGGATCCGACAGGCGGGACGAGTAGTCTTGCATTTGGCTCATTTCATTGCTCCTTTCGTAAGTTGGGTTAGTTCTACTTTGTCAGATTGACTTGCAACGGTTTTGGCTCCCTCCCCCCAACGGGGGAGGGTTGGGGTGGGGGCTTTTAAATCAAGCGGTTGAATGATTTGCTCGCCCCCATCCTGTCCTTCCCCCGTGGGGGGAAGGGACGTTCTAACGCCACTTGTCTTGAAATCTGACAAAGTAGAGTTAGGCCGTAGGCCGTAACCCGACAATTCGGTTTTGCGTCTGGCGGGTTACGGCGCCATGCGCCTAACCCGCCCTACATTGCATTACTTGTGCGTCACGTCCAGCTTGTCGACAACGTCGAACTCGAACTTGATTTCCTTCCAGGTTTCCATCGCCATTTTCAGCTCGGGGCTGGAGTTGGCGGCGTTGGTCAGGATGTCCTTGCCTTCCTTTTCCAGGTTGCGGCCTTCGTTGCGCGCCTGGACGCAGGCTTCCAACGCGACGCGGTTAGCAGCGGCGCCGGCAGCGTTGCCCCAGGGGTGGCCGAGCGTGCCGCCGCCGAACTGGAGCACGGAATCGTCACCGAAGATCGACACCAGCGCCGGCATGTGCCAGACATGGATGCCGCCGGAGGCCACCGGCATGACGCTGGGCATCTGGCCCCAGTCCTGATCGAAGAAGATGCCGCGCGAACGGTCTTCCTTGATGTAGCGCTCACGCATGATGTCCACCCAGCCCAGCGTGGCTTCGCGGTCGCCTTCCAGCTTGCCGACCACGGTGCCGGAGTGCAGATGGTCGCCGCCCAAGAGGCGCAGCAGCTTGGTCAGCACGCGGAAATGGATGCCGTGCTCGGGATTGCGGTCGATCACGCCGTGCATGGCGCGGTGCACGTGCAGCAGCATGCCGTTCTTGCGGCACCATTTGGACAGGCTGCTGTGCGCGGCCCAGCCGATGGTGAGGAAGTCGGACATGATGATCGGGCTGCCGATTTCCTTGGCGTGCTCGGCGCGCTCGTAGATAGCTTCCATGTTTGGGCCGGTCACGTTGAGGTAATGGCCCTTGCGCTCGCCGGTCTCGCGCTCGGCCTTCTCGATCGCTTCCTGGCAGAAATCGAAGCGGTCGCGCCAGCGCATGAACGGCTGCGAGTTGACGTTCTCGTCGTCCTTGGTGAAGTCCAGGCCGCCGCGCAGGCACTCGTACACGGCGCGGCCGTAGTTCTTGGCGGACAGACCCAGCTTGGGCTTGATGGTGCAGCCCAGCATCGGGCGGCCGTACTTGTCCAGCTTGTCGCGCTCGACCTGGATGCCGTGGGGCGGGCCGTCGCAGGTGGTGACGAACCACAGCGGGAAGCGCACGTCTTCCAGGCGCAGCTTGCGCACCGCCTTGAAGCCGAACACGTTGCCGACCAGCGAGGTGAACACGTTGACCACCGAACCTTCCTCGAACAGCCCCATCGGGTAGGCGATGAAGGCGTAGAAAGCCTCGTCGTTGCCCGGCACGTCCTCGATGGCGTAGGCGCGCCCCTTGTAGTAGTCCAGATCGGTCAGCAGATCAGTCCAGACGTTGGTCCAGGTGGCGGTTGAGGATTCGGCGCACACCGCAGCGGCGGCCTCTTCGCGCGGCACGCCGGCTTGCGGCACCACCTTGAAGACCGCCAGGATATCGCTGTCCTTCGGCGTGTAGTTGGGATCCCAGTAGGTTTCGCGGTACTCTTTGACGCCCGCGTTGTAAGTTTTTCCGGCCATTGCAAGCTCCTTGCTTAGTGGGTTAAACCGTATGCCGCCCCGAGGGGATGGCGCGTGGCTCGTTTGAGCGTGTTGCCACTATAGCGAGGCATTATCATAAATAATAATTGTAAATTTCGATGCTAATGATAGACTTTGATCTATGATAATTTCGGCTGAAACACCATGATGAAACATGCCTCATTGCGCCAGCTCAAAGTGTTCGAGGCGGTGGCGCGCCATCTCAGCTTCACCCGCGCCGCCGAGGAGTTGCACCTTACCCAGCCCACCGTCTCCATCCAGATCAAACAGTTGACGGACATCGTCGGCCTGCCCCTGCTGGAACAGGTCGGCAAGCGGATTTTCCTGACTGATGTGGGACGCGAACTGGAAGCCTTGTGCCAACTCATATTAGAAGAGCTGTCGCGTTTCGAGATGCTGATCTCTGACATGAAGGGCGTGAAGGCCGGTAAATTGCGCCTCGCTGCGGTCACCACCGCAAAATATTTCATCCCGCGCCTGCTTGGGGCTTTTTACGAGCGCTATCCCGGCATTGAGGTGTCGCTCAAGGTAACCAACCGGGAAAGAGTTTTGCAACGCCTCGCCGACAACCAGGACGATCTCTACATACTCGGCCAGCCGCCCGAACACATGGATGTCTGCGCCGAGCCCTTTCTGGAAAACCCGCTGGTGGTGCTTGCCCCCCGCGACCACCCACTGGCGGGCAAGGAAAACGTATCCTTGGAGCGTTTGGCGCAAGAGTATTTCCTGGTGCGCGAGCCGGGCTCGGGCACTAGGCTCGCCGCCGAACGCTTTTTCGCTGAGCAAGGGATGGCGCCCAAAATCCGCATGGAACTGGGCAGCAACGAGGCGATCAAGCAGGCGGTGGTCGGCGGCTTGGGCCTCGCCGTGCTGTCGGCGCACACCCTGGCGCTGGAAAGGAACAGCGAGGAGTTGGCAGTGCTCGACGTAGCCGGTTTCCCGATCCGCCGCCAGTGGTTCGCCGCCTACCCCGGCGACAAGCGCCTGACGGTGGTCGCCGCCACCTTCATGGATTTCCTCAAGCAGGAAAGCCACAATCTGGCGAACCGCTACTTGGCCGGAATCGCCGGTTTTCCGCTGCGGGACGGAAAAGGCGGCAGCGGTGCACCCGGACAGTAAAGCGTGGCGGCGCGCCGCAGCCGGTCATCCACCGCCTGCCAGGCGGTGGTTTGCGGCGGCATTTGCGCCAGAATGAGGTCGAATCCACCACTGTCCGCAGCACGCAGGGTGGCGTAGAGTGCGCGGCCATAGGCCTTCGCACCCGTCGGCATGGGAAAATGAAATTGTTGGCAGCTTTCTGGAGGTGGCTCCATATCCATTTCCAGAATCGCCACACGTTTCCCTTGAACCGAAAGCGCTTCTGCCCGCTGCCACAGGGTTCCGGCAGACCAGACTTCCAGTGGCGTGGATGGAGCATAATGGGATGGCAGGCAGCCCGACGCCCGGATTTCCGGCGGGCTGGCAGCAGGCCTTTCAAGCTTGCACCCGAGCGAATCTTCCAGCAATTCGGCAGGTATCCCACCGGGCCGCAGCAACACCGGCGCAGCACCAGTGAAGCCGACGATGGTGGATTCCAGGCCGACCCGACAGGGGCCGCCATCGAGGATCATGTCGACCCCATCACCTAACTCCGTCCGCACATGGTCGGCGGTAGTCGGACTGACGCGCCCGAAACGGTTCGCGGATGGCGCAGCCAGCCCTTTTTCCTCGCCGAGGCTGCGCAGCAGCGCGAGCGCCACCGGATGGTCGGGCACCCGCAGCCCTACGGCTTCCTGCCCCCCGGTAACCAGCGTCAGCACATGGATGCGACGCGGCAGAATCAAGGTGAGCGGCCCGGGCCAGAAAAGCTCGGCAAGCCGCCAAGCGTCGTCTGTAATTCTGGACGCCCAATAATTCAGCCGCCCGGCATCGCCGATATGAATGATCAGCGGGTGATCGAGTGGGCGTTTCTTGAGTTTGAATATCCGAAGCAGCGCCTGCGGATTGGCAGCATCCGCACCCAGCCCATAGACCGTTTCGGTAGGAAAGGCGACCACCCCGCCCTTCCGCAGCAGATCTGTTGCCAGCGAGATATTTTCCGATTTTTCCGAAACGGCGCCCACGTCTCGGCCTGCACAGTCAACCACTCCGATTCTCTCCATTCCGCCTTTCATCCCTATGACCCTCCGCTTCACAGGGCGAAGGAATTTCCTGCCCCGGCGCACTGTTTTTGCGCTGCGCCCGGCTACGATCAATGTTGCGCGTCACTGTACGTGCGGCGCGGCTGGTCGCGCGGTCAATGGCGACATAGAGGTCATTTTCGATGTCTTCAACGGCGATTTCCGCAAGTTTCTCCATCGTCACCACCATGCGGCAGCATTTATCCACCCCCCCGCGCGGCCCATTGATGTCGGACAGATGGACAGTGACGCGCCGGATGTGATCGGCCACGTGCGACAAGGCGAATCTCAAGCGGCGCACGGCATGTTCACGTATACCTTCGGTAAGTACAAAGCTTGACGACTGAATGTGTATCCGCATGGCATTGTCCTTTCACGATTTATGAAACGAAAATAGTGTAGGACATCTTTGCACATCCAAAAAGTCGAATATAATTGAAAAAAACTTCGATAATACCGAACCATCTGGAATTAACCGAGACCATGAATTTCAAACATCTGCACTATTTTTGGGTCGTCGTCAAGGCTGGCGGCGTGACTCGCGCCAGCGAGCGTCTGCACCTCACTCCACAAACCATCAGCGGGCAACTAAGTCAATTCGAGAAGGCGCTGGGAGAGAAATTGTTCAACCGCACTGGGCGCCATTTCGATTTGACCGAAACGGGTCGGCTGGTATTGAGCTACGCTGACGAGATGTTTGTGCTCGGACAGGAACTGGAAGAGGCATTGCTTCACAGCCCCTCTGGGCGCCCGCTGCAATTCCGGGTAGGCGTCACCGATGCCGTTCCGAAATCCGTCGCCTACCAACTCCTGGAACCGGCGATGGCAGTTAGCGACCCGCCGCGTATCGTCTGCCGGGAAGGAAAAATCGCCCAACTACTGGCGGAACTGGCGGTGCATCGGCTCGACATCGTAATTGCCGACGCTCCCATGCCGAATACAGTTGATGTGCGCGGATTCAACCACTTCCTCGGAGAATGCGGGATTTCTTTTTTTGCGGCAGCAGAGTTGGCGCGGCGCCACTCCGGGAATTTCCCCGCGTGCCTGAATGGCGCGCCACTGCTGCTGCCGGGCGATGAAGTCGCCATTCGCTCCAAGCTGACGCGCTGGCTGAGTGATCAACAAATTCATCCGCGCATCATCGGAGAATTCGACGATGGCGCTTTGATGAAAGCCTTCGGCCAGGCCGGCGTGGGAATATTCCCCGCCCCCACGGCAATTGCCGAACTGGTGGCACGACAGTACGATGTGGTCGAAATTGGCGCAACGGTGGATGTGGTAGAACAGTTCTACGCCATTTCAGTCGAACGCAAGCTAACCCACCCCGCAGTAATTACCATTAGTCGTGCTGCACGGCAGGAACTGTTCGGCCAAACCAGGGTATCCCGTAATTAAGCCTGTCATAAAACGTTCACCGGGGTAAAATATCTGCTTGCTTTTTTCAAAGTCACGCGCATGGATCATGCAAAAATCGACCGCTGCATCGAGTTGCTTTGCCAGAACGGTTGCCGCGAGGTAACACGCATCATCGGCGCGCTGGAACGCGACGAACCCCTGACGGAAACCGCTGCTCTGGACATGGCGGAGCGCGGCGCGGTGCTCCATGAACTGAAAACCATCATGGCGGTGTATGACCGCCCCTGCGACGTTTAATCTGGTCAAACCGTCTCTGTTTGCACCGGCATGAACAGCAGCAACGGATTATCCGGGCAAGCCTCGAACCCGAAGCGCCGATAGTATCTTGCGGCATCTTCATCAATCGCATCGATGAATAGACCCATACCGTCTGCCTCGGTGTGGATTCGTTGCGCCCGCACCAAGGCATCGACCAGCAGCAATTCGCCCAGACCATTGCACTGGTATTGCCTGTCGACCGCCAACCGGCCCAAGCGCACCCCAGGGATGCGACGCGGCATTTTTTTGCGCCGGACTTCCGGCAGATGCCGGTTTTCCAGTTCAGCCAGCGTCAGCGCGTAATAACCGCAGATACGCGCGGGTTCTTCATCGCGAATAGCCACAAAGGTCTTCGACAGCCCCTTGTCCTGATGCTGACGAGCAACTTGCCGTAGCCAGTCGTTCAGTTCCTGGCGGCCACAGTCAAACGCTTGCCGGTCATGGCTCCCAGTTAAAGGAATTACCTTCATCGTCTCGCCTGGCTTTTTGGTAACGCATTAGGGCGGTCTTCAGCCTGGCATTGGGCTTGGGCGGGCTTTCCATCAAGTCGAGCAACCAGTTCCAGTCCCGCGCTGACAGGCGGATAACCTCTTCCCGCTCGATGACTTCCTGGGCCTCTTTCAGAGCCGCTTGCACCAGAAACTGATTGACCGTGGCTCCCGTCAGTTCAGCTGCACGGCACAAGGTTTCATAAACCTCGTGGGGCACGCGAGCACCGATGCGATCCTGCTTGGCAATGGTGGCACCCATCATCACCTCCTACGTTGATTTGACGGACCAGTGTATCACTGACGCCAAAATGGCGCCACAAAGGCCGAGATGGCAAATTGATGCCGAATCAGCTTGGCTTCCTCTCACCCAAAAAACTGGTAACAGACTTGGTCAATACAGCGTTGAGCTTCGAGTTGTTGCTGTGTCACTCTCATTGTTGTTCCGGGGTAGGCTCGGACTCGCCCATCCAGTAGCAAAGCAGCGGCGCGGGAATGCGCAGAATTCGGGTGTTGGTGTCGGGTAGGTCGGGAATCGTGCCGAAGTCATCCAGTGCCTTGGTGACCACGTAGCCACGGTCGATGGACTTCTGTCGGCAAAGTTCGAGCAAGCCTTTCAGGTCGCGCAGGCCGGTGTGCTGTGCGCGGTATTTCACCTCGAAGGGAATGATTTGGCCGCCCACCTCGGCAACGAGATCAACTTCCCGATCCTTCTTGCCGCGCCAGTAGGTGAAGCGCACGTTCTGCGCATAGTAGCGGGCGAACAAGTGCTTGAAGACCGCCGTTTCGGTTGCCACGCCCAGCGCCGCCGGGTCTTCTAGGATGGATTTGCCCTTGAGCATGACCGCCGGTGCAATGGCGGCATCGGCCAGGTAAATTTTGAAGCGCGCCCGCAGCACATCCTTGCCGTAACCGAAGGGCGGCAGGCGGTAGATCAGGTGGGTCGCTTCCAGCAATTCGATGAAGCTCTGCGCCGTCGGTCGCTTGACCTCCAGATTGGCGCAGAGATCGACCATGTCGAGCAGTCCGCCATCGTGCATGCACAGGTAGAGGAAGGTGTGCTCCAGATCCAGCACGCGGCGCACGCCGAACAATGCCGTCATGTCGCGCTTCAACACCTTGTCGATGATGTCCTCGCGCAGCAGACGCTGGGCCTGGGTGATGCTCTCGACTTGCGCCGTCTGCGGAAATCCGCCACGCACCAGGTATTCGTGGAAATGCCCGACATAGGGCGCAGCAGATTCGGTGACGCGGTAGAGGTCCGACTGTGGCCAGTCGAATAGATCGCGCAGGGACTTGAGGCGGGGCAGCGCCGGGAGTGACAGATTCTTGATCTGGAGGTATTCGTAAAACGAGAGCGTGGTCAGCCGGATCGTGTGCCAGCGACCGACGCCTGATTCCTGCCCGGCCTCGACAAGTGGCGTCGCCGAACCGGTAAAGGCAATGCGCCGATGTTTGGCGAAGTCCACTTGGTGTTTGACCCACGTGCCCCAATCGCGGATGAACTGGGCCTCGTCGAGGAAAATGTATTCAGGGCCGTCAACCTTGGGCTCCCGCTCGCGCCAGGCTTCCAGCACCGCCTCGATTCCGGCGAGTTTCAGGATCGGGTGGTCGAAGGTCGCATAGAGAATGTTGGCGGGCGGCACGCCTTCGCGCAACAGGGCATCAACTGCCTGCAACATCAACGTGGTTTTGCCGATCTGACGTGCGCCAGAAAGCAGGACAGCGCGGGGGGCGGGCGGGTTGGTCGTCCATGCGTATAACTCCCGGAACGCCGCCCGCCGCCACTTGGGCAGATCGGAAATCGCCTCGTCACGCCACCAGGGATTGAACTGTGACAGGACGGCGACAAGCTCTTCCTTAGATACTTTCATGAGACAAATCTTAACAGCGCAATGCTCGCAATACAACTACACATTAACAAAATATTGCTTTAATGATAATCTTGTGGTTTATGGGCCGGATTTTAGATTCGATCCGGATTTTTCCGCCGCTTGCGCGCTTCGAAATGGACGATGGCACGTACCATCCTGCTGAACGGCAGGTTTTCCAGGCCATTGAAATTTGTCTCGGCCTGCTCGACCAGGGCGGCGATATCGGCAATCGCGCGCGCGCCTTCATCATCTTCCGCCGCCAGTGCCTGTTGCAGCCCTTGCAGCCCGCCGCATTGCACGCGGATTTCCTTGCCGTGCGCGAGTCGCGAGGTATCGGATAAATGCAGGGCAAACGTGGCGTTGCTGTGCAACAGGGCCAGCAGTTCGCGGCATTTTTCGCGCGCCGCCGGAGCGCTGCAACCGACCACCGAACGTTCGCCGATGCCGATCATGCGGGCGTTGCGGCAAGCATGGCGGCAGATCAGGACGGCCTTTTCAAAGAGGCAGTCGTCCCGGTTCAAGGCTTGAAGGGTATTCCTGAAGGCGTCTTCATCCATGACACATCCGCTCCTATTTAATCAGGCGTACCCGTTTTTTCATCGCCTCGGTGAGGTGGATTACGCCTTGCCCATCAATCAGCATGGCCTGTTCCATACCCATGCGCGCCGCCGCTTCGCGCCAGTTGGCGGACCCGGCGATGAAAATGGGCTTGGAAGCCACATCCGACAGGGTGCCGGCCAGTTTACCCGGCGGGACGACCACCGTTACCGCCTGCACGCCTTCCACCGGGTAGCCGGTTTTCGGATCGATGACGTGGCAGTAGCGCTTGCCGTCCAGTTCGAAGAAACGCTGGTAATCGCCGGAGGTGCCGATCGCTTCGCCGTCGCCGAGTTCCAGCGCGGCGATGGCGGAAGGCTTGCGCGGATGCTGGATGCCGACGCGCCACGGCTGGCCAAAGCGGTTGCCGATGGCCAGGATGTTGCCGCCGATGTTGATGAGCGCGCCCTTGACGCCTTGGCTTCGCAACAGCGCGGCCGCCCGGTCCAGCGCATAGCCCTTGGCATAGCCGCCCAGATCGAGCCGCACGGCGGGGTTGCGGCTATGGACTTCCCCGTCCCCGATGACCAGGTCGCTCAACGACGGGTTGGCGCGCACCAGGGCCGCCAGTTGCTCTGTGTCGGGACGCCGCGGCGTGAATTCATCGTTCTGGAAGCCCCATAGGCTGATCAGCCCGCCGATGGCCGGGTTGAACGCGCCGCCCGATTGTGCCGACAAGGCGGCGGCATCACGCAATAACGCCGCGAGTTCGGCTGACAGGGGTGCGCTTCGCCCCTGCGCGAACGCTTCATTCAGACGCGACAGTTCGCTGGGCTTCCAGGCGTGCAGGGTGCGATGCAGGCGGTCGAATTCAGCCAATACTTGTCCGGCAAGCTGGGTGGCGCGCGCCTCGCTTTCGCCGGCAATCGCCACTTCCACCAGCGTGCCGAAAACATAACTCTGCTGCTGGTAAACCGGGGCTTCGCGGCTACAGGAAAGCAGCAGCGGCAGGAGCAGCAGCCCCAGCAGGATGCGGCTCACGCCGCTCCCCCAGCCCGCCTCTCCAGCGCATCGATGAACATTCCCGCCACATCGAAGCCGCTTTGCGCATGGATTTCCTGGAAGCAGGTAGGGCTGGTGACGTTGATTTCGGTGAGCCAGTCGCCGATGACGTCCAGTCCGGCCAGGAACAGTCCGGCATCGCGCAGGGAAGCGCCCAACGCCTGCACGATTTCGCGGTCGCGCTCGCTCAGTGCTTGCGCCACGCCTGTGCCGCCGGCGGCCAGGTTGCCGCGCGTTTCCCCCTCCCGCGGTATGCGCGCCAGCGCATAGGGCACCGGCTCGCCGTCGATCAACAGGATGCGCTTGTCGCCTTGGGCAATTTCAGGGAGATAGCGTTGCGCCATCACGGTGCGGTGCCCGAGCGCGGTCATGGTTTCGATGATGACATTGAGGTTGGGATCACCGTTGCGCAGACGAAAGATGGAGCTGCCCCCCATGGCATCGAGCGGTTTCAGGATGATGTCGCCCTGCCCGGCGAGGAACTCGCGGATCTGCTCCGCGCGCCGCGTCACCAGCGTCGGCGGCGCCAATTCCGGGTAACGGGCGATGGCGAGCTTTTCGTTGAAATCGCGTAGCGCGGCGGGGCGATTGAAAACGCGCGCGCCCTGCGCCTCCGCCAACTCCAGCAGATGGGTGGCGTACAGGTATTCGGTGTCGAACGGCGGATCCTGGCGCATCAGCACGGCATCGAAATCCGCCAGCGGACAGGCTGACAAGCACGGCCCGCAGCGATACCAGTCCCGGCCACCCGCGTTCAGCGTCAGGGGGCGGACGGTTCCGCTCACCACGCCGCCGGCCAGCATCAAGTCATCGCGCATCAGGACGGACAAGGCATGCCCGCGCGCGGCGGCGGCGCGCATCATGGCAACGCTCGAATCCTTGCCGGGCTTGAGCCCGTCAAGCGGATCGAGGATGAAGAGCAGGTTCATGAGGGCCGGTAATTGGCGATTGCCGCAAATTCCGCCACGCCCAGCGTTTCGCCGCGCAAACCGGGGTCGATGCCCAGCGCGGCAAAGTCCTGCGGCGCCAGAATGTCGCGCAGGGTGTTGCGTAGCGTTTTGCGGCGCTGGGCGAATGCGGCGGTAACGACGTGCGCAAAACGCGCCTGGTCTTCCACCGGGTACGGCAGGGGGTCGAGCGGGATCATGCGCACAAAAGCCGATTCCACCTTGGGCGGCGGATTGAAGGCGTCGCCCGGCACGGTAAACAGATATTCCATGGCGAAGCGGAATTGCAGCATCACGGAAAGCCGCCCGTAGGCCGGGGTGCCGGGCGCGGCCACCATGCGTTCGACAACCTCCTTTTGCAGCATGAAGTGGCAATCGGTAATGCCGGAGGCGTACGCGGCAAGGTGGAAGAGGAGCGGCGTGGAAATATTGTAGGGTAAGTTGCCGACCACGCGCAGCGGCTGGCCGAGGCTCGCGAAATCGAATTTCAGCGCGTCGCCGGCATGAACAGTGAGATTTTCCGGCGGATAGTCGCGTTGCAGGCGGGCGATGATGTCGCGGTCGATTTCCACCACGTGCAGGTGATCGAGCGCGCGCAGCAGCGGCTGGGTGAGCGCCCCCAGGCCGGGGCCGATTTCGACCAGCTTGTCGCCGCGCCGGGCATGGATGGCGGCCATGCAGTCGCCGATGACTGACTGGTCGGTGAGGAAATTCTGCCCGAAACGCTTGCGCGGGGTGTGCCCCTGCGCGGGTGTGGGCCTCATTCCGCAGCGGCCAGTTCGATGGCGAGTTGCAATGCGGCGCGCAGGCTGCCCGCCTCGATCTTGCCGCTTCCCGCCAGGCTCAGCGCGGTGCCGTGATCGACCGAGGTGCGGATGATGGGCATGCCCAGCGTGACGTTGACGCCGCTGCCGAAGCTGGCGTGCTTGAGCACCGGCAGGCCCTGGTCGTGATACATGGCCAGCACGGCATCCGCATGCTCCAGATATTCCTTGTTGAACAGGGTATCGGCGGGCAGCGGCCCTTCCAGGTTCATGCCCTCATTGCGCAGGGCTTCCAGCACCGGGGTGATGACTTCGATCTCCTCACGTCCGAGGTGGCCACCCTCGCCCGCGTGCGGGTTGAGCCCCGCCACCAAGATACGCGGGCCGGGCAGACGGAAGCGCGTCACCAGGTCGCGATTGAGGATGCGGATGACGCGGGTCAGGCTATCGCGCGTGATGGCGGCGGCCACGTCCTTCAACGGCAAATGCGTGGTCGCCAGCGCCACGCGCATGCCGCCGCCGACCAGCATCATCACCACCAGCTTTGTTCCGGTCAGTTCGGCGAAGAATTCGGTGTGCCCGGTGAAGGGTATCCCGGCATCGTTGATCACGCCTTTGTGTACCGGCGCAGTAACGATGGCATCGAAACTGCCGTCAAGGCAGCCGCGCGCGGCGCTGGTCAGGGTATCCAGCACGTAGCGGCTGTTGGCCGGGTCCAGTTTGCCCGGCGTTACCGGCGCAGCGAGTGGATGATGCAGCACCTCCAGTGTGCCGGGCGGGGGGGGCTGGCTGTTCCTGCCGCGCCACTCCGACACGGACAGCGGCAAGCCGAGTTGCGCGGCGCGCGCCGCCAGCAGTGTCCGGTCGGCCAGCACCGCCACGCGCGCCGCCTGGGTGTGTTGCGCCAGCATCACGCACAGGTCGGGGCCGATGCCGGCAGGTTCACCGGCGGTGAGGGCAATCGTGGTCATGATGACTGCTGTCCCCGTTGCGGCGCCACCTTAGTGGCAACCACCGCCGCAGCCGCCGCAGCCACTACCGCCACTGCTGTTGCCGGTGCTACAGGAGCTGCCGGTGTCGTTGGGGTTGATGAAGATAAAGCGGAAGTCGCCCGGCTGCATTTCCACGAAATCCAGGGTGGAACCACTCAGCAATTCCTGGTGCGCGGGAGCGACCAGCACCTTGACGCCTTCGCTGTCAATGCAGGTGTCGTCTTCCTTGATGTCGTCGAAGCCCATGCCGTACTGGATGGAGCCGTCGAATTCGCGGCGCGCGGCTATACGCAACGCCAGGCCTTCGGCATCGTTCTGCGCGGCGGCCTCGCGGATTTGCGCGGCAGCCTCGGTAGTCACTGTAATCATGGTGTTCTCCTTGTCAAAAATGGATTAATTCGTTTGCTGTTGCCGAAGCACGCGACGCACGTGGGCGATGAAGCGGCGCGCCCAGTTATAGCCCTGCAGGCTGCGAAAATGCGCATAGGAGGCCAGCAGGTTCTTGTAGACCAGCCCGTCGTACTTGCCGTCGATGCCGGTGCCGCGTTCCACTTCGTAGGCATAGGCCATGCCGTCCGGCAGGTTTTCCAGGCTCGAATAATGAAACTCGTGCGCCAGCCTTTGCGCCCCAATGCCGCCGTCCGGCCAAGGATGCGCCGCGGTCTCGCGCAGGCGCACGTAACCCCGCCCCACCGGCTTGTCGTGCATCACCACGTCGCCGGGAATCGCGCCAACCATCTGGCGCGTCTTGCCGCGCCAGGTCAGGCTGCGCGCCAGATACATCAGGCCGCCGCATTCCGCGTACACCGGCAGCCCGTTCTCGATGGCGTCTCGCAGTTGCGCGCGCAACGGCGCGTTGGCTTCCAGTTCGTCCATCAGCAATTCGGGAAAACCGCCGCCGATGAACAGGCCATCCAGCGGCGGCAGGCGGGTGTCCAGCGTGGCATCCAGCAGCACCAGCTCGGCGCCGGCCTGTTCCAGCGCGTCCAGATCATCGGCGTAATAAAAACCGAAGGCCCGGTCGCGCACCAGCCCCACCCTCACCTTCGGCAAGTCGGACGCAGAAAAAGTTTCTGTGGAAGCGTCACTTATTGGCGGCAAGGCCGGGGCAGCGCGCCCGACCTGCAACAAGCTGTCCAGATCGACCTGGGCGCCGACCAAGGCGCCGATTTCCGCAGTGCGCTGGCGCGCTGCCGCGGCTTCGTTGCTGGGTATCAGCCCCAAATGGCGTTCGACGATCTCCAGGTGCGGGTCGTGATGCACGGCACCGATCACCGGCACGTCGGTGTAATGTTCGATCACTGCGCGCAGCTTGCTTTCGTGGCGCGCACCGCCCAGCCGGTTGAGGATGACCCCGGCAATGCGGATATCCGGGTCGAAAGCCTGGTAGCCCAGTATCAACGGTGCGATGCCGCGCGTCATGCCGCGCGCGTCGATGACCAATACCACGGGAGCCTGCAACAAGGTAGCCAGCGCTGCGTTGCTGTTGCTTCCGTCGAGATTCAGGCCGTCATACAGTCCTTTGTTGCCCTCTATCAGGCTGAAGTCGGCCCCGGCGGAGTGGCGGACGAAGTTTCCGACGATCTCGTCGCCGCTCATCAGGTAAAAATCGAGGTTGCGGCAGGCGCGCCCGCTGGCGGTGGACAGCCACATCGGGTCGATGTAGTCAGGCCCTTTCTTGAAGGGCTGCACGGTTTGTCCACGCTGCCTGAGCGCTGCACACAGGCCGATGCTGACGGTGGTTTTACCGGAGGATTTATGCGCAGCGGAAATCAGGATGCGGGACATGGGGGGTAGGAACAGAGATGTAGGAGCGGCCTCCAGGTCGCGAATTCCGCGACCCTTCGCGACCTGGAGGTCGCTCCTACAATGTGCCGAGCTTAGTCGGTGATGTTGCTGGCTTTGGGCAGGTGACTGAAATCATCCTGCGGCATAAATTGCAGCACGCGCACCGCTACCGCGACGATAAGGAAGGCGACGCCGACGCCGCCCAGCCCAAGCAGGAATTCCGGCATGCTGGGGCTGTATGAATGCGGCATGCGCCCGTCGAAGAAGCTGCTGGTCGCCTCATAACCGGGGAACAGATTGAGCGGAAAAGCCTGGCCGCCGATGATGAACACGTAGAGTTGGCAGAACCCCCCGAAAATAATCATCAGCGCGGAACTCATCACCGCACCGCAGCGCATGCTCAACTGCGGGTGGAACAGGATCGCCAGCGGGATCAGGCTGCCGACGATGATCTGGCCGAACCAGAACAGGGTGGTGTAGACCCCGCCGTCGAGCAGAATGAAACGCTCGAAATCATGCTGCTTGGCGAAGTACAGGTTGGTCATGTGATAGACCAGCGTGAAATACAGTACGGCGGAAACGAACACCGCCAGCAGGTTCTTCATGCGGCGCATCACCGCCGGATCCAGTTGCAGTCCGTTCCAGCGGTACATCACGGATTGCACCACGATGAAAACCGCCAGCCCCCAGGAGAACGACATGACGATGAACATCGGCGCCAGCAAGGCCGAATCGTAGGCCTGGCGCGCCACCAGGAAACCGAAGATGGAACCGGTACCGGTGGTGAGAATCAGGCGCCAGATGAAGGCGGAGAAACCCGCGTACTTGGAGTACTTGTTCATGCGCCGTTCCATCATGGTCCACAGGTAGGCGGCGACGATACCGAAGAAACCGGAGTAGAGAATGATGTTCCAGGCGAAGATCGACGTCGGGTTGAAATGCGTGGCCGCGATAATCAGCCGGTCGGAGCGCCCCAGGTCGAGCATCAGGGTCGCCAGGCCGCCGCCCAGCATGGCCAGCGCCAGCAGGCCGGAAAGCGGTGCGCGCGCCTTGTAAACCGTCTTGCCGAACACCGAGCCGATGGAGGCCACGTTGAGCACACCGGAGGCGGCGACGATCAAAAAAATCGCGAATACGTGTGGCAGGCCCCAGACGATCTGGTTGCTCATGCCGGTGACGACGTGACCATGCTCTTCCATGTAGTGCCAAGCACCGGCTCCGAGCAGGACGGTCAGGCCGAGAATGCCCACCAACGCATAAAAAACACGCTCTTCAATGTGATGAAATTTTTCAAAGTTCATGGCCGTCAAATCCCCTGGTAACGCACGCCGGTGTTCAGGTTGAGGTCGGCGCGCACCTGTTTGGTGGCGTAAGTGGCGATACGCTTGGCGATCTCGCTCTGCGGATCATTGAGATCCCCGAACAGGATGGCTTCGTGGCCCGCCGCCTTGCAGGCCTCCACGCAAGCCGGCAATTGATCCTGGTCGATACGATGCACGCACAGGGTGCAACCTTCGACGCATCCCTTACCTCTCGGCACGTCCGGATTCTGGTCGGTGGTCTCTTCGTGCACGAAGGAACGCGCCTTATACGGACAGGCCATCATGCAGTAGCGGCAGCCGATGCAGATGTGACGGTCGACCAGCACGATGCCGTCGGCACGCTTAAACGAGGCGCCGGTAGGGCACACGTCCACGCACGGCGGCTCGGCACAGTGCTGACACATCATCGGCAGGGAATGGGTACGCCCGCTCTTGATTTCCTTCAATTCGATCTTGCGTATCCACTGCGCGTCGGTTTCCGGCCGACCTGTGGAAGCGATACCGTTTTCACTATGGCAGGCGCTCACGCAATCAGTACAACCGGTAGCGCATTTGCTGGTATCCACCAGCAGCCCCCAACGTTTGGATGCGTCCGCCGCCTGATCGGCGGGACGCGCATGAGCCAGGTCAAGCAAGGTTACGCCGGGTGCAATGACCAGCCCTGCGGCTGCGGCAACGCCGACTCCGATCAGTTGCCTGCGGTTTTTATCCATGTCGCTCATTTGCTTCCCTCGACAGAGTTGGCGGCAGGTTCAGCCATGGTGGCCTGCATTTGCCCGGCCACGCCAGGCAGGGGTGCCAAGCCGTGATTGTGGGGTGCGGCAGCCTTAGGCTTGCTGGAGTGGCACTCAAAGCAATCCAGCTTGACGGCTGCGTAGCTGTGGCATCCCTGGCAGAAGTTGTCCTTGCTGCCAATCACGCTATTGTTCTTCGGGCTGGCGTGACAATCGACGCAACCCTTCAGACTGTTTTGCGTGGTGCGGATGCCGCGACGCATGGTGTCGTCACGCTGATGCTTGAGCAGGTCCATGTGGTTGCGGCGCATGTACTCGGCATCGCGCACGCACTGCTCGCCCTTGGCGTCGAACTTGCGCTCACCCGCGCCGGCCAGAGGCGTGCCAGCCAGCAGGACGGCCGCCGCGAGGACGGTGCCCAACCATTTCAGCACGTTTTTCCAATAGCAGAAGCTTGCTGGATTGTTCATCGTGGTTTACTCGCCCAAACCCATCTTGATGTAACCGGTCGGACACACGTCGGCACAAATGTGGCAACCGATGCAGCGCGAGTAGTCGGTAAAAACGTAACGACCGGTGGTAGCCTGCGCCTTTGGTGTTTTCTTGACGGCGGTCTGCGGACAATAAATAACGCAATTGTCGCACTCGAAACACAGCCCGCAACTCATGCAGCGCTTGGCTTCCGCCACCGCCTGCTTGTCGTCCAAGGCTTCCAGACGCTCCTCGAAGTGGCCCAGCACCTGCTCGGAATTCAGCATGGTGAAGCCACGGACGTTGCGCGGATTGTAGGTAAAGTGACCGAGGAACAACTCGTTGTGCGGAATCACATATTTTTCCGAACGGTTTTCGAAGTTATGCACCGCGAACTTGGCGGTATCGGAACCGCGCACACCCAGGTCGATATCCTTGGCAGAGCCTTCGGCCTTGATGACTTCTTCCTTGGTCAGCGTATGGAAGGCCTCTGGTGCCTTGCCGGTTTCGATTTGCTTGCGCAGCAGATCCCAGTAATGCACGTCAACCTTCGGGCGCTTGCCGATGTCCTCGTTCTTGAGGAAACGGTCGATGCCGTCGGCGGCGATGGAACCGTGGCCGATGGCGGTGGTCAGCAGGTGCGGACGCAGCACGTCGCCGCCGACAAACACGCCCTTCTGACCGGGAACCTGGTAGTTCTTGTCGGCGCTGACCAGCCCCTTGCCGTTGTTGAATTGCTCCAGGCCGGTGAAATCCACGCCCTGGCCGATGGCGGAGACGATCAGATCGGCTTCGATGTCGGTTTCGCTGCCGGGAATGGGTTGATTCTTGTCGTCGAGCTTGGCAACACGCAAGGCGATGGCGTGCCCTTCGGCGTTCTTCACCACGGCAACCGGGGTGATGCCACCGCGGATTTCGATGCCCTCGGCCAGCGCTTCTTCGATCTCGTGCTTGTTGGCGTTCATCTTCTCAACGGCAGCGCGGGAGCACAGCACGACCTCGGCGCCTTCCTTGGCGGAAGCTTCAGCGACGTCATGGGCAACCTGACCGGCGATGACGTGCTCGGGACGATCGGTCGGGCGCACCGCCTTGATATGACCAAGACGGCGCGCAACCGTCGCCACGTCGATGGAGGTGTCGCCACCACCGATAACCACTACGCGTTTGCCAACATACTTCAGGCGGCCCTCGTTGAAGGCGCGCAGGAAGCCCATGGCGGTGACGCAGTTGGGGGCATCAAAGCCGTCAATCGGCAGCGGTTTGCCGGCTTGGGCGCCCATACCGAGAAACACGGCATCATAGTCGTTCTTGATCTGGTCGAAGGTAATGTCCTTGCCGATATGGACCTTCAGCTTGACTTCCACACCGAGGTCGAGAATGCGCTGAATTTCTGCATCAAGCACGTCGCGCGGGGTACGGAAGCCGGGGATGCCATAGCGCATCATGCCGCCGAGAAATTCATGCTCGTCAAAAATGGTTACGGCATGGCCCTTCTTGCGCAATTGGTAGGCGCAAGCCAGACCGGCAGGGCCGCCACCGATGATGGCGACCTTCTTTCCGGAAGCCTGTACGCCTTCGGGCAGGCTGAATTTCAGGTTGTTCTTGATGGCGTATTCGCCAAGGAAGTGCTCGACCGAGTTGATGCCGACGTGGTCTTCCAGCTCGTTACGGTTGCAACCGGATTCGCAAGGCGCCGGGCAGACACGGCCCATCACCGAGGGAAAGGGGTTGGCTTCCGTCAAACGGCGCCAGGCGTATTCCTGCCACGGCATGGACGGCTTGCCGTCGGCACCGACAGGCGGCTTTTCCATACCGCGCACGATGTTGAGATAGCCGCGAATGTCCTCGCCCGCCGGGCAACTGCCCTGACAGGGCGGGGTGCTTAGGACGTATTCAGGACACTTATGGGTCCAGCCTGCGTCGAAAATCTTGTCTTGCCAGGAACGGTATTGAGTCGCGCCGTCCTTGTAGCGACGAAAATTGAAATTTTCCGGCTTGTTCATTTGATCGGGGGATACGGACATTGCTTTCTCTCCTTAATAATCAGCGTTGCCGTTGGGTTCGCGAGGCGCACCCAACCTAATAATTTCCTGAATTAATCCTCGGCCATTTTTCCGGCGGTAACTGCTTCGCCTGCCTCGTTCTCTTCCTCAGCCTGATTCTCTTCCTCTTCGGGAACCTCCAGCACGATGGCGGTGGCCACCAGCTGGTGCACCCCGCCGACCATGCTCATGTCGAATCCGTAGTACGGCACCACCTTGGTGAACTGCGCCTTGCAGATAGCGCAAATCAGCGCCAGGAAGTTGACCTTGTGTTCCTGCACCACGTTGTTGAATGCTTCCATGCGCGGCAACGCACCCTTGACGCGCACCTCCATCAGGTCGTCGGTCAGCAGACCGCCGCCGCCGCCGCAGCAAAAAGTAACTTCGCCGATGGTTTCCGGCGCCATGTCGTGGAAGTTGTTGGCCACGGCCTTGATGATTGCGCGCGGGATGACGAATTGGCCGCCGGGCAGGTCGCCCATGCGCGAGCCGCGCGCCACGTTGCACGAATCGTGGAAGGTGATGGTGCGATGATCGTTGGCGCTCTTGTCGAACTTGAGCTTGCCCTGCTGGATCAGGTCGTAAGTGTATTCGCAGATATGCTGTGGTGCCGGATAACGCGGATCAAGCTGCTTTTGCAGTTCGATGGAAAATGGGTCCTCGCCGCCCGCACCGACGCCGGTTAGGGTATTCCAGAAACTGTAGGCGACGCGCCAAGCGTGCCCACACTCGCCGACCACGATGCGTTTGACGCCCAATTCCAGCGCGGCCTGACGGATGCGCAGTGCGGCACGACGCATGTTGGCATAGCTACCGATGAACATGCCGAAATTGCCGGCTTCAGAGGCGGTGGAACTCAGGGTCCAGCTAGCGCCGACGGCATGGAACACCTTGGCGTAGCCGATCAGGCTTTCCACATGCGGCTCGGAGAAGAAGTCGGCGGACGGGGTAACCAGCAGGATTTCGGCGCCTTGAACGTCAATCGGTAACTTCACCGGAACGCCGAGGTCATCGAAAATATCTTCTTCGAGACCGGACAGAGTGTCTTCCAGCGCCGGTCCAGGCAGGCCCAGGTTATTGCCTATGCGGTGCAACTTACCCATGATTTCGTTGGTGTACTTCTGCCCGTAGCCAACAGAATCGAGAATTTCGCGTCCGGCCATGGTGACTTCGGCGGTGTCGATGCCGTAAGGGCAGAATACCGAACAGCGGCGGCATTCCGAGCACTGGTAGTAATACTTGTACCAATCGTCCAGCAGCTCCTTAGTCAGGTCGGTGGCGCCGACCAGGCCGGGAAAATACTTGCCGGCGAAGGTGAAATGGCGGCGATAAACCTTGCGCATCAGTTCCTGACGGGCAACCGGCATGTTCTTGGGGTCGTTGGTGCCAATGAAGTAATGGCACTTGTCGGTGCAGGCGCCGCAATGCACGCAGGCATCCATGAACACCTTGAGCGAGCGGTATTTGCCGAGCAGTTCGCCCATCTTGGCAATGGCCTTGTCGTGCCAGTCTTCCACCAGTTGGCCGGGAAAGCCGATGGCTTCCTGGATCGGCGCGGACGCGGGGAACGACTGGAGATGCGCCGCCGCCCCCTCCTTGACTACCGGGGGAACGGGGTACTCTCTGAATGCCGGTACTTCGAATTTTGCCGCAGCCACGTTTGCTCCTTGAATCCTGATTTTTCTTTAAGGAATATTTTAAAGAAGGTTATTTCTCAAGTTCAGCCGCCCACGGCGCCAGGTGGCGGCGCTCGCGCGGATCGTCCTTTTGATTACGCGTCGGGCTGAAGAAAATGCCCGGCGCATGCAACAGCTTGCTGATCGGGAAAATAATCATCAGCAAAGCCACCAGCGCCAGATGCAGCAGCAAAGCCGGGTCTGACGGCAACGGCTGCCAGCTGAAGGTCATCAGGCCGAGAAAAAAGGATTTGACGGCGACGACGTCGGTATGCGCGACGAAGCGCATCATCAGGCCGCTGATGCCGATCATGATGAGCAACAGCAACATCAGATGGTCGGAAGGGGTAGAAATATAGCGCACGCGATCCACCAGGAAACGGCGCGCCCACAAGCCACCCAGACCCGCCACCATGGCGAAGCCTGCATAGGTGCCGAAAGGTTGAATCCAGGCTACCCACGACCACACCGGCTCCTGAAAGTAGCGCAGATGGCGCAGCAACACCAAGGCCAGCGCGCCATGGAACAGGTAGCCGAACAGCCAGATCCACTTGTTGGATTTGAACAGGCTTTCAAACAGGGCGACTTCGCGTGCCATGCGGAAGATCACGCCACCGGTGGTGGTCGGTGCAGGCGTGGTCGGAATCTTCAGCGGTGCCGGCGTCCGAAAGTAATCGCGTATCTTGTATGCCAGCCCGCCCACCAATATGGCGGTCGCCGCGTAAAACAGGCAGGCGTACAGCACGGTCAGAAAAGACATGAAACTTCCCCCGGTTCAATGTTTGCGCGCTCAGCACACAGGCTTGCGCAGCTCAGAATTCTTGACCAGGCGAAGGCGGCGGAAGCCACCTCCCCTGAGTCGTCTTTTTACAGCTTGGTAACGCTTAGATACAACCGGTCGGCTTCGGCAGGCCGGCGATCTTGCATGCCTGCTTGGCCGGACCATACGGGAACAGCTCATACAGGTACTTGCTGTTGCCCTTTTCCGGTCCCAGCTTCTTGCCGATGGCCTTGGTCAGCACGCGCACAGCAGGAGCAATCTGGTAGTCGTTGTAGTACTCGCGCAGGAAGTTCACCACTTCCCAGTGGCTTTCGGTCATTTCAACCTTCTCTTCGGTGGCCAGGTACTTGGCGGCTTCTTCATCCCATTCGGCGAGGTTGACCAGGTAGCCTTCTTCGTCGGTTTCATACGTCTTGCCGTTGATTTCAAAACCCATGTTTATCTCCTTGATTTAAAAGCAAAAAATCACAACCACGATTGCACGGCGTTGTTCTCGGCAACCAGATCCACGAAACCGTTGTAATCGACCTGCTTGATGCCGTCGATCACCGTGTCCTGCATGCCGCGCGCTTCCAGATCCGGCCACAGGGCACACACGGTGCAGTTTGCCATGGCTTGCTTGATGGCAGCCTCGACCTTGTTGCCCTTGGTCACGGCATACACGCCATCTTCAATCAGCAGGATGGTGCTGCCGGCCTTGGCGTGCGCAAGACAGCTGTCCAGGGTGCTTTTTTCCAGCGGCGATTTGTTCACGATATGCAACATAATGCGTCCCCAATCAGAAACTTAAAATGACGTCTTGCTCTTCCATCAAAGCAGCCATGTCGGCGCGGCTCAACACCTGCACATCGACCAGCAGATCCTCCTCGGTCAGGCCGCGCTCTTCCAGCGATTCCTTCTCGACATACAGCTTCTCGATGTCGTAGCCTTCCAGCGCGCGATAAGTCGGCGAGAAATTCTTCATGCCGATGGCCTTGGTGCCCTGGCCCTTCTTGAGCTCATAAACGCCATCGTCAATGAACATCAAGCTGACATCCTGGTCGAATGCGGCGCTGATCAGCACCACTTCCAGAGACTCCAGAGCGTAAACCGTGCCGTAGGGCGCCTTGCGGTTGATGAATGCAAACTTTTTTACGGTACCTGCGGAATCTTCATCCATGTCGATACCCCCTGTGCTTTCAGTCATGTCTTCTCCCTAAATCAATCGCCAAAGGTAACGACGCGGTCGGCCTGAATACCCGATTCCACCAGCTGCCCCAGCCCGGAAATACGGAAGCCAGGCGCCAGATTTTCATCGACGATGCCACGGCGCAAGCCGGCGGCGACACACACCACCAGATCAACGCCATGCTCTTCCGCCAGCTTGCTCCAGCGGTTGACGATGTGACGGTCATCCTGCGGCGGCTCGGTGAGCTTGGTCGCGTTGTTGACGCCATCGTGATAGAAGAACACGCGATGGATTTCATGCCCCTTTTCAATCGCGGCCTTGGCGAACTGATACGCCGTATCCGATGATTGATGGTTGTAAGGGCCTTCATTCACCATGATTCCGAATTTCATCCCTGAATATCCTGTTAGCTAAGTAAAAACACCCCTGCCTACCGCCGTCAGGCGGCAGACAAGCCCTTATTTCACGCTCAGAAGCGGATATGCGTGGAAGCGTTCAGCGTGGAACGCGAACCGCGCCAGTCGTCGATGTGGAACTTGGTGAACGGCAGGCCGGTCTTCTCGAAGAATTGCGGCCAGCCGATGCGCTCGACCCAGTCGGACATCCGCTCCCAAGGACGGGCGTCTTCCTTATAGGTCTTGAGGATGTTCTTCACCACGGCAGCCACTTCGGGCCAGCGCGGAGCGTTGTTGGGCAGACCGGAGGTGACCAGCTTGTGGAAGGTCGGGCGGATGCGCGCATTGGAGTTCTTACCACCGACCCAGATGGCGATCTTGGAATGCTCGGGATCGTTGATCTGCATCGGCGGGCAGGGCGGGAAGCAGGCGCCGCAACAGATGCACTTGGCTTCGTCCACTTCCAGGGAAGGCTTGCCGTTGACCAGCGCGGGACGAATCGCCGCTACCGGGCAGCGCGCCACGACGGTCGGGCGTTCGCACACGTTGGCCACCAGATCGTGGTTGATCTTCGGCGGCTTGGTGTGTTGCACCACGATGGCGATGTCGGCCTGGCCGCCGCAGTTGATTTCGCAGCAGGAGGTGGACAGCTTGACGCGGTTGGGCATTTCTTCCTTGATGAATTCATCATGGAGTTCGTCCATCAACGCCTTCACCACGCCGGAAGCGTCGGTGCCGGGGATGTCGCAGTGCAGCCAGCCCTGGGTGTGGGAAATCATGGACACGGAATTGCCCGTGCCGCCGACCGGGAAACCGCCCTTGCCCAGCGCTTCGATCAGCGGGGCAACCTTGGCTTCGGCAGACACCATGAATTCGATGTTGCTGCGGGTGGTGAAGCGGACATGGCCTTCGGCGAACTGGTCGGCGATATCGCACAAGGTGCGAATGGTGTAGACGTCCATCTGACGCTGGGTGCCGGCACGCACCGTCCAGATTTCGTCGCCGCTGTGCGCCACATGATGGAGCACGCCGGGACGCGGACGGTTGTGGTATTTCCAGTTGCCGTAGTTTTTCTTCATCAGCGGGTGCAGGTACTGCACGTGATCTGGTACGCCGCTCTCAATCGGTTCACGCATTTCACTCATCGTTTCTCTCCAAACTTGTTTAGTTCGTTTTCGACCGGCCTATCAGGCAGCCTTGGCTTTGCGTTCGTTGGCCTTTTCCACTTCCTCGTCCCAGCCGTCCATGCGGACATAGGGGTTGGCGCGCGGTTGCAGCACCATGGAGGGATCGATCTCGAGGCCGACACCTTCGAGGTAGTTGACCAGACCGATGCGGTCGATCATCTCGCCGCTACGCTCATGCTCCAGTGCGTTTTCGGCGAAGAAATCGATGTGGTTCTGACCGAATTCCACCAACGCCTCGAAGTCCTCGTCGGATTCCAGCTTCATGAACGGAATTACCACGGTACCCATGGTTGCGCCGATCTTCAGCACGCTCTTGCCGCCGACCAGAACAGTGACGCCCTTGTCCTTGCCGGGAGCCAGCGCGCCGGTCATGACGTTGATGCAGTGCATGCAGCGCACGCAGTCGTGGTTGCTGATTTCCAGCGACTGGCTGTCGTTGACCGCGACACTGGAGACGCCTTCAGCCTTGGAAACCTTGGCGGTTTCTTTCAGCGCCAGCGCCTTGGTCGGGCAGTGGTTGATCACGTCGTTGACCAGCTCGTCCATGCCGTGCTTGGCGAACCAAGCCTTGGCCAGCGCTTCGTCGGTACGGATGCTGTCGCGCCAGGTGCCGATGACGGCAATGTCGGAACGTTGAATGGAGTTGGTGCAGTCGTTCGGGCAACCGGAGAACTTGAACTTGATCTTGTACGGCAGGGCCGGGCGGTGCATGTCGTCGAGGAAGGCGTTGACGACCTGGCGCATGGCGCGGGCTTCGTCGAAGCAGGACTGCTCGCAACGCGCTGCGCCGACGCAGGACATGGAGGTACGCACGGCGGGGCCGGCACCACCCAGGTCGAAACCCATTTCGTTGAAGGCGTCGAAAGCCTTCTGTACGTTGGCGGTATTGATGCCCTGGAACATGATGTCGCCGGATTGGCCGTGGAACGCCGCCAGACCGGAACCGCCGTTGTCGACCCAGGCGTCGCACAGCTTGCGCAGGATGTCGGTGGTGTAGTGCATCCCGGCTGCCGGAATGATACGAATGGTGTGGAACTCGGCCGCATCAGGAAACATGGGCTTCTCATGCTCGTCCTTGAGTTCGGTGAAGCGCGGGATCACGCCGCCGCCGTAACCGAAGACCCCGACCGTGCCGCCCTTCCAGTAACCTTTTTTGGTCTTGTAGGAGGTTTCCAGTTGACCCATCAGGTCAACCATCATGTCGTTGTCTTTGGCAAGGCGCTTCAGGCCAGTTACAAAGCTGGGCCAGGGGCCGCTTTCCAACTGGTCCAGCATTGGCGTGTCGTATTGTTTCTTGGCCATATCATCAATCTCCTAGAAAATTAAAACGGACGCGTCTCCCAGTTCAAACCCGGAACGCCGGCATCCCTTTCGGCAAAACCTGAAATTTCGTGGCGAGCCACCTTGTACTTCCTCGCGGCTTCCCGATCAGCGAACGCGCGCATCGGGGAAACACCTAGTACCGTGGCCGCATGTTACAACCGATGGAGCCCGTCTTTCTATCATTCTTCACGGGTGCCCCCATACTACCCGAATGGGGTATGGGGTCCTCCCCCACCTTGGGGTATGGGCGCCACCCCTTGATCTTCGGCGAACAATTCCCCATATAATGCGGCAGGACTTTCCCCCGAACATTCACGCAACACACTCTAAGCGAGGCGCACGAAATGCTCGACTACGGCATGGGCATGGAACAGGCCACCACACTCGGCAAGTTCCTTGCCACCCCCTTTCGCCAAGAGATCGAACTGATGCAAGTCGATCACGACGCCGGGTTCCGCACTTTGCGCGTACGCATCCGGGAAATCAAGCGCTTTACCGTTTTCGACATCGACCCCGCCACCGCTGAGCACTGGGGGCAGGCCCTGCTGGACTGGTCTGCGGCGCAAAAAGCAGCGGCACAAACAGGAGAAGAAAAATAGGCTGGCCGGCTGAAAAATCCGCCCCCACAGTTGATGACCAAGCGGTTATCGACGTCCAGTTCGGGTTGAGCGGCACACGCGTCCCCAAGGATCACGGCCTTGCCCTGTTCGATGAACTGGCGCGCCTGCTGCCCTGGCTGGCGCAGGAAAACCTGGCCGCTATTCACCCGCTGCACGGCTCCGACTGCGGCGATGGCACGCTGCTCCTCAACCGGCGTGCCAAGCTGGTGATCCGCATCCCGCAAGAACGCCTGGACGACACGCTGGCCCTGGACGGCCAGACCATCAGCGTAGTCGGCAACGCGCTGCTTATCGGTGCCGGCAAGGTCAAGGCGCTGACGCATCACACCCCGCTATATGCCCAACTGGTGACCACCGGCAGCGCCGACGAAGGCGATTTTGCCCGCGACATCATGCGCCTGCTCGATGAATTGGGCATAGATACCCGCTTCATTTGCGGCCGCCAGCAAACCCTCACCACCGAGGATGGCGCGGTGGCCGGTTTCAGCCTGATGCTACACGGCCTGCCGGTCGAACACGCCATCCGCGTCCAGCAACTGGGACTGGGCGGCAACCGCAAGCTGGGCTGCGGGGTTTTCATTCCGCACAAATCGATCAATGCACTCGTATAATCCATATTTATTTTTACCCACACTCAACCAAAAGGAGGAAATACCATGAGCTACACCGTGAATGGCGCCGAACTTGAGACCGACGACGAGGGTTTTCTGCTGGAAGCCGATTACAGCGATGACGTAGTGCCGGTGATCGCCGAATCCGAAGGCCTCAAGCTTACCGACGACCACTGGACGGTCATCAACTACATGCGCGAGCAGTACAAGGAGCATGGTCACACCCCGAACTTCCGCAACATGTGCAAGGATTTCGACGCCAGCCACCCCGGCACCGACTGGAAAAAACACCTTTACACGCTGTTCCCGATGCAACCCAACCGCCAGTCCGCCAAGGTTGCCGGTTTGCCTAAGCCATTCGGCAAAGGCGGCTACTGACCTTGCGAGGGGTGAGGCGGACGCCTCGCCCCCGACACCTCATACCCACGTCAAGACATGAAATTCACGACACTCCTCTCCTGCGCGCAACTGGCGCAGCATCTCAACGACCCGGATTGGGTGGTGTTCGACTGCCGCTTCACGCTCACCGACCCCGATGCCGGACGGCGCGCCCATGCCGCCGGGCATATTCCCGGCGCGCGTTACGCGCACCTCGATGAAGACCTGTCCAGCCCGATCACTTCCACCAGCGGGCGCCACCCCCTGCCCGATCCCGAGGCGCTTGCGTACAAGCTCGGCCAGTGGGGCGTCGGCCCCGGCACGCAGGTGGTGGTATACGACGACAGTTTCGGCAGCATGGCTGTGCGCCTGTGGTGGCTGTTGCGCTGGCTGGGACACGATGCGGTCGCCCTGCTCGACGGCGGCCTGCCGCGCTGGAAGCGCGACAAATACCCCGTGACCCAGGAAATGCCCGTCGTTTCGCCGGCGCAATTCAGCGCCCGGCCCAACCGCAACACCTGGGCGGACGTCACCGAAGTCGATGCCGCCCGCCATGCCCTTGACCGCCGCATCGTCGATGCGCGCCCTGAAGAACGCTTCACCGGAGAGCGCGAACCGCTAGACAAGGTAGCCGGCCATATCCCCGGCTCGTGCAATTGGTCGTTCGAGGAAAACCTCGACATGGGCGGCACCTTCCTGCCCGCCGAGGAATTGCGCGACAGCTATCTGAACCTGCTCGGCGGACAAGCGCCGGAAAACGTCATCCACACCTGCGGCTCCGGCGTCACCGCCTGCCACAACATTCTGGCCATGGAGGCCGCCGGCCTGCACGGCTCCCGGCTTTACCCCGGTTCGTGGAGCGAATGGATCACCGACCCGGCCCGCCCGGTGGAAACCGGTGAGGGCGGCCTGCTACCGTGCCACCACGAGGGAGAAAGAGGGCTGCCATGCGCATAAAATCCCAATGGCACAAGGGCGACAAGCCGAAAACCGTGCAACAGGTTGCCAGCGTCATCGCCTTCATCATCTGGCGCGTGACCGAAGAAACCGTCACGCATATTCAAAAGGACAAATTCGAGATCGCCTCGCAACAGCAGGCTTTCGACATGATCGGCGAATTCCTCGCCTTTTTCGTTCAGTTGACCGACCGCGTCGCCTACCTGCGCCTGGGAGGCGAATTGCGTGCGCCGGTGGTACAGGCGGTAGCCAAGCGCCTGGGAGAAATCCTTGAAGACAACCAACTCGCACGCTTTGGACCGCCTGAGGACGCGGACTACCGGACGCGCTTCGTCGGCCTGCTCAACGCGCGCCTTGGCGACTACGCTCTCTTCGACTACGCCGAAGAGCCGGACTATTCCACCCTGCGCTACCTCGGCAACCGCATCATGGAACTGATGGGCAAGCAGGACCAATCGTGGATCATCGACCAGATCATCGAGATCGAAGCGCCCGAGGCCGTCAAGAACGTGTTGAAAGGCCTGCGCGACACCCTGGTTGTGGACAGCATCGCCTTTTGAATTATCCGCAGACCGCGCCCATCATCCGCCTGGCGCGCGCAACACGCCTGGCGCTGCATGTGCTTCGGGGGCTACTGAGCGCCGCCCTGCTGTTCCCGTTTCTCGCTCCCTGCGCACGCAGCAGGCTGGTCCGTAACTGGTCGGCAAAATTGCTGGACATTCTCCGTATCCGCCTGACCATACGGGGAGACGCTCCCCGACGGAGTGGGTGCGGGGGCGGGATACTGTTAGCCGCCAACCACATTTCCTGGCTGGACATTTTCCTGCTGAATGCCGTGCACCCGATGCGTTTCGTCGCCAAGAGCGAAGTGCGCGGCTGGCCGCTGGTCGGCTTTCTGTCCGCCCGCACCGGCACCCTGTTCCTCGACCGTAGCAGCCGCCGCGACGCCGGTCGCGCCAACCGCGACATCGAAAGCGCCCTGCACGAAGGCGATTTCGTCGCCCTGTTCCCGGAAGGCACCACCACCGATGGGCGCCAGGTGCGGCATTTCCACGCCGCGCTGCTGCAACCGGCGATTGATGCCGATGCCCCGCTACAGGCAGTGGCGATACGTTACACTGGTGAAAACGGCGAACCCGACACGGCGCCCGCCTATATCGACGATCTCTCCTTCGGCGACAGCCTGCGCAACATCCTGCGGCGCCCGGCCATCCAGGCCGAATTGCACTTCACCGCCCTGCTGGCGCCGCATGGCCGGAACCGGCGCGAACTGGCAGGAACGCTGCACAACGCCATCTCTGATACATTATTTCCGGCGCGTCCCGGCGCGGGGTGAAACCTGCAGACGTGTAGGGTAGAATGACGCCTATGAATTCATTGTTCCTGCCGTTTTTGCTGTCGTTTCTCGTGGGTGCCCAGGCCATCGCCGCCACGCCCGTCCCGCAAGCTCCTCCTGTTCCCGCTGTCGCTGCGCGCGCCTTCCTGCTGCTGGACCATCATAGCGGCCAGACCCTGGCGCAGCACAAGGCTGATGAGCGCGTGGAGCCCGCCTCACTAACCAAGCTGATGACCGCCTACCTGACCTTCGACGCCCTGCGCCGCAAGCAAATCAGCCTCAACCAGACACTGCCGGTTTCCGAGCGCGCCTGGCGCGCCGAGGGATCGCGCATGTTCATCCAGATGAATGTACCGGTAAACGTGGAACAGCTGATCCACGGCATGATCGTGCAATCCGGCAACGATGCCTGCATCACCCTGGCAGAAGGGATCGCCGGTAGCGAGGAAGCCTTCGTCGAGCGCATGAACGAACAGGCGCTGAAACTGGGCATGAAGAATACCCATTTCATGAACGTCACCGGCCTGCCGCATGCGCAGCATTACACCACCGCCTTCGATCTTGGCCTGCTGGCGCAGGCGGTGATACGCGACTTTCCCGAGTTTTACTCGTACTACGCCATCAAGGAATACAAATACAACAACATCAACCAGGCGAACCGCAACCGCCTGCTGTGGTCCGACCCGACCGTGGACGGGGTGAAAACCGGACATACCGAGAGCGCCGGTTATTGCCTGATTGCTTCCGGCCAACGCGACCAACGGCGGCTGATCTCGATAGTGCTGGGAACCTCGTCGGAAAGCGCACGCGCGCTTGAAAGCCAGAAACTGCTCAATTATGGCTTCCAGTTTTTCGACACCCACCGCCTGTATGAAAAAGGCCGGGCGATCGCCACGCTGCCGGTGTGGAAAGGGAATGAAAGCACCCTGAATACCGGTGTTGCAGAGGATTTGTACCTATCCCTGCCGAAAGGCCAGTATCCTTTCCTCAAGGCAGTAATGGTCAGCCAGCAGCCGCTGCTCGCTCCCTTGCCTGCAGGGCAACGGGTCGGCGTCATCAGACTGACGCTGGACGGCAAACCCTATGCGGAATTTCCCCTGGTGGCGCTGGAGAACGTGGCCGTCGCCAACATCGCCAAGCGCGCCTGGGATAGCCTCCGGCTGTATTTCAAATAGGGCAGGGGAACGCCCCCTTCCCTTGGCCAGAAAATTTCGCTCTCAACCAATGGCAACCAATGGGGTCAGACTCTGAGGTCTCCCCTCAAATCTCCAGAGCTGCATGGTTGCATCGAAGTCGCTGAAGCGTAGCCTCGAATTCGCGAAGTGGAAAAGCGGCGAGTTCAAGCTGAACGAGTTGCCGCCCCAAGGAGATGACGGAAAGAACATGACGTGAACGTCTCGTATTGCTTTGGAATTGAAATTCCATTTGTCGTTCGCGCGCGATTTCGCCAATCAGTCGCAAGGCAAATGAGGCCAAGTTGGCAACGAGCAACAGAACCGCTAATCGCATCTTTTGTGTGGAGCGATTGGCGGAGAATCCCAGACCGAAGCGTTCGCTCTTGAGATCGCGGAAACTTTCCTCGATTTGCATCCGTTGGGCGTAAATGGCGGTGACGGCCTGGGCGCTTAAATGAGCCAATCCGGGCGAGACCGCCAAAAGCCAAGGGTCGCGCTGGGTACGCGCATTCTTGAGGCTGTGGCGAGAGCACCGTGGTCAGGTCAGACCAGTCAACCACGATCAGCGGGGTGCTCACTCCGGCCAAGTACTCACCAGCGAGCGCCCCATACAAAGCATGCATCTCGGCATGCAACAGAGTGTTCCCGAGCAGGCGATCCATGCGCTTGATGTTGTGTTTAACGGCAACCTTGCCGCGCAATCCTCGACCCAAATCGCTCAAGGTCAGTTTGAACCCGGAGATCGCAGCTTCAACCGCCGCAAGCAACGACGTCAAGCGCTTTGCGTGCATCGCGGGGCAACGGCTGGAAAAAATGCGGTGTAACATGGTCAGTGCATGCATGGCGGTTTCTCCTTTGTGGTTTGGTCGCTACAGAGAAGACAATAAACCTGCCATGCATGTGCAGTTTTTAATGAACAATATGCTTTATCTTATTGATGAGCAACCCCATTATGTGGGGAGACCTCAGAGTCTGACCCCATTAGATTTGCCCGGGCTCATTCCGGCAAACTTGGTTTTCCGGTAAGCCAAGTGAAAACTCGCAACGTGATAGCGTACTCAAGTTGCTGCGTAATTCCATGCACGGTCTTTCCGGTTAGCCAGCTATACCACCCCCAAATCACAGCAATACCAACGATAACCGGAAGCGCGACCTTTGCCAGTGGCATAGTCGATGTTCCGACGGATATGAGTCCGGCACCGGCAAAAGCGCCCACTAGGAGCAACATACTAAAAATAGCCATAAGCGAGATTGTCAATGCCCTTGAAACAAGTCTTGCTCTATGAGATGCGGTGAGGATGACACTATGTTGGTCGTTGCGGAGCATCTCCTTTTCATCGTTGAACATACGCCCAATATCTCGCTCTTTGATAATGGCGTCATGATGTGCCTTTTCCTGCTCTGCCAATGTAAGTTGGATGCTTGCCAATTGATCTTCAACGACCGCACGATCAGCAGCAGCAATCGTTTTTTGCTCCTCAATTAGACTTTCCTTTACTCGGGTGAGAATCTCCCTGAGGCCTGTGCCTGTAAGAGCCCCTTCGTCGCCTAATGTAAAGTCCATAAGTTCGCGCTGCGCTATT
Source organism: uncultured Sulfuricella sp. (assembly GCA_964527565.1). GTDB lineage: Bacteria > Pseudomonadota > Gammaproteobacteria > Burkholderiales > Sulfuricellaceae > JAGXQV01. The sequence goes on along the minus strand of CAZGOY010000001.1, from coordinate 71,672 downwards.
GGCGAAAGACGAAGAATTGCATGCTCCTGTTCGGAGATGTTCCCCGCACTCCGTAACTGATCCATCATTTCAACGTACTTTCGGAATAGCTCCTTACTCGGTTCTAGCGCGGCATAGCAGATCGCCATCGTCTCCTTTTCGGGTAGCGTCGGGCGCTTCATCGGTGCCTTAAGCCAAGCGACGTTTGCGAGGCTGTAATCGGTGATTACACTCGATACCTCCTTGGATGAGTTGTGCGTCTTTCCAAACTCAAAGGCGACTCTAGCCAAGGCTGGATTGGGCGTTACAAAAACTGCTATGGAGTCTTCGAGTCTGGCCGGAGAAACACCTCGCCGGAGAACGTAGATGCTACGAACCGAATTAATGTCGTTTCTTATCGCGTGGTCGCCTTGATAGCGGACTTCGTCAACTAGCACGCCTTGGAAAGTGGTCTCGTCAATTTGAAAATCACTCACATATTCAGGAGTTGTCTTCACCCGGATATGGAATGACGAGAGCCTCTCAGCCAGTTGATCGATATAGATGAGCAAGTCGGATAGCGTTATTCCGTTGTTGCGCATTTCGCGCAGAATTCGTGATGTTGCTTGAGGGTTATCGAAATTCCTTGCAGCGAAACGAAGCACACCTTTTGTTTCTTCAAGCGTGTGCGAGAACACTCCTACGCTCCCCTTCAGGTCGCGGACGAGAGTGATGAGTTCTTCGCTAGCTTGGTACAGCCCCGCTCCTTGCAGTCCAAGCAAATTTAGAACCAAGGGCGTGTCGAGATAGAAAGTGACGTTGTCGAACTTCTTTTCAAGTGACTCAAGGTCGGGACAAGTAAGCGCATTAGCATACATCTGGCCTTTGACTAAGACTATGAAATCCTCGAAAAGGCCGGGCTCTGATTCGTGACAATGCTGCAAAAAGCGACCGACAACATAGAATTCCTTTGATCCTGTATCTGGTATCCGAGGTAATGCGGTTTTAAATACATAGCTCTTGAGACAGTCCACTGCGAATCTGCCAAGAAACCCCAATATTGCTTTGCTCGCATCGGCATCTGACCAAGTTGCTTCTGATTGAACTGTGGAGTGAAATCGACACAAGGCATCGTAAACGCGTTGTATCCGAGATGCTGCCTCTGCACGCTTTGGCGCGATACCGACGTCGGGCAGATTCGCTGCCGGATAGAAGACTTCGTGTTCCTTTCGAACATGCCCGTCTTTCGCTAGCCTTCGTAGTACATGCTGAACTCCCTTGGTTGGCACCACCAGTCCGAAGTCTTCTTCGAGCAGTTCAGCTACTTTGGTGTCTGTAACCAGTTCTGGCTTGTGTGTAGCAAGTACGCTCAAGACGAATTGCGCAAGGTAGTCGATGTAATTTCGATGCCGCTCGTCGATGTCTACTTTCAATATTGCAAGGCTCGTCAGCGTAAGCGTCTGCTGGACAAGACGAGTGTCTTTGTCGATTTGTCGTTGTTGTGAACTCACTATTTCCCCCTCCGCTTGCCAACGAGTCGAACTATGGCTTTAGGTCGTACGCATCTCACTTCAATTTCCATTCAGGCCCAGGGCCATTAGCACCCCAACGAATAGCGTTTATCCGCCGCCCCGCCCAATCCTGCAAGAACCGTCAAACTTATTGGCAGCGGATAAACCTCGTTGAACCTCACTTGTGGGAGGCAGACGGTTGACTATGGGGATTGTAAGGTTGCGGAAGGGGAAGTCAACCGAGCAAGATGAAGCGAAGGCGTTGAGCGACAAGGAAATAGCTGAACCGGCAGCGCATGACACGCCCCTCCGGCAAAGCGCGCCTGGGCGGCCAGAATGCCTGAAGTTACCCAACCCAAAGAAAACGCCGAACCCGCACCTTGGCGGAGCCGTTTGGTCTTGGGGCGGACCTTTTCAGGGAAGCCGAAACGTTACCAATCCGGTGCCGCGGAAGGCGGCGGGGGAAGCTGCGGCGGCAGTAGCGCCCCTGAAGCAACCCAGGCCATTGTCAGCGCAAACAGCACGGCCATCGCCAGGGCCGCAACGCCGCCGCCCTTGGCGGATTGCGCGGGATTCCCCTCCGTCCAGCCGGTGAGCATGGGGCGCACCAGATTCTGCTTCTTCACGCGGGCGTAGAAGAGAATGGCGCCCACGTGCAACGCCACCAGCGCCATGAGGATTTTTTCCAGCCAGTGGTGGATGCCGGTCAGGTCGCTGCTGAGGTGGCTGTCGACCAGCGGCGCCAGGTAGCCGGAAAAGGCGATGTCGTCATTGGAGAACAGCCCGCTGGCGGCCTGCAAGGTCAACGCGCCCAGCAGTGCCAGCACGGAGAGCGCGCCCAGCGGATTGTGCCCCAGCCCCTGCCATTCGCCGCGCAGATAGGCGCGGATGGCGGCGGGGCCGCGCACGAACTGGCCAAAGCGCGCGTAGGTGGAGCCCACGACGCCCCAGGCCAGGCGAAACGCCAGGAGGCCGATGATCGCCAGCCCGAGGCGGCCATGCCAGACCATCGCGCCGCCGCCCAGCTTGGCGGTGACGAAGGCGCCGACCACCAGCGCCGCCAGCGACCAGTGAAACAGCCGTAGCGGCAGATCCCAGACCTGGGCATGCGGGGCGGGCTGGTCCATATTGCGCAACCCCTATTTGCCGCTGAGGAATTTTTCCAGTTGTTCGGCGGGCATCAGGCCGGGCACGCGCCGTCCGTCGGCGAAGAAAATCGCCGGGGTGCCGCGCACGCCCAGTTTTGTCCCGAGTTCGACGTTTTTGGCCACCGGGTTGTCGCAGGTACCGGGGTTTTTCGGCTCGATCTTCTTGTTGATCAGGTCGTCCCAGGCTTTGACGCGGTCGGGGGCGCACCACACCGCGCGCGACTTGCGGGCGGCATCGGGATGCAGGCTGTCGATGGGGTAGAGGAAGGTGTAGACGGTCACGTCGGTGACCTTCGCCAGTTCTTCTTCGAGGCGGCGGCAGTAAGGGCAATCGACGTCGGAAAACACCGCCACCACGCGCTTGCCGTTGCCCTTGACCACTTTGATGGCGGACTCGAACGGCAGCTTGTCGAATTGCGCCTTGTGCAATTCGTTCATGCGGGTTTCGGTGAGGTTGCGCTGGTTCTTGCCGTCGAACAGATTGCCGTGCAGGATGAAATTCACCTTGTCGTCGGTGTAGAAGATGAAATCGCCGTCGGCCACCACTTCATACAGATTGCCGGCAGGAATCTTGCTGACCGCCAGCGAACTGGCATCGGGGAATTTCACCTGCAACACCTTTTTAATGGCATCTTCCGTCGGTCCCGCGTGGGCGCCGCCGGTCAGGATGCCCAGAGCCAGGATGGCCGGCAGAACGCGCTTCACAATAAATTTGAACATTACTTTTCCTTGGTTGATAAAAATAGTTCCTCGATGGCGGCCACGCTTTTCGGCGCGCCGTGCGTGAGTACCTCGCAGCCGTTTTCGGTTACCGCCGCATCGTCCTCGATGCGCACGCCGATATGCCAGAAATGCTCGGGCACGTCGTCCGCCGGACGGATATAGCATCCCGGTTCGACCGTCAGCGCCATGCCGGGTTCAAATTCGCGCCAGGCACCTCGTTGCCTGTAGGTGCCCACGTCATGCACGTCCATGCCCAGCCAGTGACCGGTCTTGTGCATGTAGAAGCGCTTGTAGGTGCCCTTTTCCAGCACTTCGTCGAGGCTGCCGCGGCACAGGCCGAGATCGATGCCGCCCTGCGCCAGCACGCGCAAGGCGGCCTGGTGCGGTTCGTCCCAGTGCCTGCCGGGCGCAATGCACGCCAGCGCCGCCGCCTGCGCCGCCAGCACCAGCTGGTAAACATCCCGTTGTGCCGGATTGAAGCGCCCGTTCACCGGGAAGGTGCGCGTGATGTCGGCGGCGTAGCCGTCCAGTTCGCAACCGGCATCAATCAGCAGCAGGTCGCCGTCCTTGAGCGGCGCATCGTTGGCGACGTAATGCAGGGTGCAGGCATTCGCCCCGCCCGCCACGATGGACGGATAGGCGGGCGCCTGCGCGCCGTGGCGGCGGAACTCATGCAGCAGTTCGGCCTCGATTTCATATTCGCGGGCCCCCGGCCGGACCGCCTGCATGGCGCGCACATGGGCGGCGGCGGAAATTTCCGCCGCGCGGCGCATCAGCGCGATTTCGCCGGCGTCCTTGACCAGGCGCATGTCATCGAGCAGCACGCGCACGTCGCGAATGGCGCCCGGCGCACCCACGCCGTTGCGCACCTGCGCGCGCACGCGGTTGAGCCAGCCGACCGCGCGCGCGTCCCAGACACTATCCGCGCCCAGGTGGAAAAACAGGTTTTCCCGATCTTCCAGCAGCTTCGGCAACACGGCATCCAGCTTGGCGACAGGGTAGGCGCGCTCGAAGCCGAACGCCGTGCGCGCGGCCTGCGGCCCGTGGCGAAAGCCGTCCCAGGTTTCGCGCTCGGGATGTTTTTCGCGGCAGAACAGCAGGCTGCGCGGGCGCCTCCCGGCGATCACCACCAGCACGGCCTCGGGCTCGGCAAAACCGGTGAGGTAATGAAAATAGCTGTCGAAACGGTAGGGGTAGTCGCTGTCGCGGTTGCGCACATGCTCCGGCGCGGTAGGAATCACCGCCACGCCTTCACCCATCAGCCGGGCGAGGCGGCGGCGGCGCCCGCGATAAGTGTCGACGTCAATCATGGGCGCCCTCATGCCGTTTGCCTCAATGCTTCATCCAGACAGCGCAGGCGCTCCGGGGTGCCGACATCCTCCCAGCGCCCGCGAAAATGCATGCCGCCGACTTTGCCCCCGGCCACCTGCGCGCGCAGCAGCGGCGCCAGCTTGGCCTTGGCGCCGGGCACGATGTCGCGGAACATCTCCGGGCGATAAACCCCCACCCCGCTGAAAGTGAGCTTGCGCTCACCCTCGTCGCCGACCTTGTCACCGTCCAGGGAAAAATCCCCGGCAGGGTGTTGCGGCGGATTATCGACCAGCACCAGGAAGGCAGTGTCCTCTTCCTTCAGCGTGAGCGCGGCGAAATCCATGTCGCAATAGATATCGCCGTTGACCACCAGGAAAGGTGCGGCGCCCAGCAGCGGCAGGGCCTGGGCGATGCCGCCGGCGGTTTCCAGGGCCTCCCGCTCCGGCGAATAACGGATGCGCACCCCGAAGCGGCTGCCGTCGCCCAGATAATCTTCAACCATTGCACCGAGATGGGCATGGTTGACGACAATCTCGGTGAAACCGGCCTGCTTCAAGCGTTCGACATGCCAAGCGATCAGGGGCTTGCCACCCACTTCCAGCAGCGGCTTGGGCACGCTGTCGGTGAGTGGCCGCATACGCTCGCCGCGCCCGGCAGCAAGGATCATGGCTTTCAAGAAAAACCCCTCAACAGCGGAACATGGTATGACCGTACCGACTTGCGGTGGGAGGGGCCTTGGCCCCGAGTTTTTCCGGTCATCTGCGAAAAAGTCAAAATCTCGCGGCCATACCCGACAGCCTGTCGGCTTGGGCACAAGAGTCCGCTCCCACAGAGCAGGGTGGCAATCATCAATAATTTCAAAACGTATAGCCCGCCGCCGCCTGCCGGTTTTCCAACTGGTCCAGCAGGCGCAGCAGCGGATGCAGTTCGCGGTAGCGCTCGCAGGTCTTGCGCAGCGAGGACAAGACCAGCGGCATGTCCTTGAGGTAGCCGTCCTTGCCGTCGCGGTGATACAGGCGGGCGAAAATGCCCAGCACCTTGATGTGGCGCTGCGCGCCCATCCACTCGAAATCGCGGTAGAAAGCGGCGAAATCGTCCGCCACCGGCAGCCCGCCCTTTTTGGCCTTTTCCCAGTAGTGTATGGTCCAGTCCAGAATCCGTTCTTCATCCCAGCCGATGTAAGCATCCTTGAACAGGGAGACCAGATCGTAGGTGACGGCGCCGTGCACGGCATCCTGGAAATCCAGCACGCCGGGGTTGTCTCCCTCCTCCATCACCACCATCAGATTGCGCGAATGGTAGTCGCGGTGCACGAATACCTGCCCCTGCGCGAGGATGTTGCGGTTGAGCAGGGCAAAGGTTTCTTCGAGTTGCGTGCCCTGCTCTGCGGAAAGCGCGGCACCCAGGTGCTTGCCGGCATACCATTGCGGAAACAGGCGCATTTCGCGCAGCAACAGGGCTTCATCGTAGGGCGGCAAGACATCGCGGCGGCTGGCGAGCTGGAATTTGAGCAGGGCGCCGATGGCGTCGCGGTACAAGGCGTCGGCGCTGGCATCGTCGAGCGCGGCGAGATAGGTTTCATCGCCCAGATCGGTGAGCAGCAGAAAGCCCTGCGCCAGATCCTGCGCCAGCACCTGCGGCGCGTTGACGCCGGCTTCCCGCAGCAGCCCGGCAACGTGGATGAACGGGCGGCAATCCTCGTGCTGCGGCGGCGCATCCATGACGATCAGGGTACGTTCCGGCAGGGTAACGCGGAAATAGCGGCGAAAACTGGCATCTGCCGAGGCAGGCGCGCAGGAGAACGGCGTGGCCGGAAATTGCGTCCGCAGCCAGCCGTCAAGTTGTTCCAATCGTTCCAAAAATGGGCTCCGCATTGCTTAAAATGGGAATTTGTGCGATTTTATCACCGATAGTCGATCAAAACCCGAGATGAAGATTTTTCGCCTGAACCCGGCTACCGCCGTCCTGTTCGGACTTTTCCCCGCCTGTTCCCCCGCTGCCGTGAATTTGCCGCCGCTGGCGGTCGATCCGGCCCTGCTGGCCGCCGCCGGGCCGGTGGGCGTCTTCGCGCCGGATGTCGCGGGCGCGCGCCCCCCACCTTCCGCCGCTGAGGGGACGGACGGTTCCGCACGCCTGAAAAGAAGCCGCAAGCTGACGCTTCAGCCGCCGGATGATACGCCTCTTCCGGTGTTCATCCAGGCGATGCGCATCGAGGGCCGCAAGGATGCGGAAATCGAGGCCAGCGAGGACGCCGAATTGCGCCAGTGGGGGCAGGCGCTGTTCGCCGACCGTATGACCTACCGTAACGAAGAGAATGAGGTTTTTGCCGTGGGCGGCGTGCGCCTGGAACAGGGCAACAACCGGGTGGAAGGCGATGAACTGTCGCTCAAGCTGGATAAGAAGCAGGGCTACATGAACGCGGCCACCTTTCGCTTGGACGTGCAGGACCCGCCGGGGCGCGGCGCGTCCCCCCGGCTGCTGTTCGAGGGAGAGAACCGCTACCGCCTGGAGGACGCCAGCTACACCACTTGTCCGGCAGGTAACGACGACTGGCTGCTGCGCGCCGGGGTGTTGGACCTGGACCGCAATGTCCAGACCGCTACCGCCACTCATGCCCGTCTGGAATTCCTCGGCACGCCGATTCTCTACGCGCCGTGGATGACTTTTCCGCTCGACCGCCAGCGCAAGTCCGGTTTCCTGGCCCCGAGCTTCCGTGCCACCGGCAGGAGCGGCAGCGAATTTTCGCTGCCTTATTACTGGAATATCGCCCCCAACCGCGACGCCACCATCACGCCGCGCGTCATCCAGAAACGCGGCCTGCAACTGCGCAACGAAATTCGCTATCTGGAGCAACAGTATTTTGGCGTGGGGCGCGCCGAAATATTGCCCAGCGATGCCCTGCTTGGCAGCACGCGCTACTATCTGGCGCTCAATCACGCCCACGCGCTGGCGCCGGGCCTGTCCGGGACGCTCAATCTGAACAAGGTATCGGATGACAATTATTTCCGCGACCTCGGCACGCTGCTGACCGTCACCTCGCAGGTCAACCTGCTGCGTGAGGGCGCGCTGAATTACGCCCTGGGTGCCTGGAGCCTGACCGCGCGCGCGCAGTCCTTCCAGACCCTGCAGGATGTCAATGCGCCCGTCACCCCGCCTTATCGCCGCGTTCCGCAGCTGCTGCTCAACGGCGGGCAGCGCGATGTTCTGGGCGCTGATCTGGCACTGACCGGGGAATACAACAACTTCAGCCACCCCAGCCTGCCCAACGGGCAGCGCCTGCTCTTTTATCCCAGCATCAGCGCGCCAATGGTGGCACCCTGGGGCAGCCTGACGCCCAAGCTGGGCTGGCACGCCACGCACTACACTCTGGATCGCGACACCACGGCTCTGCCGGACGCGACGCGCAGCCTGCCGCTTGTCAGTCTCGACGGCACCCTGCAATTGGAGCGCGATGCCGCACTGTTCGGCCAGCCCTACCTGCAAACCCTGGAGCCGCGCCTGTATTATCTTTATGCGCCCTACCGCAACCAGTCGCAGATACCCAACTTCGACAGCGCCGAGACGGACTTCAACTATGCCCGCCTGTTTTCCGAAAACCGTTTCAGCGGCAGTGATCGCATCAACGACGCCAACCATCTCACGCTGGCGCTGACCTCGCGCTTGCTGGAAGCAGGATCGGGGCAAGAACGCGTCCGCGCCACACTGGGGCAACGTTATTATTTTACCGACCAGCGGGTCGCCCTCCTCAGCTCTGCACCGCACGTCAGAAAGAGTTCGGACATCCTGGCGCTGCTCTCCGGCAATCTTTCTTCGCGCTGGTCGCTGGACAGCGGTTGGCAGTATGATCCCGGCAACCGTCTGACGGAGCGCGCCAACCTTGCCGCGCGCTATCAGCCGGAAGCAGGGAAAACGCTCAACATGGGTTACCGCTACACGCGCGAGTCCCTCAAACAGCTCGATTTTTCCACGCAGTGGCCGCTCACCGCCGGCTGGCGCGGCCTGGGGCGCTGGAACTATTCCCTGGCCGACAGCAAGCTGCTGGAAGGATTGCTCGGCCTGGAATACGACGCCGGATGCTGGGTGTTCCGCTCGGTGCTGCACAGCTATGCCACCGCTGCCGCACAAAACACCAGCGCCATCTTCTTTCAGTTGGAGCTGAGTGGCATAGGGCATATCGGTAGCAACCCGTTTGACGTGTTGCGGCGCAACATTTATGGTTACAGCAAAACTCACGGAAACCCTCATGAACCGACCGAAAATTATTGACATCCCGCTTGTTGGAATGCTCCTGCTGGGCAGCCTGCTGCTGCCGGGAGCGAATGCCGCCGCCGCAGGGCAGGTACGTTCGCTCGACCGCATCGTCGCGGTAGTCAACAGCGACGTGATCACCCAGCACGAACTCGATGACCGTTTCAAACTGACCACCCAGCAACTCAAGCGCCAGAACACCCCGTTACCGCCGCGCGAAGTGCTGGAAAAGCAATTGCTGGAAAGGATGATCGTCGACCGCGTGCAACTGCAACACGCCCACGAGACCGGCTTGCGTATCGACGAAGCGCAACTCGACAAGACCATCCAGCGCATCGCCCAGCAAAACAACCTCACGCTGGAGGCTTTCCGCGCCACGCTGGAGCGCGACGGCGTCAGCTTCGTCCGTTTCCGGGGGGAGATTCGCAACGAGATTCTGCTCGAACGCCTACGCGAGCGGGAGGTCGATAACAAGATCGTCATCAGCGACGGCGAAATCGACAACTATCTCAACACCCGCGCCACCCAATTGGGCGGTGAAGAAGAATTCAGCCTGGCGCACATTCTCATCCGCGTGCCGGAACAAGCCACCCCCGAGCAAATTCGCGAACGGCGCGCACGCGCCGAACAAGCCTTGGCCGCCTTGAAGGCGCAGACCAATTTCGGCCAGGTCGCTGCCACTTATTCCGATGCGCCGGACGCCATGCAGGGCGGGCTGCTCGGCTGGCGCACCGGCAGCCGCCTGCCCACCCTGTTCGTCGAAGCGGTAAACGCGCTGCAACCCGGCGAAAGCAGCGCCATCCTGCGCAGCCCCAACGGCTTTCACATCCTCAGGCTGATCGACCGGCGCGGCAAAGACACGCCCTTGCTGGTTCAGCAAACCCGCGCCCGCCACATTCTCGTCAAAACCAATGAAACCGTGTCCGAAGCCGACGCCAGAAACCGCCTGACGCAGGTCCGCGAACGGCTGGTCAACGGCGGCAATTTTGCCGAGTTGGCGCGGCAATATTCCGAGGATGGCTCCGCTTCGCGCGGCGGCGACCTCGGCTGGCTGTCGCCCGGCGCCACCGTCCCGGACTTCGAGCGCGCCATGGACGCCCTCAAGCCGGGGGAAATCAGCGCGCCGGTGCATTCCCCCTTCGGCTGGCACCTGATCGAAGTGCTGGAGCGCCGCCAGGAAGACGTCAGCAAAGAACGCCAGCGCCTGCAAGCGCGCCAGGAACTGCGCGCCCGCAAGGTGGACGATGCCTATGAAACCTGGCTGCGCCAGTTGCGCGACCAGGCTTACGTGGAATACCGCCAGGAAGAAAAATAGCCACGCGCATCCTTACGTGACAGGCCCCCTGCCCGTTACCGTGAAAAAGCGGGGTGCAAGAGACAAGCAAAACTCTCGCCGCCAAAGTGGCACGATGGAGATCAAAGAGCACACGGTCGCATCTGCTCTGCCAAGCAGCACCCCTGGTGCCTCTAACTGGCCTGCTCGTTGGTGTGGCTGGTCAGGTGAATGTAGCGGGCCGTGGTGAAAATCGAGTGCAGGAGTAAAAAATGTTCGCGGCAGAAACCGTCTATTGCGGTTTTTTAGCGATAGTTTTGCGGGATTGTTTCGGTTTTTCTTTCCTTGATTGCTCAGATAGAGCACGAAAATCCAGTGACGGTAGTAGAAGCGGGCCATTTTTCTGGCGCATGGTCAACGTTAGTATCTGTTCGCGGATAATGCCATACAGCATCGATGCGCCATTAATAACAACTATGCGCTTGCGTTCCTCAATTCCGCCGTCGTGGTCAAACCGAAAAACCGCCTCGATTTTAGCGGCAAATCGATAAGGGATGGTTTTGGCATCCTCATCAGTGCTACTGATGCCCAGCAAGATGAAAAAGTCATGGGGATCAACTGAATCATCCGGCAACCCGAGCGTTATTTCTGTCTTTATATCGTGCTCAGTGACGTCTGGATAAGGAGAATCGGCGCTGGAGGGCTCCATTTGCGCCATTTCTTTTGAGATGACCGAAATTGCGGTGAATTGGCTGTGTACTAGCTGAAGTGGTGAGAGCTTCATGGCTGGGCACCACCTGCCGCAATTCTCATGTCGTAGTTTTCATCATTGATGGATACGGATTCCAGCCGGAATCCTGTCGCTATCGACTGGCGTTGACGGTACTGCAACCGAAGCAAATCGGCGCTGGTTTTTTCCTGCGCCTGTACCTTGGTGTGCATTGCGAGTATTTCCTCCAGCAGGGAGCCTGCTTTTTCCAAAATGCCATCCGCTTCAGCGGCGCGATCCCACATTTGAAGCGCTCTTTTGGCATCCTTGGGACGGAATAGGATGTCGTAATCTGCACCCACCGCCTCGGCTATTGCTGAAATGGAATCCAGGGTGAGGTTGGTTTCGCCACCGAGCTTTTTGGATAGCGCTGCCGGAGTTATTCCGATAACGGTGGCCACATCCTTGTATTTTTTTCCGGATTCTGCAATCAACAAGCGCAGATCAGCCGATACCTCGGCTTGGCGCATCTTGCTTTTATACTTTGGACTTTCCTTGGCTTTTTGGAAAAAATTTGCCAAACGTTTGCTCATTTGTTTTGTCTCCGGCAACAATAACTTGGCCTTTCTCATAGGCCATCTGATAGCTGTTTTTTAATTTCCCGACATACTCAACGTCGGCTTTGTCAATCTTTTTCTGGTCTTTTAACAGTACGCAGCCAAACAGAATGATCTTCCCCTTCCCGCCGTAGCACCACAGGATACGAATATCGCCATGCTTGAATTCCCATACCTTTTCGGATTCTGCTTTCCCATCGGTATGGTGCAGGACGAATTCACCGACATAGTGCATTTTCCTCTTGTCCTGAATTACTGCTTCCCATGGTTTTCCATAGCTTGCGAGCCTGGTCAAATATTTGAGCATCTTGGTAAAATCGCCTGCGCGATTTTCCCCAAGCGCTTCGATTTGATCGATGAATTTCGATTTTTCGCCATCCTTGTCATCACAGACGATAAAAAATTTCCAGCTGTTCTCGCGCGGTGTCGGCTCATCTGGATGGTTGAATGGAAGAAGAAACATATTAACCTATAAGTTAATCATAGGAGGCTGACCAAAAAAAATCAACTACGCCGTTCGTCCAAGCGGGACCGTGATCTCGATGCAGGAATTTGCAGGTTGGTTTTGAGGTAGCGGCCGGGGGCGATCAGGTTTTGTTCGGGCAGTCCGCCTTGGTACAGTCGGCGAACAGGTAGAGCGAGTGCTCGCGGATGGCGAAGCCGCGCTCCCGGGCGATTTTTTCCTGGCGTTTTTCGATGTCCGGGTCGCAGAATTCTTCCACCTTGCCGCATTGCAGGCATACTAGGTGGTCGTGGTGGTTTCCCTGATTCAGTTCGAATATCGACTTGTCGCCCTCGAAATGGTGGCGCACCAGCAGGCCCGCCGCCTCGAACTGCGTGAGGACGCGATAGACCGTGGCCAGCCCGACATCTTCGCCTTCCGTCAGCAGGATGCGGTAGACATCTTCCGCCGTAAGATGGCGCACCGCGCTGTTTTCAAACAGGTTGAGGATCTTGAGGCGCGGCATGGTGACTTTCAGGCCGGCGTTTTTCAGGTCGTGGGAATCGCGCATGACCGCATGATATAGCGATTGCCGGATTGTTTCCAGCCTGCTGGCCGAAGCCCGGCGCGCTGGAAAAGTTCAAGCCGTTGCGCCCCTTGCGTGCGCCGGGGTATGCTCCCGGCCATGATGCGCTTTCCCCCGCACCCCGTTACGGAACGCCAGACGCCATGCTGATCCATCCCCAGTTCGACCCCATCGCCCTTCAATTGGGCCCGCTCGCCGTGCGCTGGTACGGGCTCATGTACCTGCTGGCCTTCGGCCTGTTCCTGTTGCTCGGGCGGCAGCGTATCCGAACGCGTCCCGAAGCCGGGTGGAACGCGCAGCAGCTCGACGACATGCTGTTCTACGGCGTCCTGGGCGTGGTGCTGGGCGGCAGGCTGGGCTACGTGCTGTTTTATCAGCCGGCGCATTTTCTTGCCCATCCGCTGGAAATTTTCGCCGTGTGGCAGGGTGGCATGGCGTTCCACGGCGGCTTGCTCGGCGTGCTGGCGGCGATGGCGCTGTTCGCCCGCAAACAGGGCAAACCGTGGCTGGCCGTCACCGATTTCATCGCCCCGCTGGTACCGCTTGGCCTGGCCGCCGGACGGATGGGCAACTTCATCAACGGCGAGTTGTGGGGGCGCCCCACGGATGCGGCCTGGGGCATGGTGTTTCCGCAAATCGACGGGGTGGCGCGCCATCCCTCGCAGTTGTATCAGTTTGCCCTCGAAGGCGTGGCGCTGTTCGTCATCCTGTGGCTGTATTCCGCACGCCCGCGCCCTGCCGGAGCGGTTTCCGGGCTGTTCCTGCTGGGCTACGGCAGCTTCCGCTTCATCGCCGAATTCGCCCGCGAGCCCGACAATTACCTGGGTTTGCTATCGCTGGGGCTTTCCATGGGGCAATGGCTGTCGCTACCAATGATGCTGGCCGGGGGGGCGCTGCTGGTGTGGGCGCTACGCCGGAAATCCTGAGAACGTGTTTTGAAAGTGGCATGGCATCTGACTTGACGGCACGGGGCGAGACTTCATGATGTTCAAATTTCACATTTCACATTTCACACAATCACCTTGTGGCCCAAGCCGCTTTTATTGGATCATGAGCGTCTGTTTCCCAGTGTATGACCATGAATAGCTCCCATTTTTCGACGTTCATCCGTCGCCTGCTGATCGCCGCCGTGGTGATCGCGCTCGCCGCCGCAGCCGTGTGGTGGTTCGGGCGCCCCAAGCCCATCGCGGTGGTATTCCACGAGGTAGACCGGGGACGGGTGGCCAGCACCATCGCCAATACCCGTGCGGGCACCGTCGAAGCTTGTTTGCGCACCAAGCTGTCCACTATTCTCGGCGGACGCATCGAAGTGCTGGCGGTCAAGGAAGGCGACCGGGTCGCCAAGGGGCAGTTGCTGATGAAGCTGTGGAACGACGATCAGCAGGCGCAAGGCGCTTTGGCCAGAGCGCAGCAGGACATGGCGCAAAAGCGCGTCGGGGAAGCCTGCGTCATGGCGGAGAATGCCGAGCGCGAGGCGGCGCGCCAGACCGCCCTGCGCGCCAAGGGCTTCGTTTCACCGGCGAAGGAAGAAACCGCCCGCGCCGAAGCGCAAGCGCGGCGCGCCGCCTGCGACACTGCCAAGGCCGACGTGGCGCAGGCGGCGGCGCGGGTGAACGTGACCCGTGTCGAGCAGGGGCGCACGGTGCTGTATGCGCCCTTTGCCGGCACGGTGGCGAAAATCGTCGGCGAGGTCGGCGAATATTCCACGCCTTCGCCGCCCGGCGTGCCGACGCCGCCGGCCATCGACCTGATCGACGATTCCTGCCTGTACGTGAAAGCGCCGATGGACGAGGTGGATGCACCGAAAATCCACCCCGGCCAGCCGGTGCGCATCAGCCTGGATGCCCTGCCGGGGCAGTTTTTTCCGGGCCGCGTCAAGCGCATCGCCCCCACTGTCTCCGCCGTGGAAAAACAGGCGCGCACAGTAGACATCGAAGCGATTTTCGACCAGCCCGAAGCGGCGGGCAAGCTGCTGGTGGGCTACAGCGCCGATGTCGAAGTGATCCTTGCGGTACGCGACGACGTGGTGCGCGTGCCCGCCAGCGCCCTGCTCGAAGGCAACCGCGTGCTGCTGGCGCGCGTCGATGGCGTGCTGGAAGAACGCCGGATTCGCACCGGTCTGTCCAACTGGGAATACAGCGAAGTGCTGGACGGGCTGGCCGCCGGGGAGCGTGTGGTGATTTCCCTGGAGCGCGCGGGCGTGAAGGCGGGCGCGCCGACCGTGGCGGAAGAAAAAAACACCCCGGCGAACCGCTGACACGGACACTTTATGAACGCCTCCAGAACCTGTGGGAGGGGCCTTGGCCCCGAGATTTTGACTTTCACACAGCCGGACGGAAAGGCTCGGGGGCGAGCCCCCTCCTACCCGCAATGCGGCATTTTCGTGAAATGTTTTTTCCAATGAATACGCCGCAGATCGTGCTGCTTGGCGTGGAACGCATCTTTCGCCTCGGCGACAGCGAGGTGCATGCCTTACACTGCCTGGATGTATCGATTTCCGCCGGTGAATATGTTGCGGTGATGGGGCCTTCCGGTTCCGGCAAATCGACGCTGCTCAACCTGCTTGGCCTGCTCGACCGCCCCAACAGCGGAAGCTATCGCCTCGAAGGACGCGATGTTTCAGGCTTTTCCCCGGACGAGCAGGCGCGAGTGCGCAGCGAGCGCATCGGTTTCGTCTTTCAGAGCTTTCACTTGGTACCGCGCCTCAGCGCCGCCGAAAATATTGCCTTGCCGCTGGTGCTGGCTGGAATCGCCGCGCGTGAGCGCGGCAAGCGGGTAGCGCAGGCGCTGGCCGACTACGGCCTGGAAAAGCGCGCCGGCCATCGCCCCGACCAGCTTTCCGGCGGACAGCGCCAGCGCGTGGCCATCGCGCGCGCCACCATCATGCAGCCCGCGCTGATTCTGGCCGACGAACCCACCGGCAACCTCGATCGCGCCACCGGCGAAGAAGTCATGCGCCTGCTCGAAGAACTCAACGGGCACGGCGTCACACTGATCGTCGTCACCCACGACCCGGTCCTCGGCGAGCGCGCCCGCCGCCACCTGATGATGGAAGACGGGGAGCTGCGCCACGACAGTACGCGAATGCCGCCTCCCCTGCCGACAACACACTGAGTTTAGCCAAGATGTTCATGAATGCTACTCCAGCCTGTGGGAGCGGCCTCTTGTGCCCAAGCCGACAGGCTGTCGGGTATGGCCGCGAGATTTTGATTTTTCGCCAGTCGAACGGAAAATCTCGGGGGCAAGCCCCCTCCCACCGGAAAGAACGCATCACCATGAAGTATTCAAATTAACAGAAACGCGCGCCATGGAAACCTTCCAGTATGATGCCCTCGATGCCGCCGGACGCACCCTGTCCGGGGTGATGCAGGCCGACACGGCGCGCCAGGCGCGGGCGCAGTTGCGCGCCCAAGGCTTGCTGCCCGCGCGGGTGGAGCCGTTGCGCGCGCGCCGGGGGCGGGTGCGCGGCATTTCCGCAATGGAGTTGAGCCTGCTGACGCGGCAGATGGCGACCCTGCTGGGTTCCGGCCTGACCGTGGAGCAGACGCTGACGGCATTGATCGAAGAGGCTGCGGACCCGCGTTCGCGCGAAATCTTGTCCGGGGTAAAAGCCGAGGTGGCCGGCGGGCTGTCGCTGGCCGGCGCGCTGGGCACCCACGGCAAGAGCTTTCCCGAGTTTTACCGCGCCCTGGTGCATGGCGGCGAGGAATCCGGCGCGCTGCCCACCGTCCTGCAACATCTGGCCGACTATCTCGACAGCCAGCAGGCGCTGAAGCAAAAAACCGGCCTGGCCCTGCTGTATCCGGCGCTGGTGACGGTGGTCGCGCTGCTGATCGTTACCGGTTTGCTGGTGTACGTGGTGCCGCAGATCGCCCAGGTCTTCCAGCAATCGCGCCAGACTTTGCCGTGGCTGACGCGCGCACTGATCGCCCTGAGCGATTTTCTGCGCACCGGCCTACCGGTTTTCGCGGTGCTGCTGCTTGGCGGACTGGCCGCCCTGCGCGCCGCCTTGCGCCGCCCCGCCCCGCGCCTGCGCTGGGACGCCTGGCTGCTGCGCCTACCCTGGCTGGGCGCCTTGATTCGCGGCGTCAACACGGCACGTTTCGCCGCCACCCTGTCCATCCTGCTCGGCGGCGGCGTGCCCCTGCTTTCCGCCTTGCAGTCCGGCGCGCGGGTGATGAGCAATCGCGCCCTGCGCGCCGCCGTCGAGAGCGCCGCCGCCCAGGTGCGCGAAGGCGAAAGCCTGGCGCGCGCACTGGCCGCCACGCGCCTGTTCCCGCCCTTGCTGGTACACCTGGTGGCGAGCGGCGAAATGAGCGGCAAGCTGGACCACCTGCTGGAGCGCGCCGCGCGCCTCGAAACCCAGGCGCTGGAGCGGCGCCTGGCAGTGTTCCTGACCCTGCTCGAACCGCTGATGATCCTGGTGATGGGCGCCATCGTGCTGCTGATCGTGCTCGCCATCCTGCTGCCCATCATCGAGATCAACCAGCTGGTGCGGATATAAGCAGCAAATGGGTAATTCCGGGTTGATGGAAATATTGTAACTGCATATAGTGACAACATGACAAAGCGTGAAAAACTTCTGGCCAAAGCACGCCAGACGCCAAACGACCTGTCGTTCGATGAGTTTGAAACCCTGCTGAGGCGCTCAGGCTGGGAGTTCAAGCGTCAGAGCGGCTCGCACCGCGTCTGGCTGTCACCCGGCAAACGGGCGCTGCCAATCCAGTCGAACGGTGGCAAGGCAAAGGGGTATCAGGTCACGCAATTTCTGTTGATAATGGAGAAAGAAAATGGATAACCGCTTTGATGGATTCGCGGTCAATCTTTACCTTGATGATGAAGGCGCGTGGCTTGCGCACTTCGTTGAACTGCCGGAAGTGTCGGCCTTCGGTGATACGCCGGAATCTGCTTTGAACGAACTGGCTTGCGCATGGGATGCAACGAAAGCGACGTACCTCGACGAAGGGCTGCCGGTACCGCTAGCCCCGGCTCGCAAGAACTATTCGGGGGCGTTCAACGTCCGTGTCGACAAGAGCCTGCATCGCGCACTGGCTGTCGAAGCTGCGCGCCTGGGGGTTTCGCTTAACGCCATCGTGGTCAGGAAGCTGTCTGAAACCACGCGATTTTCTTGATTGGATTTTCCCCTCGGACAGTGTGCTTTCGGCATCCCAATTCACTACGACTCATGTTATATTGACCCGCATCAACCTTGTCCGCATGACACCTCACTTCGTATCCGCCATCCATCATGCCCATTGAACAAGCACGCCAGGAAATTCAACGGCAAAAGGAACTGCCGACCCTGTCGCCCGATGTCCAGCGCATCCTGAATGCCTGCGAGGATTCCGAGATCAGCCAGATCGTGCTGGCGGGCGTACTGGGGCAATCCCCGACCATTTCCGCGCGCCTGCTGGGGCTGGCCAATTCTTCCTTTTTCGGTCAGCAGGGGCAGGTGCATTCCCTGCCGCGCGCCATTTCCGTGCTCGGCATGGTCACGGTGAAAAGCGTGGCCGTCGGGCTGGCGCTGTCCGGCGTGTTCCAGACCGGGCGCTGCCCGCGCTTCGACGTGGAGCGCTACTGGGTATCCGCCGTCATGACCGCCCTGATGAGCAGCGCGCTCAATCCGCATGTACTGGAAAGCCTGCGCCCCTCCGGTGACAGCGTTTACATGACCGGTCTGCTGCACAATATTGGCCTGCTGGCGCTGGTCTATCTTTATCCCGAAGAAATGGACCAGGCGCTGGCCGCCTATGCGTCAGCCCCCGAGCGCCGCCTGGGGGAGCATATCCGCGACCATCTTGAAATCGATCATTATCAGGCAGGGCTGTGGCTGGGCAGCAAATGGCATCTACCCGAGGACATCCTGCTGGTGATGAAACACCATTACGATCGGGATTATCGCAGTGAGCACTGGCCGCTGGTGCTGCTGCAAGGCGTGTGCGCGCGCTGGGCCGGACAGATCGCGGACGGCGCGGCGGAAATCGACGCCGAACTGGCGGCGCTCGAAGCGCTCGGCATCCCGGCGGCAAAAGCCGGAAGGGTGTGCGGACAGATGCATGAAAAACTCGATGCCATTCGCGAGATGGCGGCGCTCTTCGGCAAGGGGTGACGATGGTCAGCCACGGCTACGCCGAATCTTCGCTGGAACTCAACCGGCATATCGTCAATCTGCTCGATTCCCTGTCCGCGCTGCACGGGCTGACGGAAATTTCCCTGCGCGAAATTAATGAAACGCAACTGCTCAAGGCCGCGCTGGAAGCGTTGATGTCGAACCAGGACATGGAACGCTGCTCCATTTTCCTGCTCGACGGCGACGGCACCCTGAGCAACGGGGCGGGAATGGACTGGGACGACATGCTGCGGGACATCGTCGATCCCGCCGCGCCGGATTTCCTGCGTCCGCCGGGCGGCAAGACTTACCGCAAGGGCGAAGGCATCATGGGGCGCGCCGCCGCCAGCGGGCAGGTCGAGCACTGCCGTTCCTGCGCGGACGACCCACAATTCAAGCAATTCGGCACTGCGGACAAGGTGGCGCAAGGGTCGCTGATCTGCGTGCCGGTGACCTGCGAAAGCCAGATTCTCGGCGTTCTCAACGTTTCCTACCCGCTGCCCGATTTTTTCAATTTGTGGCATGAGCGCCTGTTGCTGCTGTTCTGCAAGATGCTCGGTCGTCTGCTGGTCAACCATCGCTTCATGCACCACCTCGGTACGCTGGTCGAGCAGCGCACCGCCGAACTGGCCAGCCAGCACCGTTTTCTCCAATCGGTCATCGACGGCCTGCCGGAGCCGGTGATGGTTATCGGCACGGATTACCGCGTCATCCTTTCGAACCGCCCGCGCGGGCAGGAACAGCGTTTCTGCTACCAGCTTTCCCATCACCGCGAGAGTCCTTGCGACGGCAGGGAACATCCGTGCCCGCTGGATGCGGTGTTGCAGGAAAAGGCGCAGGCCGCCGTGGTTCACCAGCACTTCAACGCGCAGGGCGAAGCCCGCCACGTGGAACTGCTGGCCTCGCCGCTGAGGGACGAAAACGGCGTGATCACCGCCATCATCGAAAGCGCACGCGACATCACCGACCGCCTGAACGCGGAAGTCGCCCTGCGCGAGATCAACGAAACCCTGGAATCGCGCGTGCAGAAGCAGGTCGCGAAAAATCTCGAAACCGAGCGCATGCTGATGCAGCAGGCGCGTCTGGCGGCGATGGGGGAAATGATCG
The DNA here is from genome assembly GCA_964527565.1 of uncultured Sulfuricella sp. Taxonomy (GTDB): domain Bacteria; phylum Pseudomonadota; class Gammaproteobacteria; order Burkholderiales; family Sulfuricellaceae; genus JAGXQV01. The sequence continues at coordinate 51,930 of CAZGOY010000001.1, read as the reverse complement.
GCAACATCGCCCACCAGTGGCGCCAGCCCCTTAACGCGCTGGGGCTGACGCTGGCCAATATCCAGGATGCCTGGGAATACGGCGAACTCGACAAACCCTACCTCGACCAGGCCGTCGGCAAGGGAAACCAACTGATCCAGAACATGTCGTCAACCATCGACGACTTCCGCAATTTCTTCAAGCCCAACAAGTTGCAGCAGGATTTCAGCCTGCGCCAGGCGGTCAAGGACAGCCTCAACCTGGTCAGCCACAGCTTCAAAAACAACAACATCGCCATTGAAATGGAAGACGGCCGCGACTTTCTGGCCAATGGCTTTCCCAATGAATTCTCGCAAGCCTTGCTCAACATCCTGAACAATGCCAGGGATGTGCTGCTGGAAAGGAAAATCCGCCACGGCAAGATCGCCATCCGCTTCGGGGCGCTTGACGGCAAGGTGTTCGTCACATTGCAGGACAACGCCGGCGGCGTCGCGGCGGAGATTCTGCCGAAAATCTTCGACCCGTATTTCACCACCAAGGAAAGCGGTACCGGCATCGGTCTCTACATGTCGCGCATGGTCATGGAAAACATGAAGGGCACCCTGAGCGCCCGCAACGCCGGAGAAGGCGCGGAGTTCACGCTGACCTTGCCGGAGTCCGCCGGGCCGGAGTGAGTGGCGCTGGGGTTATTTCGGGTTTCCTTGATGTGCGTCAACGAAGACGCTTGTGCCGGCGGGGTTTGGTGGCATAATCTCCCCGTCGGCCCGATCGAGCGAATCGAGCGAAACAAACCGTCTTCACCACCATGCCATGAATAGAAAATACCCGAGCAGATATTGCCCGCGCCTGTTGCCGCTCCCGTTTTTTCTGCTGTTTTCCCCGCTGGGGGCCGCCGGGGTGCCGGCATTGACCGACTATTCGCTGGAGCAGTTGATGGAGGTCAGCATCGAGGTGACCTCGGCGGCGCGCAAGCCGCAGAAGCTGGAAGACACCGCCGCCGCCATCCACGTCATCACGCAGGAAGACATCCGCCGTTCCGGCATGACCAGCGTTCCCGAACTGTTGCGCATGGTGCCCGGCATGCAGGTGGCACGCATTGACGGCTCCACCTGGGCGATCAGCAGCCGCGGCTTCAACGCCAAGAACAGCGACAACCTGCTGGTGATGCTGGACGGGCGCACCCTGCACACGCCCACTTTTACCGGGGTCTATTGGGATGCGCAAGATGTCGCGCTGGCGGATGTGGAGCGCATCGAAGTGATCCGCGGCCCCGGCGGCGCGCTGTGGGGCGCCAACGCGGTCACCGGCATCATCAACATTATCACCAAATCGTCGGCGGCGACCCAGGGCGGCCTAGTCAGCGTCGGCGGCGGCAATACCGAGCATCAGGTCACGGCGCGTTACGGCGGCAGGCTGGGGGAAAACGGCCATTTCCGCGTCTATGCGCGCAGCATCGGGCAGGACAACTATCCCACGGCCAGCGGCGCCGAAGCGCATGATGCGCGCGCGTTGCGCAGCACCGGCTTTCGCGCTGACTGGGCCTTGAGCGGCGGTAGCGCATTCACTGTGCAGGGCGACGCCTACAACGGCGCTTCCGACCACACCGGCACGCGGCTGACACTCACCCCGCCCACCAGCACGCCGCTGGGATACACCATCGACCTGAAAGGCGGCAATCTGCTGGCGCGCTGGAAGCAGGCCTTGTCTCCCACCTCGGAATGGGCGCTACAGATGTATTGGGATTATTACGAACGCAGTTATTACAACGGCGCGGAACGGCGCGATACCTGGGACATGGATTTCCAGCACCGTTTCCTGGCGGGCGGGCGCCACGATTTCGTGTGGGGGCTGGGCTGGCGGCAAACCAGGGACCGCATGGGCAACACCGCCGCGCTGGTGTTCGACCCGGCGCAACGCAGCGACGACACCTACAGCGTCTTTTTTCAGGATGAGATCGCCCTGGCGCCCGAGCGCCTGTACCTGACTCTCGGCTCCAAGTTCGAGCATAACGATTACACCGGCTTCGAATATCAACCCAATGCCCGTCTGCGCTGGAAAATCGACGCGCGCCACACGGCTTGGGCGGCGCTCTCGCGCGCGGTGCACACGCCCTCGCGCACCGATGCCGACGGACGCATTTTCAATACCCTGCTGCCCGCCACGGGCGGCGTGGCGAACGTCATGCAATTGCAGGGCAACCCGGCGGTGCGGTCGGAACATGTGCTGGCTTACGAGGCAGGCTACCGCATCCGCTTCAGCGAACAGGCGCAGGCGGAAATGGCGCTGTTCCGCAACGAGCACAGCGACATGATGACCATCGAGCCCGCCACCCCCTACCTGGTGGCGGGCTCGCCGGGTTACCGGGTGCTGCCGCGCACCTTTCTCAACAAGGCGGACGCGACCACCTACGGCCTGGAATGGAATGCCAACTGGCGTCCCAGCGAGCGCTGGCAGCTCAAGGCGGCTTATACGCTGCTGAAAATGGACATCCGCCGCGACGCCGACAGCGCGGATACGTCCATCGTCAATGAAGTGGGGCGTTCGCCGCAAAACCAGTTTCACGTGCAGGTGTTCCATTCACCGCGTGCCGATGTCGACTTGAGCGCGGCGCTGTATTACGTCGATGCCCTGCCCAGCCTGAACGTGCCCGCCTACACCCGTTTCGATGCCCGTATCGGCTGGCGCGTGCAAGCGGGGCTGGAACTGAGCCTGACCGGCCGCAACCTGCTCGATCCTGGTCACGTCGAGTTCGTCAACACGTCGGGGCCACGCAGCAGCGAGGTGCCGCGTAGCGTCTTCGCGGCGGCGACGTGGCGCTTCTGATGGTGCGCCTTTTCCACATGACCGCCTTCTTGCGCCTGTTGGGCACAACCGTGTTGCTGCTGACGGCTCCCGGCGCCTACGCGGCGCCCAGCGAATATGAGCTGAAGGCCGCCTTCATTTACCAGGTGGCCAAGTTTGTCGAATGGCCGACGTCCACTGCGCCGCTACGCCTGTGCGTGACCGGCGGCAACCCGTTCGGCGCGGCGCTGGAAACGGTGCGCGGCAAGGCGGTGAACGTGCGCAAGCTGGAGATCGTGCTGCTCGATGCCGCCGCCGACCCGCGCGAGTGCCATCTGCTGTTCGTCGCGGCGGGGGCGGAACGCAATCTGGAGCGCATCAACGCGCTCGCGCGCGGCGCCGGTATCCTGACGATCGGCGACACCGACGGGTTCGCGCGGCGCGGCGTGATGGTCAATTTCTATCTGGAAAACGACAAGGTGCGCTTTGAAGTCAATCTGGAGTCGGCGCGCCAGGGCGGCTTGAGCATCAGTTCCCGCCTGCTGGCGCTGGCGCGCATCGTCGGTTCCTGAGGCGCTACGGCTACATTTTTGTCATGACGCTATTTCGCCACCTTCCCATCAAACGCAAGCTGATGCTCATCGGTCTCATCACCAACGCGGTGGCGGTGGTGGTGTTGAGCATCGCGCTGGGCGTGGGCGAGTGGGCGAGCTACCGCAACCGAGCCGCCAGCGCGCTGGCGGTGACCGCCGCCGTGGTGGCGGACAACGCCGCGCCTGCCCTGGTGTTTTCCGACGAGCGGGTGGCCAATGAGGTACTGACACGGCTGGGCGCCGAACCCACCATCGTCTTTGCCGCCCTGCAAGGGAAAAACGGCCTCGCCGCCCAATTTCAGCGTCCCGGTCGCAAGCTTCCCTCCGCGCATCCGGCGGCTGGCGAGGCCTTGTTTTTCTCCGATCAGTTGATTTATGTCCAGCCGGTAGTATCCGAGGGGGAAACCATCGGCACCCTCATCCTGCAGTCCGATTTGCAAGGGGTCTACTGGGAGTTGCTGCGCAAACTGATGCTGATCGCCCTGGCGATGGCGGCCGCGCTGTCTTTTTCGCTGTTTCTGTTCGCACGTTTTCAGAAGGCCATCAGCGGCCCGATCCATACGCTGGTGGAAGCCATGAAGCAAGTCACGCGCGATGGCGATTATTCGGTGCGGGTGACGGTACAAAGCCGCGACGAATTTGGTACGCTGGCGGATGGCTTCAACGCCATGCTGGCGGTTATCCGCGAGCGCGAGGCGGCACTCGCCGAGCATCAGGCCAGGCTGGAAGAAACCGTGCGGCAGCGCACCGAGGAATTGAACCAGTTGAATGTTTCGCTGGAGCGGCGCGTGCAGAAAGAGGTGGCAAACAACCGCGAGAAGGATCACATACTGATCCAGCAATCGCGCCTGGCCGCCCTGGGCGAGATGATCGGCAACATCGCCCACCAGTGGCGCCAGCCGATCAACGCGTTGGGGCTGATGCTGGCCAACATCAAGGATGCCTACGAATACGGCGAGCTCGACCAGGACTATCTCAACCAGACGGTAAGCAGCGGGCAGACCATCATCCAGCGCATGTCGGCGACCATCGATGATTTCCGCAATTTTTTCCGCCCCAACAAGGAAAAAGCGCCGTTTTGCGTCAACGAGGCGGTGGCGGATGCCATGCAGATACTGGAAGCGGCCTTCAAAAACAATAACATCACGGTTTCGGTGACAGGCGATGAAGGCGTCATGGCGCATGGCTTCCGCAACGAATATTCTCAGGTGCTGCTCAACCTGCTGTCCAATGCCAAGGACGCCATCCAGCAGAACAACCTCAACGGCGGGCAGGTCGGCATCAGGATTTCCCGCGCGGACGGCCAGGCCAGGGTGGAAATCGAGGACAATGCCGGCGGCATTCCCGCCGAGGCGCTGCCGCGCATTTTCGACCCCTACTTCACCACCAAGGACAAGGGCACCGGCATCGGCCTGTACATGTCGAAAATGATCATTGAAGGCGGCATGGGCGGCAGCATCTGCGCTGAAAATTCCGCGCAGGGCGCTCGCATCACGATCTCGACACCCTGCTGCTGATTTTTCCCTTACAGCTTGAAAATCTCTCCCAGCGACGGCAGGGAAACCGGCCAGCCCATGGCTTCGATGTGCCCGGCCAGGGTGGCGGCGGCGCCGTTTTCGCCATGCACTACGAAGGTGTGGCGCGGCGGGCGGCGGAACTGGCGCAGCCAGCCGAGCAGCGCTGCCTGGTCGGCGTGGGCGGAAAGGCCGCCGATGGTGCAGATGTCGGCGCGTACCGGGATTTCCTCGCCGAAAATGCGCACCATCCTGGCGCCATCCACCAGCCGCCGCCCCAGCGTGCCTTGCGCCTGAAAGCCAGTAATCAGGATGGTGTTTTCGTGTCGGCCAAGATTATGGCGCAAATGGTGCTTGATACGCCCGGCGTCGCACATGCCGCTGGCGGAAATAATCACGGCGCCGGAGCGGATGTCGTTGAGCGCCATGGATTCTTCCGCGCTGGCGGTAAAGGTCAGCTTGATCTGGTCGCCGTGCCTGGCGTGCCAGGCTTCCAGGTCAATGGTCTCCTGATCGAACAATTCCGGGTGGCGCATGGTGATGCGCGTGGCCTCGCTCGCCATCGGCGAATCAACGGTAATATTCAGGTTGTGGAAACGCCCCTGGCGCGTCAGATCGTTGAACAGATAAAGAATTTCCTGGGTGCGCCCGACGGCGAAGGCCGGGATGATGACGTTGCCTTTCTTGCGGTGCAGCGTGTCGTTGACGATGTGGACGAATTCCTCCACGGTCGATGCCATGTCCTTGTGCAGGCGGTCGCCGTAGGTGGATTCGACCAGCAGCACATCGGCGTCCTCGATGAGGGCGGGGTCGCGCAGGATCGGGCGCCCCGGCTGGCCGAGATCGCCGGAAAACACCAGCTTGCGGCGCTGGCCGTCTTCTTCCAGCCAGACTTCGATGAGCGCCGAACCGAGAATGTGCCCGGCCTCGCGAAACACGCAGCGCACGGCGGGATGCGGCGTCAGCTCGGTGTCGTAGGCCTGCGGCGCAAGCTGTTCCAGGCAATCCAGCGCCTGCTGGGTGGTATAGATCGGCTGGAGGTCTTCGCGGCGTTGGGTGAAATGGTGGCGCTGCGCGCGGGCGGCTTCCGCTTCCTGAATATGGGCGCTGTCCGGCAGCAGCACGCGCACTAGGTCGGCGGTGGCGGCGGTAGTGTAGACCGGCCCGGCAAACCCTTCCGCCGCCAGCTTCGGCAACAGGCCGCTGTGGTCGATGTGCGCATGGGTGAGCAGGACGAAGGCGATGTCGCGCGGATTGAAGTGGAAAGGCAGACGGTTGCGCCGCTCGGCGATGCGCCCGCCCTGGAACATGCCGCAATCGACCAGGAATTTGACCCCCCCGGTTTCCACCAGATAGCACGAGCCGGTGACTTCGCGCGCCGCGCCGAGAAAAGTGAGGCGCATGATTCAGGATACCGCGTAATTCATGGTGAGGAATTCCATAGTCAGGACTGAATCAACGTGGAACCAAGTGAACTTCCAGACGGCATCCCACCGCCGCCGCGTATTTGCGTAACGTAGACAGTGAAGGGGAATGCCTGCTGGTAGCAAGAGATGTTTCGATGCGCGTCACAGCCGGGCGCTGGGTGCCCATGCGCCGCGCCACTTCATCCTGGCTTAATCCCGCTTGTTGGCGGGCATGGAGCAATTCCCGCAGCAGGGCATATTCATCGCCAAGCGCATCGTAAGCCTCCTTGACGCCGGGTTTATCCAGGATGCATTGCACAAACGCTTCATCGTGTGCGACTGGTTCAAACTTATCCATTTTTCACTTCCTTCATACGCTGGCGGGCAATTTTCAATTCTTTCCCCGGCGTGGCGGGCGTTTTCTTGACAAAACTATGCAACACCACCAAATGCTTGTCCATCTGGGTGCAGTAAAACACTCGCCCTATGCCTTCCGTACCTTTTGGGCGCAACTCAAACAAACCGTTACCCATCGCACGCGAATGCGGCAAACGCAAATCGGCGCCGAATTCCTGTAACAGCTCCAGCAACCGCAAGTAATTCGACAAAATATCGGCAGGCAGATCGAATACCTGCTTGCGGACACGAGCGGAATAGTAGAGAACCGTCCAATTCATGAAGACCCGATGGTAACGAATTTGTTACATACGATCAAATGCGTTTTTCGAAACAGGCGCGCCATATTCGAGATACATTCGGCGCCAGCAAAGAAAATGTTCAGGATACTGCGTAGGGCATGGGCAGCAGTTGCAGGGGGATGTCGCCCCAGCGCACCGTGCCGGCTTCGGCATCTTCCATCGGCATCACCGCCAGCACGTCGTAACCGCCGTCCGGCGCGGACTGCGCGTTGACGATCATGCCGTGTTCGGTGCCGCCCAGCACGTCGCCCGGCTGCGGTGCGCTATTCCCCAAAATATGGGCGAGATAGAGGCGGCGCTTGACCTTGCCCAGATATTGGGTGCGCGCCACCACTTCCTGGCCGGTGTAGCAGCCCTTGGTGAAGCTGACGCCGCCCAGCAGTTCGAGATTGGCCATCTGCGGGGTGAAATGCTCCGCCGTGGCGGGCAGGATGACCGGCATGCCGGCGCGGATCGACAGCCATTCCCAATAAGCGGCGTCAACGGGGGCACAGCGCGCTTCCAGTTCGTGGCGCAGGGCGGCGGCCTGTTCCGGCGCGGCGATGATTTCATAACGCACTCCCGGCAAGGCGATCAGCATGCCCCGCTCACTCTGGAGCACGCCGTAAGCGGTTTGCGGCAGCGCGCCGAAAACCGCGTTCAACAGCTCCGCCGCGCCGCTGCCAGCGACGCCGAGCCGGGCGACTTCCGCACCAGCATCACGCAACGCAACCTTGGCACGCAATACGTACTTGCCCAGGTGTTTATGGATGGTTTCGCGCAGGGTTGGCGGCAAGGCCATGAAATAATCGCCGTTGCCCTGCCACAGCAAGAAGGTCGCGAGCATGCGCCCCTTGGCCGTGCACAGGCTGCCGAATTGCGCCTGTTGCGGGGTGACTTGACGCACGTCGCAGGTCAGCTGGCCTTGCAGGAAAGCCTGGCTGTCCGCGCCGGAAATACCGATCAGCCCCTCGTGGGACAGGTCGGCGATGAAGACTGGGGAATTCATGGATTCGAACCCGGATGTTGGACGATACGGCTAAAATAATGCCGTCATGCTTATTTTACAAGGGAAGCGGGTGGAAAACCTTGGAAACATTACACCTCAAGCTGGGCCCGTCACGACGCCTGGCGGCGGCCGTCACGGCAATGCACATTTTTGCGTGCGTCATGCTGGGGCTGGCATCCCCTGCGTTGTGGCTGGCCGCGCCAGTGCTGGTCGGCAGCCTGGCCTATGTGCTGCGCCGCGAGGTCTTGCGCCTCGCGCCCGCATCCATCGTGGCCTTCACGCTGCATGCCGACTGCCGTTGCGAATTTCACACCCGTTCCGGTGCGGTGCGGGAAGCGGCCCTGCTCGGCTCCAGCTTCGTCGCACCCTGGCTGACGGTGCTCAACCTGAAAACGGTCGACAGCCGGCTCGCGCAGTACGTGGTGATCGTGCCGGACGCGGTGGACAGCGGGATTTTCAGAAAACTGCGGGTGCGGCTGAAGTGGCGTTGCGCGTTTGTCAACGGAGATGGCGCCTGAATCCCGCAGGCGCGGGGGGCCGGGAAATCAACGTCCCGGAGGCGTCAGCACGGTATTTTTCGCTTCCGCCAACTGGCCAGGGTAGTCGCGGCTGTAATGCAAGCCGCGGCTTTCGTGGCGCTGCATGGCGCATTGGACGATGAGGTCGGCGGTGAGCACCAGGTTGCGCAGTTCGATGAGGTCGTTGCTGACGCGGAAGTTGGAATAATAATCGTCGATTTCCCCGGTCAGCAGCTTGATGCGGTGCTGCGCCCGCTCCAGGCGTTTGTTGGTGCGCACGATGCCGACGTAGTCCCACATGAAACGGCGCAGTTCGTCCCAGTTGTGCGAGATGACGATTTCCTCGTCGGCGTCGGTGACGCGGCTTTCGTCCCATTCCGGCAGGGAAGGAAGCGGCGTTGAGGGCTGTTCGAGAATGTCGTTTGCCGCCGCCTGCCCCAGCACCAGGCATTCCAGCAGCGAGTTGCTAGCCAGCCGGTTGGCGCCGTGCAGGCCGGTAAAGGCGGTTTCGCCGACGGCATAAAGGTTGGTGATGTCGGTGCGCGCCGCCAGGTCGGTGACGATGCCGCCGCAGATGAAATGCGCCGCCGGCACCACCGGAATCGGCTGTCGCGTGATGTCGATGCCCAGTTCCAGGCAGCGCGCATGGATGGTCGGAAAGTGCGCCTTGAGGAAATCCGCCGGTTTGTGCGAAATATCCAGATACACGCAATCCAGACCGCGCTTTTTCATTTCGAAGTCGATGGCGCGCGCCACCACGTCGCGCGTCGCCAGTTCGGCGCGCGGGTCGTGCTCCGGCATGAAGCGCGTGCCGTCCGGCAGGATCAGGATGCCGCCTTCGCCGCGTACCGCCTCGGTAATCAGGAACGATTTGGCGTGCGGGTGATACAGGCAGGTGGGATGGAACTGGATGAATTCCATGTTCGCCACCCGGCAGCCGGCGCGCCAGCCCATGGCGATGCCGTCGCCGGTGGCGACGTCGGGGTTGGTGGTGTAAAGATACGCCTTGCCGGCGCTGCCGGTGGCGAGCACGGTGTGGCGCGCGGCGTAGGTTTCCACCTTGCCGCTACCCTTGTCGAGCACATAGGCGCCGTAGCAGCGCGGCTCGGAAAGCCCCAGCTTGCTGCCGGTAATCAGGTCCACCGCGATGTGGTTTTCCAGCAGGGTGATGTTGGGATGGCGGCGCGCCTGCTCGACCAGCGTCAGTTGCACCGCATGGCCGGTGGCATCGGCGGCGTGGATGACGCGGCGGTGGCTGTGGCCGCCCTCGCGCGTCAGGTGGTAGCCCAGCTGGCTGCCGGCATCGCGGGTGAAGGGCACGCCCTGGCGGATCAGCCATTCGATTTCCGCGCGCCCGCGCTCCACCACGAAGCGCGTCACCTGCTCGTCGCACAATCCGGCACCCGCCGCCAGCGTGTCGCGAATGTGCGACGCGAGGGTGTCGTCGTCGGCCAGCACCGCCGCGATGCCGCCTTGCGCCCAGTCGCTGGCGCCGTCGAGCAGCGATTTCTTGGTGATGACCGCCACCTTTTTGCGCTGCGCCAGGTTGAGCGCCACCGTCAGCCCCGCCAGGCCGCTGCCGATAATGATTGCGTCGAACTGGGTCATGCCGTCACCGCCTCATCAGGGTCTTGCAGCATGTTGCCCAGCCCGCGTAGGGCGCAATCCCCGAAGGGCATTGCGCCGAACGTTTGGGGAGGCCGCAAGGCCGGAGATGACCCGCAGAGGTTATGGGGAGGCCGCAAGGCCGGAGATGACCCGCAGAGGTTACGCGGTTCCGGTGCAATACCCTTCGGGGATTGCACCCTACAGCGCTGGCGTTGATGTGTTCGAGGGTGGTGAAATCGGCCTCGGCGATCCATTCTCCGCTGACGTAGCCGATCAGCAGGTCGCGCACCATTTCGGGGTGCGCGAACAACAGTTTGTAGCCGGTGTCGTGGTCGTGTGCCATGCGCCGATTGTAGCGCATGGCGGGGGCGATGGGTTTTCCGGGGCGGAGTTTTTCAGCGCACGGCAAACCCCTGTGCCGTGCCATCCGCGTTACGGATATACAGCTTGCCGTCCGCCCCGTTCCACCAGCTTCTGCCGGCTTGTTGTGGCGGCGGGGTGGTGAGGGTGTAATCCGGCACCAGGGTGTAGGTGACGGCGCCGAAGATCACGCTGGTGACGCCGTTGTTGCGGCTCACGGTTGTGCCCGGCATGGCCGCCGCAAAGGTGGCTCGCAGGGTGGCGAGGTCGGCAAAGGCGGGGTGCAGCGCTTGGCGGAAGCCTTGGGCGTCGCGGTAGCGGAAATGCCCCTGTTCGTCGAGGTCGAAGCCCATGCCGGTTCCTGTTCCAGTTCCGGTGCCGATTTCCGCAGCCAGATCGGGCTGCATGACGAATTCCACGCCCCCCACGTTGACGACGATCACGCCGTCGCTGCGCATTTCGGTGGCGGCGCCGCTGAAGGTTTGCGCCAGGTCGGCGGCGAGTTGGCGGCTGTCTCGCACGGCGGGGGCGAAGCGCATGACCACGCCGCTACGGACGAACTGGTAGAGGCCATCCGCCGTGAGGCTGACGCCGTCCGGCAGGCTGCCGTCGATGTCGAGCGTGCCGAGGGGCAGCACCGGCACGAGCCGGTCGCCGAAGCGCAGGGGCAGCACACCGGTGGCATTCTGGCCGCCGTTTTCCAGGATGAAGTTGGGGCCCAGCAGGCCGAGGGCGGCCTGTTCCGGGGTCTGGTCGCCCAAGCGCGCCAGTTGGCCCTTGAGGTTGGGAACAGTGGCATTGAGGGTCAAGGTGGCGGGTACGTTGGCGACACTGAGCGGGTCGCCCGCGCCGCCGCTGCCGCTGGTGCTGGCGGCGCGGTGGGTTTTGATTTGCCCGGCGCTGTCGAAGGTGACGGTTTCTCCGGCGTGGATTTCCGTTTCCGTGGCTGCCGCGCTGCGTATGGCCGCGCCGCTGCCGGGCAATACGACGATGCCGCCGGAGACCGCCAGCAGGGTTTCGCCGCTGGCGGCATCCAGGGTGGCGCGCGCCGTGACGGCGGCGGTGCCGCCGGAGGACAGCAGGCGCGGGGTGCCGCCGTTGCCGACGGAGAGCAGGGTTTGGCCGCTGCCGCTGACGGTGATGGAACCGGCGCTGAGCGAGATCAGTTGTACGACGGTGGGCACGCCGTTGAGGGTGACGGTGGCGGTGGTGACGCGCAGGACGGTGCCGGCGCTGCCGGGGGTGACGCTGAGGCTTTGCCCGTTGAGGCTGAGCGTGACCGGGGCGGCGCTGCCGGACGCGGGCAGCGGCAGGGTCAGGGTGACGCCGCCGGGGGCGAGGGTGGTGGGGATAATCAGGGTGGCACCGCCATAAACGGTGGCCTGGGTGATGCTGCTGGTGGCGACATCGGTGGCGGCGGTGAAACTGAACGCGGCGGGGGTGAAATCGGCGTGGCGGTCAAAAGTGTCAACGGACTGTCCGCCTCGTACGAGACGAACGACAGCGTCATGGGTCTTAACGACGACGCTGTCGTTGCCATAGTCGAAAGCGACGAACCAGGCATTGGCCGGATAGGCCGCATTTAGCGGTGTGCTGTTCCAGTTCCAACTGGACGGCGTGTTGGGAAACAGGGTGGTGTTGATGGCGGGATTGGCGCAGCCGGTTTCGACCAGGGATTCCAGTTCCTTTTTGGTCGGCAGACGCCAGTCGCTGTGGCCGCCGGTCATTATCGCCAGCGAAAGGCGGCGGAAATACCTGCTGATGCTGGCAGGCTATGAACTGGCGACCGGGCAAGCCAAGGCCGGGGAACCGCTATTGCCACAACCTGAATTACTGGCGAGATTCAAAAACTTTTGCAGCGAATGCTGGCAGGCGTCGATTGAACTGGTAAACGCGGCGCATCACCAACAGGCGAGCCGATAGAGCAAGATTGCCCCCAGTCATCCGCCAGTGCACAGACGCGTGGCTGGCAAATTTGGTATCATTCGCCACCCTCAAAGGTTCCAGCAAACTGCGGGTGGGGGTATTTACGCCTAAGAAGTGCATGGTCAAAAAATTCCATATCAAGACTTTCGGTTGTCAGATGAACGAGTACGATTCGGCGAAGATGGCCGACGTGCTGGTGTCTGCCGAAGGCATGGTGAGTACTGACGACCCCGCCGAAGCCGACGTACTCCTGCTCAACACCTGCTCGGTGCGCGAAAAGGCGCAGGAAAAAGTGTTTCATCAGCTCGGGCGCTGGAAGCCGCTCAAGCAGAAAAAGCCCGGCCTGCTGATCGGCGTCGGCGGTTGCGTGGCAAGCCAGGAGGGGGAAGCCATCGTGGCGCGCGCGCCCTACGTCGATCTGGTGTTCGGCCCGCAAACCCTGCATCGTTTGCCGCAATTGCTGGCTTCGCAACGCCGCGAACGGCGCGCCCAGGTCGATGTGTCCTTTCCGGAAATCGAAAAATTCGACCACCTGCCGCAGGCGCGCGTCGAAGGTGCCGCCGCCTATGTGTCGGTAATGGAAGGTTGCGGCAAGTTCTGCACCTATTGCATCGTGCCTTATACGCGCGGCGGCGAGCTATCGCGCCCGCTCGCCGACGTGCTGGCCGAGTGCCGCTCCCTGGTGGCACGGGGCGTAAAGGAAATCAACCTGCTCGGGCAGAACGTGAACGCCTATCAGGGCGAGACGGAAGACGGCGAGCCCGCCGACCTGGCGCTGCTGCTGCACATACTGGCGGAATTGCCGGGAATCGAGCGGCTGCGTTTTACCACGTCCCACCCCAACGAATTCACGCCACGCCTGATCGCGGCCTTTGCGGAAATTCCCAAACTGGCGAGCCATCTGCACCTGCCGGTGCAGGCCGGTTCCGACCGCATTCTGGCGGCGATGAAGCGCGGCTATACCGCGCTCGAATACAAGTCGCTGGTCCGCAAAATCCGCGCGGCACGCCCGGATATTGCGATTTCCTCCGATTTCATCGTCGGTTTTCCCGGCGAGACCGAGGCCGATTTCGAGGCCACCTTGAAGCTGGCGCGGGAGGTGGGTTTCGATACCAGCTTCAGCTTCATATTCAGCCCGCGTCCCGGCACGCCGGCGGCGGAAATGGCCGACGACACCCCGCAGGAGGTCAAGCTCGCACGCCTAGCGCGCCTGCAAGCGCAGATCGACATGCAGGAGCAGGCCATCAGCCAGGACATGGTCGGTACGGTGCAGCGCGTCGCGGTGGAAGGGCTGGCAAAAAGGGACGACAGGGAATTGTGCGGGCGCACGGCCAACAACCGGGTGGTGAACTTCCCCGGCAATCCGCGCCTCATCGGCGGCTTCGTCGATGTGCGCGTCACCGCCGCCTTGCACCACAGCCTGCGCGGTGAAGTGGTGGTAAAGTAGCGCCATGTTCGATATCGCCTTTACCCCCATCGATAATGCGCGTCTGGCCAATTTGTGCGGCGCGCTCGACGAAAATCTGAAACAGATTGAAACCGCGCTGGACGTGGCGATTGTGCGGCGCGCCGAGCACTTCACGGTGCAGGGCCTGCCGGAGAAGGCCGCGCTGGCCTTGAACGTGCTGGAGAAATTCTACAACCGCGCCAAAAACCCGCTGAACGTCGACGAGATCCAGCTGGGGCTGATCGAAGCCGCCAACGCCGGACGCAATGCGGAGGTCGAGGAAATGGCCCCGGTGCTGTTGACGCGCCGCGCCGACCTGCACGGGCGCACCCCGCGCCAGAACCAGTATCTGCGCAAGATACAGGAACACGACATCACATTCGGCATCGGCCCTGCGGGCACCGGCAAGACTTATCTGGCCGTCGCCAGCGCGGTGGACGCGCTGGAGCGCGATCTGGTCAAGCGCATCGTGCTGGTGCGCCCGGCGGTGGAAGCCGGCGAACGCCTGGGTTTCCTGCCCGGCGATCTGGCGCAAAAGGTCGATCCCTACCTGCGCCCCCTTTACGACGCCCTCTACGATCTGATGGGCTTCGACAAGGTGGCCAAGCTGTTCGAACGCGGCACCATCGAAATCGCGCCACTCGCCTACATGCGCGGGCGCACCCTCAACCACGCCTTCATCATTCTCGATGAAGCGCAGAACACCACCCCGGAACAGATGAAGATGTTCCTCACGCGCATCGGCTTCGGCGCCAAGGCGGTAATCACCGGCGACCTCACCCAGGTCGATCTGGCGCGCCACCAGAAAAGCGGTCTCACCGATGCCAAGGAAGTCCTGGACGCCGTGCGCGGCATCGCCTTCAATTTCTTCCAGTCCGACGACGTAGTGCGCCACCCGCTGGTGGCGCGCATCGTCGATGCCTATGAACGACGCGAAAAAGAACGCAGCTAAATTATCCCTCTCCGTGCAATACGCCGTCGAGCCGGATACCCTCCCCACCCGCCCGCAGTTCCGCCGTTGGGCGAAGGCGGCGCTGGAAGGCGACGCGCAGATGACACTCCGCCTGGTGGACGAGGAGGAGGGGCGCGCGCTCAACCGCGATTATCGCGGCAAGGATTACGCCACCAACGTGCTGACCTTTGTGTACGACGATCTGCCCTATACCGCCGGCGACATCGCCATCTGCCCGGCGGTGGTCGAACGCGAGGCGCGCCAACAGGGCAAGATGCTGGAAGCGCACTACGCCCACCTGACGGTGCACGGCGTCTTGCATTTGCAGGGTTATGACCACGAAAATGATGACGACGCGCGCGAAATGGAAGGCCGGGAAACGCAAATCGTCATGAAGCTGGGGTATCCTGACCCTTACCGCAATACCTAAAAGGAGTAAACGCACCGAAATGGATGAACCCGATAAATCGAACTGGCTGGAACGCCTGAGCAATTTTTTGCTGCGCGAGCCGGAAGACCGCGAGCAATTGATCGAACTGCTGCACTCCGCCTTTGAACGCAACCTGATGGATGGCGACGCGCTGTCGATGATTGAGGGCGTGTTGCAGGTTTCCGAGTTGCAGGTGCGCGACATCATGATTCCGCGTGCTCAAATGGACGTGATCGACATCGCCGAGCCGCCGGAGAAATTTGTACCCTTCGTCATTGAAACCGCACATTCGCGCTTTCCAGTGATCGACAAGGAAAAAGACGATGTGGTCGGCATTCTGCTGGCCAAGGATCTGTTGCGCTACTACGCGGGTCAGGAATTCGACGTGCGCGACATGTTGCGCCCGGCGGTATTTATTCCTGAATCCAAGCGCCTGAACGTGTTGCTCAAGGAGTTTCGCGCCAGCCGCAACCATATTGCCATCGTGGTCGATGAATACGGCGGCGTGGCGGGGGTGGTGACGATTGAAGACGTGCTGGAGCAGATCGTCGGCGAGATCGAGGACGAATTCGATTACGACGAGGACGAGGACAATATTTTCGCCGATGCCCAGGGACGCTGGCGCGTCAAGGCGCAGACCGCGATTGCGGACTTTAATGAGGTGCTCGGCACCGCTTACGGCGATGAGGACTACGATACCGTGGGCGGCTTGGTAATCGACAAATTCGGGCGCCTGCCCAAGCGCGGCGAGCATGTCGTTATCGACAAGCTGAAATTTACCGTCCTGCGCGCGGATAGCCGTCGTTTGTACAGCCTGTTGGTAGAACAGCGCAAGGCGAACGAAGCCGTGGCCGTCCAGGCAAGCCATTGATGGACTGCATCGCAGCCGGGTTTCTTGCTAGAATCCGCGTTCGGGTAATGATCAATTTTTAGGAGGCGTTAATGGGTATCGGCGTAGTTTCCAGCGGAACGAATCAGATGATTCAGATGAACCAGCTCGACCGGCAATTGACTGGACAGGTTGCCGACCGGGCGCAACAGCAGCGGCAAAGGGCGGATGCCACGATCACTACGATTCTGGACAACCGCATCGAATCCCAGCAACAGGCGATCAAGTCCGCGACCCAAAGTATTCAGAGCGCACGCATAGATACCTACGCCTGATTGGCTCTCCGGCGGTTTTTCATTCACAGGCCGGGGCGCGTTCGTCGCCTCTGCTACATTCCGGCTTTTTCCCGCCACTGGAAACGGTACCCAGCTTTTCCTTCAGTGAATACGCCCGCCGCTCGAAACGGTGGGCATAGTAGGTTGTGTTGCTCAATACTTTTTGCACGTAGCCGCGCGTCTCGGTGAAGGGTATGGTCTCCGCGTATATGGCGCCTTCCAGCGGTTTGCTGTCGCGCCAGCGCTGGGCGCGGCGCGGGCCGGCATTGTAGGCTGCGGTAGCCAGAATCGGTTCTCCGTCAAGCTGGTTCAGCACGTATTTGAGGTAATAAGTGCCCAGCGCCACGTTGGTTTCCAGTTGGTTGACCAGCGACTGGCGGAAATTGCGCATTCCCATTTTCTTTGCTACCCAGCGCGCCGTAGCCGGCATCAGTTGCATCAGGCCGGAAGCGCCGACCGTTGACTTGGCTTGTTGCACAAAGCGGCTTTCCTGGCGGATCAGTCCGTATACCCAGGCTTCGTCCACCCCCACGCGGCGTGCGTGTTCCTGCATGACATCGCGGTGCGGTGCAGGAAAACGCAGGTCGAAATTGTGCAGATGGGTGGTTCTTTCAGCGGTGTTGATGGCGCGGTCGAGCCAGTTGTGGCGTTTTGCCAGTTCGGCGGCGGCCAGTATTTGCCGGTCGTCGAGATTTCTCGTTGCCCAGATCCACTCGCGGTTCGCCTCGGTGCGTATGTTTAACTCGTACAGCAGCAATGCGCGCTGAATTGCGGGAATGCGGGCGATAGTGCGGATTTCCGCCTCCTCCGGCTTGTGGGTTTCGCTGGGAATGCCGATGGCCGGCCCCAGTTCCTCGGCGGCCAATTGGCCGTGATAGTTATACTCCCGCGAGAGCGGTGCCAGGATGGTGTTGGCCTGCACTGTCTTGCCATCGGCCCTGAGTGCCCGTGCCTTCCAATAGCGCCAGACGCCGAGGTTCTGCTCGCTATCCGGCATGGCCGAGATGGCCGCCAGCACTTCGCCCCAATTCTGTTCCCGCAGGGCGGCACGCGCTTTCCAGGCCAGTTGCAATTCGTTGAGCGGCGTGGCGCCGGCGTTCCTGAACCATTTCACGGCGACGGGATCGTGCTGGCGCGCGGCATGAAGCGCCAGCTGTCCCCAGAGATATTCCCTTTCTTCCTGGTCGAAACGGGCCTGTAGAGGTTCCCAATATGAGAGCGCAAGTGGCGCTTGGGTGCGGGCTAGCCGGTATAAGGCAAACAGCGTCAGTTCGCGGCCAGCGCGGGTTTCCAGGCCAAGAGCTTGTTTGTCGAGATAGGCCGCCGGATTCTCGGTCGCGAATGTCAGCGCGCTCACGGGAAATACGGAAGACGGCGGCAGGTAATGGAGCAGGTCGCGCGCCAGGGTTATTTGCCCGGCTTCAAGCGCCAGCCGTAACCGGGTCCAGACTTCGCGAACGTACAACATCTCGTGGTCAACCAAGGCATCGAATAACGGTTCGCAACTGGACGGTAACCTCGTCCCGCTACGCAGCCACAGCTTTTTTGCTTCCGTCAACGCCATCTTGTCCCCTCCAGCGTGTCGAGCATGCAGGGCAAAACAGGTCAGTTCGGCATCCGGGGCGGGCAATTGCGGATATTCGGCGAGAAATAGCGGCCAATCCTGCGTTTTTCCCAGCACACGCAACCAGTCCGCATGCAACTTGCCGGCGAGGTGGCTGTCGTCATGCCGCGTGATGAAGGCGCGGATTTCTTCAGGGGCGGCTGTTTTCAAACGCATCTGTAGCTGGAGGTAGGTAGCAAAAGGCTCCAGAACATGCCCACTGAGGCGGGCGGCATAGTGATCGACCTGGACGGCATTTCCGGTGCGAAAGGAATCACGCAAGGCGAGATAATCCTTTTCCGGAGCGGCGGCACAGTTCCAAGCCACAGTGCTCAACAGGAACGTGGCAACAAGCTGAATTTTCATGGCGGCGATATTGGCATACAGTGAGTACCGGAACAATACAATCTGGAAATATAGATGACATTCGTGGGATGCCGGTGTCAGCGGATAGTTCCGGTAATGCGTTAGGCTTTGCCGAAAGGGCAGTTTCTTGACAAACCCGAGTGCTTGCCCAATGATGGCCCGGAGTCTTGGCGGGGTTCGTTCTTGGGTGGGAGCGATCTCATAAAATGGCAATATCATAGATTATATAATCAGGTTCGATGCGCCGGATTCTGTTACCGAGAAGATTAATTCAGGGAGGTATTTTCGTTATGCCCGCTCGACGCGACATTTTTATGCCAATTGGACGTGCCGTCCTGCTTGCAGTGGCACTTTTCCCGCTGTCAGCGCTGTCCGACAGTGCTATGGATTTCGGGCGCACTCCAGACCGGGCGGAGAGGACCGAGGCGTTGCCACCGCCGGACCGGGCGGCCGGCGTGCAGGCCGCCGCCGCTCCGAAAACACCCGCAGTCAAGACCATCACCAATTTTTCGCAAGCCCTGCGCTGCATGGACGATTTGTTTCTGGGGTTCGACAAGCGCGGCATCATCATCACTTCGACAGGTATCCCGGACGAGACCGGCAAGGTCAGAACCGGCACCAAGGAGATGCTGATTACCGCCGTATCCAAGATGACGCTGAAAAGCGGTGCCTTTGAATTCATCGATCTGCATAGCCAGGGCGACGACCTAGGCAACCTGTTCGCCATGAAGGGCGGCATGCCCACCAAGTTGCCGGATTTCTACATTCGCGGTTCGATTACCCAGATGGACGATAATGCCGTGCGCAACACCAAGGGCTTTGGCTTCGCCTTGCCCTTTCTGGATCTGGGGTTTTCCAAGGATGACGCTTTCGACCTCATCAGCATGGACATGAGTGTCGGCGATGCTGCCAGCCGTCGCATCCTGCCCGAAACCAGCACTTCCAACACCATGATCATCGCCAAGGGGGGGCGCTCGGGCGAAGCCGGCGGCAGGATAGGCAAGGCCGGTTTGAGCTTTAGTCTCGACTTGAGCCGTTCGGAAGGCGTTGGCGCCACGACCCGCACACTGATCGAGCTGGGCTTGATCGAGGCGCTCGGCAAATTTACGCGCGTGCCCTACTGGAAATGCCTGGATATCGAATCCACCAATCCGGTGATGATGGATCAGGCGCGTGAAGGGTTCGACTCGTTACCGATGAAGGAGCGCGTCCTGTTCGTGCAGCGCAAGCTGGGTGGCTCGATGAACCGCTACAAGGGACCCATCGATGGGGTCATGAGCGAGCAACTGAAGAACGTGATCGCTGAATATCAGAAAGATGTGGGGCTGATCGCCGACGGGCGCCTGAATTTCGATCTTTACTTCAGCCTGCTGGATGACATCCAGAACCAGTTGGCTGCCATGCCGCTTTCACCGCAAAAGCCGGCGCCCTTGCCGGTCATGGTTGCCGAGCAGCCTCCCGCGGCCCCCACCCCCGCTGTCGCCGCTCCGATGGCGCAGGCTCAGGCATCCGCCATGCCCTTTCAGATCCGGCTGGAGAGCGAACGCGGCACCCGTCCGACCTACCGCGTGGGGGAGTTTCTCAACATGAACCTCTCGCTCACCGCGCCGGGGACGGTGTATTGTTATTACGAGGACGTGGCGCGCAACACCGCCCGCATCTTTCCCAATCAGTTCTACAGCAATTCGATGTTGAATGCCGGCAATCTGATGCGTCTGCCCAGCGGCGGCTTCAAGATCAAGTTCGATCGTCCAGGGCGGGAGCGGGTGGCCTGCATCGCTGACGACCGCGAGGTAGTGGTGCCGCAGTCGCTCAGTGGAACCCGTGACTTGGCGCGCCTGCCGGTGCGCTCGCTGGATGATGTAATCAATCAGTTCAGGAAGGTTAATCCGACCGCCATTGCCAGCGTTGTTGAAATCACCGTGCAATAACGATTGCCGGACCTATTCATTTCGGGGGAAAACATGGTGCAGGGATTGAGAAGCTGCGTGCTGTCCGCATTGATGCTATGCGCCATGAATGCCGGAGCATCGGATGGCGCGTACTGGCAGGAAGGCTTCCGGCTGGCCGGCGAGATCATCCTTGCCCCCTCGCGGGATGTGGGTGACGATAGTGCGGCGGCCTCGGCAAGCAGCCGGGATAAGGCGCGTTCCTACCGTCAGGATGCGCCGCCGTCAGGAACAACGGTGATCATCCTGCCGGATGAGGATGAGGGTATGCTCGCGCCGCGCGGCGGCGAGAGCCTGCCCTCTGACCGCCGCTCGCGGGCGCGGGAATACCGGGCGCCGGATGCGCCGGCGTCGGGGCAGGCCATCATTTTGCCGGACCAGATTCTCGAAGACCGCGTGCTCACCCCCAGGGAACAAACACAGAAAACCAACCGCTCCAAGGCGCGCAGCTACTTGAAGGGGGAATCGCCGGTAGGGGCGGATGGTTTGCCGCTGGTTGATTGCCGGGATGTCGGCAGCACAACAGGCCGTATCGGCGACGATACCCAGTCGGGAAGCGTGATTACCATCATCCAGAACAACAAGCAGGTCAAGGTGCGTTGCAGGTAGTGCGGTGTCCCGGTTGCGTCAACCCGGATCAAGCCGGGGCGTTGAACGGGTGGAGGGAAAAATGGATAAACGGTTGGTATTGTCTGCGCTGATGCTCTCGTTTGCCGGGTTTGCATGGGGACAGGTTGCGGTGGATGTGTCGAGGGGCGGCGTGCGTGTTCAGCATGGCGGCGGTAGCGAAGTCAGCGTGAATTCGGAAGGGCTGGCGCCCGATGTGGAAATGACCGGCGTCGCCGTCGTCAACGGGGTCGTCTATATTGACGGCGACAAGATTCCCAGGGGGAAGACGCTCCATGCCTCGAAAAAATCAGGCAAGACCTATCGCATTACCTGGGGCAAGGACGGCAACGTCAGCGTCGAGGAGAAATGACATGAAGCCATCTCGCCCGATTGCGGCTTTAACTCTGGCGATGTTCACCGCATCGGCGGCAGGGGAGATTGTTTTCGAGTCTGGTGTGCCGCCAGACCCGATGGTCAGTCGTTACGCTATTCCCGGCGGAATAGCGATGATGCCCGGTATCGTCATGGTTCCCGGCGCCTCGCTGTCTCCCCAGGTCGCCAGCCAGATGCAGCGCGCCCGCGCGTGGTCCGTTTACCGGCGCGACAATCGCACCAGCGGGGCGGGGCTGGTTTTCTCGCCGGCACCCGGTTATGCGGGGTATGGTGTGTATTCCGACAGGCAGGCGGTGGCGAGGGGGAACATGTCGCGCGCGCATGCCTATCGCCTGGATTATTACAAATAAGCCTATAGTTCGAGAGGATATTCAGCAATGATGAATCAGCTTGCCGGAGTGGCCCGGCGAATGGCGGCGGTGGTGGGTTTCGCAGTGTTGGCGTCGGCTTCATGGACGGCATCGGCGCTGGATTTGTTAACTGGAGATTTCCAGACCATATTGAACTCACGCAACAATGGGTTGGTGGTGTGGCAATACGCAGACAACGCCAATATTTATGTCTTCGATTTCCCTAATCTGACGCAACAGGGCCGAACTTTCAACCGCGTCACCCACCTCACCGAGCAGTTCAACGAACCGTACAAGCGCGTACTTTCCATCGATGAAATTCTCAAGTATATGGAGGCCGTTCGCCGCACACAGGCGGATTTTGCTTTTGGTCACGACGTGCTGGTCAGCGAGTTGGTGCTGTTTTTCAACCTGGCTGAACGGGACAAGCTGGAACTATTCGCTGAAGAAGTCGTTTTGCGGGACTTCGCCATCGGGCAAGGCTTGATGAAGGTTTGGCGCGGAATTTACCAGGCGCTCAAGCCGGATGTGGTCATCCTTTCCATTCCGCAAATACAGGAAAAGCGGGAAAACGAACCGCGCGTTAGCGAGTTGGCGCGCCGCGCTATCTTCACCCACGAAATTTCGCATGGGGAATACTACGCCAATCCCTATTATGCCAAGTACTGTCAGCGGTTCTGGTTTCAAGTGCTCAACGATGAACAGCGCGAGGTGTTCAAGAATTTCCTCTCCAAGTACAACTATGCCGTTAACGAAGAAGAATTGTTGATCAACGAAATGCAGGCCTACCTACTTTTTACACCCGACCCCAACTCCTTTAGCGCCAAGCGGCTGGGCATCAAGGAAGAAGAGCTGGAAGCCATGCGCAATGCCTTCCGCAAAGGAAAGCCGCCGACCAAATTGCCTTTGTATTGATTAGGAGCAGTATCATGTACTATCGTTATGACGTACTGGCAATCGCCCTGCTGCTGGTTTCCGGCAGCGCCCTGGGGCAAGTCAGCCAGCGGACGCGCATTCAGGGCAATACCGAAATCAACGTTTCAACGGAAAATACCACGGCCATCGCCACGGGCGAAAACACGGTTGCCCGCAACCGTATCGGGGTGATACAGGGCGACAAGAAGGGGGATACGCGAATCAATGTCAACGCGGCTAATGTTACAACCGTTGTAGGAGGGCGTAACAAGAAGGCCTGCACAAATATAGGGAGTGTGGTCAGCGATGAATGCAAGTAAATTGTCGGTCCAGGTGGTGGCGGGTGCGGTTGCCTGCATGGTCGCAGGTTCCGCCTTGGCGGTTCAGGGCGTGGGGGCTTCGGGGAATTCGAAGATCAACAATGCCATGGCCAAGCGCTGGAAGGATTCGGACCCCAAGCAGGGGAACGCCTACAACAACCCGGTCGATCAGAAGCGGGTGGTCAATTTCGGCAGCAGGAAAAGCGGTGATTGTGTGGTGAACGTCGGTTCTGTTCAGCCCGGTCAAAAGGCGCCCAAGGAAATCGTGGTGACCACCAAGGAAGTCATCAACGTTTGCAAATGAGGATAGTCATGAAGAACAAATCCCAATGGGTAATTTCTGCACTGATGGCGGGATTTTTGGCGGCGGTTGGCGGCGTTTCCGGCGCATTCGCCACGGAAGCGGATACCAAGTTGAAGGAACTGGAGCGCGCCATGTCTGCCCCTGCGGAGGGCGGCAAGAAACAGTACCGCACGCGTGCCATCGTGTTTGACAACGAGGCACAGCCGGTCGCAGCACCCGCTGGGGAGCAACCGGCACCTGTGGCTGCAAGCGCGGGGAACGATTGCAGCGCCGTTTCACCGGACGCAAAATCGGTGCCTGTCGATTTCGCCATTCAGTTCAAGCTGGGCAGCGCGGAAATATCACCCGCCTCCGAGCCGACCTTGCGCGAAATCGCCAAGATACTGTCGCTCAATCCCGAGCGCTGTGTCGTGGTGGAAGGGCATACCGACGCCATCGGCAGCGCGGAAAGCAACATGGCGCTTTCCCGCGAGCGCGCAGCGTCGGTGGTCAGGTTCATCACAGAAAAATCAGGAATTGAGCGTGGCCGCCTTATCCCGGTAGGCAAGGGATTCAGCGATCCCTTGAAGAACCTCGACCCGCGCGACAAGAAAAACCGCCGCGTGGTTTTCAAGGTCGTCGGATGACCGACGGTTTGTTTAATAATTTACATCAGTAATTTACATCAGGAGATTCCAGTCATGCGTCTTGCAGCAGCTTTGTTCATTGCTTCCAGCATCATCGCTTCCCCGGTATTCGCGCAGGCCACCCAGCGGTCCAGCAACCCGCAGGGCGTGCAGATTCAGGGCAACACCGACATCAAGGCCCAGCAGCAGAACAGCACCGCCGTGGCCGTGGGTGAAGGCAACACCGCCAAGAACACAGCCGGCGCGATCAAGGGTGGCACCCAGATCCAGGGCAACACCAAGATCCAGGCTTCGCAGAAGAATTCCACTGCGGTTGCCGTGGGCAAGGGTAACGCCGCCGAAAATCAGGCCGGCGTTATTGGCGGTAAGTAAGTTTTCTAGTGTTTTTATTTAATCAAGGGAGATAATTATGCGTAAATTCGTACTCGTGGCACTGATTTCTGCTTTTGCATCCGGCGCTGCTTTCGGCCAAGTTGCTCAGGGTAGTCGTTCGCAAGGCTCGTCCAGCAGCCAGGGCGTGCAAATTCAGGGCAACACCGATATCAAGGCCAAGCAGGAAAACAGCACTGCGGTTGCCGTGGGTGAAGGCAACGTCGCCAAGAACACGGCCGGCGCGATCAAGGGTGGCACCCAGATTCAGGGCAACACCAAGATCCAGGCCTCGCAGAAGAACTCCACCGCAGTTGCCGTCGGCAAGAACAACACCGCCGCCAACGAAGCGGGTGTGATCGGCGGCAAGTAAGTCGTCTTTTCACCGCAAGAAAAAACCGCCTTCGGGCGGTTTTTCTTCGCCTATAGTTTGTAGACTGCCTGCACCCAAACAGAACGTGGCGCCATGGGTAAATCATACGGGAGCAGCAAGCCAGGGGCGGCGCTGGGTTCCAGCACGGTGGCGTTGAACAGGTTGCGTGCCGACGCTGCGAAATCCCACTGGTTTTTTCCTCGGGTGCTGCGCAAGGTCAGGTCGAAGGTGGTGTAATCGGGTATCTGGCTACGATTGTCGCCGGCTTGGCGCTTGCGGTCGGCAACCCGGTTGATCTGGCCGCTCATCAGCCAGCCGCTGGTGAAACGCCAATCCGCCCGGCCATATAGGTGATGGTGCGGGGCATAACCGGCATCGCGCCCGCTTGCCTCGTCGATGGATTTCTGGAACGAGTAATTGCCGGTCAGCCGCAGGTTGCGCCCGGCGTCCCAGGTTGCTTCCAATTCCAGGCCGCTGCCGTGCTGGTTGCCGGTGTTCTGCCAAGTCGAGCCCAGGGCGGGCGCGGTATTCGCCACTTGGCGGATCATGTCGTGCATTTGGTAGTGGAACAGGTTGAGATTCACCTCGGTATTCCTGGCCGCTTTCCAGGACAAGGCGGCCTCCACGGTTTCGATGGTTTCCGGCTTCAAACTCGGATTACCGTTGGAAACCGGATTAGTGCCGTATTGTTCGTTGAAGGACGGTGCGCGGAAAGCCATGCCGTAAAGCAGCTTGGCGGTAACGTTGAGTGATGCGTCCCACACCAGTGCCAGTCGCGGGTTGGTGGTGCCGCCGAAATCGGAATAGTTGTCATGGCGCAGCCCGGCCGTGAGTGTCCAGTCGCGGGCGAAATTCCATTCGTCCTGGATGTAAACATAGTTGACTTGGCGATCCTGCGGGCGGAGGTAAGGTTGCGTCCTCGTATAGTCGATCACCTGTCCAAGAGGGATAGGTAAGCCACTTGCACTTAAATGGAAATTTTGGATGTTCTTGGTGCGGTAAATGCTCAGATCGTCATGCCCTAGGCCGAAGCGCAAATTGTGACCGGCAAAACCGGAATAAGTGGCAAATGCAGAAAACCTGAACTGTTTTTCCCATTGGTTGGGGCCGCCGATCAGGCCGTCAGGGAAGGTGCCCGTAGGTAGCGTGACACCAGGGGGTAAAAGCTGCAAGTTGTTGGGATAGGTGAAGGTGTAATAAAGAAATGCTGCATTGGCTCCCAGATTCCAATTTCTGGCAAACTGTGGGTTGTTCCAGGAAAGGTCGCCGTTGACGTTTTCGACGCGGGCGTGGCTCACGGGGTCAAGAGCGGACGAAAGACCGGCGCCGGTTTGCACGTCGTCGCGTAATTTGTAGGCGGCGCGCAGGCGCCATTTGTCGTAAGCGAGATTGAGACTGGCGTCGATGGCGTCAAAGCCGGTGTTGACCGCGCCCGGTGCCAGGCTGGCGCGGGTGCCGAATATACTGTCATTGCGGGTTTGGGCATCGGCCCGAATGATTTCGCGGATGCCGTCGGTGGTGCCCACGCGCAGATAGCCAGCCACTTCCAGCGGCCCCAACTGGCCGCCGTGCTGTATCCAGGCGCTACGGGTACCGAACGAGCCGCCGCGCAGCCCGGCCTCGGTGCCGGGCGTGTCGGCGGCGGTTTTGGTGATGAGGTTGATGACGCCTGCGTAAGCATCGGCGCCATAGAGTGCGGAGCCGGGGCCGCGAATCACTTCGATGCGCGCGATGTTTTCCAGCGGCACGCCGACCCATGCCGCACCCCTGTCGCTGTTGAACATGGTGGTCATGGGGATGCCGTTTTGCAACATCAGTACCTGCGAGTTGGTTTGCCCACCGCCACCGATGCCGCGAAACATGTAGATCGCGGTGTAGCGAACGGAGGCGCGGCTGACATGGAGGCCGGGGACGGTTTCCAGCACCTCGTCAAGCTCGGTCGCACCCATCGCCGCAATTTCTTCTGCGGTAATCACGGTGGTGATGGCTGGGGCGCGGCGCAAGCTCTGCGCGCTGCCGGTGGCGATGCTTACGGTGGCCTTGTCCCCATAGATCAGGGCCAGCTCTTCCTCTTCGCTGGATTGGGCGAGGGCGCCGGGCGTCTGGAGCAATAGCAGGGAAATCGGGAGAAGCGCGCGGAAAGGGAAGCTGTCCATGGCTCGGATCCTTTTGGGTTTATTGGCCGGAATCCGACTAATCGGAAATTCCTATTCATTTTGACCAGTATACTTAACAGATCGCCGGTATTTCAAGAATATTTGCCGCGCCATGCTCTTTTCTCCACGCCTTCGTAGGCAATTCCGTCACAGGGCGTCGGCATGAATGCGCCTGCGGGTTTTTCCGCCGCTTCCTGCCAGCACGGCGGCATGCCGGCGAGGAACATGGGGATGCGGAAAATGTGAAATTCCCTAGGACTCAGCCCCAGATCCGCTCCCAGGGCAGCCGCCATGCCGGCGTAATTCATGCGCAAATTGCTTTTGCCCATTTCCAGCAAGATTTTTTCGACCTCGAAAGCCAGCTTGTAATGCCGACCCTGCTCCATGCCCTGCTCCCCGGCAAGTCCGGCGAGCCACGGCAGGCGTTCGTCGCGCGAGTCTATGGGGCGACCGTAACCGTAAATACGGCGGGATTTCAGTTCTTCAGCGACGAAGTCGCGCAGTTCCAGGCCAGAGGCGACGGCTGCGGCGGCGCGCAGGAAGAAGTCGATGGCGCGCAGGCCGGGGCCGCCCCCGTAGATGCGTGCCTCGGAAACGGCAAGTGCGGCGGCCACGCCCAGCGCCGGGGTGCTGCGGTTGCTGCCGGCGAGGGCGGCGACGCGGTTGTTCCAGATGCGCGCATCGGGGTAGCTGGTCAGCACCCAGATGCCGTGAAGCAGCTTGATCTGCGGAGGGGTGAAGCGGCGACCGGTAATGCCGAACAGGTAGAGGTCCAGCCAATCTGCATCGCGCAAGTCCCGATGCAGGTCGTACCCGCGAAATACCGCGCGGCTGCCGGGCCAGCATGCCCCGACTTTGGTGCGCAGGATGCCGGTGTGGAACTGAAGCAGTTCCAGCCCGTTCATGGCGGCGCCTTGTCGGCCGGATCATCCTCCAACTCCACCTGGTTGAAGGGAAAGCGCTTGTAGCCGTAATCAGCCTGCTCAAGGGCATGAGCCGCCGCGCCGGGCAAGCGCAGCAGCAGATAGAGCATTTCTCCCTCGGCAGGGGTGAATCCCAAGTCCGCGAATGCGGCGGCGGCGATGCCGCTGATGTCCAGGGGCAGCCCGATGGTTTTTTCGAGTTCCTGGCGTTGTGCCGCCAGCCAAGTGAGGCGGGGCGATGCGCCGATACGGACCAGAGTTTCCAGCATCTGGCGGACACTGGCGGGGGTGGAAACGCCATGGGGGTCAAATCCCGGAGGATGCTCGCGTTGTGGCCAGACATCTACGGTTTCCTGGGCTGGGCGGACTAGGCAGGCGGCCCACGCGGCATAATCGTCGTTGCAGTTGTACCAAGCGCTCATGGCGTCGAAAACATCCCGCGCTCCCCTGTAGCTGCCCGCACCGACCGCAAGGGCGGCGATCAGCGATGCGGCGGCGGTCGATCCCCCCACGCCGCCGCACATGGCGGCATGAACCGAGGCATCGCGCGGGCCGGGATTGGCGAGCGCAACCGCCAGGGCTTCCAGCATGTCCAGGGACGAAGCGCCGGGCAATTCGTCGCGGAACAGCAGGGTGAGCATTTCCACCCAGCGGGCGTTGCCCACCATCTGTCCGAATACGTCATAGCCCCGGCAGTAGGCGGCGCGGGCGGCGAAGGGGTTGTCGGGTTCCGCTTCTTCGCGCCAGATGCGGGTATGGATTGCTTCAGTGCTCATTTCAGGGTTCCCAGGGTTTTCATGCGTACCGCGATGGGCGGTACTTCCTCGCCGTCGATGCGCACGTCGAGCAGTGTCGGCCCCTTGCGGCGCAAGATTGCGTCGAAATCGAGCGCATCCAGTTCCTCCGGCGTTGCGACGACGTGGCCGGGAACGCCCAGGGCTTCCGCCAGTTTGGCGTAATTGACCTGAGGCAACTGGAAACCAATGGGCTCGGCCCCGGCGAGACGTTGGCCGTGTTTGACCATACCCAGAGCGCCGTCGTTGAGGACTACAAACACCACGCTGAGCCGTTCGGCGGCAGCCACGGTGATTTCCTGTCCGCTCATCAGGTAGGAGCCATCGCCGACAATGCACACCACCGGGCAATTCGGGTTGCCCAGTGCGATGCCGACTGCGGTGCCCAGGCTCCAGCCCATTGGGCAAAAGTTCATCACCACGCGCAGCCAATTGGCGGTACCCGAGCGCCGTTCCATGTCCCGGTTTTGGAGATGGGGGTGAATGCGCCGGTCGGCGGGACGCAGGTAATGCACCGCCCAGACGATGCCATTGCCCATGTCGGTAAGGAAGCGGGTAGTCGGCGGGCAACGCTCCGAAAGGGTTTTCATGAGACGTTGCGGTTTGAGCGGCGCGCTGTCGGCAGCATGGTTTTCCGGCGTATCAAGGGTTACCCCGGCTTTATGGAAGTCGCGCAACTTCTCCCCGGTTTGTTCGATGCCGGATGGCAAATCGTCTTTCAGGCTGTCGATCAGGCGCTCGCATACCAAGCGCAGGTCGCCCCGCACATGGAGTCGCGCCATCGGTGAACGCTTCAGGTTTTCCGGGTTGTCGTCAATGTGTACCAAACGATTATTGAGCAGGGAATTGCACCAGCCGCCGCTGATCAACTCATTGAAATCGGTGCCGAAAGCCAACACGATATCCGGCAAATCAGCCAGCAGGGCGTTGGCGCTGCTGTGTCCGCCAAATCCGAAAACCCCGCAATAGGCCGGATGGCGTGGATTGACCAAACCCTTGGCGTCGGGGGTGGTGATGAATGGCGCCTGGGATAGTTCGGCTAACTCCAGTATCGCTTCAATGGCATTGCCGCAAGCAACGCCGATCAGAAACGCCCTGCGGGGCGCACGCCGCAACTCGGTTCCGAGGGTCTTGACGGCGTTATCGTCGATCAGGATGGGTTTTTGCCGGAACAGGGCGGACAGATCGTAGGCCGGCTTGGCAGAGGATGCCGCATGGCGCAGGATGTCCAGCGGAATCGCCAGGTGAGCGGCGCCGCCCGGAGCCTGGCGCGCAGCCATCAGGGCGTTGCTCAACTTGCGCTCCAGTTGGCTGGGGTGCGATATCATGGCGTCGTAATGCGTGCAGTGCTGGAACATCGCCATGGCGTTCACGCCGGTGTTGGACGACTCCTGGAACGCGCCCCTGCCAAACGAAGGCAAGGCTGGGAGACCGCTGATCGCCAGCAGCGGAATGTTGTTGGCGTGGGCGCAGGCAACGCCGGTGAGCAGGTTGGTCGAGCCGGGGCCGGAAGTCGCGCAACACACCCCCAGTTTGCCGGTTTCGCGGGCGTAACCATCGGCCATAAAGGCCGCGCCCGCTTCATGGCGCGCCACCACCGGGCGCAGCCCACCGCGCCGGGCGCTGCGCGCCATCGCATTGAACAGCGGTTCGATGGCGCCGCCCGGTATCCCGAATACGTATTCGACGCCGATCTGTTCGAGGTAGGCAACCAGCAGGTCAGCCATTTCACTCGCCTGGCGGCCGGGAGTTTCGTCTCCGTCATTCAATATTTCAGAGCCGTTCATCAGACCGCTTCTCCAATTACTATCCATCCAGCTTCTATGAGCTTTCGATGAACGATTCCCCGATTACAGCCTGTATGTAGCCTGCACCCACAGGGAACGTGGCGCCATTGGCAGGTCGCCGGGGATTTGCAGGCCGGGGGCGAGGCTGGGTTCAAGTACAGTGGCATCAAACAGGTTTCTCGCGGAAACCGCGAAGCCCCATTGCTTTTTTCGGATGTCGTTGCGCAAGGTCAAGTCTACCGTGGTGTAGTCGGCGATAGGCGCCCTGGCGTCACCGGCGGGGCGTTTGCGGTCCGCGACATGGTTGGTCTGGGCGCTGACGAACCAGCCGTTCCGGTAACGCCAGTCGCTGCGCAGATAGAAGTGGTGGCGCGGGGCGTAACCGGCATCCTTGCCGGTGGCGTCGTCGATCGACCGCTGGAAGGAATAGGCTCCAGTGACGCGCAAGGTAGGGGTGAAGTCCCATTCCGCTTCCAGTTCCACGCCGCTGCCGTGCTGCCTGCCGGTATTCTGATAGGTGGCGCCGAGTGCCGGGGCGGTATTGTTCACCAGGCGGATGATGTCCTGCATTTCGTAGCGGAACAGGCTCAGGTTGATCTGGCTGTCGCGGCGCAGCTTCCACGAAAAGGCGGCCTCCAGCGTCTGGATGGTTTCCGGCTTCAGGTTCGGGTTGCCGTTGGAGACCGGGTTGATGGTGTATTGCTCGCTGAAGGACGGCGCGCGGAACGCCTGGCCGTAAAGCAGTTTGGCGGTGAGATCGAGGCTGGCGTCCCACACCAGCGCCAGGCGCGGGTTGGTGGTGCCGCCAAAATCGGAGTAGCTGTCGTGGCGCGCTCCGGCGGTGAGCGTCCAGTCGCGGGCGAAATTCCACTCGTCCTGCACGTAAAGGTAGTTGACCCGCCGCCGTTGCGGCGTGACGAAAGGCTGGATGCCGGAATAATCCATGGCGGGGCCGCTGAGAATGGGAAGGCCGACGGCGTTCAGTCGATTGTTCTTGATGGTTTTGGTGCGGTAAAGGTCCAGGTCGTCATGCCCCGCTCCCAGGCGCAGGCTGTGGCCGGCAAAACCGGAATAGGTAGCGTTGCCGGAAAAGCGGAATTGCTTGTCCCACGAATTCGGTCCGCCGATCAGCCCGTCGGGAAAAACGCCCGACGGCAACCTGAGACCGGGGGGGAGAAGTTGCAGGTTGGTCGGAAAGGTAAAAGTGTAATACTGCATGGACGCCGTCGCGCCCAGGCTCCAGTTGCGGGCAAACTGGGGATCGTGCCAGGAAAGGTCGCTGCTGACGTTTTCCGCACGGCCATAGCTGTTGGGGTCGAGCGCCGAGGCAATGCCGGCGCCGGTTTCCATTTCGTCGCGCAACTTGTAGGCGGCGCGCAAACGCCATTTGCCGTAGGCCAGATTGAGGCTGGCGTCAATGGCGTCAAAGCCGGTATTGACCGGCCCCGGCGCCAGGCTGGCGCTGGTGCCGAACAGTCTGTCGTTGCGCGTCTGGGCATCAGCCTGAAGGATTTCCCGGATGCCGTCGGTGGTGCCGACGCGCAGAAAAGCCGCGACCTCCACCGGCCCCGCCTTGCCGCCGTGCTGCATCCAGGCGCTGCGGGTGTTGAAAGAGCCGCCGCGCAACCCAAGCTCGGTGCCCGGCGTATCGGCGGCGGTTTTGGTGATGACGTTGATGACGCCCGCGTAGGCGTCCGCGCCGTAAAGCGCAG
Organism: uncultured Sulfuricella sp.; assembly: GCA_964527565.1. Taxonomy (GTDB): domain Bacteria; phylum Pseudomonadota; class Gammaproteobacteria; order Burkholderiales; family Sulfuricellaceae; genus JAGXQV01. The sequence goes on along the minus strand of CAZGOY010000001.1, from coordinate 20,017 downwards.
AACCGGGGCCGCGGATGATCTCGATGCGCGCGATGTTTTCGACCGGCACGCCGGTCCAGGCTCCGCCCTTGTCGCCGCTGAACATGGTCGTGGTGGGGATGCCGTTTTGCAGCAGCAAGACCTGAGGGTTGTATGCCCCGTTGTAAATGCCGCGTATCACGTAGGTTGGCGCGTAGCGCACGGCGGTGCGGGAGACGTGGATGCCCGGCACGGTTTCCAGCACCTCGTCCAGGTCGGTAGCGCCCATCGCGGCGATGTCCTCGGCGGTGACCACCGATGCCACGGCGGGGGCGCGGCGCAAGCTCTGCGCGCTGCCGGTAGCGATGCTGACGGTGGCCTTGTCGCCGTAAACCAGTGCCATGTCTTCCTCTTCGAATGCGCCGGACGCGGCACCGATGGGAAAAGAGGGCACAGCCAGCGCCAGCATGACAAATAGCTTGGGTTTGTGTGATGGCTTCATGTTCATTTCTCCGAGGGATGATTCTTTCTGGGGGGGGCGGGTCAATCCACCGTCGGTACGGCAATGATGAATTCCGCGCCCCCTTCCAAGTTATGCGCGCTGATTTCTCCATTCATGTGGCCCATAATCATGCGTGACATGTACAGCCCGATTCCCGAACCGCCGTCCTTGGTGGTGAAATAGGGGTCGAATACCTTCGGCAGCACGTCTTCGGGGATGCCGCCGCCGTTGTCGCGAATGTGCACGATGCCGGTGCCGTCCTTCTTTTCCATGCTGATGATGACCTTGCCGTCGCGCTGTCGGGATTTGAGGACATCCTTGGCATTGACCAGCACGTTGAGCAGCACCTGCGAATATTCACCCGGAAAGCCGATGGCCTGGATGTCCATGGTTTCTTCCAGGATTACTTCGACTTCATTGCTGCGGAAGCTGGCTTCCACCAGATGGAGCGCCTCGTGGATCGATTTCAGCAGGCTGAAACGGATTTTTTGCTGGTCGGGGCGGAAGAAATTGCGGAAATCGTCGATAGTGGTGGACATTTTCTGCGCCACCCGGTTGCCGTCGCTGACCAGTTCGTCGAGCATTTGCTGGTTGAGGTCGCCATATTCGTAGGCGTCCTTGATATTGTGCAGGACTAGGTTCAGCGCGTTCAGGGGCTGGCGCCATTGATGGGCGACGTTGTGCATCATTTCGCCCATGGTGGCGAGGCGCGATTGCTGGATCAGCAGCGCATCCTTGTCGCGGTTCTTGGCGACCTCCGTCTCCACGCGCTGCTCCAGGGATTCGTTGAGGTTGTGCAGTTGCACCTCGTATTGCCGACGTTCGGTGATGTCCACCAGGCAGACGATGATCTGGTCCAGCCTGCCCTGGCCGTCAGTTTCCGGAAAGGCGCTGACCGAAGTCCAGCGCGGCGTTTCCCGGTCGGAACAGACGATGCCGACCGTGTAGTCATGCAGGGGCTGCCCATCGGCAATCACCCGGTTGGCCGGGTATTCCTCCGGCAGCATCACGGAACCGTCGGCACGGACGAAATGCCAGGGCGGGGTGGACGGCGTGCTTGCGGCGTGCTCATGATCCAGGCAAAAGAAGATTCTCGCCGCCGGGTTCGTGTACAGGATGGCGGCGTCCGCTCCGTGCACCACCAGCGCCGCCGGCAGGTTGTCGAGCAAGGTCTGCAAATCGCGTTTGCTGCCTTCCAGCGTGGTCATCATCTTGTTGAAGGACAGCGCCATGTTGACGATGTCCCGCGGACCGGACAGTTCCGCGCGCACGCCGCCGGCATCCACCCCGGCGCGCGCCATGGCCGCGGAGAGCCGGTCCAGCGGCTGGGTCAGGCGGGCCGTGAGGCGGCGCACGATCAGCAGGAAAACGATGGCGAAAAAGAACGAAACCGCGAAATTGACCGCGAAGATTTCGGTACGCATGCGCGTCAGCGTTTCCTTGCTCTGAATCACGCGCACGTAGCCGAGCGCTTCCTGCGTGGTTTCGTTCATCTCGAACGGCGATGCGCTTTCATTGCCGCCGGCCAGCACCGGCGCCACGAAACGCCAGGAATCGTCCGATTCCGCTTCGAGATAGGCGCGCTGCCGCCCCTGAATGGGGGTTTCCTGGCGCGGTACGACGGCAGCACTCGCCGCACCGCGCCCGAGCAGCAGGCGTCCGCTGGCATGGCGGATTTCCAGGGCGGTAACGTCGGGGAAAGCCAGGGTGACGGACACCGCTTCGGCGGCGTTTTCCGGCGAATCGTAAAGCAGTGCCAGCTTGCTCTGGCGCGCCAGGTTTTCAGCGATGCGACCGCCCTGCTCCAGCAGGGCGCTTTGCACCTGGCGGCTACCCTGCCAGGAGGTGGCCAGGGAGGAAGCGAATGCCAGACTCAGGACGGTCAGGGCGACCACCACGCTCAGCTGGCGGCTGAAGGAGGTGTTGCGGAGCGCTTGGGCGAACCGGTTCATTGTTCCGGAAACACCATGTCATAAGCCTGCAACTGGCGCTGGCCGATGCCCAGGCCGAGATGTCCGGCGGTGCGCACGTTGACCGCCATCAGTACCTCCTTCAGCGGCACGATGGCTGGTCCCTTCTGGCCGTCCGGGGCCATCCGGTTCAGGGCGGAGCCTGCCAGATTGCGCCCAAGTTCGACGTTGTTGGGGTAAAGGGAAAACAGCGCGCCCCGCTTGACGTGCGCCACGCTGCTGGAAAACACCACCAGCGAGCGGTTCCAGGCGCTCTGCAACACCAGGGGCAGCACCGCGGATTCTTCCACCGTCACCGAGTCCTGCGGCAGCCACACGGCATCCCTTTTCGGGTCGGCGGCAGCTAGGTTCTCCTGGTAGAGGCGCATCGCCGTCTTGAGGTCACCGGCTTCCTGGGCAACCAGTTCCAGTCCGTGGGTCTTGGCGGCCTCGCGCGCCAGGCGGATCAGCCAGCCATTCTGGCGCGGGTCGTAGATCACGAAAACGCGGCGCACGCTGGGCATCAGGTTTTTCAGGCGCTCGAACAGCAGCGAAGGGTCCGGCGCCAGGCTGAACACCGACATGCCGCGCGTTTCCGCCTCGGACACCGAAAGCACCCCGCCGGCCACGATGCCGATGTCGCGGTCGAGCGCCGAAGCTGCCTTGAGGCCGTTGCGCCCCAGGGCGATCACCACCTGGATGTTCTGGCGCCGCAGTTCCCCGGCCAGATCTTGGCTGCTTTGGCCGGCGCCGATGGGGAAACTCGCCACCCGTGCCTGCGTCTTGTCTTCGATGCCCTCGATGATCCGCGTGAACACGCTGCGATAGGGTTCTCCGATGTCTGGGTAGATCACGGCGATATTGCCCGCATTGCCCGGCGTGTTGAAAGCGAGTTGCAGCGGGCGCATGGGGCGGGAGGGTGCAGCCTCCGCCAGTTCGATTTTTCCGCTGTTCAGGGCAACGCGGTAGACCACCACGTCCGGGGTATCCTCAATGCCCGCGAGGATGCGCATGAAATCGCCTTCATCCGCTTCGCCCGCATCGTAGATGACCGCCAGGGTTTTTTGAGGAAGGTGGATAATTGCCGCCGCCGAGGCGGGGAGCATCATCACCCACAGCAGCGTCAGGCAGGCTATGACCAGTTTGCGCATTGTTGAAGTCCCATCGGAATTTCGTGATTCTTTTCAGGATGATTATGCCCTAATTTTCCGGGGGAAGGTGAAGCGGCGCAGGCAATAGCAGGCGGCCACGCCGGTTTCCGCCCCATCCGGCTGGAAAACCGGCAAGACGCCGACGGGCTAAATGTTCAGGAAATCGCCTGGTAGTACAGGTTTTGCGGGTGATTGGCCTGGGCGAAGAAGAACCAGCGCTCGGCGAGCAGCCCGGCATACTGCACCGCGAAGGCGAACAGCAGCACGCCGCCGGAGGCCTCCGGCAGGCCGAACGCCAGCAGCGGCAGCGGCAGGACGAAGCTGAAGATCACGAACAGCCACTTCACCGAGCGCAGCAGGGCGCGCGTCTGGTCATGGAAGAATTCGCGCGTATTGAACGAACCGCCCATCGCCCCCTGGGCTTTTTGCGCGATCCGGCTGTGGCGCACGCCGATGGCGCTTTGCAGGGTGGACTTGGGCTTCAGGCGGCCATTGCGCAGCAGCGAGGCCAGGCGCGAGACGAAGGCCAGCAGGGTGATGATGATCGCCCAGTTGCCGTAGAACTCCACCAGCGCGGGGGCGGCCAGCGCGGCATAGGCGGTCGCCAGGGTGAAGCCGGAAGCCCCGCCCAGCAGGATGAAGTTCACCACAGTGAGCGGCGAGTGCCATTCCTGCAGGAAGCGCAGGCAGGCGTAGATCATCCCGGTGGAGAGGAACAGCGCGAAGCACAGCAGCGTGCCGAGCGCCCCGGCAAGCAGGATGAGGTTTACCGGCAAGGCGTCGCCCAGCGTGAACAGGGGCGCGTCCCAGCCGAACCCGTGCGCCGCGCCGTAGAGCAGCACGCAGCCCATGAAGGCCGGCAGCACCAAAACTTCACGGGAAAGCCAGGAAGTGCGCCATTGGGCGGCGGAACGCCAGGCGCGCTCCGGGTGGCCGAGATGGAAGAACGAAGCCACCAGCCCGCCGACCAGGAACAGCAGGGAAATCGCGCTGCCGGTGGCGTAGAAATGGCTGTCGCCCTGCGCCGAGAGGACATGGAACACCGCGTACACCTGGCCGGTGTAGAGCGCCAGGAACAGCCCCTGGCCGACGCCGATCAGGGTGGTCAGAAAAATCACGGAAAAGGCGGGATGCATGGGTTCTCCTGATTACCAGCTCGTCACGTCGTCGAGGGAAGGCTCGTTCTGGTCCGGCTTGGGCAGCAGGCGTTCCTTGTTGAGCGGGTTGTCGGCGCGCAGCAGTTCGTCGTCGTGGATGCGCAGCCGGGTCTTGCGGCGCGGCAGGTAGTGGTTGGAAGGCTTGGTGCCCCATTCCGGCATCAGCGGGTAGCCGCCGTTCTCGCGGATGGTCACCGACACTTCCGATTCCGGGTCGTGCACGTCGCCAAAGAGGCGCGCCGAGGTCGGGCAGGCCAGCACGCAGGCGGGCTTGCGCTCCGCTTCCGGCAGGCTCTGGTCGTAGATGCGGTCCACGCACAGGGTGCATTTCTTCATCACCTTCTGCTTCTCGTCGATCTCGCGCGCGCCGTAGGGGCAGGCCCACGAGCAATACTTGCAGCCGATGCACTTGTCGTAATCCACCAGCACGATGCCGTCTTCCTTGCGCTTGTACGAGGCGCCGGTCGGGCACACCGGCACGCACGGCGGCTCCTCGCAATGCAGGCAGGACTTGGGGAAATGCACCGTCTCGGTATTGGGGAAACAGCCGACCTCGAAGGTTTGCACGCGGTTGAAGAAAGTGCCGGTGGGGTCGGCGCCGTAGGGATTGAAATCCGACAGCGGCCCGGCCTCGCCGGAAGTGTTCCATTCCTTGCAATTGGTGACGCAGGCATGGCAGCCCACGCAGACGTTAAGGTCGATGACCAGGGCGAGTTGGGTCATTTCCATTCTCCCTTGCCGGCAAAGAAGCCGAACCAGCGCGGCTTGGTTTTTACCATCCCCGGCGCCGTCGGCATTGTTTCGAACTGCGGCGCGGTCTGCTCAGGCTCGCCTGCTTCGGCGGGGTAGATGCGCACGCGCACGTCGAACCAGCCGGCCTGGCCGGTGACCGGGTCGGAGTTGGAGAGGTGCTCGCCGTCGGCGTGCGCGGGCAGTTCCTCGCCGATCAGGTGGTTGAGCAGGAAACCTTTTTGCGATTCGTTGGCGTCCGCCGACAGGCCCCAGGCGCCGGACGCCTTGCCGATGGCGTTCCAGGTCCACACCGTGCCGGGTTCGACCGCTTCCGAGTAACGCGCCATGCAGCGCACCTTGCCGTGCATGGATTCGGCCCACATCCAGCCGCCGTCATTGATGCCTTGCGCGCTCGCGGTGCCGGGATTGACGAACAGGTAGTTGTGGGCGTGGATCTGGCGCAGCCAGGCGTTTTGCGAGTCCCACGAGTGGTACATCGCCATCGGGCGTTGGGTGATGGCGTTGAGCGGGTATTTGCGCGTGTCGCTCAACTGGCCCTCAATCGGCTCGTAATAGAACGGCAGCGGGTCGAAGTAGGTCTCGATGCGCTTCCTGAGGCGCTCCGGCGGCTGTTTGCCGTCGCTTTTGCCCTGCGCGGCGAGGCGGAATTTTTGCAGCACCTCGGAGTAGATATGGATCGATATCGGTTCGGCATAGCGCGTGATGCGGTTGCGTTGCGCCCATTCCAGGTAGCCCTGGTTCCAGTTGCGCATGTACTGGTAGGAGCGCGGCAGCTCGTGATGGAAAAAACCGCCGTTTTGTTCGTACATCTCCCACTGGCGCGGGTTGGGTTCGCCGCGCATGCTCTTTTCGCCGCCTTTGCCGCGCCAGCCGGCGAGAAAGCCGATGCCGGAGCCCGGTTCGGTCTCGTGGTTGACGATGAAATCCGGATAGTCGCGATACTTGCGGTTTCCCTGCTTGTCCACGAAGGTCGGGAGCTTCAGGCGCGAACCCAGTTCGATCAGCACTTCCTGGAAGGGCTTGCACTCGCCCTTGGGCGGCAAAATGGGGATGCGCACCGCGTCCACCGGTCCGTCGAATTCCGAGATCGGGCGGTCGAGGATCGACATCACGTCGTGGCGTTCCAGATACGTGGTATCGGGCAGCACCAGGTCGGCAAAGGCCACCATTTCCGAGTGGAAGGCGTCGCACACCACCAGGAAGGGAATCTTGTATTCGCCGTCGTCGCGCTTGTCCCTGAGCATGTCGCGCACCGAAACAGTGTTCATGGTCGAGTTCCACGCCATGTTCGACATAAAAATCAGCAGCGTGTCGATGGGGTAGGGATCGCCGCGCCAGGCGTTGGTGATGACATTGTGCATGAGTCCGTGCACCGCCAGCGGGTGTTCCCAGGAGAAGGCCTTGTCGATGCGCACCGGCTTGCCGTCGTCATCGACGAACAGATCATCCGGTTCCGCCGGCCAGCCCAGCGCCATGCCGTCCAGCGGCATGTTGGGGCGCACGCCTTGCGGCCCTTTCGGGGTCTTGGCGCAAGGCGGGATCGGGCGCGGAAAGGGCACCTTGTGGCGGAAACCGCCGGGGCGGTCGATGGTGCCGAGCAGCGACATCAAAATGGCCAGCGCGCGGATGGTGTGGAAGCCGTTGGAGTGCGCCGCCAGGCCGCGCATGGCGTGGAAGGCCACCGGGTTGCCGGTGACGCTTTCGTGCTCCTTGCCCCACGTATCCGTCCAGGCGATGGGCAACTCGATGCGCTGGTCGCGCGCGGTGACGCCCATTTCCTGGGCGAGGCGGCGGATCGTCGCGGCCGGGATGCCGGTGATGCCCTCCGCCCATTCCGGGGTGTAGTCCTTGACGCGCTCCTGCAACAACTGGAACGACGGCTTCACCGGCGTGCCGTCCTTGAGCGTGAATTCGCCGAGCAGGAAAGGGTCGGCGCCCTGGGCATGCGTGACCACCGGCTTGTCGCCGATGCGATCCCACCACAGCTTGTTCTGCGGGTCGAAACAGCCTTCCTCCTCGGGCACCTCGGTGCGCACGAACATGCCGTATTCGCTGCTCGCTTCGTCGAGGTTCACCAGTTCGGCGGCGTTGGAATACTGAACGAGAAAGTCGCGGTCGTAGAGGCCCTGGCGGATGATTTCGTGATTGAGCGCCAGCAGCAGCGCGCCATCGGTGCCCGGACGGATCGGCACCCACTCGTCGGCAATCGCCGAATAGCCGGTGCGCACCGGGTTGATCGAAACGAAGCGCCCGCCGTTGCGCTTGAACTTGGACAGCGCGATTTTCAGCGGGTTGGAATGATGGTCCTCGGCGGTGCCGATCATCACGAACAGCTTGGCGCGGTCGAGATCCGGCCCGCCGAATTCCCAGAACGAGCCGCCGATGGTGTAGATCATCCCGGCGGCCATGTTCACCGAGCAGAAACCGCCGTGGGCCGCGTAGTTGGGCGTGCCGAACTGCTTGGCGAAGAGGCCCGTCAGCGCCTGCATCTGGTCGCGCCCGGTAAAGAGGGCGAACTGCTTGGGGTCGGTGGCGCGGATGTGGGCGAGGCGCGCTTCCAGCGTGGCGAAAGCCTCGTCCCAGGAAATCGCCTCGAACTCGCCCGCGCCGCGCTCAGAGCCGGGCTTGCGGCGCAGGGGCCTGGTCAGGCGGCCGGGGGAATATTGCTTCATGATGCCCGACGAGCCCTTGGCGCAGATCACGCCCTTGTTCAGCGGGTGGTCGGGGTTGCCCTGGATGTAGCGCACCTCGCCGTTTTTCAGCGTCACGCGGATGCCGCAGCGGCAGGCGCACATATAGCAGGTGGTGTTCTTGACCTCGATGCGGTCGGCGGTGGAAGTCATGCGGTTGCCCGGCTCAAGGATGCGATGTCCCGATTTTACACAGCTTGCCTGCCGGGCAAATTCATATTTTCTTATAGAGAGATAAGGGTTTTAATTGATTCTAAAGGGGTATTCACCGTGAATCTACCCCCCTGCGGGGCGCCTACCTAGTAGTACTGCTAGGTAGGCACGCCTTATTTTTCATGATACATACTGGCAACACGCTTCCACGCGCCTTTTCGATAAAGGAACCATCATGACGACCACCGTGAAATTCCGCATCTCCGGCAAGCAGCAGAGCAACGTTACCGAGCTGGACTGGAAGGCCGATACGCTCGGCGTTTCCAACCTGCGCACCTATAGTCTGGCGGCGGAGCGCGGCGCCGGCGGGGAAGTCTTCCTGGAAACCTTGCAGGATGGGGATGTGGTGGAGGTGGAGCTGGAGAACGGGCAGCGTTTCTGGACCAGCCCGAAGGCGCTGCGCGACGAGGTGTTCGCCGGGCTGGGGGTGAAGCGGGGGGCGGACGAGGTTTTCGAGATTCCCGCGCAGATTCCCGGCGTGGGCGCGGAGCGCGGCCTGGGTAGCCTGATAATCAAGGTGTTGCGTTTCTTCACGCCCGTCGTCGAGACGGTCGCGGCGGAGGAATTGGCCCGCAAGGTCGAAAAAGGCGGGCTGGAAGGGGGCAAGGGCGAAACCCGGCTGTACCGCTGCGTCACGAAAAACGGCGCTCTCACGCTGGAAGCGGTCGCCGCCGGCCAGATTTCCACCGACAGGACGGCCTTGCTGCTGCTGCACGGGACGGGCTCCTCGACGCGCGGCAGTTTCGGCGAACTGTGGAACGACAAAGGCTCCGACTGGGCGCGCCGGGACGGCTGGCTGAAGCTGCTGGGCGCCTACGACACGGTGCTGGCGCTGGAGCATTGCACGCTGACGGAAAACCCGGTGCAAAACCTGCTCACCCTGCTGGATTCGCTGCCCGGCGGCCTGACCCTGCACGTCATGTCGCATTCGCGCGGCGGGATGGTGGGTGAGTTGTTGTGCCGGGGCAGCGCAGCGGAAGGCCAGGCGCCGTTTTCCGACACCGAGCTGGCGTGCTTCCTGAAAGCCGACCCGAACAGGCTGCGCGGCGATCTGGACAAGCTCAACCAGGCGCTCAAGGACAAGCGCGTCCGCGTGGAGCGTTTCGTGCGCACGGCGTGTCCGGCGCGCGGCACGACCCTCGCGTCGGGGCGGTTGGACATCTATTTCTCGGCGCTGCGTGCCTTGCTGGGCCTGGTTCCCGGCGTGATCGGCGGGGTGCTCGACGGCCTGGCCGAACTGGCCGCCGGGGTGGCGGGCAAGCGCACCGACCCGGCGCTGCTGCCGGGCATCGAGGCGATGGTGCCGGAGTCGCCGCTGGTGAAGCTGCTCAACAATCCCACCGCCAAGGTGCAGGGACGGCTGCGGGTGATTTCCGGGGACATCGAGGGCGGCACGCTGGGCAGCACCTTCCTCACCCTGCTGGCCGACCCGCTGTTCCTCAGCAAGCACGACCTGGTGGTGAATACCGATTCGATGTACGCCGGCGCGCAGCGCAGCGACGGCGCGGCATACGTGTTTTACGAGGGGCCGGAAATCAGCCATTTCCGCTATTTCACCAACCGCCCCAGCGTGGAAAAGCTGGAGGCGGCCCTGAGCGCCAAGGAACCCGGCGAAGACGGCTTCAAGCCCTACGAGATCGCCAAGCCGGTCGAGCCGGTGGTCAGCCGGGGCGCCACCGAGGCCAAGCCGCGCCACACGGTTTTCCTGCTGCCCGGCATCATGGGCAGCCATCTCGAAATCCGCAAAAACCGGGTGTGGCTGGATTTCGCCGAGCTGGCCCTGGGCGGGATGGGCCGCTTGCGCCTGAACCAGATGGGGGTACAGGAAGAGGCGCTGGTGGGCGGGACCTACAACGCCATGATCAACGCGCTTTCCAGCGCTTACAACGTGGTTCCGTTTCCCTACGACTGGCGCGTTTCGGTAAAACAGACGGCGGAGAGGCTGGCCGCGGCCATCGAAGCCAAGCTCGACGAGCTGGAGAAGAGCGTGGCGGGCGGCCTGCCGGTGAGCATCGTCGCCCATTCGATGGGCGGCGTGGTGGTGCGGGCGCTGATCCGCTTCCATGAAAGCACCTGGAAACGCCTGTGCGGCCACAAGGAGGCGCGGGTCATCATGCTGGGCAGCCCAACCCGAGGCTCCCACGCGATGGCCATGGTGCTGACCGGGCAGGACGGCTTGATGCGCCGCCTGGCAATGCTCGATTTTCAGAACGATCTGGCGGAATTGCTGGCTATCGTCGGCGAATATCCCGGCGTGGCGGAATTGCTGCCGGAGGAACTGCTCGATCCCGCCAAATGGCGGGAACTGCGCAACGGCGCCGAAAACGCCGCGTGGGCGCCTCCCGCCGACGCCATCCTGAAAGCGGCGAAAAAAGTCCGTAGCGAGATCGACGGCATCGCGCTGGACGGCGAGCGGGTCTACTACATCGCCGGGAGCGCACAGGCAACGCCCTGCGCCGTGAGCGTTGCGGCAGGAGAAGACGGCAAGACGCGGGTGCAGTTCGAAGCCACCACGCGCGGCGACGGACGGGTCACCTGGGAAAACGGCATCCCGGATAAAGTCCGCGCCTGGTATGCCGATGCGAAGCACGGCGATTTGTGCAAGGCGGGAAAATGCTGCGCGGCGGTGGGCGATCTGCTGCGCAACGGCGACACTGCCCGGCTCGCCAAGGTGGCGCCGGTTTCGCGCGGCGCGCAGGATCACTTCGCCATGCCGGTCGAGCGTTCGGTGCTGCATCCCGATTACGAGGAACTGCTCGCCGCGGCCATGTGTTCGACGCCCAACCGCGTGCAGGCCGGCGCGGCCTCGAAAATCCGCGTCGAGGTGGTTCACGGTAGCCTGGAATTCGCCGCTTACCCGATCCTGGTCGGGCATTACCGGGGCGACACCCTGGTCAGCGCCGAGGCCGATCTCGACCGCCATCTCGGCGGGCAATTGCGCGATGCCCAGCAACTGGGCCTGTATCCGGGCGAGACGAACACCGCCCAGATATTCCATAACGACAAGGCGCAGCCCAAGGGCGCCATCGTGGTGGGTCTCGGCGAGGTGGGCGAGCTTGCCCCCGGCATCCTGGAAAGCGCCATTTCGCGCGGCATCCGGTCCTACGCCGCCAGCCTGGCGGATTGCCACGGCGGCCCCCGGCAAACCCAGCGCGGGATAAGCGTCCTGCTGATCGGCACCAACGGCGCGGGGGTTTCAGTAGCGACGGCGGTCGCGGCGATCCTGCGCGGCATCGACAAGGCCCTGCAAAACCTCGAAAAACATCACCTCGGCAACCGCCTTGCCCTGGAGGAAATCGAGCTGGTCGAAATCTACCAGGACCGCGCCATCCAGGCCGCCCATGCCCTGCAGGACGCCGCCCGCGACGACGCTCTGGCGCAGCGCTTCGACCTTTCCGGCACGGCGCGGGTGCAGTGCCGGCGCGGCGCCAAGCGGCGGGCCTTCTGCGAGGACACCCCGGATTGGTGGCAACGCCTGGCCATTCGCGAGGATGAATGCGGCGCACTGAGCTTCGACGTTATCGGCGACCGGGCGCGCACCGAGAAACATTCCCAGACCATCCAGCGCAAGCTGGTGGATAAATTGATCGAGGACGCGCTGGCCGACCCGGTGCCCGGCAACGCGGCGGCCGCCACGCTGTTCCAGATGCTGACCCCCAACCAGTTGAAGCAGTACGCGCCCGACCAGCGCAACCTGGTGCTGATGCTCAACGAAGCCACGGCGCGCTACCCGTGGGAACTGATGGTGGAAAACAGCACGGTGGGCACGGGCGGCGGCCGCGACCCGGCCTCGGTGCGGGGCGGGATGGTGCGGCAACTGGACACCGTCAATTTCCGCGAAAAAGTCATGCACGCCACGGAAAGAACCGCGCTGGTCATCGGCCACCCCAACCTGCCGAAGGGGAAATTCCCTGCCCTGCCCGGTGCGGTAAAGGAAGCGCGCGAGGTGCAAAAACGCCTCTCCGACTTCAACTACGACGTGAACCCGCTCATCGAGCGGGATGCCGCGACCGTCATGGAAGCGCTGTTCCACCGCGAATACCTCATCCTCCATCTTTCCGGGCACGGCGTTTACCGCGAGCAGACCGATTTCGAGCAAAACCCCCAATGCCGGGAAAAACGCCCCTGGATCAGCGGCATGGTGATCGGCGACGACCTGTTCCTCACCCCGGCGGAAATCCGCCAGATGACCACCGTGCCGGAGCTGGCCTTCATCAACTGCTGCCACCTCGGCAGGATCGACGACGAAAGCCGGGATTTCCGCACCCCCAACCTGCCGGCGCTGGCCGCCAATCTGGGCGCGGAACTCATCAACATGGGCGTGCGTGCCGTGGTCGCCGCCGGCTGGGCGGTCGATGACGAAGCGGCGCAGCTTTTCGCCAGGGTCTTCTACGAAGCCATGCTGGGCGGCAAGGACTTCGGCACGGCGGTCCGCGAGGCCCGCAAATCCACCTATCTCGCCTATCCCCACAACAACACCTGGGGCGCCTACCAGTGCTACGGCGATCCATCCTATGCGCTGGGCAACGGCGGCAGCCACGCGGAAAGCGGCAGCCGCGACTACCGCTTCGTCCATCCCGAGGAAGCCATCGTCGTCCTCGACAACATCTCCGGGGAGGCCGCCACCTTGCAGGAATGCGAAATCGATTCCCGCCGCAAACAGGTGCGGGCCGTCCACGACACGCTGCCGCCGGCATGGCTGGAACAGGCCCGGATACTCGCGGCGCTGGGCAAGGCCTGGGGCGAATTGGGCGAATTCGCCGAGGCCGTGGATTGCTACGAAAAAGCCAGCACCGCCGAAAGCGGCGAAGCGCCGCTTGCCGCCATCGAGCAGCTCTGCAACCTGCGCGCGCGCAACGCCGTGGCGCGCTACGCGCAAGACAGCAAGGACGCCGCCGGGCGCTTGGCGAAGGCGCTGGAGGAATTGAAACTAGCCGAAAAGGAAGCCGAGGCCGTCCTCACCATCGGGAAAACCGTGGAACGCCACATCATGCTCGGCAGCGTGCGCAAGCGCCGCGCCCTGGTTCTGGCGCAACACATGCTCAACTTTCCAAACGGCGACAAGGACGGCAAAAAACACCTCAAGGAAGCCCTGGAAGAAATGCGCAAAGCCTACGAAAACGCGGATCGGCTCCATCGGGCCAACAACCGGCAGGCGATCTACCCTTATCCGCTCCTCTACGCGGCGGCCTCCCGCATCCTGCTGGCAATGTTCCCCCAGTCGGCTTCCCTGGACATCGACCAGTTGCAAGGCGAGCTGCAAAAAGCCCGCGAAGCCGGGAAAACCCGTGACCGGGAAAACCCCTGCTACTGGGATGCCATCACTCCCGCCGAATCGGAACTGCTCGAAACGCTGGCCGCCGCTCCTCGCAACCGGTCCGGCAAATCCGCCGACACCGGCTGGGTGGAATCGGTCGCCCAAAAGTACCGCGCCGCCCAGGAGCGCGACGGCTCCCCGCGCGAGCGCCGCTCGGTGCAGGAACACCTCGACTTCCTCGCCACCGTCGCGGACGTGGCCGGACGCGCCGACGCGGCGGCATCCCTGCGCGCCATCAAGGGAAAAATCGCCTGAACCGGCACACAAGGACAAAAACCATGACCCCCCTGCAACCCGGCACCGCCGGCCCGGAAGTCGAAAAGCTGCAAACCCGTCTCGCCGAACTGGGTTTTCCCCCCGGCAAGATCGACGGCGATTTCGGCCCCGCCACCGAAGCCGCGCTGCTCGCCTTCCAGAAAAGCCGGGAACTGCTGGCCGACGGCATCGCCGGGCCGCGCACCCTCGCCGCGCTCGGCCTGGCGGAAGACGGCACGCTGCCCAGCGCCATCCCGCAATTCACCGTGGCAAAAGTGTGCGTCATGTTCCCCCACACGCCCCGCGCCAACATCGAAACGCACCTGCCCCACGTGCTCGACAGCCTGGTAAGCGCCGCCCTCCAGGACCGGCCCATGGTGCTCATGGCGCTGGCCACCATCCGCGCCGAAACCGAAGGCTTCGTCCCCATCGCCGAAGGCCGGTCGCGCTACAACACCTCGCCCGGCGGCCACTCCTTCGACCTCTACGACCGCCGCGCCGACCTCGGCAACAGCCAGCCCGGCGACGGCGAAAAATACTGCGGGCGCGGCTTCATCCAGCTCACCGGCAAAGCCAACTACCGCCAGCACGGCCAAGCCATCGGCCTGGGCAAACAACTGCTGGAACAGCCCGAACTCGCCAACGACCCGAAAATCGCCGCCGCCCTGCTCGCCAGCTTCCTCAAGGCCAAGGAAAGGCCGATCAAGGAAGCCTTGCTGGCCGGAGACCTGCGCAGCGCGCGGCGGCTGGTGAACGGCGGGAGCCATGGGCTGGGGAGGTTCGAGGATTGTTGGAGGCGGGGGGCGTTGCTGGCGTGGGCTTAGAACGGAGGGCATTGCCTTAAATTCCATGAGGGTTTCCGTTCCATTGCCCTACAGGATTACGCCTTATATGCGTTTTTGATTTTTGGGAAATCATAGGGGAGTTAAGATGAAGATTACGTTAATTGAAAGAACCAACCCAATGTCCAATCTGGGTCCCGTATTTCCGCTCTTGTTGCTATTGTTTACGGTAGTGGTGTTCTATTTCGCCTATCTTGGATTTCAGGTCGACGATGCAAGTGATCCTTTGAAGCTTGAGCTCATAATACAAGGCTTGATGGTTATTTCGCTGGTTCTGCCGTTCTTGATTGTCCGATCCAAGGCATACACGCCTTCGAGATTACATGTCAGCAGGGAACAAATTGAGCTTGATCCGGGCCGGTTTTTCGGCTTTCGGCTCTCCCGGCCTTGGAGCATGAGCGCCAACTCGATTGGAGAGATCAAGGTGCAATGCCCTATTCCGCTTCTTCCTGCAGCCATCGTGGAACTGAGGCGATTTCCGCGACGCATCCTGAATCTTGCGATTTGGATGGAAGAAAACACGAACGATTGGCTGCCCAAACGGCTTCCCAGAGAGGGAATCGCTTCAATAATAGCCAGCAGCCCCGCTTATCTGGCTTTGAGTGCGATGGGATACAAAGTCATCCTGCCTGATGAAAGAGCCACCACCGCCGGTGATCTGACAGGGCATCCCATGGGAAAAGCCATCCTGCTTGTTTTCATGACGTTATTTCTCTATGCCGTACTCGATTTTGGTTTGGGAGCCGAGCGCTACGTGGAGTTCACGCCAGAAATATGGATGGCTGTCGTGGCTGCGGCTGTCGGCGTGGCGTCCTGGTTTATGGTTTCAAAAACCCCAATGAACAAGGAAACGAAATTGGGGTTAGCCCTGCTTACCGGCTTGGCGGCTGCCGGTGCGACTTACCCCGGCTTGTTGCGAATCAATCTGTACACCAACGATCTCCAGCCGCAGACCCAGATTTACGAGTTGGTTGAGCGGCGCGAGGATTTCAAGGCTCTGAACGGATACTGGGCGGTGTTTGTTGCCAAAGACACAAAAATGCCCCCACTGGTCTTAAATGACCCTTGGGGATATTTTGAAAAGCGTAAACTTGGAAGCCATTATTCATTTGAAATGCGACGAGGCATACTTGGGTTTTACCAGGTTCGGCTTGATCCGGAAGACAAAATCAATCCCGCACCCGTCGCGATCGATTGATCCGAACAACGACGGGTTCGGCATCGAATTACATAAATGAAGGAGGAGAATATGATGCGAACTCTTGAAGCTGGGGTGGATTCACATTCCAAGTGCACCACGCCTTGGGGTTACGTCTTGAATTATAACTTCTTTTTTCTGTGCGCTACGCGCTGGGGGTTACATAACCGGAGGCAGCTCGGCGGCTGGTTACCTTTCTTGTTTCGCCAAGAAAGGTAACCGCACCCGCAAGGGGTGTCCCCGCTGGACGCTCAGTGCCTCGCACTGGTCGCGGCGAGAAAAGAAGGCACCACTTGGCTCTTGGTGCCCACTTAATATCCGTAATGGCGTTGTACAATTAAGAAGTTGCAGGAGGACTGGAGAGAAAATGGCAAGCGCGGAGCAACTTAAAGCACTTCTCAGGTCACACATTGAGGGTGATGAGGGGCGCTTTTTATCCATTGCCATGCAGGTTGCCGCGCATGAGGCCAAGCTGGGGCATGGAAAACTGGCCGAAGAGCTTCGCGACATGATTGATGCCGCAAAGTCCCGCAGCCAGAACCTGACCGGGGCGGGCAAGCTGGTTCCGCTCAACAAGCCGCGCGGCGAGTTGGTTGGCCTTCTTAGTGTTTCCTATCCCCATACCCGCCTGTCCGAGATGATTCTCGACGAGAGCGTGTCCATGAAACTCCAGCGCATGATCAAGGAGCAGCGTTTTTTTTCCAAGCTCAAAGAGCATGGTTTGTCGCCGCGGCGCAAGCTGCTCTTTGTGGGGCCTCCGGGAACCGGCAAAACGATGACGGCGGCGGCGCTTGCGGGAGAGTTGGGCGTTCCGCTATTTCTGGTTCGTCTCGATGCGTTGATCACCAAATACATGGGGGAAACTGCGGCCAAATTGCGACAGGTTTTTGATGCCATTACCGAGGTGCGCGGTATCTATTTTTTCGACGAGTTTGATGCTATCGGCTCGCAACGCGGCATGGCCAACGATGTGGGCGAGATTCGGCGCGTGCTCAACAGTTTTCTGCAAATGATCGAACAGGATCAGTCGCACAGCGTGATTATCGCCGCGACCAATCACCCGGATGTTCTCGACTATGCGCTGTTTCGCCGCTTTGACGACATGATTCAGTACGGACTGCCCGACCGGGAGCAAGTCGTTTCGGTACTCAAGGCGCGTCTGGCCGGGTTTCATGCCAAGCGTTTTGCCTGGAGCAAAATTGCCGAGCATGCGGCAGGATTAAGCCATGCGGAAATTTCGAGAGCCGCCGACGAGGCGATCAAGGATAGCATCATCCATGACCGCGACACGGTTATCGAAGCCGATCTGGTGCGTATGCTGGAGGAA
This sequence comes from uncultured Sulfuricella sp., assembly GCA_964527565.1. Lineage (GTDB taxonomy): Bacteria > Pseudomonadota > Gammaproteobacteria > Burkholderiales > Sulfuricellaceae > JAGXQV01. The sequence goes on along the minus strand of CAZGOY010000001.1, from coordinate 2,705 downwards.
CGAAAATTGATCAGCGGCAAGCTTGCCAACCACAATAGCGAGCCGCCGAACCATGACGAATGAAGCGCAAGATAAACGTCGGCATTTCGTCCTTTCCGATACTTCCGAAGCCAAGCCGTTCACTGCCCACACCGGCAGAGGCACGGAGCCTTATGTGCCAGAGTTGTCTCGTGCCCAGCACGGCGCATCCCTGCAAACACAACTCCAGGCACTCAAGCCCATTGCCGAACAGGTCGCTGCAACGCAGCACGATATGGGGCTTGAAGGCGGCGTCGGCCTACAGATTCAATTTCAAAGCCAACCCGGTATAGCGCTGGCATTTGAAAGTCTCGCCAACGATGGGCAGCACATAGAATTGCTGAGCATCCGCGAAGAAGGGGAATACACCTACGCCAATGTATTCGTGCCCGATGGCAAGCTCGCGCACTTTGAAAAATGTGTGGCCGAATATCTGAATGAGAACAAAGATAAGAACGGCAGACCCAGAGACCACCGGCCACTACTGGATACCATAGAGTCCATACGCGCAGCCGAACTGCGCGCACTGTGGACTGATGATCCTGCGCTTCTGCCGCAGAATCCCGACGAGGCATTCTGGTGGGAAGTGTGGCTACCCGAACGTGGTAACCGTGAACGGGTTGTGGACGATTTCCGCAAGCTGGCTGCAATGGTCGGCTGCACGGTTAGCACTGGCAGCGTGGATTTTCCCGAGAGAACCGTCGTCATGATGCATGGTTCGGAGCGTCAGTTCTCACAGACGGTCATGACGCTGAACTGTGTGGCCGAGCTACGCCGCGCCAAGGAAACGGCTGAATTATTCGACGGAATGGGTGCCGAGGAGCAGCAGGTCTGGAAAGATGAACTGCTGGCACGGACAACCTTCCCGGCGCACGCTGACGATGTGCCTCGCGTCTGCCTGCTCGATAGCGGCGTGAACCGCGGTCATCCATTGCTCTCGCCGGTATTGACGAGCGATGACACGCACACGGTCGAGCCGGAATGGGGCAAGGGCGACGACTGTAATCACGGCACAGGCTTGGCCGGGATAGCCATCTACGGCGATTTGACCGATGCACTGGTAACGGAACTGCCGATGCAAATTGATCACCTCTTGGAGTCGGTCAAGCTCACGCGAGGAGAGGGCGCGAACACTGGAAACAACGAGTTCCATGCCAACCTTTTTGCGGAAGCGGTAAGCCGTCCTGAAATTGCTGCGCCACAACGTCTGCGCGTATTCAGTTCGGCGGTGACGGCGACGGATTTCCGGGATCGCGGTCGCCCCTCTTCGTGGTCTTCCATGGTGGATTCGTTGGCTGCAGATGCGTCGAATGAAGGCCAATTTCCACGGCTGATTGTGCTAGCTGCCGGGAATACCAAGGATGGCAATGAGTGGCTGGCTTACCCGGAAAGCCTTTCGATGAGAAACTTGATTCACGATCCCGGTCAAGCCTGGAACGCGCTGACGGTAGGCGCTTTTACCGAAAAAATAGAAACCGAAGATGACAACATTGAACCCGTTGCGCCTTTTGGTGGAATCAGTCCATTCACGACAACATCGGCAACTTGGGATCGAGGGTGGCCGTTGAAGCCCGATGTGGTTTTTGAAGGTGGTAATGTAGGAAAAAATGACGGGTTTGCGGGAACGTTGCCAGGTCTCAACCTGCTGACCACGCACTTCAAGCACACCGAGAAACTTTTTACCACTACCAACGCCACCAGCGCCGCGTCCGCCCTGTGCGCCCGCATGGCTGCGCAGTTGATGTCGGCTTATCCACAACTGCGCCCTGAAACCATCCGCGCGCTCATCGTTCATTCCGCCGAATGGACGGGTGCCATGCGCGAAATGTATTTGAAGACCCACACCAAGAATGACCACATCAACCTTGTGCGTCATTGCGGCTGGGGCGTTCCCGACCTGGAACACGCATTATGGAGCGCCGCCAATTCGCTGACACTGATCGTCGAAGATCAAGTCCACCCCTACAAAAAAGACGGAAGCAAGATCAAAACTCGCGACATGAATTTTCATGCGCTGCCTTGGCCTAAAGAAGAGTTGGAAGCGCTCGGCGAAACCCAGGTACAAATGCGCGTCACGCTATCCTATTTCATCGAGCCCAACCCCTCTGCTCGTGGTTCGGCATCAAAATATCACTACCCCTCCCACCGCTTGCGCTTCAAAGTGCGTCATCATCAAGAGTCCGAGGAGAATTTTCTCGCCCGCATCAACGCTGCCGCCGCCATGGAAGAAAATGGACAGCATACCAACCACGAAGACCCGCACTGGTGGATAGGTGAGCAACAGCGTCATAAAGGCTCGCTGCATCAGGATGTATGGGAAGGCACCGCCGCCGAATTGGCCAGCCGGGGATTCCTTGCGGTTTATCCCGCCATGGGCTGGTGGCGCACGCGCCAAAAATTGGATCGCTACAACCTTCCGGCCCGCTACAGCTTGATCGTATCCATCCGCACGCCTCAAACTGAGATTGACCTGTATAGCGTGGTCGCCGCGAAAATACAGACGCCAATTGTCATCCCAACCTGAGATAGGGGTGTCATATGGTGTGAGGGTGCCCGACTCTAGGCGGTGATCGTTGCGGCGGCGCTGGATGAGGCTGGAAAGAGCGCTAAAGAAGTATTAATCAACAATTATTGATAACTAGGAATTATCGATGTCAAATTGGCACAACGAATCTGGGCGACCACTA